>JAGRGB010000046.1 GCA_020445745.1 Rhodocyclaceae bacterium | reverse complement strand
TGTTTGTCGGCACCAAGCGTTCTGCGCGTGAGGCGGTGCGTGAGTCGGCCCAGGCCTGCAAGATGCCTTATGTCAACCATCGCTGGCTGGGCGGGATGCTGACCAACTTCAAGACCGTCAAGCAGTCGATCAAGCGCCTGAAGGACATGGAGGCGATGCACGAAGACGGCTCGATGGAGCGCCTGTCGAAGAAAGAGGCGCTGATGACCAGCCGCGAGATCGCCAAGCTGCACAAGAGCATCGGCGGCATCAAGGAGATGGGCGGCCTGCCCGACGCGCTGTTCGTGATCGACGTCGGCTACCACAAGATCGCGGTGACCGAGGCCCGCAAGCTGGGCATCCCGGTGGTCGCGGTGGTCGACACCAATCACTCGCCGGAACCGATCGACTACGTGATCCCGGGCAACGACGATTCCTCCCGGGCGATCCGCCTGTACGCGCGCGGCGTCGCCGACGCGGTGCTGGCCGGACGCAACCAGGTGGTGCAGGAGATCGTCGCTGCCGGCGGCGACGAGTTCGTCGAGGTCGAGGAAGAGACGGGCGACGAAGAGGCCTGACGGCCCGCCCGCGGCAACAGCAACAGAATTCACTGGATACAGGCAGGAGCAAGCATGGCGGCAATCACCGCAGGCATGGTCAAGGAGCTGCGCGAGAAGACCGACGCGCCGATGATGGAGTGCAAGAAGGCGCTGACCGAGGCGGACGGCGACATGGGCAAGGCGGAGGAACTCCTCCGCGTCAAGCTGGGCAACAAGGCGAGCAAGGCCGCGAGCCGGATCACCGCGGAAGGCATCGTCGGCATCGAGGTCGCTGCGGACGGCAAGTGCGCGGCGATGGTCGAGCTCAACTGCGAGACCGACTTCGTGTCGCGGAACGACGATTTCATCGGCCTCGGCGCCGACGTCGCGAAGCTGGTGGTGGCGCACGAACCGGCCGACGTGGACGCGCTGTCGGCGCTCCGCCTCGGCGACAAGTCGGTCGAGGAGGTACGTGCCGCGCTGGTCGGCAAGATCGGCGAGAACATGAGCATCCGCCGCTTCGTGCGGGTCGAGGCCGAGGGCAGCATGGCCAGCTACGTGCATGGCTCGCGGATCGGCGTGCTGGTCGATCTGGTCGGCGGTGACGAGCAGCTGGGCAAGGACCTGGCGATGCACATCGCGGCGAGCAAGCCCAAGTCGGTCGACGCCAGCGGCGTGCCGGGCGCGCTGATCGACGCCGAACGGCGCATCGCGATCGAGAAGGCGCGCGAGGCCGGCAAGCCGGAAGCGATGCTGGAGAAGATCGCCGACGGCACGGTGCAGAAGTTCCTCAAGGAGGTGACCCTGCTCGGCCAGGTCTTCGTCAAGGCCGAGGACGGCAAGCAGACCGTCGAGGCCCTGCTGAAGTCGCGCGGCGCCCGCGTCGCCGGTTTCGAGCTGTACGTGGTCGGCGAGGGCATCGAGAAGAAGGTCAGCGACTTCGCCGCGGAAGTGGCTGCCCAGGCCGCGTCGGCCCAGAAGTAAGAATCCGCGCATGGCCGCCGCCTACAAACGCATCCTGCTGAAGCTCTCGGGTGAAGCCCTGATGGGCGACGACGCCTATGGCATCAACGAGGGCGTGGTGGGCGGCATCGTCGACGACATCGCCGAGGTTTCGCGCCTCGGCGTACAGATCGGCGTCGTCATCGGCGGCGGCAACATCTTTCGTGGCATGGCCGGCGCCTCGTCGGGCATGGATCGGGCGACCGCCGACTACATGGGCATGCTGGCGACGGTGATGAACGCGATGGCGCTGTCCGATGCGATGCGCCGCGCCGGCATCGTCAGCCGCGTCCAGTCGGCGCTGACGATGGAGCAGGTGGTCGAGCCCTACATCCGCGGCAAGGCGATCCGCTATCTCGAGGACGGTCGCGTCGTGATCTTCGCGGCCGGCACCGGCAACCCGTTCTTCACCACCGATACCGCCGCGGCCCTCAGGGGCGCCGAGATCGGCGCCGAGATCGTCCTCAAGGCGACCAAGGTGGACGGCATCTACACCGCCGATCCGAACGCCGACGCCCGGGCCACGCGCTACAGCAGGCTCAGCTTCGACGAAGCCATCAGCCGCAACCTGCAGGTCATGGACGCCACCGCCTTCGCGCTGTGCCGCGACCAGCGCCTGCCGGTCAATGTGTTCAGCATCTTCAAGCCCGGAGCGTTGCGCCGCGTCGTGATCGGCGAGGACGAAGGCACGCTCGTCTACTGTTAAGGAGCAGATCGATGATCGCCGAGATCAAGAAAACCGCCGAACAGAAGATGCAGAAGTCGATCGAGGCCCTGAAGACCGATCTCGCCAAGGTGCGCACCGGACGCGCCCATACCGGCCTGCTCGACCATATCCAGGTCGAGTACTACGGCAGCATGGTCCCGGTCAACCAGGTGGCCGGCATCTCCCTGCTCGACGCCCGCACGATCGGTGTCCAGCCCTGGGAGAAGCCGATGTTCGCCAAGGTCGAGAAGGCGATCCGCGATTCCGATCTCGGTCTCAATCCGGCCAACCAGGGTGACATCATCCGGGTGCCGATGCCGCCCCTCACCGAGGAGCGCCGGCGCGAGCTGATCAAGGTCGTTCGCCACGAGGGCGAGACCGCCAAGGTCGCGATCCGCAACCTGCGCCGGGACGCCAACAACCACCTCAAGGACGCCACCAAGGAGAAGGAGATCTCCGAGGACGACGAACGTCGTGCCCAGGACGAGGTGCAGAAGCTGACCGATCGTTACGTTGCCGAGGTGGATCGCCTGCTTTCCCAGAAAGAGCAGGAACTGCTTCAGGTCTGACCGCCCGCGAACGCAAGCCCCGAGCGAGGCGCAGGCTTGGCCATACCCTTCGTAAGTTCCACACGTTCGATTCCCGATACCGCCCGCGGTCCACGCCACGTGGCGATCATCATGGACGGCAACGGCCGCTGGGCCCGTCGCCGGATGATGCCCCGGGTCGCCGGACACGCGCGCGGCGTCGAGTCGGTGCGCGCGGTGATCCGCGCCTGCATCGACAACGGCGTCGAGTTCCTGACGCTGTTCGCGTTCAGCTCCGAGAACTGGCGGCGCCCGGCCGACGAAGTGTCGTTCCTGATGCAGCTGTTCCTGAAGTCGCTGCAGAAGGAAATCGACAAGCTGCACGAGAATGGGATCCGCTTTCACGTCATCGGCGACCTGTCGGCGTTCGACGAATCCCTGGCGCGGCTGATCCGCGAGGCCGAGGCGCGCACCGCCGGCAACGAGCGGCTGACCCTGACCATCGCCGCCAACTACGGCGGGCGCTGGGACATCATGCAGGCCATGGAACGGATGCTCGCGGCCTCGCCGGAGCGCCGCAGCGGCTTCGACGAGGAGGAGCTGTCGCGCCATCTGGCGCTGGCCTATGCGCCGGAGCCGGACCTGTTCATCCGAACCGGCGGCGAACAGCGCATCTCGAACTTCCTGCTGTGGCAGCTCGCCTACACCGAGCTCTACTTCACCGACACGCTGTGGCCGGATTTCGACGAGCGCGCGCTGGCCGATGCGATCCAGTCCTACCTGCACCGCGAGCGGCGCTTCGGCCGTACCAGCGAGCAGCTGAAGGGCGGCGCCGAGGACACCTCCGGCGATGCTTAGAACACGGGTCCTGACCGCGCTGGTGCTGGTGTCGGTGTTCGGCGCCATCCTGTTCGGTGCGCCCGGGCCCGCGTGGACCGTGTTCGCGGCGGTGATCGGTGCGCTCAGTGCCTGGGAGTGGGCCGGACTGATCCGCCTGGTCGGCCCCGGTCGGATCGTCTTCGCGAGCCTGCTCGGAGTGTTGGTGCTGGTCGTCGCGCCGAGCGGGCACGTCGCCGAGGCCCATTGGCCGAGCCTGATCCTGTTCGCCATCAGCGCGCTGTTCTGGCTGCTGGTGGCGCCGCTGTGGCTGAAATCCCGCTGGGCCGTGCCGCGCGGATGGCCGGGCCTGGCGCTGGGCGTGCTGCTGTTGCTGCCGCCGGCGCTGGCGATGGTCGCGATCCGCCAGCAATTCGGCCCGTGGTGGCTGCTGGCGGTGATGGCGTCGGTGTGGATGGCCGACATCGCCGCGTATTTCGTCGGCCGGCGCTTCGGCCGCGTCAAGCTGGCACCACTGATCAGTCCGGGCAAGAGCCGCGAGGGTGCCTACGGGGCGGTCGCCGGGGTGCTGCTGTATGCGCTGATCGTGGCCTTCGCCAGCGGCGCACTGGCACCGCAGGCCGGTGCGGTGGCCGTCCTCGCGCTGGCGTGCGTGGTGCACACCGTGGTCAGCATCGTCGGCGACCTGTTCGAGTCGCTGGCCAAGCGCCAGGCCGGCGTCAAGGACAGCGGCAGCGTGCTGCCCGGACATGGCGGCGTGCTCGACCGTATCGACAGCCTGCTGTCGACGCTGCCGCTGGTGGCGCTGGTTGCCCATCTGCTGGGCATGGTGGCCTGACATGGGGCTCGCCCACGCAGCCCGTCGCCGTTGGAGTACGGCATGAAGCGACTGACCATCCTGGGGGCCACCGGCTCGATCGGCTGCAGCACGATCGACGTGGTGCTGCGCCATCCCGAGCGCTACGAGGTCTTCGCGCTGACCGCCCACAGCCGGGTCGAGCGACTGCACGAGCTGATACGCCAGACCCGGCCCAAGGTGGTGGTGGTCGGTTCGGCGGCAGCCGCCGACCGGCTCGCCGGCCTGCTCGCTGTCGACCAGCCGTGGCCGGAGATCCGCCACGGCGAAGCGGCGCTGTGCGAGGTCGCGTCGGCACCGGAGGTGGATTCGGTGATGGCCGCCATCGTCGGCGCCGCGGGGCTGGCGCCGACGCTGGCCGCGGCGCGCAGCGGCAAGCAGGTGCTGCTCGCCAACAAGGAGGCGCTGGTGATGTCCGGGGCGCTGTTCATGGAGGCGATCGAGGCTGGTGGCGCGACCCTGCTGCCGATCGACAGCGAGCACAATGCGGTTTTTCAGGCCCTGCCGCCGGGTTTCGACCGCCGGCCCGCCGCCAGCGGCGTGCGACGCATCCTGCTGACCGCGTCCGGCGGGCCGTTCCGGACGACGTCGCCGGCCCTGCTCGCCGACATCACGCCGGAGCAGGCCTGTGCCCATCCCAACTGGGTGATGGGGCGCAAGATCTCGGTGGACTCCGCGACGATGATGAACAAGGGGCTCGAGGTGATCGAGGCCCACTGGCTGTTCGGCGCCGAAGCCGACGCGATCCAGGTGGTGGTCCATCCCCAGAGCGTGATCCACTCGATGGTCGAGTACGCCGACGGCTCGGTGATCGCGCAGCTCGGCAATCCCGACATGCGCACCCCGATCGCCCATGCCCTGGCCCATCCCGGGCGCATCGAATCCGGCGTCCCGGCGCTCGACCTGTTCTCCATCGGGCGGCTCGAGTTCGAGGCGCCGGATCTCGAACGCTTCCCGTGTCTGGGCCTGGCCTACCAGGCGTTGCACGCCGGTGGCAGCGCGGCGGCGGTGCTCAACGCGGCCAACGAGGTCGCGGTCGACGCCTTCCTCGCCGGCAGGCTGGCATTCACGGGCATCAGCGAAGTGTGCCGCACGGTGCTGGAACAGATCGGCGCTGGCGCTGTCCGTTGCATGCAGGACGTTTTCGAGGCGGACAGCGCGGCGCGCCGGCAGGCGGCCGCGCTGATCCCCGGTTGAGCACACAGACCGTCATGAATCTGCTGGACTACCTGATACCGTTTGCGATCGCGCTGGGCGTACTGATCGTGTTCCACGAGCTCGGGCACTACCTGGTCGCACGGTTGTGCGGCGTCAAGGTGCTGCGCTTCTCGGTGGGGTTCGGAAAGCGGCTGGTGTCGCGCCGCTTCGGGCCCGATCGCACCGAATGGGCGCTGGCGGCATTTCCGCTGGGTGGCTACGTGAAGATGCTCGACGAGCGCGAGGGCGAGGTGTCGCCGGCCGAGGCGCACCGGGCCTTCAACCGCCAGACCGTCGGCAAGCGCTTCGCGATCGTCGCCGCCGGGCCGCTCGCCAACCTGCTGCTGGCGGTGGTGCTCTACTGGGGGCTGTTCGTCCATGGCTCGGAGGAACTGAAGCCGCTGATCGAGCAGCCGGTCGCCGAGAGTGCGGCGGCGCGAGCCGGGCTGGAGGAAGGCGACATGGTGGTCTCGGTCGCCGGCGACGAGGTGCGCAGCTGGCAGGAGCTGCGCTGGGCGATGCTGCAGCATGCGCTCGCCGGCGCCGACGTCGGCATCGGCGTGATTCCGGAAGGCGGGCACAGCGCCGAGCTGCGCACGCTGTCGATGGCCGGTGCCTCGCTCGAATCCGATGCCGGCGACGTGCTCGAGCAGCTCGGGCTGCTGCCGCTGAAGCCGATGATCTCGCCGGTGATCGGCCGCCTGATCGATGGTGCCGCGGCCGACGTCGCCGGCATGCGGGTCGGTGACCGTATCGTCGCGATCGACGGCGAGGCGGTGCTCGCGTGGTCGCAACTGGTGGACAAGGTGGTGGCCTCGGAAGGACGCACGCTGGCGGTGGGCGTCGAGCGCGACGGCGAACGGCTGGTGCTGCAGGTGACGCCGCAGCTCGAGGAGGTCGGCGGGCGCATGGTGGCGCGCATCGGCGTCGCGGTGGCGAACGATCCGGGCCTGCGCGCGCGGATGTTCACGACGGTGCGCTATGGCGTCGTCGAGGCCCTTGGCAAGGCCTTTCAGCAGACCTGGGAGACCTCGGTTCTGAGCGTCTCGGTGATCGGCCGCATGGTGGTCGGCGAAGTCTCCTGGAAGAACCTCTCCGGTCCGGTCACGATCGCCGATTTCGCGGGCCAGTCGGCGAAGATGGGGATACCGCACTATCTGAAGTTTCTGGCGCTGATCAGCATCTCGCTGGGCGTCCTGAACCTGCTGCCCATTCCGGTGCTGGACGGTGGGCACTTACTGTATTATCTCGTCGAAATCGTCAAGGGCAGTCCGGTTCCGGACCGCATCATGGAGATCGGCCAGCAGGTGGGTCTCGCTCTGCTGGTGATGCTCATGGCCTTCGCCTTCTACAACGACATCAATCGCCTCATCTCGGGCTGAGCCATTCATGATACGAGAGCTTCCCGCCGGGCTCGCCGCGGCCCTGTTCGCCGCGTCCATGCCCGCCGCAGCGTTCGACTCCTTCGTGATCACCGACATCCGCGTCGAAGGCATCCAGCGCACCGAGGCCGGCACCGTGTTCAACTATCTGCCGGTGCGCGTCGGCGACCGCCTGACCGAAGCCGGCGCCAGCGCCTCGATCAAGGCACTGTACGCGACCGGCTTCTTCCGCGATGTCCGCATCGAGGCCGACGGCAGCGTGATGGTGGTGGTGGTGGACGAGCGCCCGGCGATCGCCCAGGTCAACTTCGAGGGCGTCAAGGAGTTCGACAAGGAGGCGCTGAAGACCGGCCTGAAGGAAGTGGGGCTGGCCGAGTCGCGCATCTTCGACCGCGCGCTGCTCGACCGCGCCGAACAGGAGCTCAAGCGCCAGTACCTGTCGCGCGGCCTGTACTCGGCTCGCATCAAGGCGTCGACGACGCCGCTCGAGCGCAACCGGGTGGCGGTCAACTTCGAGGTCGTCGAGGGCGATGTCGCGAAGATCCGCAAGATCGGCGTGGTCGGCAACAAGGCCTTCGACGACGACACCCTGCTCGATCTGTTCGAACTCACGACCCCGGGCTGGCTGACCTGGTACACCAAGAACGACCAGTACTCGAAGCAGAAGCTGTCGGCCGACCTCGAGCGGCTGCGCTCGTTCTACCTCGACCAGGGCTACATCGACTTCAGCATCGATGCCACCCAGGTGTCGATCAGCGCCGACAAGCGCGACGTCTACATCACCGTCAACGTGTCCGAAGGCGAGAAGTACACCCTGTCGGGTGTTCGCCTCACCGGCGACCTGATCATCGACGAGAAGGAATACCGCGAGCTGGTGACGATCCGGCCCGGCGAGACCTTCTCGCGGCGCAAGCTGACCGAGACCAACAAGGCGATCACCGACCGGCTCGGCAACGAGGGCTATGCCTTCGCCAACGTCAATGCCTCGCCGGAGGTGGATCGCGACAAGCGCGAGGTGGCGTTCACGATCTTCGTCGATCCCGGTCGGCGCGTGTATGTGCGCCGGATCGACGTCAGCGGCAACACGCGGACCCGCGACGAGGTTGTCCGTCGCGAGATGCGCCAGTTCGAGAGCGCGTGGTACGACGCTGCCAAGATCAACCGATCGCGCACCCGGGTCGAGCGCCTCGGCTACTTCGACGAGGTCACGGTCGAGACGCCGCCGGTGCCGGGTACCACCGACCAGGTGGACGTGAACTTCTCGGTAAAGGAGCGTCCGACCGGCAACCTGATGTTCGGCGCGGGTTTCTCGAGCTCGGAAAAGATCATCATCAACGCCTCGATTTCCCAGCAGAACCTGTTCGGCAGCGGCAACTCCGCCTCGCTCAACGTCAATACCAGCCGCGTCAACAAGACCCTTTCGCTGTCCTTCACGAATCCCTACTTCACGGTGGACGGCGTCAGCTTCGGCTGGGACATCTACCAGCGCAACGTCGATCCGACCTCGCTGACGGTGGCGCGCTACGAGACCGACTCGATCGGCGGCGGCGTGCGCTTCGGCTACCCGATCGCCGAAGACGACAAGATCAACTTCGGCCTGGCCATCGACCGCACCAAGATCACCACCTTCGACGACAGCCCGGACCGCTACCAGCGCTTCTGCGAGGACTTCGACTGCGAGTCGGTCACCAGCCTGATCGGCACCGTCGGCTGGTCGCGCGACGGCCGCGACAGCTTCCTCTATCCGACCAAGGGCACCTACCAGCGGGTGCTGTTCGAAACCGCGCTGCCGCCCGGTTCGCTGCGCTACGGCAAGGTGATCTACGAGCATCAACGCTGGTTCCCGATCGGGTCGGACTTCAGCCTGATGCTCAATGGCGAGATCGGCTGGGCGAAGGGGTGGAACAACAAGTCGCTGCCGTTCTACAAGAGCTTCTACGCCGGCGGCATCGGATCGGTGCGCGGTTTCGAACAGAGTTCGCTGGGGCCCCAGTTCGTCGACAGTACCACCGGCTCCCGCGAGTCCTTGGGCGGTGATCGGCGGGTGATCGGCAACGCCGAGTTCTACTTCCCGGTTCCCGGCTCCGGACGGGACAAGTCCTTCCGCATCTCGGCATTCCTCGATGCCGGCCAGGTTTATGGCGAGGGCGAGCCGCTGCAACTGTCGGAGTTGCGTTACAGTTCGGGACTGGCGTTCTCGTGGAGTTCGCCGATCGGACCGCTGAAATTCAGCCTCGGCTGGCCACTGAACAAGGAGCCCGAGGACCGCACCCAGCGCTTCCAGTTCCAGCTTGGGTCGATCTTCTGAGCGGTGCCCGGGGGAAACATTGGAGACCAAAGTGAAACGATCCGGCCTGGCCGTGCTCGCCGCCGCGCTGATCTGCCTGCCCCTGACCGCCTGGGCCCAGGCCAAGATCGGCTTCGTCAACTCCGACCGTGTGATGCGCGAGGCGGTACCGGCGATCGCGGCGCAGAAGCGACTGGAGAAGGAATTCGAGCCGCGTGACCGTGATCTGCAGACCCAGGCCAAGCACCTGCAGACCCTGCAGGAGGACTTCGACCGCAACGCGATGACGATGTCCCCGCAGGACCGGCGCTCCGCCGAGCGCGAAATCAACGAACTCAACCGCGAGTATCAGCGCGCCCAGCGCGGTTTCCGGGAGGATCTCAACGCACGGCGCAACGAGGAACTGGCGGCCGTGCTCGACCGCGCCAACAAGGCGATCAAGGAGATCGCCGAAAAGGACGGCTACGACATCATCTTCCAGGAAGCGGTCTACGCCAGCACGCGGATCGACATCACCGACAAGGTGATCGAGGCGCTGGCCACCGGCAAATGAGCGCGACGACGATGCCGAGCCCCCGCACCCTCGGTGAGATCGTCGATCTGCTCGGCGGCGAGCTGGTCGGCGAGCGCTCGGTGCCGATCCGGCGGGTCGCCACGCTGGAGTCGGCGGGCGACGGCGACATCGGCTTCCTGGCCAACCCGCGCTACCAGGGCAAGGTCGCCAGGAGCCGGGCGGCGGCCGTGATCCTCGCGCCGGCCGCGCGCCACGCCACCGATGCACCGCGCATCCTGACGCCGGATCCCTATCTCTATTTCGCGCGGCTCGCCCAGCTGTTGGTCCCGGCGCGGCTCGCCGCGGGTGGCGTGGCAAGTACCGCGGTGCTCGACAGCGAGGTGCCCGACAGCGCCGAGATCGGTCCCGGCAGCTGGATCGGGCCCGGTGCGACGATCGGCGAGCGCGTCATCGTCGGCGCCGGCTGCCGGATCGGCGCCGGAGCGGTGATCGGTGACGACACGCGGCTCCACGCGGGCGTCTCGATCTACGACTGCTGTCGGCTCGGTGCGCGCTGCATCGTGCATTCCGGTGCGGTGATCGGCGCCGACGGCTTCGGTTTCGCGCGCGACGCGGACAAGTCGTGGGTCAAGATTCCCCAGACCGGCCGGGTGATGGTCGGCAACGACGTCGAGATCGGCGCCAACACCACGATCGACCGGGGCGCGCTCGACGACACCGTGATCGCCGACGGCGTCAAGCTCGACAACCAGATCCAGATCGGCCACAACGTCCATGTCGGCCGCCACACCATCGTCGCCGCCGCAGCCGCGATCGCCGGCAGCACCCGCATCGGCGAGCGCTGCATGATCGGCGGCATGGCCGGCATCGTCGGCCACATCGAGATCGCCGACGACGTCGTCGTGTCCGGCGGCACGGTGGTTTCCAAGAGCATCCGAAAGGGCGGCGTGTACACCTCGATTCCGCCGCTCCAGACCCATGCCGACTGGGTACGCAATTTCGCGCACCTGCGCCATCTCGATGCGATGGCGGATAGAATACGCGCCCTCGAACAGAGACTTTCCGAACTGGAACAAGGGTCCTCCCGTTGATGAACATCCACGAAATCCTGCAGTACCTGCCGCACCGCTACCCCTTCCTGCTGGTGGATCGGGTGACCGAACTGGTCGAGGGCGAACACATCGTCGCGATCAAGAACGTGACGATGAACGAACCGTTCTTCCCGGGGCACTTCCCCCATCATCCGGTGATGCCCGGCGTGCTGATCGTCGAGGCGATGGCGCAGGCTGCCGCGGTGCTGTCGTTCAAGACCATGGGCGCGCTGCCGGACGACGACTCGGTGGTGTATTTCGCGGGCATCGACGGTGTACGCTTCAAGCGCCCGGTGACGCCCGGCGACCAGCTCGTGATGACGGTGTCGATTCTGAACAGCAAGCGCAACATCTGGAAGTACAAGGCGGTGGCCCGGGTCGACGGCGAGGTCGCGGCCGAGGCCGAACTGATGTGCGCGCTGAAGAAGCTGTCATGATCCACCCGACCGCCATTGTCGATCCCGCGGCGAAGCTCGCCGACGATGTCGAGGTCGGCGCCTTCTCGATCATCGGCCCCGACGTCGAGATCGGCGCGGGCACCCGCGTCGGGCCGCAGGTGGTGATCGAAGGCCACACCCGCATCGGCCGCGACAACCACATCTTCCAGTTCTGCTCGATCGGTGCGATTCCGCAGGACAAGAAGTTCGCCGGCGAACCGACCCGGCTCGAGATCGGTGACCGCAACACGATCCGCGAGTACTGCTCGTTCAACCTCGGCACCGCCCAGGACGGCGGCGTGACCCGGGTCGGCAACGACAACTGGATCATGGCCTACGTGCATGTCGCCCACGATTGCCTGGTCGGCGACCACACGATCTTCGCCAACAACGCGACCCTGGCCGGCCACGTCACGGTCGGCGACTGGGCGATCCTCGGCGGCTTCACCGGCGTGCACCAGTTCGGCCGGGTCGGTGCCCATTCGTTCTGCGGCGTCGGCACCGTACTGCTGCAGGACCTGCCGCCCTATGTCACGGTCGCCGGCAATCCGGCCGCGCCGCGCGGCATCAACGCCGAAGGCCTGAAGCGCCGCGGCTTCAGCGCCGACGAGATCGCCGCCATCAAGCGCGCCTATCGCACCCTGTACCGCTCGGGGCTGGGGCTGGACGAGGCTCGTGAAAAGATCGACGAGATCGCCGAGACCTTCGCGTCGGTGCGCGCCTTCGCCGATTTCATCGCGGTCCGGAACCGCGGCATCGTCCGTTGACACGATGACCCTGCGCATCGCCATGGTGGCCGGCGAGGCCTCGGGCGACCTCCTGGCCGCGCATCTGATCCGGGCCCTGAAGGCACGGCTGCCGCAGGTGAGTTTCTACGGCATCGGTGGCCCGAAGATGCAGGCCGAGGGCTTCGACGCGATCTGGGGTGCCGAGCGGCTGGCGGTGCACGGCTACGTGGACGCCCTCAAGCGCTACCGCGAGCTGTCCGGAATCCGCGCCCGCCTGGCGCGCCTGATCCGGCGCGATCGTCCCGACGTGTTCATCGGCGTCGATGCGCCCGATTTCAACCTCGGCCTCGAAGCCCGGCTGAAGAAGGCCGGGCTCACCACGATCCACTTCGTCAGCCCCTCGATCTGGGCGTGGCGGGGCGGGCGCATCGACAAGATCGCGCGCAGCGTCGATCGCATGCTGTGCCTGTTTCCGTTCGAACCGGAGCTCTACCTGAAGCGCGGCATCCCGGTGAGCTACGTCGGCCATCCGCTGGCCGACGTGCTGCCGATGTGCCCCGACCGCGACGGCACTCGCGAGGTGCTGGGCCTGCCGGCCGGGCAACTGATCTTCGCGATGCTGCCCGGCAGCCGCCAGTCCGAGGCGCGCAACCTCGGCGGCCTGTACATCGACACCATCCGCCTGCTCGCCGCACGTCACCCCGACGCCCAGTTCCTGGTGCCGCTGGCGACGCGCGAGACGATGCGGATCTTCGCCGACGCGATCGATGCCGCCGAGGCCCGCGAGCTGCCGATCCGGCTGATGCACGGCCACGCCTGGGAAGCGATGACGGCGGCCGACGCGGTGCTGGTGGCGAGCGGCACCGCGACCCTCGAGGCCGCCCTGCTGAAGCGGCCGATGGTGATAACCTACCGCATCGGCCGCTGGCAGTACGAGCTGATGAAGCGCATGGCCTACCTGCCGTGGGTCGGGCTGCCCAACATCCTGTGCAACGACGGCGTGGTGCCCGAGATCCTGCAGGACGACGCGACGCCGGAAGCGCTGGCCGACGCCCTCGACGCGTGGATCGCCGATCCGGATGCCTGCGATCGGCTCGCCGCGCTGTTCACCGAGCTGCACGAACACCTGCGCCAGGACACCGCGGCGCGCGCCGCCGACGCGATCCTGCCCTATCTGGAGGTACCGGCGTGAGCCGGCCATTGCTGACCTGCGGCGTGGACGAGGCCGGCCGCGGGCCCCTGTGCGGGCCGGTGGTCGCGGCCGCCGTGATCCTCGACCCGGCCGCACCGATCAGCGGACTCGCCGACTCGAAGAAGCTCAGCGCGAAGCGGCGCGAGCAGCTCGCCGCCGAGATCCGCGCCAAGGCGCTGGCCTGGGCGGTGTCCGAGGCCAGCGTCGCCGAGATCGACCGCCTCAACATCCTGCACGCCAGCCTGCTGGCGATGCGGCGCGCGGTCGCGGCCCTGTCGCCGGCACCCGAGCTCGCGCTGATCGACGGCAACCGCTGCCCCGAGCTGGCCTGCGAGGCCCGCGCGGTGGTCGGCGGCGACGCCGTCGAGGCGGCGATCTCGGCGGCCTCGATCCTGGCCAAGACCGAGCGCGATGCCGGCATGGTGGCGCTCGATGCGCGCCACCCGGAGTACGGGCTGGCCGCCCACAAGGGCTATCCCACGGCGGCCCATCTGGCGGCCCTCAGGCGCCATGGCGTGCGCGACTTCCATCGCCGCAGCTTCGCGCCGGTGCGTGCGCTGCTGCACAACCCACCGCTGTGGACCGACGAGGAATTGCCATGAGTTTCCACAACGTCGCGCTGTTCCTGCACCTGCTCGGCGTCGTCACCTGGGTCGGTGGCATGGCCTTCGCGTACTTCTGCCTGCGGCCGGCCGCCGGCGCGCTGTCGCCGGCCGATCGGCTGGCCCTGTGGTGCGGCGTGTTCCGTCGCTTCTTCGCGCTGGTATGGCTGAGCATCACGCTGATCCTGGTGAGTGGCCTCGGCACCCTAATCAAGGTCGGCTTCGGCAACGCTCCTCCCGCCTGGCACCTGATGATGGTGGTCGGACTGGTGATGGTGGCGGTGTTCGTCAATCTCTGGTTCGGGCCGTGGCAGCGGCTGCAGGCCGCGGTCGCAGGCCAGGACTGGGCGAGCGGGGCGGGCGCGCTCAACGCGATCCGCCAGCGGGTGGCGCTGAACCTCGGCCTGTCGGCCGTCAACATCGCGGCGGCGACCCTCGGCCTGGCCTGGTGATGCAGCGCATCGGCTCGCGTGACAACGGGCTGATCAAACGCGCGCGGGCGATCTGCCGCTCGCCGCGCGAGTGTCGCAGGAGTGGCGAGACGCTGCTCGACGGCGCGCATCTGGTCGCTGCGGCGCTGGCCGCCGGCGTGCCGCTGAAGGCCGTGCTGGTCACCGAGGAGGCCTTGTCGAGCGACGAGATCGGCGACCTCGCGGCACGCGTCTCCGGGTGCTGCCACGTGGTCACCGACGAGCTGATGAAATCGATCAGCCCGGTCAGCACGCCGACCGGCATCGTCGCGCTGATCGACATTCCGGCCCCCCGGGCACCCGCCGTCGCTGGCGACCTGCTGGTGCTCGACGGCATCCAGGACGCCGGCAATGTCGGCACGATCCTGCGCACCGCCGCGGCGGCCGGCCTGCGCCAGGCGATCTTCGCGCCGGGCTGCGCCCAGGCGTGGTCGCCGAAGGTGCTGAGGGCGGCGATGGGCGCCCACTTCGTGATGTCCCTCGTCGAGCAGGCGATGCCTGCCGCGCTGCTCGAGGGCTATCGCGGTGCGATCGCCGCGACCCTGCCCGGCGCGGGCAGCACCAGCTTGTTCGACTGTGATCTGCGGGGCGACGTCGCGTGGCTGTTCGGCGCCGAAGGCGGTGGCCTGTCGCCGGCGCTGGCGGCGCGGGCCGACCTCAGGATACGGATCCCGATGGCGCCGGTCGTGGAATCGCTGAACGTGTCGTCGGCGGCCGCGATCTGCCTGTTCGAGCAGCGCAGGCAACGGCAGGGACGCACCTGAGCGCCGCTGCGCTTGCCGCGCCGCCCGTGCGAAGCCAGGTTTGGTCCTGGTTTTCTAATGCAAAACTGTCTGGCCTGCGTCACGCGACCGGCCGGGCCGATGATACGGGTCAGGACATCGCGATCCGATCGTGGCGAGGTGCGCTGCGGTGCAACAAGCCTCTGGTGGCCTGCTTTCCGACGCTCCAGATGTTCGAAAAGAATTCGTGCAGCGCTTCGCTGCGAAGCTGATGGGCGCGTTCGACGTAGTGCTGGATAAGTTCGTTCGACACATGCACGCTTGTGGCGGCGGTGGCCTCGGGCCGATTGGCGGGATCGCTCATGTTCGGATCTCCTGATCGTGAATGGCACGCGGATAGTGCAGTGCACAATCACGACTGTACGGGAAAACCCGGATGGCGACAAGCAATGCTTGTTCAATCGATGATTCAGAGTTTCTAACTTGTCTGGCCGCTCGCCCTCGGGCGGCCGGACGCCCTTGTCTGTTCCGGATCGATCTCTATGGGAACGGTTGATGCTCAGGGCGGTGGCGCAATGCCCCAGTCGCGCAGCACCGCGTCGGTATCCACGCCGGTCTCGGCAAAGGGCGGCGCGCCGGGTAGCGTCGGCGTGCGCGAGAAGCGCGGCGCGGCTGCCGGCTGCAGCAGGCCGTGATGCTCGACGAAGGTGCCACGGGCCCGGTTGTGGGGGTCGTCCGGCGCCTCGTCGAGATCCAGCACCGGCATCACGCAGGCGTCGCTGCCGTCGAAGCGGCGGCACCATTGGTCGCGCGGATCGCGGGCGAAGGCCGCGGCGAGCAGTGCGCGCTGGCGAGGCCAGGCGGATTCGTCCCACTGGTCGCCGTAGTCGGCCGCGTCGATGCCGCAGGTCGCCAGCAGCAGGTGATGGAACTGGGGTTCGATCGGACCCACCGCCAGCCACTTGCCGTCGGCGCAGCGATAGGTGTCGTAGAACGGCGCACCGCCGTCGAGGACGTTGCCCTGGCGCTGATTCGACCAGCGCCCCATTGCCTTCAGCGAGTAGGTCATCGCCATCAGCAGGGCGCTGCCGTCGGTCATCGCCGCGTCGACCACCTGGCCGCGGCCGGAAGCGCGCGCCTCCAGCATCGCCGCCAGCAGGCCGACCGCCAGCAGCATGCCGCCGCCGCCGAAGTCCGCGACCAGGTTGAGCGGCGGCACCGGGCCGGAATCCCGTCGGCCGATCGCGTGCAGGGCGCCGGAGATCGCCAGGTAGTTGATGTCGTGGCCGGCGGTGTCGCGATAGGGGCCGTGCTGGCCCCAGCCGGTCATGCGGCCATAGACCAGGCGCGGGTTGTGTTCGAGGCAGGCATCCGGTCCGAGACCGAGGCGCTCCATGACGCCGGGGCGGAATCCCTCGATCAGCGCGTCGGCCCGTGCCGCCAGCGCCAGCGCGGTGGCGCGGCCCGCGTCGGACTTGAGATCGAGGGCGACGCTGCGCCGGCCCCGGTTCAGGATGTTCCTGCGGGGGTCGAACAGGCCGGCCGCGGCCCCCTGGCCGGGGCGGTCGACGCACACCACCTCGGCGCCGAGATCGGCCAGCATCATCGCGCAGAACGGGCCCGGCCCGAGGCCGGCGAACTCGACCACGCGCAGGCCGGCGAGCGGACCGCCGCGCTCGCTCACTCGGCCAGCGCCCGCGCGATCACCAGCCGCTGGATGTCGCTGGCGCCTTCGTAGATCTGGCAGACGCGCACGTCGCGGTAGATGCGCTCGACCGGGAAATCGGTCACATAGCCGTAGCCGCCGTGGATCTGGATCGCGTCGGAACACACCTGCTCGGCGATCTCCGAGGCGAACAGCTTGGCCATCGAGGCTTCCTTCAGGCACGGCCGGCCGGCGTCCTTGAGGCTGGCGGCGTGCCACACCAGCTGGCGGGCGGCCTCGAGCCGGGTGGCCATGTCGGCCAGCCGGAAGGCCACCGCCTGGTGCTCGAAGATCGGCTTGCCGAATGTCTCGCGCTCGTGGGCATAGGCCACCGCGGCGTCGAGGGCGGCGCGGGCCATGCCGACACTCTGGGCGGCGATGCCGATGCGGCCGGCCTCGAGGTTCGACAGCGCGATGCGGTAGCCGTCGCCTTCGGCGCCGAGCAGGGCGTCCGCCGGCACGCGGCAGTCCTCGAGCAGGATCTGGGCGGTGTCCGAGGCCCGCTGGCCCATCTTTTCCTCGATGCGCGCGACGACGTAGCCGGTGGTCGCGGTCGGCACCAGGAAGCACGAGATCCCCTTCTTGCCCGCCGCCTTGTCGGTGACCGCGAAGACGATCGCGACGTCGGCATGCTTGCCGGTGGTGATGAACTGCTTGACGCCGTTCAGCACCCAGCCGTCGCCGTCACGTACCGCGGTGGTGCGGATCGCCGCGGCGTCGGAGCCGACGTGGGGTTCGGTCAGGCAGAAGCAGCCGAGCATCTCGCCGCGCGCCAGCGGCTTCAGCCAGCGATCCTTCTGGGCATCGCTGCCGTAGCGGTTCGGGATGCCGCAGGCGAGCGAGTTCTGCACCGAGACGATGGTCGAGGTGGCGCCGTCGCCGGCGGCGATCTCTTCGAGCGTCAGCACCAGGCTCAGGTAGTCCATGCCGGCGCCGCCCCATTGCTCCGGCACCACCATGCCCAGCGCGCCGAGTCCGGCCAGTTCCTTCAGCGCCTCGGCCGGGAACACGTGGTCGCGGTCCCAGGCCGCGGCATTCGGCGCCAGCCGCTCCTGGGCGAATGCGCGCATGGTGTCGCGGATCATCTGCTGTTCGTCGCTGAGGATCATGCCGGTCTCCGGGGCTGCAGGTTGTCGGGGAAGGGGCGATGCCGCGCGCTCACTTGGCGGCCATCCGGATCGCGCCGTCGAGGCGTATCACCTCGCCGTTGAGGTAGCGGTTGGTGACGATGTGGCCGACCAGCGCGGCAAACTCCGCCGGCTTGCCGAGGCGGGCCGGGAAGGGCACGGTCTCGCCCAGCGCGCGCTGCACGTCCTCGGGCATGCCGAGCAGCATCGGCGTCTCCATGATTCCCGGTGCGATGGTCATGACGCGAATGCCGTGGCTGGCCAGCTCGCGGGCCAGTGGCAGCGTCATCGCCACGATGCCACCCTTCGACGCGGCGTAGGCGGCCTGGCCGATCTGGCCGTCGAAGGCGGCGACCGAAGCGGTGTTGACGATCACGCCGCGCTCGCCGCCGTCGTCGGCTTCGTTCTCCGCCATCGCGGCGGCGGCCAGGCGCAGCATGTTGAAGCTGCCCACCAGGTTGATCGTGACCACCCGCGAGAAGCTCTCCAGCCGGTGCACGCCCTTTCGGCCGAGGAGCTTCTCGGCCGGCGCCACGCCGGCACAATTGACCAGCCCGCGGATCTCGCCGAAGGCCTCGCGGGCGGCAGCGATCGCTTCCTGTGCCGCGTTGCCGTCGGTGATGTCGGCGGCGACGAAGCGGGCGTTCGGCCCCAGCTTGTCGGCCAGCCGCTCGCCCTGCTCGCGGTTCAGGTCCACCAGCACCACCCGGCCGCCGGCCGAAGCCAGCAGGCGGGCGGTCTCGGCGCCGAGGCCGGACGCGGCGCCGGTGACGATGAAAGCCTTGTTGTCGATCTGCATCGGATGGATCTCCTGTCGATCTCTCGAATTCGCTGCAGTCTAGCGGGCGGGACGCGCCACGGCGATGCCCGCAGCGACCATCGACGATGGCAGAATTTGCCACATGGAATCAGCCAACGGGCAAGCGGCGGAACCGGGCGGGCGCGGCAGCATCGCCATCCAGTTCGTCGACGACGCGGTCTCGGTAGCGCGCCGGCGCGGCCTCGCGATCGCGCCGATGCTCGCCGCTGCCGGCATCGCGCCGGCGCGCCTGGCGCAGCCGCGGGCGCGCGTCACGGTGGCCAGCTTCGGCCGCCTGTGGCGGGCGCTGGCCGACGCCATGGACGACGAATTCTTCGGCCTCGACGCCCATCCGATGCGCCGCGGCAGCTTTCGCATGATGTGCCATGCGACGATCGGTGCGGCCACGCTGGAGCAGGCCCTGCGCCGCCAGATCCGCTTCCTCGGCCTGGTGCTGGACGACCAGCGCGCGTGCCTGACGCGCGACGGCGACATCGCCGTGGTGGTGGTCGAGGCGCGGCGCGGCGCGGTGCCGCTGTTCGCCTACGGGACCGTGATGACCCTGCTGCTGGGCCTCTCCTGCTGGCTGGTCGATCGGCGGGTGCCGATCGCGAGCCTCGACTTCGCGGCGCCGGAACCGCGCCATGCCGCCGAGTATCGCGTGCTGTTCGGCGAACGGACGCGGTTCGACGCGGCATGCACGCGGCTCGCGTTCGACGCTGCGGCGCTGGCGCTGCCGGTGCAGCGGCGCGCGGAGGACCTCGACGAATTCCTGACCGAGGCGCCGGCCAACTTCCTGGTGCGCTACCGCAACCCCCACAGCTTCGCGGCCCGGGTGCGCCGCCGGCTGCGCGAGCTGCCGCCGGAGGACTGGCCGGACTTCGACGCCCTCGCCAAGTCGATGCGCACGACCGCGTCGACGCTTCGCCGCCGCCTCGACGAGGAGGGCCAGCCCTACCAGGCGATCAAGGACGCGCTGCGCCGCGACCTGGCGATCGAACTGCTGGCCGACGCCGGGAACAGCGTGCTCGACGTCGCCTGCCGGCTCGGATTCGCCGAGGCCAGCGCCTTCCATCGCGCCTTCCGGCGCTGGACCGGCGCCAGCCCCGGTGCCTACCGTGACCGGACGAACCTCCGGGCCGGGTGAGCGGTCCACCGGCCGATGCTCGAAATCTCCGATCTCAGTCGCCGCTTCGGCGGCCCCGGCGGCCGCACCGTGCTCGACCACGTGTCGCTCGGCCTGGCGGCCGGCAGCTACGTCGCGATCGTCGGCGAGTCCGGGGTCGGCAAGTCGACGCTGCTGAACCTGGTGGCCGGCCTCGACCGCCCCGACGGCGGTCGGGTCGTCGTCGATGGCATCGACCTGACCGCCCTCGACGACGAGGGGCTGACGCGCTGGCGGCGCGACCACCTCGGATTCGTCTTCCAGGCCTTCCACGTGCTGCCCCATCTCGACCTGCTGGCCAACGTCGCCCTGCCGCTGTGGCTGCAGGGTCGCCGCGGGCGTGACGCCGACGCGGCGGCCGCGGCGATGCTGGACGCGGTCGGGCTCGCGGGGCGCGAGCATGGCTGGCCGGCCGAGCTCTCCGGCGGCGAGTTGCAGCGGGTGGCGATCGCCCGGGCGCTGGTGCATCGGCCGCGGCTGGTACTGGCGGACGAGCCCACCGGCAACCTCGATCCGGCGCGCGCCGGCAGCATCCTGGCGCTGTTGCGCGAGCGCGTGCGGGAGGTCGGTGCGATCGGTATCCTGGTGACCCACTCGAGCGAGGCCGCCGCCACCGCCGACCGGGTGCTGATGCTGCGGTCGACCGGACTGGAGCCGGCGTCGTGAGGCGCGGTCTGGCGGCGGTGTTCGTAGGCGGCCTGCTGCGGCGACGGGCGGCGAGCGCCTTGTCGGTGCTGGCGATCGCCCTCGGCGTCGCGCTGGGGCTGGCCGTGCAGCTGATCAACGATGCCGCGCTGGCCGAGTTCGGGCGCGGCATGCGCACCCTGGCCGGCGACGCCGACTTGAGGCTCGCCGGGCCGGCCAGCGGCTTCGACGACGCGCTGTTCGAGGCGGTGGCGCTGCATCCGCTGGTGGCCGACGCCAGCCCGGTGGTGGACATCGAGGCCCGGGTGGTCGGTGGCGATACCACCCTGCGGGTGCTCGGCGTCGACGTCCTGCGCCTGCCCGCGGTGCAGCCCGGCCTGGTGCCGCGGGCCGACGACGGCACGGCGGACGCGCCGTTCGCCGGCTTCAGCCAGCACGGCATCTTCCTGTCGCCGGCGCTGGCCGGCCGACTGGCACGCGCCGCCGGCGAAGCGCTGGTGCTGCAGTCGTCGGCCGGGCCGCTTCGCCTCGAGGTGATCGGCAGCGTGCCCGGCGTCGCCGGCCAGGCGGTCGCGGTGATGGACATCCACGCCGTCCAGCACGCCTTCGCGATGGCCGGCCGGCTGTCGCGCATCGATCTGCGCCTGATCCCCGGCGCGACCCCCGAGGCCGCGTCGCGGGCGCTTGCCGCCCTGCTGCCGGCCGGGGTCGTCGCGATGACGCCGCAAGCGTCGCTGGCCCGGGACGCCGGCCTGTCGCGCGCCTATCGGGTCAACCTGACGATGCTGGCGGTGATCGCGCTGGTGTGCGGCGGCTTCCTGGTGTTCTCGACCCAGGCCCTGTCGGTCGCCCGCCGTCGCGCCGAGTTCGCCTTCCTGCGCGCGATCGGCCTCGGCCGGCGCCGCCTCGCTGCCTGGCTGCTGGGGGAGGGCGCGGTGCTGGGACTGGCGGGCGGGCTGCTCGGCTGCGCCCTCGGCACCGGCTTTGCCGCGCTGGTGCTGGACGGCTTCGGTGGCGATCTCGGCGCCGGCTACTTCGCAGGCATCGCACCCGCCCTCGATGCCTCCCCCGCGGCAATGCTCGCCTTCGTCGCGCTCGGCGTGCTGGCGGGCGTGGCCGGCGCCTGGCTGCCGGCGCGTCGGGCCGGCGCGATCTCGCCGGCGGCCGCCCTCAAGGCCGCCGCCGGCGATCCGCTGGCTGCCGCGCCGGGCTGGCGCTGGCCCGGTCCGCTGTGCCTGGTGCTGGCCACCGCGGCCTGCCTGATGCCGCCGCTGGCCGGCATTCCGGTCGGCGGCTATCTGGCGGTGGCGCTGCTGCTGGCCGGCGGGGTGCTGAGCCTGGGCCGGCTGGCGCGCCTCGTCGCGGCATCGTGCCCGGCCGTGCCGCTGCCCCTCGGCCTGGCCCGCGCCCGCCTGCAGGCAGCGCCGGGGCAGGCCGCGGTCGCCGCGGCCGGCGTGCTGGCGAGCAGCGCGCTGGCGATAGCGATGGCGGTGATGGTGGCCTCGTTCCGCGATTCGGTGGACCAGTGGCTCGGCAAGGTACTGCCGGCCGAGGTCTATGTCCGGGCCGCCCGGGGCAGCCCTGCGCTCCAGCTGACACCATCGGTCCAGCAGCGGCTGGCGGCCTTGCCGGGTGTCGCCCGGGTCGACTTCCGCAGGCACGACCAATTGAATCTCGACGCCCGCATCGCGCCGGTGAGCCTGCTCGCGCGGCCGCTGTCGGCCGATGGCCGCGAGCTGCCCCTGGTCGGCGAGCACATCGTCGCCGCCGACCCGGTGTGGATCTCCGAGGCATTGGTGGACCTGCTGGGCCTCGCACCGGGCGACGGCCTGGACGTGCCGCTCGCCGGCCGTGCCCACCGCTTCACGGTGGCCGGCGTGTGGCGCGACTACGTGCGCCAGGGCGGGGCGCTGATGGTGCCGCTGGCACGCTACCGCGAACTCAGCGGCGACCAGCTGGCCAACGACGCTGCGATCCATCTGGCGCCGGGCCACAATGCTGCGGATCTCGGCGCGGCGATCGACGAGGCCTTTCCGGCCATCGACCTGGAAGTCGTCAGCCCCGGCGAGATCCGCCGCAGGAGCCTGCGACTGTTCGACCGCAGCTTCGCGGTGACCTACCTGCTCGAAGCGGCGGCGGTGCTGATCGGCCTGGCCGGCATCGCCGCCAGCTTCGCGGCGATGGCGGCCGCCCGGCGGCGCGAGTTCGGCATGCTGCGCCACCTCGGCCTGGGGCGGCGCCAGATCGCCGCGATGATCGCCGCCGAGGGCGGCCTGACCGCGGCCAGCGGCGCCCTAGGCGGCGCGCTGGTGGGCGGCGCGATCGCGCTGGTGCTGGTCGAGGTGGTGAACCGCCAGAGCTTTCACTGGAGCATGGACTATCGCGTGCCGTGGCTGTCGCTGTCGCTGTTCGTGGTCGCGCTGGTGGCGCTCGCCGCCCTCGCCGCGGTGCTCGCCGGCCGGCTGGCGATGTCGGGCAGCGCGGTGCGGGCGGTCAGCGAGGACTGGTAGATGGGGCGCGGCGGCTTGCGGATGCTGTGGTTGATTGCGGCGCTGGCGCTGGCGCTGGCCGGGGCGGCGGAGGCGACCGACTATGCGCCAGTGACCCCCGGCCGGCCGCTGGTCTTCCCGGCCGATGCCGGTGCCCATCCCGAACACCGCATCGAGTGGTGGTACGTGACCGGCTGGCTGGAGGACGACGACGGCAATCCGCGGGGTTTCCAGCTCACCTTCTTCCGGCTACGCACCGGCATCGGCGAGGACCGTCCGGGGCGCTTCTCGCCGGCCCAGCTGATCAGTGGCCACGCCGCGCTGTCCGACCCGGCGCTCGGTCGACTGCGCCACGCCGAGAAGAGCGCGCGCGCATCCGGCCGCCTGGCCGGCGCCACTGCTGGCCACCTGCAGGCCTGGATCGGCGACTGGCGTCTGGAGGCGCAGGACGACGGCGCGATCATCGCGCGAGCCGCCGGCGACGGCTTCGCCTTCGACCTGCGGCTGGCACCGTCGCGGGCGCCGACGCTGAACGGCGACGCCGGCTTCAGCCGCAAGGGGCCGCGGCCCGAGCACGCCAGCTACTACTACAGCGTGAGCGGCCTGGCGGCGAGCGGCAGGCTGACCCTCGACGGGCGGGCGACGACGGTACGCGGCGTCGCCTGGCTCGACCACGAGTGGTCCAGCGAGTATCTGCCCGAGGGGGCGGTCGGCTGGGACTGGGTGGGGCTCAACTTCGATGACGGCGGCGCGCTGATGGCGGCCCGCATTCGCCAGTCCGACGGCAGCGCGCTGTGGCGTTTCGGCACCTTGCGCAGCGCCCACGGCACGACCCGTGAACTGCCCCCCGACGCGATCTCGTTCGAGGCGCTGCGCCACTGGCGCTCGCCGGCCAGCGGTGTGAACTATCCGGTGTCGTGGCGGCTCGATGTCGGCGACTTCGCGCTGGTGCTGGAGCCGCTGATGGACGACCAGGAACTGGACGGGCGCGCCAGCACCGGCGCGATCTACTGGGAGGGCGCGGTGCGCGCGCTGCGCGATGGCCAGCCGGTGGCCCGCGGCTACCTGGAGCTGACCGGCTACGGCGGGCGGCTGCGCCTCGGCGAGGGTTCGCCGGGGCGCTGAGCGCGCCGGCCGAAACCGCGTCGCCGGCCGGGTATAATCGGCGACGTCCGGCGCAAGGCCGGCAGGCAGGGCCCGGGTGGCGAAATTGGTAGACGCACCAGATTTAGGTTCTGGCGCCGAAAGGTGTGGAGGTTCGAGTCCTCTCCCGGGCACTCCAGCATAGAATTCCGCACGGTGTCTTCTTCTTGTCGTGAATTGGCTGTTCTCGAGGCGCCTATGCGGCGCCGTGCTGCTGCCCTTGCCGTGGATAACTTGCTGCCACAGCGCACTTCATGGCGTCCACAGAATGGGGACAGCTTCAGCGAGTGCCCGACCCGGGAACTGCCGCTTCGCCTGGCGCGGATCAATGACGTCGGGCGCCAAACCCGCCGACGGATCAGCCGCGAGGAGCCCGTGTCGGTGGCCCACGGTGACCGGGAACGGGCCGGCGTCAGCCGCCTGCACGGTCGTCGCTGGTGAACTGGTCAGCCGATTTCCCGGATTTTCTGTCCGAAAAGTCGGGGCCTCTTGCCGCGAAGGCCGGCCGTCCGACCGACGGATCCACGACTGACCAACGATCGATCGGAATGGACGTGAAGCGCGTGGTCGAACCCGTGGCATCGATACGCCCGCTGTCCGCCCTGCCTTTTCCGCAAACGCCCCGGACGTGGAATGCGGGTACGGCCGCCAGATCGCCGGCCCTTCGCATTCGGCCGGGATGGTCTACGACACCGAGCGACGGCACGCCGTGGACGCGCCGCCATACTGACAATGGAATCGATCCCGCCGGAATATTCGCGAGCGGGGAGCAGTGCCATGCTCGAGTTCAAGAGACTACGCCACGCGTTGTCGTCGATTGTCTGCATCATGCTCGTTGCCTCGGCGGTTGGAGGCGCACGGCTCGTCCAGGCTCATCCGATCAGGATCGGCGTGAGCGCTGGCAATCCGAAGGCTTCCGTCGACATACGGATCACCAGCAAGGGTGGACCGAATGTGCTGCAGAATCTGAGCTTCGACCGGACCAAGAGCACTGGCGCGGAGCTCGACCGGGTTGCCGACATCCTCAAACAGGACGACTCGGTCAAGGTCGAGCGGTCATCCAAGACCGTCAACGGGGAAAAGGTGGAGATACTCACGATCACGCCCGTCGACAACAAGAAGAACTATTCGAACGCGACGTGGAATTACGTCGGGCAGCCGAAGGAACAACCATTCCGCCAGTTCGGTGTCACGACCGTCAGCAAGGGTCCCGGGCGAAGCTCGATCGAATTCGGCCCTGGCGGGCAGGGTGCCTACACCGACCTCATCGACTGGACGGTGTTCGTCGTCAATCAGGATCTTGAAGTCGTCACCGAAAGCAGCTTGCTGGACATCGCCAACTCGATTTCGGCAGACGAACTGGCAAGCCTCTTCGCTTCGTCCCTGGCCGCCCAGGGGCTCGATGTGTCCGCAGCAAACGGCATCCTGACGCTCGACTCGGCCGCGAACGATTTCTTCTACGTGAACGTGTCGGGCGAGCCGCGCCTGCTCTTTCAGGTCGCAAATTCACCGATCCCGTCGCCGGGCACGATCGCCTTGCTCGGACTCGGCCTGGCGGCGCTGGGCGCGATGCGCATCGAGAAGCGGTTCCCGCGTCCCGCCCGAGAAGGTTCGGAGCGGTTCCGCCGGGACGCGTCATGGCCTTTCGCGCGGAGACGGGCGAAGCGCGTCGGCTAGACAGCGCGGCGCAGCCGCCTCACCTGCCGGGGCAGTTCTGAGCGGGCAGTCCGGAGTGCGGCATGCCGGAAGGGCGAACGCTATCCCGGAAAGCTCGCCGGGCTCGGCCCAGCCGCGCCGTTGCAGCGCCGGGCGACCGGCAGCGCGGCGATGGTCGGCGTCGCTGGGGTACCGGCTCGGATTGTCTGGGCACGGTTTCCAACCACCACCTGGACGGTGAATGTCGTCCCAGGGGCCGCTCTAGCGAGAGGCGGTCGCGTGGACATCCTGGCCGACCGGCGCTGTGAATCACACCGGCAAGTCGGTCATTCGCGAGCGCATGGCAACACGGTCACGCTCGGACCTTGCAACAAACCGTATCATAGCGCCCCGGGATCCCCGGCATGATCCTGCCTCGAACCCTTGAACAAGCGTCTAGGAAACAGATCGGTCGTGCGCATTCCATTCCAACTCCTGATCGCCGCGTTGCTGGCGTTCAGCTCTGCCCTGCATGCCCAGTCGCCCCCGGTGGTTCGGGTCGCCCTCGACGCCGAGTTTGGCAACAAGACCAGTAGCGCCGACGATGCGATCCGGATCGGCATGGAGATCGCCATCGACGAGATCAACCGCGCAGGTGGGGTGCTCGGCGGCCGTCCGCTGGAGCTGGTGACTCGCGACAACCGCGGAGTGCCGGCTCGCGGCGTCGACAACCTCCGGGAACTGGCGGCAATGCCGGACATGACGGCGCTGTTCACCAGCAAGTTCAGCCCCGTGGTGCTCGGGCAACTCGACGCCGCCCACGAACTGCACCTGCCGCTGCTCGGCCCCTGGTCGGCGGCCGACGGCATCATCGACCACGAGCGCAAGCCGAGCTATTCGTTTCGGCTGTCGCTGAAGGATGGCTGGGTGATGCCGCACCTGCTCAACGAGGCGAAAAGGCGCGGCTTCGAGCGAGTCGGACTGTTGGTACCCAACGGCGCCTGGGGCCGGAGCAACCAGAGGGCAGCGGATGCCCATGTGGCCCGCAATCCGGATCCGGTGATCGTCAAGACGATCAAGTACGAGTGGGCCGACACCTCCCTCGCCAACGAGTACCTCGAGCTGATCCAGGCCGGCGCCCAGGCCGTGCTGGTCGTCGGCAACGAGCCCGAGGTCGGCCTGCTCGTACAGGACATGGCATCCCTGCCCACCGGGCAATGGCGGCCGTTGCTCTCGCACTGGGGGCCCAGCGCCGGTGACCTGCCGGCGCTGGCCGGGCCGGTCTTGTCGAAAGTCGACCTGACCGTGGTGCAGACTTTCAGCTTCATCGACAATCCTTCGCCGAGGGCACGGCAGGTTCTCCAGGCCGCGATGAGCAAACTCGGGGTTTCGGAACCCGGCCGGGTGCTGTCCGCGGTCGGAGTTGCACATGCCTACGACCTGGTCCACATCCTGGCGATGGCGATCGACAAGGCGGGCTCCACCGATCGCACACGCATCCGCGACGCGCTGGAACACCTGGGCGCGATGGACGGGCTGATCCGGAAGTACGATCCGCCCTTCACGGTTGGTCGTCACGAGGCGCTCGGCCCGGAGCAGCTGTTCATGGCGCGCTGGCGCCGTGACGGCGCGATCGTGCGAGCCGACCAGTAAGCTTGCCGATGATGGGCGCCTTGCGACGAAAGGTTCGCGCCTGGCTCGACGTCAGTGTCGGCAATCGATTCGGCGCCGTGCTGCTGGCGCTCACGCTGGGCTTCATGACCGTCGCCGGTGTCGGCACATTTCTGTACGTACTGCATCTGACCCGGCGCATCGCCAACGACGCGCTGGTGCAGGACACGCGGGACATCGCCAAGGATCTCGAGCGCGTGCTCGAAGCCATCTGCGACGACAATCGCTTGCTGGCGGCCAACCCGACGGTCGTGTCGGCGGTGCTCGACACGCGCGGCCAGGAGACCTACCTCAATCCGCTGCTGTCACGATTCCGTCCCCTGGGCCGGACACCGGACAGGATCTGCGTTACCGACTATCGCGGCCGCAGCCTCGGCTGCGCGAGCGCGAAGGACCGCTCGGAGACCGACCGCAATCGCCTCGCACATCTCATCGAGGAGGGTCGCCCGGCCGCCCGTATCACGCTCGCCGGCGATAACCGTCCGATCCTCGATTTTGTCTCTCCGGTCATCTACGAGGGTACCGGCAGCGCCGAGGGCGCCGTGGTGGCCAGCTATGACCTTGCCGGCCTGGTCCACAGGACGATCGGCAATCCGGAGCGCTTTGCGCACTTGCACCTGTCGGGAGCGGACGGCGATCTCTATCGCGCCGGGCGGGACGAGGAGCACGTCATCCACGCCGCGCGCAGTCTGGAGGTGGACGGCGCGCTGGAGGCCTTGCAGCTCCACCTGAGCCTCGGCGTGAATGCGAGTGCGTTCAACCAGCCCGTCATGCAGTTGATGGCAGCGTTCGGCCTGGCGGGACTGCTGCTGGTGGCGGCTGCGGTCTGGATCGCACGCCGGGCAGTGCCGCCCCTGGTCGCACGCCTCGGCGACATCACCGCCAAGGCCAACCAGGTCGCCGACGGCACGGCGCGGGATTTTTCCGCCAACGACGACGGCGTGGATGAAATCGGCCAACTGGCACGCGCCTTCGAAACCATGACGCGGCGGCTGAACGAGATCAACCAGGAGCTCGAACTCAAGGTCGAGCTGCGCACGACGGAACTGAGTCGCCAGCAGGCCATGCTGCATTCGATCCTGGATGCGGTACCCGGTGCGATCCTCCAGTTCCGACTTCACGCCGACGGCAGCACCAGTGTCCCCTTCGTCAGCCAAGCATTGCGGCAGGTGTATGGCGTCGAAGCGGACGAGGTCGTCGAAGACGCGTCGCCCATATTCACCCGGGTGCACCCCGACGACATCGACGCGCACATGGCGTCGATTCACGAGTCGGCCCGCTCCCTGGCGCCATGGCAGCAGGATTTCCGGATCACGCGCCCCGACGGCAGCGCCGCCTGGTTGCACGTCAACGCGCTTCCGCAGCGCGAACCCGACGACTCGACGCTGTGGCACGGGATCATCACGGACATCACCGACCACAAGCATGCGGAACTCGCGCTGGCGGACAGCGAATCGTATTCGAAGACCCTGTTCGAGCACTCATACATTCCGCTGGTGATCATGGATCCGCAAACCGGTGCGTTCATCGACTGCAACGACGCGGCCGTGGCGATCTTTCACCTCGGTTGCCGCGACGCGGTGTTGGGGAAGAACCTTCGCGACGTGTCGGCGCCGACGCAATATGACGGCAGCGACTCCGCGCCGGCCGCGCTGGCCCGCATCGCGCAGGCGCGCAGCGCCGGATTCGCCGATTTTCACTGGCGTTACCAGCGGTCCGACGGCGAGATCTGGGATGGCGAAGTCTCGCTGATGCGGTTCAGGCACGGGGGGCGGGATCTGATGCAGTTTTCGCTGCGCGACGTCACCGAGCAAAGGCGCAGCGAGGCGGCCATCTGGCGACAGGCCAATTTCGATCCGCTCACCGGGCTCGCCAATCGCAGCCTGTGCGCCGATCGCCTCGAGCGCGCGCTGGCCCGGGCGAGGCGATACAAGCTCAAGGTGGGCGTCCTGTTCATCGACCTCGACGGATTCAAGGATGTCAATGACAGCCTCGGCCACGCCCGGGGCGACGAGCTGCTGATCGAGGTCGCGCGGCGATTGCAGGGTTGCATTCGCGAGCAGGACACCGCAGCGCGCCTCGGCGGCGACGAGTTCATTTTGATGGTGCAGGACCTCGCCTACCGCGGAGATCTGCTCCGGGTGGCCGAAGAGGCGATCGCGCGATTGAATCAGCCCTTCGTCCTGGCCGACCAGACGCGGCAGATCTCGGGCAGCGTTGGCATCGCCGTCTTCCCGGACGATGGCGAGACCCCGGAGGCATTGCTCGCCGTTGCGGACCAGGCGCTCTACCAGGCAAAGCGGGCGGGCAAGAACTGCGTCAGCAACCTGGCGGCCGAACGCCCCAGGTCCGCCGGCTAGGCTCGCCGCCTGCCGTGCCCGACCAGGATCCACGATGACGATGGCCGGTTTTCAGGGCGCGTTGCGGCTGGGTGGCAGCCTTCGATGCCGCCGGTTGACGGAGGTCACCCGAGCAGTCCTTGGTGCATCGAGGCACAGGGCATGAATTCCCGATCTCCGCCAAGGGATCGCGACCCGCGATTCCCGAAATTCGCGATCTGAGCCACGTCAGCCGGGCGCGCAGTGAGTCCACCCATGCGACGTCCGCCGCGAGGCATACGGAACGCTGCCTGCGCAAGGCTTGATGGCGCGGGCAGGGCGGGTGCAAACTTCGCCGGCTCCATCCATCATGTCCAGGGGAACTCGAAATGCGCGCACTCGCAGCCATCGCCTTCACGCTCGCAGCGACCCACGCGGCTGCCCAGGCCGTGACGATATCGCCCGCCGATACCACGCAGTCCTTCATCGCCGCGCACAAGGGCCAGAGGGTGATGTTGCGGCTGCGCAGCGGGCAGGAGCTGTCGGGCAAGATCCGGGATTCTTCGGAGCGCCTGCTGGTGTTGGGGGAAGTCTCCGGACGCGAGTTCTTCGATGCGGTGATTCCGATCGATGCCGTCGAAGCCGTGCTGGTCCGCGTGCGGGAGCGCTGACGAATCCGGGTACCGAGGGGTTCGACGACGCCACAGCGGTGCAATGTGGCAAACTCGTCCCGGATTGCGGCTTCCCGGGAGCGCCCGCGAAAGCGTGCTGCGAATGGCGGAAACGGGGCGGCGCACCGATCAGGCGCGGGGTGGGCGCTCGCGCGTCTACGGCAGAGGTGGGCGACAGCCAACTTGGCGAATCTCGAGGGTCCGACCAGCGGGCGGAGGGGGCGTTTTCGTGCGCCCAAATGCGCGCGGATCCTGAACCCCGTCTCCGCCGGCGCCGGGCACTACGCCCGGCGCCAAGGAAACTTGCCTTCGAGCACCGCAGCTATCTCAGGCAGCACCTGCTGACGCACCTGCGCCGCAACCGCGCAGTGCCAGCCGGCGACGAATGCTGCGGCACCTTGCAGCGTCGCGCTGTCGCCGGCCCACTGGCGCATCCGCCGGTTACCCACTTCGACGTCATTCAGGTAGCCGAGGTGTTCCTGGGCGCGCGCGAGCTTCGCGTTGAATCGCTTCAACGCCTTGCGTGGGAACAGGGGTGAAAAGAACTCGATCGCATAGCGCAGCTTCTTCAGGCTGATTCGAAGCGCATGAAGCTCGGCGATGTCGCCGCCTTTCGCCTTGCGCCAACGCTTGCGGGCGCGCTTGCGCAGGAAGTCGAGCTGCAGCCGTGCGAAGGCCGACAGATCGGCGGATGAATCGAGCGGATTCGCCGACAGACCCGCCAGCTCCGCCGCAAAGGCGAGCATTCGATGGCCTTGTTCTGGCGCTTCCATGCACGCTTGCACATGTTTTCGCGCCCGGTCGCGGGCCGCCATGACTGCGGCGTTGAGCTCCCGGACATCGGCGGGGCTCAATGGATCGGCGAGAATCGGAACGATCAGTTCCTCGTGCAGTACATCGATGTCGCGGGCCTCGCCCAGCTGGTCCGCCGCATTCGAGAATTCGGTCGACCAGCGCGTGACCCAGTCGGGTGACAGCGCCGGCTCGAAGAGCTTAAGAGCGGATCGCAGGCGACGCAGCGAGACACGAATCTGATGGACGAACTCCGGCGCGTGGTCGGCGGCAGCACCGTTCGCATTGGCCTGGCATTGATCGAGGCAGTCCTGGGCGATCCGGCGGAATGCTCCCAGCGGAGAGTCGCCAGGGCGAATCGGAGACGGCCCGGCCCGCAGCGGCTTCAGAGCTTCGTCGTGAAGCAGTCGCAGGCCGCGGGCGGCCTTGCTTTCATTGACCGGCCGCAGCGGGACGTCCCGTGCGAGGGCGGTGGCCAGATCCAACAGATCCTGGGCGCGGCCTTGCTCCAGTTCCAGCTCGACCTCGCAGATCGGCGAGCTGCGCCCGGCGGCGGTGATCGTGCCATGATCGATCATGATCAGCAGCGACGCGTCCTCGCGAGGCACACATCGGAAGGTTTCGCGACGAAACTCCGTGACGAAGATCGGTTCGAGCGCTCCGGCGTGCCTGTCGAGAATCGCCCGTACCGCCTCGTCATCGACCGCGGCGAAGTCGAACGTCCCGCGAAAGACCTGCTCCCATTCCGGTCGGACACTGAGACCACTGGACGACGCCGCGTCACCCTTGACGGTCTGCAGCAAGCGTCGCCCCTGCTTGCGGGTTCGCACCGACACCCGCGCGGCGGCAAGATCCTGTTGCGGCGTGTCGAAATAGGTACTCGTCAAGGTGACGGCCCTCGCGGCCCTTTCGGCGCCCGTGATCAGCGGGTGCCGCTTGAGTTCGGCCATTGCCGACGCGGGAAACCCCAGTTTGAGTTCGACTTCTGTGCCCATGGCTCATTCTTGTCGTTCGCGATGGCGGAGGACCACACGCGGGTTGCGGCACTATTTTAGGGCATCAGCTCGATTGTTGATGCATTTGCGCCGAAAAACAGATGATTGCAGTATTGTTGCGCAATATAGCTGCAATGAATAATCCGAAAGCGAGGCTCGTCGCTCGCTCGCGGCCCCAGTGCTGGATCTGCGTCGACATCGCGCTTGCCCTCGTCGAGTCACGCCATGTCGCGCAGCGTGCTCGCGCTGGCATGGCCTGGCGTCACGATCGGCCGTCTTCGCCGATCGATCCGGGAAGTTCTCATTCGAGCCGATCGGGCTCGAGGCCATCCATGGCGTCACGCGCGGGGTATAAGGAATCTGTCGATGTCGGCTTCACGTTCTTGCCGCGAGTTCGCGCTGATGGCGGTCCGCTTCCGTGCGCCACCGGTATTGGGCGGAGGCGTCAGCGCTGGCGGGATGTCAGCCGCGGCTGTGTCCCTGTCCGGCCATCGTCATCCGACCTTTCGATGCGATCCACGGATGTGTCGTCGCCGGTGGGCGGGCCAGCGTAGGCGACACCCAGTGACCGGTCGCGATCGGCGACGACAGGTGTCCGCCGTAGGGTGGTCGCAGCCAGCCAAGACCATGGCCCCACGTACCACAGCTTGTGGCCTACCTCGTCGCGCGCCGTTTCTCGCGGGACGTGGCGGAATCCGCCTGTGGGCCGGAGATCATGCGCTTTGTGGCAACGCGATGCAGCCCGACGGTACGCCCGATGCCGGCAGTCGCGAACCGGATCACCGGCACGGTCGAGCCCTGGGGTGGGGGCGACCGATGGGTCGGCCACCGCAGGGCCATGCCAAGGACGCTGTCCGCGCCGGCCGTCGCAACTCGGTCGGCGTGGCCCTGATTCGCACTCCGGCACTGGCGCCCGCCGGCGCCGCGTCGACCTAGACGGGGTTCAACTGCCGTGCAGCGGCGTCGGGCTGCCGAGTTGGAAGCCCTGGCCGAGTTCGATGTCGAGTTCGCGCAGGGCGTCGAGCACCGCTTCGGTCTCGATATGCTCGGCGAGGCAGCAGATGCCCAGCTCGCGGGCGAGGGCGGCGATCGAGCGGACCATCGCGCGGTCGCGCTCGCTGTCGAGCATGTTGGTGACGAATTCGCCCTCGATCTTCAGATAATTCACCGGGAAGCGCTTCAGGTAGTGGAACGACGAGAAGCCCGAGCCGAAATCGTCGATCGCCAGCTGGAAGCCCTCGTCGGTCAGGCGCGTGATGTAGTGGTCGAGTACCTCGGGGTGGCGGATCGTCTCGCGCTCGGTGATCTCGAACACGATGCGCCTGGCATCGATGCCGGCATCCTTGACGATGCGGCGGATCTCGGGGATGAATTCGTCGAGCACCAGCGCGCGCGGCGAGGAGTTCAGGAAAATGTTGCCGCTGAAGCCGGAGTCGGCGAGTTGCCTGAGCGCCTTGCGGATGACGATCAGGTCGATGCGGTGCATGACGCCCATGCGCTCCGCGAGCGGCACGAAATCCTCGGCGCCGAGCACGCCCTTGCCGCGCGGCAGGCGGCTCAGCACCTCGTAGGCCTCGACGCCGCCGTCGGACAGTCGCACGATCGGCTGGAAGTAGGGGATGAAGCTCCGCGCCTCGATCGCATCGAACAACTGCAGGGTACGTTCGCCGGCGGTGCGGAAGGTGTCGGCGAGGTCCTCCGCGGTCGGTACCCGCAGCTGGCCCTTGCTTTCGCTCTTGGCCTTGTACAGCATGTTGTCGGCCAGCAGGAACAAGTCCCTGGCGTCGCGCGCATGTTCCGGAAAGGCCGCCAGGCCGATCGTGAAGCCGGCCTTGACGATGCTGCTGTCCGGGGCGAGCAGGTCGAGGCGGGCGCCGGCCTCGATCATCCGTTCGGCGACGCCGCTGCCGTCGATGACGGTCGCGCCCGGCAGCAGGGCGATGAATTCGTCGCCGCCGTAGCGGGCGACGATGTCGTCGGGCCGCACCGACTGGCGCAGCGCCTGCGCCACCGCCTGCAGGAAGCTGTCGCCGAAGGCGTGGCCGTGGCTGTCGTTGATCGACTTGAAATTGTCCACATCCACCAGCAGGATCACGAAGCGGGTCTCGCGGCGCGTCGAACGGGCGATCTCGTTCTCGAGCAGTTCCCAGAAGATGCGCTGGTTGTAGAGCTTGGTCAGCGGATCGCGAGTGGCGAAGTATTCGAGCTCGCTGGTATAGCGGTGGATCGCCTTGACCGAACCGACCACGTTGAGCAGGGTGGACAGGACCGAATCGATCACCAGCAGCCGGGCCGGGTCCTCGGCCGGATCCGGTTGCAGGCCGATGCCGACGATGCCACCGATCTTCGGGGCGTTGATCACCAGCGACTTGGTCTGCACCTCGGCGCGGGCGTCGTCGGGATCGAGGGTGCCGGCAGGGTCGGCGACGTTGTGGCGGATGCTGCAGTCGGCGGTGCTGTGGTCCAGGGTGGCCTGCAGCAGGTTGCGGCGCAGCGCCTTTTCGAAATTGGTGGTCAGCACGATCCCGGCGCGCTTCAGCCAGAACACCTCGATCTCGTAGTCCTGGGGCCCGGTCTTGAAGATCGAGAACAGCGCGTAGGTCGGCAAAATGGTGTTGATTTCGACCAGCAGGCTGGTTACGTAGTCGCGCCAGTCGCGCACGACCTCGGAGGTGATGATGAATTTCTCGAGCAGCCGAATCTCGAATTCGAGCATGTCGCGATCGACCGCGACGCCGCGCAGCCGCTCGGTCAGGCGCGAGATCTGTTCGCCGATCGGGGCAAACTCGGCGAATGCCAGCATCGGCGGCCGCGTTGCCAGGTGCTTGAGATCGGAGACCGAGTTGATCGCCTCGATATCGCTGGACAGGGCCGCGATCGAGCCGCCGAGACGGCGCGAGATGTAGGCCACCATCAGCAACACGGCCACCGCGGTGATCGGGATCGCCGGCAGGCCGGCGATCGTGAAGCGCTCGCGATGGGCCTCGATCAGCGGTCCGATCGACTGGGCCACCGATACCGCGCCGAGCACCATGCCCGGCACCGCATTGGTGTGGCACCTGAGGCAGACCTCCTCGGCGACCAGCGGCATCACGTAGCGAACCTCGCCCGCGTCGTGGTGCTGGACCGACTGCCCGCTGCGCACCGCGTCCATCACGGCCCGGTCGGGCTCCGACTGCTCGATGGCTCCGTACAGTGCACTGACGGAGGGCGCCCGATAGACTTCGATACGTGCCGGGCTGCCGTCGGCAGCACGGCTCAGCGAAGCCAGAAAGGTCTCCAGCTGTTGCCGGTTCCAGCCGGTGCGCATAAGCTGGAACATGCCGCTGAAGCTGACCCGGGCAAGCAGTTGCGCGTCCGCGACGGCGTCCTCCCGGAGGCTGCGCTCGTAGGCTGCGGAGAACGTGAAATAGCCGAGCGCGAAGAGTCCGGCCGCGAGCGCGGTCGAAGTGACGACGAGGAGGCCGCGGACGGTACGGGTCATGGGCAGGAAGTGTGTCGAGCTGGCCGCCGCGCCTGCCGGGCGCGGTGCGGGTTGTCAGGGCCGGTTCGTGTTATTGGTTGCAATTCCCGTGCTCACAATGGTCAATGCACAATGTCCCCAGTAGAAAAACGATTGCCGGTCACGTTCGTGCTGGTGTGCGCGTTGCTCGTCAGCGATCCGGTGGCAGGTTTCCTGCGCCCGGCCAAGATCCCGGAAACGGCGGACGAGACCCAGCCTGCCGCGACGCCGGTGCGCCCGCCCGGGCCGGTAGTGGATCCGCAGTTCGATTCCTACGACCGGGCCAATCCCGATTACCTGCGGCTGCAGAAGCCGGAGGACGCCCTGCAGGGATTTCCTCTGGACCAGAACGGCAAGGTTGACTGGGCGAGGGCCCTGCGGGAAGGAATTATTGCACCGCGCGAGGTACTGACCGGGGACAAGACCTATTTGCCGCTCGACCTCGACGTCCTGATGCGCAACACCAAGGGCATGCCCTACGTGCGCTTCCCCCACAAGACCCACACCGAGTGGCTCGCCTGCAGCAACTGCCATCCGGCGATCTTCGCCCAGAAGGCGGGCACCGCGAAGATCCGCATGGAGGACATCTTCCGCGGGAGGTTCTGCGGCAAATGCCACGATCGCGTGGCCTTCATTACTCACCGGGCCTGCTTCCGCTGCCACAGTGTCCCGCAGCCCGGGCAGGTGATGCCGAACTGACGGGGTGCTCACTCTGAATTGACGATCAGCGACTTGAGCTTGTCCCGATCGAGGATCGTCACCTTTCGTCCGCTCATTTCGATCACCCGATCGTCGATGAGCCGGCGCAGGATCCGCGAGAACGACTCGTGGGTGAGGGACAGCAGGGATGCGACGGTCCGCTTGGGGGCCGGCAACTGCACCTGCGCAGACTCGTGGGCACGCTCCGACAGTTCGCTGAGATAGGAGGCGACACGGGTGACGCCTAGCCGCGACGAGGTCGTGCAGATCGCATCGATCAGCTTCTGGACCCGGCTCGAGACTTCCCGCAACATGCGCCCGGAGAGTTCCTGGTCGGATTCGATCGCCTGCATCACATGGTGGCGCTCGACGTGCACCAGCGTGCAGCGATCGATCGCCTGGGCCCACGAGCGGTACGAGGAGTGCATGAAGATACCGATCTCGCCGAACATCTGGCCGGAACTGAAGAGCTCGATCACCTTCTCGCGGCCGTCCGCATCCTGGGCGAGGAGCTTGACCGAACCGCCGATCACGAAATAGAGGCCGGTCGGTGCGGTGCCGCGGCGGAAGATCGTCTGCCCGCGCGAGAAGCGGGTCATGCGCGCCTCGCTGGCCAGCTTGCCGATGCTTGTCGCCGGCAGTCCTGCCAGGATCGGCATGCGTTCCAGCATCTTGTACAGATCGGGTCCGCTCGCCTCGGCGGCGGAGCGATCACCGGTCTGCGTTGGCCGCATCTCGTCCCCCTTCCGCACGCGCCGCGCGGCGAGCCGCCCGCTGCCCTCAGTTGATGGCGTCGCCGCGAATGTGCGCGACGCCGCCATAGCTGCCGACCCACAGGCTGCCGTCCCCGGTGGTGGCCATCGAGAACACCGCGTTGCTGAACAGGCCATCGGTGGTCTTCAGTATCTTGTAGCCGTCACCCTGCCGCAGCGCGAGTCCATTGTTGGTGCCGATCCACAGGCGGTTGCGTTCGTCCCGGTGCAGCATGAAGACGTGGTTGCCGGGCAGACCTTCCTTGGTGGTGAAGTTCACCCACTTGCCATCGACGTAGTGGGCGAGTCCGCCGCCCCAGGTTCCGGCCCAGACGCTGCCGTCGCCGTCCACCTCGAGGGCGACGATGTAGTTCGGGTTGTACGCCTGATCGACATCCTGCAGACCCATTTCCCGCTTCTGCTGGGCGTGGTGCTGGGATGCCTTGCCGGGGTCGTCCTTGAACGCGATGTCGTCGCGTACCTTCTCGTAGGGGGCTCCGACGCCCCGCGAGTGGTTCCAGTTCTCCCACTTGCCATCGGCATAGCGCGCCATGCCGCCTTCGGTGGCGAGCCAGATCTCGCCGTTCTTGCCTTCGGCGAGACCGTAGACCCAGTCGTTCGGCAGGCCGCCGCCGGTGCTCTCGACGGTGTGGAGCTCCCACTGGGAGCGATCCTGCAACTTGCCGCCCTTGACCCGGTTCACGCCCGACCAGGTGGCGATCCAGATGTCGCCGTCGCGCGTCTCGATGACGTCATAGACGAAGGCGTCGCCGAGTCCCTGGGGGATGTTGAAGTTCTCCCACTTGCCGCTTTCCTCGTCGAGCATCGACATGCCGCCGCCATAGGTGCCGACGGTGAGCTTGCCCTGGATGCGGCCGACGTAGAACATGCCGTTCGACAGCAGACCGGACTTCACGTCGAACAGCTTGAAGCGGTCGGTCGCCAGCTCGTAGCGGACGACGCCGCCGGAAGTGCCGACCCACATCGCCCCTTCGTCGGCGAAGATTGACTTGACGTTCTTGTTGCCGACACGGAAATGGGTGAAGCGCTCGGCCGGATTGAAGCCGACCTTGCCTTCGCGGTCCAGCCCCTGGTGGGCCGCTGCTATGGCGGACGCCTGGGGTGCGGCCGGCGCCGGTGCCGGTGCCGGCGCGCTGGCGGCCGGCGCCGCTGCGGCCGGCTTCGGGGCGGGGGCATGGGCGCCGCTCTGTCCCTGCTGCTTGCCGACCGTGTAGGCGCCCGCAATCGCGGCGCCTGCCACGATCACCGCAACCGCGAGTGTCTTGTGATCCATTGCTTGGAAACTCCTGAATTTCAGTCTTGCGGGTTCATTTCATGCCGATGCGGGCGACACCGTGCCGGGTCCCGGCCCAGACCGTGCCATCGGGTGCCACGGCCAGTGCATAGACGTTGGCGTCGAGCAGGCCGTCGGCCACCGTGACGTTCTGGAAGCGCTCGCCGTCGTAGCGGCTGACACCGCCACTGGTGCCGAACCACAGGATGTCGTCGTGGTCGCGCGCGATCGAGTAGACGATCGTGCCGGCGAGGCCGTCCTTGACGGTGTAGCTGGCGAAGGCGCTGCCGTCGAAGCGGCTGACGCCGCCGCCCCAGGTGCCGATCCAGACCTTCTGGTCCTGATCGACGTGCACCGCGAAGCAGTAGTTGGGGTTGTAGGTCTGCAGGCCGGCGGCCATCGTGGACAGGTCGTGTCGGCTGCGGGTGCCGAGGCCGGTGTTGGTGCTGGGCGGCGCGTTGTCGGCATTGGCTGCGCCGAGTCCGTCGGCGTGGGTCCACGAGTGCCAGTTGTCGCCGTCATACATCGAAAGACCGCCCTCGGTGCCGAACCAGACCTTGCCGGATGCATCCACGTCGAGGCCGTACACCCATTCGTTGATGAGCTCCTTCACGTAGGTCGTGAATTTGCCGGTGTTCACGTCGAAGCGACTGGCGCCGGCCCAGGTGCCGATCCACAGATCGCCATCCTTGCCGTTGGCGAAGGAATAGATCCAGTAGTCGGCGAGTCCGTGCATCGGGAAATAGGTCTTCCATTCCCCGTCCTTGTAGCTCGAGGCGCCACCGGCATTGGTGCCGAACCACTTGTAGCCGCGGCTGTCGGTGCCGATCGCGAAGACGTACTCGTTGGCCAGTCCGTCGTCGCGGGTGAAGGTGTGCTTCGGCGCATTGGATCCGAGATCGATCGCGTGTACGCCGCTCGAGGTGCCGACCCACATGGTGTTGTCGGCTTCATCGAGGTGCAGCGAACGGACATAGACATTCTGTCCGACGTTGAAGGTTTCGAGGACCACCGGACGGCTGTCCTCGGCGATCGCGACGAAACTGGCGGCGAACAGGGCGGTGGCTGCGAGGTGTCGCAGGAATCTGGGCATGGGCATGGATTGTCAGCGGTGCAGGGTTCTGAGATAGGCAATGACGTCGCGAATCTCCTGCCGGCGCAGGATGCCGAGAAAGGCCGGCATGACGTTCTTGCCGTTCTCGATCGATTCGATCAGCATGGTGTCGGGCTGCATCAGGCGCTCGCCCTTGGCGAAGCTGGGCGCTGCAGGCAGCACCGGGTGGCCACCGACGCCGTGGCAGACCACGCAGTTCATATCGTAGATCATCTTGCCGTTGGCCGGATCGGCCGCCTGGGTCGTGGAAGCAGCGGCCAGAATCAGCGCGGCCGCCAGGATGGCATGTTTCATCGCGTTCTCCTATTCCTTGGTTTCGTCCGCCTTTGCGTTGCCGGCCTTCTCCTTCCAGATCGCCGCCTTCGCCGGATCGGGGGCGATGCCGAGCATGCCCTTCGAGTAAGCCATTGTCAGGGCGTCGATCGCACGCATGTAGCCGCCGTCGGCGCTCCTGATCAGGATCGTCTCGGCATCGGGCTGCTCGGCCGGCGGTGCCAGCATGCCGTTGAGCAGCGCGTCGGCGAGGGTGTTCCAGGAGCGCGCGTGGCCGAGGGCGGCCGAGCGCCTGAGCAAGGCAAAGCCCTTCTCGACGTCCTTTTCGACGCCGTCCCCGCTGATCGTCATCAGTGCCAGGCCGTAGATGCCGTCCGGAAAATCCTGGTCGGCCGAGAGCTTGTAGTAACGGTAGGCTTCTTCGTTGTATTCGCCGAGGTCGAGGATGTAGGCGAGCAGGGACTGGGCGTGAGCGTGGCCTGCGTCGGCCGCGCGGCGCAGTGGTTCCATTGCCGAGAACAGGTCGCCGCGGCGGAATGCGGCCATGCCGGCGTCGAAGTCGCCGTCGACATCGGCGCGGACCGTGATCGGAGCCGCCGCCAGTAGCACGGCGATGGTCAGCGACTTGAAAGCGAGAATCAGATTCTTTGTGACGGGAATGGTCATGGTCGTGTTGATCCGGCAGGGGTGGGCAGGGTCGGCACCTGGCTCATGTCCGCAAACCGAGCGATTCGAACTCTTCGATCTTCCGGTAAAGGCTCGACAGGCCGATGCCGAGCGTCTGGGCCGCCACCCGTCGGTCGCCACCGGCCTCGTCGAGCGCCTTGAACACCAGCTGGGCTTCGATTTCCCGCAGCTGATCGCGCAAACAGCTTGCGGCAGCAATTGACGTGCCAGCACCGCCCGCCGCGCGACTGCCACGGGTGATCTCGGGCGGCAGGTCGGTGACGGTGATCGATTCGTCCTCGGCGAGAATGCAGGCCCGGTTGATCACGTTCTCCAACTGGCGAACGTTGCCGGGCCACGGGTAACCCAGCAGCAGGCGTTCGGCGTCGGCCGCCAGACCGAGACGGTCGGTGGCGCCGGCCTGCGCCCGGGCACGCTCGAGCAGGAAATCGATCAATCCGCGGATATCGCCGTGGCGTTCGCGAAGCGGCGGAATGTGGATGTGGAACATGCTGATGCGGAAGAACAGATCCTCGCGGAAGCTGCCCTCGCCGACCATCTGCTGAAGATCCCGGTTGGTGGCCGCGATGATCCGGCAATCGACCCGCCGTGGTTGTTCGCTGCCGACCGCACGGATCTCCTTTTCCTCGATCGCATGGAGCAGCTTGGTCTGCATGTGCATCGGCAGCTCGCCGACCTCGTCGAGGAACAGGGTGCCCTGGTCCGCCTGCAGGAAGAGGCCCTTGCGGGCCTTGTCGGCACCGGTGAAGGCACCCTTGGTATGGCCGAAGAATTCGCTCTCCAGCAGGGTCTCCGGAATCGCCGAACAGTTGACCGGCAGGAACAGGTGGTCGGCCCTGCGGCTGTGTTCGTGGATGAAGCGCGCCAGGACGCCCTTGCCGGTTCCCGATTCGCCGGTCACCAGCACCGTGCTCTCGGTCGGGGCGACCTTGCCGGCCAGGCGCTCGACCGCCTGCATCGCCGGCGAGCTGAAGCGGAAGGTCGGTGCGTCGCCCTTCGCGAACTGGCGCAGCACGCGGTTTTCCTCGCGCAGCCCGCGCAGCGAGGCGACCTGCTGGACGCGGTGCAGCAGCTCCTCCATGTTGGCCGGCTTGACGATGTAGTCGGAGGCGCCGGCGCGCAGCGCGTCCACCGCGGTCTCCATCGACGCGAACGCGGTCACCATGATGAAGTTGGTCTCGATTCGCGATTCCTTGATCGAGCGAACCAGTTCGACACCGTCGCCGTCCGGCAGCTTGATGTCGCACAAGGCAATGTCCACGTCGCCGCGCACCAGCTTGGCCGCGGCCTCCTTGCAGGTCGCGGCCTGGTCGACCGAGTAGCCGGCGCGCGCGCAGGCGTCCGCGATGATCTCGCGGATGGCTCGTTCGTCGTCGATTACCAGCACGTGCATCGGATGGTGTCTCCTTCCGGTCGCCCGGATTGGCGTGCGGTCATGTCCGCACGGTTTCGGTTAGGTTGAGGGGCAGGGTGATTCGCGCCATGGTACCGGTGCCGACCTCGGATGCCAGCACCAGGGTGCCGCCGCCGTCGCGGATCAGTTCGCGGCTCAATGCCAGGCCCAGGCCGGAGCCCTTGCCGGCCGGCTTGGTCGTGAAGTACTCGTCGAAGGCGTGGGCCAGGGTGTCGGCATCCATTCCCTTGCCATTGTCGCGGACCTCGATCACCGCATCCTCGGCCTCGGTGCGGCTGATGACCCGGATCTCGGGCGTTCCGGGATTTTCCTCCATCGCGTCGGCGGCGTTGATCAGCAGGTTCATCAGGGTCTGCGTGACGTGGTCCGCGACCGCGCGCACTGCCGGCAACTCACCGTCGAGATCGGTCGACAGTTCGATGCCACGGAAGCGCCGGTCGAAGGAGACGAAGTTGATCGTCGAGCGAATCAGCTGGTTCAGATCCAGCAGTTCCGGCGAGAGCGGCTGCGGCCGCGTGAAATCGGCGATCTGGCGAGTGATCTGGGAAATGCGCCGCGTCTGCTCGAGGATCATTTCGGGCTGGCAGCTGATGCCGTGGTGCTCGCAGTCGGGACTGCAGGTCGAGCGGATCGAACTGGCGATGCCGCTGATCGCCGCGATCGGGTTGTTGATCTCGTGGGCTAGCTGGGATGCCAGGGAGCCGACTGCGACCATCTTCTCGCGGTGGAACTGCTCCTGCCGGGCCCGTTCGATGTGCCGCTCGCGTTCGCGCAGGTCGCTCTGCATCTGGTTGACCGCCCGCATCAGGCTGCCGACCTCGTCGCGACGGGTGACGTCGAGTTCCTCGCCGCGGTAGCCATTGACGATGTCGAGCGCGCGTGCCTCGAGCTTGCGGATGTCCCAGGTCAGGCGGCTGAAGAAGATCGCGGTCGCCGCCCCCAGCACGATGATGCCGAGCACCGCGAAGGCCAGTCCCTGCAACGTGACGCGGTCGTAGGTGACGCGGTATTCCGAAAGCAGACGGGCCTTGCGGTCGCGGGTCGCCTGGGTGACCTGCTCGAGTTCGGTGATCAGTTCGTGCAGCGTGGTTCGGGTGATCGCCAGTACCCCACGCCCCGGACCGCTGACCAGATCGTTGGTCAGGGCCTGCAGCTCGTGGGACAGGATCAGGATGCGCGGATGCTTGTCCTCGAGGGCGCGCAGCAGCGAGCGCGTTGCCTCGATCTCGATCACCGCGCCAGGTGCGGCCGCCAGCGGATCGGTCGCGGAAAAGGCCACGTTCACCGAAAGCAGGGTACGCGCCATCGACATGTTGATCTGGACCAGCAATTCCTCGGAACGGTGGACCCGCTCGAGATCCTCGACCATCACCAGCAGCTTCTGGCGTTCGGCGTCGGTGAAGATGCCGACGAACAAGGCGTAGAGCACGAAAGCGATAAAGGCGAGCACCCCCTTGACCTTCAGCGAGAGGCCTTCGTGGCGCCCGACAGTGGAAAACGACTCGCTTTCCGCCGCCGGCCCGTCGATGGTTTCGTACTTGCTCATGCGGTGCCCGGTGCCCGCCGGCAGCATCGGAAAGGCTGCGGACCGTTAGAATGGTGCTGCATTCGGCGGATGCCGGCAATCGGTCGCCGCAGCCCGGGTTCCGGCAACGGCCGCAAGATGCGCGCCTGGACAGGGTCGATCGCCGTCTGCGGGTGGTCCGAACCGGCTGCGGTACGAATCTTGCGCCGGTCGATGCCGTCGTTCACGCGCCGGTGGCGGCCATCTGGCCTGCCGCGCGTCCGCCCGTTCCGAGAAAAGGAGTCCCTCGCCCCATGCTCAAACGTCTGTGTCTGTCCCTTGTCCTGCTGGCCGGCCCGGTGCTGGCGCTGGCCGCGCCGGTCGATGACGCGATCGCGCTGCTCGACGCGGGAAAGTACGAGGAGGCCGCCCGCCAACTGGAGCCGCTGGCGGAGCAAGGCGACGCGACTGCGCAGCATCGGCTCGCCATTCTGTATTTCTACGGCCACGGCGTTCCCGAAGACGAGAATCGGGCCCTCGACCTGGCCCGTCGCAGCGCCGAGGCCGGCAATGTCGACGCGATGTTCCTGGCCGGCAACATCTACGTCTTCGGGCATACCGTGCCGAACGACGCCGACGACCCGGATCTGGAAGCTGCAAAATGGTTCTACGAAGCAGCAAGTCGGGATCATGCCGAGGCCGAATACCATCTGGGCCTGCTGTTTCTTGCCGGCAAGGGGGTGATCCGCAGCCAGGAGGAGGCGATGAAATGGATCGGCAGGGCGGCCGAGCACGGCCACGCCGGCGCCAGGAACTTCCTGGGCGGCGGCGACGGTCACGGCAACTGACTCGCGGCGCGGGACCCCGCCGGTGTCAGCGGGCAGCGGTGGCGCTGCCCAGCGCATCGAGGATGTCCTGCAGGGCGTCATCCTGGTCCCACTCCCGTGCGCCCAGGTACTTGCCGACGATCCGGCCGTTCGCGGCGACGTAGTAGGTCACCGGCAGCGCGATCGCTTCGAGCTGGCGGAAGGTCTCCGATGCGCTGACGGCGACCGGTGTCGGCAAGGTGATCGCGTACTTGAGGAGGAATTCCTCCATCAGTTTCAGGTCGTCGTCCACCGACAGCGCGACGACATCGATGCCGTATTCCTTCAGCCGGCCGGCCAGTGCCTGCAGGGCGGGCATTTCCTTGCGGCAGGGACCGCACCAGGTGGCCCACACGTTCAGAACCGTCGGGCGCCGCGGCAACTCGGACAATACCGCCGGTCCGCCGGCTTCTGCGCGCAGCGGCAGCGCCGGTAATTGCTCCGGCGCCGGCTCGGTCGGTCCGGCGAAGGCCTGGCTGGTGGCGATGACGAGACCGATCAGCCAGCTGCGAGCCAACGCCGCGATCATGGCCGTGCCTCCGCAAGCGCTTTCTTGAAGGAGACCGCGCCGAGCATGTCGCCGACCCGGTAGCCGGTCGCCCGGTCATGGGGGTATTCGCTCGACAGCCGGGTGCGGGTCGCGGCGTTCAGCGCGTCCTTGGTGCCGTGGCAGCTCACGCACAGTTCGCCGGCCTCGATCGCCTTCAGAAAACGGAAGTAGCGTCCGGCCGGCTCGTCGACGAGTGCCGCGACCTCCAGCGTCGACACGGCCTCGCCACCGGTGTGGCGCCGCTCAAAATCGAGCAGCTGACGCTGCTCCCATTCGTCGGCGGTACCGAGGGCCGGATTGCGCGTGCGCAGCGTCACCCGCCGCACCTGGGCGCCGTGGAGCCGCGAGATCTGGGATGACAGCTCCGGCGCGGAGTACTTGCAGACGACGATCGAGCGCAGGCGCCCGCTGATCGCGTATTCGCGGGCGAGTTCACCGGCGAGCTGTCCGCTCAGTTCGCCGGCGGCGGCCCGCGCCTCCGCGGTCAGGGTGGCGATCGTCGCGGCGTCGGACGCGGCAGGCGTCGTGCCGGCGACCGAGCCCAGCGACAGGGCGGCGAGCAACAGCGTGGCGGGGCAGCGTCGGTTCATGGGCGGACGGGCGGCATTCGGCGGCTCAGTGGATCTCCTGGCTGATCACCAGTTCGAGTCCGCTGGTGTTCGACCCCACCGGCTTCGAAACGATCTCGAAGTCTCCGGCCTGGGGGGCGGCGTTGCCCGAGCGCGACACGCGCGCTCCGACGACGACCTCGGGGAATGCCGACAGGCGCATGTTCGGCGTCATCGCCATCGAGTCGTCCAGGGAGAATTCGAGAGGCAGGTCGCGGACCTGCCTGCGGACGATCGCCAGCGGCATCCGCGGGCCTCGCGCGGCGCGCGCGAAGATGAAGACGGTGTCGGTCGGGGCGACCCGGGCTCCGACTTCGGGCGCCAGCGACACTGCGCCACTGATGCCGGCAGGCGGTGGAGCCGACGTAGCCTCGCGTTGCGGCGCGGGTTGCTTCGCGGCCGCGGCGGAGAGGCGGGCGCCGCCACCGAGGACGAGTTCGACCGAGGTCGCGGCGTGCGGATCGAAGGCACCGGAGAAGATGTCGATGTCGCCGGGCTGGGGCATTGCGTTGCCAGAGCGCGAGACGCGGGCGCCGACCTCGACCCGTTGGAACGACGACAGGCGCGCCGCCGGCGTCATGGCCATCGAATCGTCCAGGGTGAAGTCGAACGGCAGGTCGCGGACCTGCTTGCGGACGATCGCCAGCGGCATGCGTGGGCCGCCTACCGCACGGGCGAAGACGAACACCGTGTCGTCCGGCTGCAGGCGGTCGGCAATCGATGGGTCCGCGCTGATTCGGCCGCTGACCGAGACCTGGGGGGCTGCGGTCGCCGCGGCGGCGACGCCGCCGCCGGCAGCGCCCAGCCGGTTGCGTGCTTCGGCGATCGAGCCGGCGACCGAGCGGGCGGTCGGTGAATCCGGCTGCACCTGGGTCTGGATGCGCTCCCAGAAGCCGATCGCGGCAGCGTAGTCGGCACGCTCGAAGGCAGCGGTACCGGCCAGTGCCAGCGCCTTGACGTTGCGTGCGTCGAGTTCCAGCGCGCGCGTGATGATGCTTTCGGGCTCGCCGCTCAACTGCCGGCCGCGGGACATCGCCAGGGTGTCGGCGTAGTCGGCCAGCAGCTGCGCGTCGGCCGGCAGCAGCCGCGTCAGTGTGCGGAACGCCTCGGCGGCGTCGCCGTAGCGGCCGAGTGCATTGTAGGAGCGCGCCAGCATGATCCAGCCTTCCGCGTCGTCCGGTGTCTCGCGCAGGCGCGCCGCGAGCTTGTCGACCATCGCTTGGACCTGCTCGGCGGTCAGTGCGTGGCCCTCGGCCTCGTTGGCACGGGCGGCTACGGTGGCCGGGCTGAGTGCTTCGGGACTGCCCAGGTACAGGTAGAGCGGGATCGCCAGCGCCGGGACCAGCAACACGATGGTCGCCACCAGTCCGGTCGGCGGACGCCCGGCCACGGCCGACTCGGCGGCGGCCGACTCGTCCAGCACCCGGCGTTCGAGTTCGCCGCGAGCCTTCTCGAACTGGGCATCGCTGATCTCGCCGGCCCGGTGTTCGCCTTCCAGTTCGCGCAGTTGATCCCTGAGCACGCTCAGGTTCGCCACCTGATGGTCGGCGCTGCCGCCGAGGCGAACGCGGCCACCGAGCAGCGGGGGCACGATGAACAGCAGCGCGCCCGCCATCAGCATGGCGGATACGACCCAGAAAGTGATCATTTGCCGTCTCCGCCGTCCGCCTGCTCCAGCAGGCTGTAGGCCTGGCGCTTCTGCTCGGGGGTGAGCTCCGCCGCCGGCGCCTGGGTGACGCGCCGGCGCAGCTTGTAGAACAGCGTGCCGAGCCCGAGCACCAGCAGCACACCGGGGCCGAACCACAGCAGCCAGGTGGTGGACTTGACTTGCGGCTTGTACAGCACGAAATCGCCGTAGCGCGCGACCATGAAATCGATGATTTCCTGGTTGCTCTGGCCGGCGCGCATCATTTCGCGGATTTCGTTCTTCAGGTCGATGGCCAGTTCGGCGTGCGAATCTGCGATGGTCTGGTTCTGGCACACGAGGCAGCGCAGCAGGTGCCCGAGTTCATCGACCCGCGCCTCGAGCACCGGATCCTCGCTCGCCGGAAGCGCCTCGGCGGCCGGAGCGGGCAGGTGAATGAAAAGCGCCAGCAGCGCCGGCAGCAACTTACGAAGCATTGAGTTCCCTCACCATGGGCAGCAATTTTTCCTGCAGGGCCTGCGGCGTGATCGGGCCGATGTGCTTGTGGCGGATGATGCCCTGCTTGTCGATCACGAAGGTCTCCGGCACGCCGTACACGCCATATTCGATGCCGATGCGGCCGTCGGCATCCATGATCGATGCGGTGTACGGGTCACCATGCTCGCTGAGCCATTGCAGCCCGGCTGCGCGTTGGTCCTTGTAGTTCAGTCCGTAGATCGGCACCACCCCGGACTTCGCCAGGGCGACCAGCAGCGGATGCTCCTGGCGGCACGACACGCACCACGACGCCCACACGTTGAGCAGCCACACCTGGCCCTTCAGCTCGTCGCGCGACAGGGTCATGTCGGGTCGGTGCAGCACCGGCAACGAGAACTGCGGGGCCGGCTTGTCGATCAGCGGCGACGGCACCTCGCGGGGGTTGAGATTGAGCCCCACCGCGAGAAATCCGACGAGGGCGAGAAAGATGGCCAGCGGCCACAGGAATCGCGTCATTTCTGTCAGGCTCCGTCACTGGCGCCGGCCACTGCCGTCCGTGCCGTTGCGGTTGCTACCGGACCTGGGCCGGCACTCGCCGGGGCGCGCTGGGCATCGCGTGCGGCCAGCTTGCGGTAGCGACGGTCGGTCGCGGCAAGCAGCCCGCCCAGTGCCATCAGGGCGCTGCCGCCCCAGATCCAGACGACGAAGGGCTTGTGGAAGATCCGCACTAGCCAGGTCTCGCCTTCGATCGCCTCGCCCAGCGAGACATAGAGGTCGCGGGTGATCGACGTGTCGATCGCCGCCTCGGTCATCGGCATGCGCTGCACCTGGTAGATGCGCTTCTCGGGGTGGAGCACGGTTACCGGTTTGCCGTCGCGGGTCACGGTCAGGGTGCCGCGCGCCGCGATGTAGTTGGGCCCCTCGATTTCCCCGATGCCATCGAAGCGGTAGGTGTAGCCGGCGACCGTGGTGGTGTCGCCGGGCGCCATCTTGAGGTCCGCGGTGGACTGCGATCCGTTGACCATCGCGACACCGATGACGAACACCGACACCCCGACATGCGCCAGATGCATGCCCCAGAAGGACAGCGGAATGCGGCTGTCCGCCTTGCCGCGGGCAGCCGCCAGACGCTCGATCACGCCGGTGGCCGTGGCCAGCATGATCCAGAAGGCGAGGGACATCGCCATCACCATCATCGGCGTGAACTTGTCGATCGCCCACGGCACGGCACAGCCGAGCACGACCGCGGCAAGCATCGCGATGCGCAGCCTGCGTGCGATCGACGCCATGTCCTGCTGCTTCCAGCGCGTTACCGGAGCGACCGCCATCAGCAGCAGGATCGGCACCATCAGCGGCACGAACACCGAATCGAAATAGGGAGGGCCGACCGAGATCTTGCCCAGGCCGAGGGCATCGAGGAACAACGGGTAGAGCGTGCCCAGCAGAACCGAGCCCGCCGCCACGGTGAGCAGCACGTTGTTGGTCAGCAGCAGGGATTCGCGGGAAAACAGCGCGAAGCTGCCGCCGAGGCCGACCTTCGGGGCACGCCAGGCGAACAGGGCGAGGGAACTGCCGATCACCAGCACCAGCAGCGCGAGGATGAAGACACCGCGGCGCGGATCGGTGGCGAACGCATGCACCGAGGTCAGGACGCCGGAGCGCACCAGGAAGGTGCCCAGCAGTGACAGCGAAAACGCGGCGATCGCGAGCAGTACCGTCCAGCTCTTGAAGCTGCCCCGCTTTTCGGTGACCGCCAGCGAATGGATCAGCGCGGTGCCGACCAGCCACGGCATGAAGGAGGCGTTCTCGACCGGGTCCCAGAACCACCAGCCGCCCCAGCCCAGTTCGTAGTAGGCCCACCAGCTTCCGAGCGTGATGCCGACGGTCAGAAAGATCCAGGCGACGGTGGTCCACGGTCGCGACCAGCGCGCCCAGGCGGCGTCCATGCGGCCACCGAGCAGGGCCGCGATCGAGAACGCGAAGGCCACCGAGAAGCCGACGTAACCCATGTACAGCATCGGTGGGTGAATCACCATGCCCGGATCCTGCAGCAGCGGATTGAGGTCGCGCCCGTCGGCGGCGGCCGGGAGCACGCGATCGAACGGGTTCGAGGTGAGCAGCATGAACAGGATGAAGCCGGCGCCGACCAGACCCATCACGCCGAGCACGCGGGACACCATGTCCTCGGGCAGGTGGCGGCTGAACACCGTGACCGTCAGCGTCCAGCCCGACAGCATCAGGGTCCACAGCAGCAACGATCCTTCGTGGCTGCCCCAACTGGCCGCGAACTTGTAGGCCATTGGCAGCGCGCTGTTGGAGTTCGTGGCGACATTGAGCACCGAGAAATCGTCGCCGAGGAACGACCACACCAGACAGCCGTAGGCCATCGCGACGAACACGAAGAAGCCTTGTCCCGCCGGGCGCGCCACCGACATCAGGATGGCGTTGCCGCGGGCGGCACCGACAATCGGTACGGTACCGAGCACCAGCGAGATGATCAGGGCGATGATCAGCGCGAATTGTCCAAGCTCTGGAACCATGGCATGGCCTCCGAATGCGTTGCGGGTTCGGCCCGCCGCGTGGTAGTCGAGCAATCGCCGCTGCCGGAGATCCGGTCACGCACGGTTGCGTACACTTAACCTCTTAGTCTAACCCGGATGGAAGATACGCGCCCCGAGGCCCGTCGTCCCGGCAACACCGTCACTGACCGCCGCAGTCCTGGGACCGGGGCTTGTCGGACAGGGTTCCCGCGCCGCCGATCGGCGTTCCGGACTGCCCTGGGTGGCGCCGCCGGGGCCGATCACGACCGCGACCCGCGAACCCTTGCCGGGGACGCACCGCAGCGCAGTGGAAGACGAATTCTTCGAGGAATCGGGCTGGCACGGCCGATCCGTGTCGCAGGCGCGGAGCAAGGCTCCGCGAAACCCCTGCGGCACCCGATGCGGGCAGCGGCGGGCGGGTGGCGTGCTCACTGGGGACGTGGCGTGTTCTTGCGGCGGGACAAGCGGCTGAGACGACCGAGATGCTCCAGGATCGACTTGCGTTTCACCAGCAGCACGCCGATCTCGGTCACGATCACGGCCAGTGTCACCGCATAGGAACCCCACACGTAGAGTCCGTGGCCACCCATGCTCCAGAATTCGTGCCAGTTGCCCCAGCTCATGATTCCTCCACAGGACGGCTCGCCGTCGGCCGTGGCATATCGCGCTCACCGGCACCGGGTGGCCGTCGGCGGCGGACGTCCGCGGCTCGTTGGCACCGGGGCGTCATTGTGCAGGCGTGGGGTGACTGGATTGGTTTCATCGGATCCTGGCCCGAGACCGGTTTAGCTAGTTTGTAATAAGCAAGCGGTGTGCCCAGATTGCCGCCGAGCCGGGATCGTGCCGCGGATTGCGCACGGATTTGCTCCGCCGAGGGCGGCGCCAGCGCTTCCCGATTTCGGGAACGGGCGATGGCTCAGCCGGGGTCCTTTCCGTCCGTGCTGCCGCTCGAGCTGCCCGGTGCGCCGGTTGGCGGCCGGGCCGGCGAAGCGTTCGCCGGCACCTCGATCTGCGGCCTTGCCTGCTCGAGGCGCGCGCGCCACTCCCAGATGGCAGCCTCGGCCTTGCGACGGAATGGATCCTCGGGGCCGCTGCGATGGACATAGGTGCGCATCGCTCCGATCGCTCCGGGGAGGTCTTCCAGCCCCTCGAGGGCCACCGCCAGGCCGTAGTAGGCATTGGCCTGTTCCGGATTGAGTTCGATGGCGGTCGCGAAGAAATCGTGGGCGGCCGGCCATTGCGCCAGGCCGACCAGCGAAAAGCCCATGTTCACGTGTGCTTCCGGCAGCCGCGGGGCGAGCTGCAGCACCCGGTGGAAGGCCTTGGCGGCCTCGTCGTAGCGGCGCGCATGAAGCATCACGACGCCCTGGCGGAAGCGCTGTTCGAGTTCGCCGCGGCGCTGCATCTCGGCGTGGCCACGCTGGCGCAGGGACTGCACGCCGGCCGCGATGTCGTCGTAACGGGCTACCAGCAGACCGCCGAGGGTGACTCCGGCCACGGTCAGCAGCAGCGCCAGCGGGCGTCGGTCGCGACGCTTGTCAGCGGGCTGCTTCATTCTCGATTCCTCGTCCGAGCGCGACCGGCCACAGCCGGACCAGAATCAGGTAGGCGAACATCAGAATGCCGATCGTGGCGAGCAGGCCGCCGATGCCGAGCATGATCCGCGACACGGTCTCGACGCTCCAGGTGAGGCCCAGGTCCCCGGGCGTCTTGCGCGGCGCGCCCATCAGCCCGGCGCCGGCGAGGCCGAGCATCATCAGCATGATGCCCCAGCCGTAGCAGGCCAGCTGGCTGCGCGCCGCGCCTGCGCCGACGGCGGTCGCGCCGAGTCTCGGCAGCAACTGCAGCGCGGTCGCCATGAATGCCAGCGTCACCGCACCGATCGTGCCGTGGTAGTGGGCGGTGACCAGGGTGGTCTGGCCGTCGATCAGCGCACCGATCACGAGGCCCTGCACGAACAGCACGGCCGACAGGCCGAAACCGGGCATCGCGCGCGGACTGGCGCGCAGCAGGAGCACGAACAGGATCACCGGCGCCGGCCACGAGGCCCATTGCATCAACTGCGTGAAGCCGGTGACGTAATCGGTGTCGAGGGGGCTGCGGTACATCGCCAGTGCGATGCCGGCGATGATCGGCGCCGCGGCCAGCACCAGCAGGCCGGCCGGCATTGCCGGCGCGAGCCGCCGCGGATCGGGCGGCGCCAGCTCCAGCCAGCACACCATCATCAGCAGCACGAGCACGAACTGCCACAGATGGCCGGCTCCCCAGAACACGGACTCATAGTAGGCGAGCCCGTCGACGCTGTCGGCGACGCCATGACGGGCAGCGAGCGCCATCAGCAGGCATGCGCAGAATCCCATCGCGGCGAGCCGCAGGCCCAGCAAGCGGGCGTCGGCAAGGCTGGCAGGCGGGCGCAGCGGCAAGGGCAGGGTGCTGCGAGCGGCACGTACCGCGAGCGCCAGCCCGAACAGCAGGTAGGCGCCGATGAAAAGTCGTGAATCGAGCACCGGCAGGTAGTTGCTCATCAGCGCTACCGGTTCCCCGACCCCGACCGACAAAGCGATGCCGGTCGCCCCGACAGCCGCCGCCGCCAGGCACAGGCGGTCGATCGGCGTCGGTCCCCGGGTCGTCGCGAGCGACCACAGGCATGCGGCAAAGGCCATGAACCAGACGCCCTGGGACAGGGTCACGTGCAGCGTCAGTGCGACGCGGTAGAACTCCGCCCCGGGGAACAGCCGTCCGATCGCCGGAACCCGCGCCAGCGCAATCAGGACCGCGAACAGCCCTGCAGCGGCGACTGCCCCGGCGGCCAGCGCCATCCAGTTCTGAGCGTGCCGGCGCCGGCCGGCATCGTCGATGGGAGGGAAGGGCCTCATATCGCCCCCTTGTGGGGAGATTCGGAGACGAACGGCACACCGAAGAAGGTCAGGAACGCCAGCACGAAGACCGCCACGATCATCCACGCGCCCCGTACCGGCTGCGGGCGGTAGGTGAGGCGCAGGTGGATCGCGAAGGCGAGCAGCAGCCAGGTCACGAAGGACCAGGTCTCGAGCGGGTCCCAGGCCCAGTAGCGCCCCCACGCGTCCTGCGCCCAGATCGCGCCGGTGATCAGCATCAGGGTGTCGAACACCAGCGCCAGGGCCATGAAGCGGTAGGCGAGTTCGTCCAGCCGGCGGTCCTCGGGCAGCGACGCGAAGCGCTGGACGGCGAGGCGGTAGCGGCGCAGCAGCACGATGCCGGCGATGCCCAGGGCCACCAGCGTGGCGCCGAGGAAGACCTTGGCCATGCCGATGTGGATGAACAGCCAGGGGGTGCGGTAGGTCGGCGGGAAATGGCCCTCGCCAGGATGGGCGAGCATCAGCCAGCCCATCAGCACGAACATCACCGGCATGACGATCGCCGCGCTGGGCCGGATCTTGGGGATCCGCCAGTAGGCGATCAGGTACACCAGCATCAGGCTCCAGACGTTCGACGACAGGATCTCGAACAGCGTGATGAACGGTCCATGGTCGAGGCGTTGCCAGCGGAGTCCGAGGGATAGCGCATGCAGCAGCAGGCCGGCGAGCAGCAGGCCCAGCACCACGTGGCCCCGTCGGCGACCGAGGGCCACGCCGAAGATCGCCAGCACGCCGCCGAGCACGTAGGCGACGATGGCCGCCCAGAGAATCTGCAGTTCCCGTTCCATTCGCTCAGGCGTCCCAGGCCCTGCGGCGGAATTTCGCGCTGAAGTGCCATCCCAGGCCGAGTACCGCCAGCGCCGCGGTCGCCGCAAGCCACGGCAGGGTCCAGTCGTAGAACACGTTGTATCCCATCCAGGTGCGAAGGCCGGCCAGCTCGAGCCGGCCCTCGGGCAGGTCGATGGCCTCGCCGGCGTGGAGTGCCCAGCGCCGGTCGTCGTCGCGCACGATCACCTGGTACTCCGCCGGCACGCGGAACGCCGAAGGCTGCGCCGGGTCGAGGATGGTCTCGTCGAAATCGAGCAGGATCCACAGCTTGCGGTGGGTGCCCGGCAGTGCCCATTCCCGGGTCTGCTCGTACTGGTGGATCGGATAGGACGGCAGATGAACGGCGCCGACGATCGTCTCGCCCGTGGCCGGCGTAAACGCGAAGGTCGGCGCGAAACCCTTGTTGAAGCTGGTGTAGAAGCGGTAGCCCTCGATCACCAGCGGATCCTGGTCGCCGATCACGGCCTCGCGCGCGCGGCCATGCTCGTCGATCCAGCGCACATGGTTGCGGGTCGGGCCGCGGCGCACGCCGGCGGCGTAGTCGATGGTGAAGCCGAGATTGGTGAAGCGGACCTGGTCGAGGTCGCCGGCGTGCCAGCGCGCGGCGTCGGTCGAGGTCAGCGCCCCGCCCTCGTACCAGGCGCCCTCGGTGACCTCGAGCGTGCCCTTGAGGTAGCTCATGCGGCCGGCCGCGATCAGCAGCAGCAGCGCCACCAGGGCGAGATGAAAGACGATCAGCGCGGTCTGCCGGCGAAAGGCGGGATTGCTCAGCAGCGCGGCCAGCAGATTCACCGCGAGCCCGGCCAGCGGCAGCGCCAGGGGCCAGCTGCGCCATTGCTCCGAGTTGTAGGCGAGCACGATCGCCGGAACCAGCACGACGAGCAGCGTCAGCGTGAGCTTCAGCGAGCCCAGCGCCGCGACGCCGCGAAGCAAAACGGGCAGCGCGGGGCCGCCCGTGGTCAGCGCGTCCTTCTCGCCCGGATCGATCACGGCGGATTGTTGCAAGTGCTCTTCATCCAGTCGATGCCCACCTGGGTGTTGTTCGAGGTGTTGCCGTTGCTGCTCGGGATGCGATCCGGGTCGCCCTTGCCGGCCGACCCGCAGTTGTCCCAGTCCCAGTCGCCGCTCGGCGAGAAGTTGACGATCTTCAGCTTCGCCCGGGCGTAGTAGGGCCCGTTGCTGTAGTTGTCGCTGTCGCCACTGGTCGACACCTCCTTGCTGCCACTCTGGCCGGCCTCGGGTCCGATGTCATTCAGGTTCACCAGCAGCATCTTGTTCTTCCAGCCATGGGGCACCGCGACGTGGCACCAGGTGCAGAAGATCCGCTGAATCTTGTCGGTATGGTAGTTGTGCAGATTGTTCTTGCCGCGCACGCCGTCGTAGAAACCGGTGCGGCGGCCGGTGTCGCTGCGGCCGGCGTACACCGGCCGGTCGTGGCACTTGAAGCACAGGAAGTTCGAGGTCGGGTTGCCGTCGCGATCGGTGCCGCCCATGCCCGGGCCCCACACCCCCTTCAGGATGAACTTGTTCTGGGAGCCGTGGGGTCCCCAGGGATTGGAGCCTGGGTCGACCGTGGTACTGCCGGTGCTGCTGCCGTGGCAGTCCGAGCAGTACATCGTCTGGGTGCCGACGTTGTTGGTCCACGGGCTCAGCCATGGCGACGAGCCGGTGATCCCGCGGACGCCGAGAGTTCTCCCGGTCGCGCCGATCACCGGGTGCCAACCGCGGAAATTGTTCGTCGAATAGGCGGCGTCGGCGCCGGTCGCGCCGCTCGCGTTGGTCGGCTGCAGCTCGCGGGCCTGATTGGTGTAGCGGGTGAAGTTGGTGCGGCCGTCCGGGTTGATGCCGGTCAGGCTGGGCGCGCTGTCGAGCTGGGGCCGGGTGTTGCCGCTCGGCAGCACGTTGTCGTCGGTGTAGCCGAAATCCGAATGGCACTTCAGGCAGATCTGGTATTCGCGGGTCAGGTAGGGCTGGGCGGCGGCGGTGCTGGTGTTGGTGCCGGGGTCGCCGCGCTTGACGATGTAGCTGACCGGCAGCGAGAAGAAAGAACCGCTGCCGTAGACCGGCTCGACCCCCCACTGGCCGCGCAGCGCACCGGAAATCGCGTTGCTGTGCGGCGCCGAATGGTCGTGGGTGGCGCGGCTGTCCGACGAGGTGTTGAGCTGCGACAGGGTGCCCGGCAGGCCGCCGGCGCTGCGGATGATGCGGTGCGGATTGTGGCAGTCGGTGCATTCCGCGTGACGGTTGTCGAGGTTGGCGACGCCGAGCGTCGCACGCGGCTCCATCAAGTCCTTGGCGCACGCCGAGGTCGGACCGGTGCAGTCGTTCAGGCCGTCGCTGAAGTTGGCGTTGATGTCGTGGCGCTCCTCGCCGGCAGGCTGTTCGATGGAGCGGATCGGCATGTGGCGCGTCAGGTTGAAGTCGCTCTGGATGTTCGGCACGGTGCCGTTGGCGGTGTTGACGACGCTCGACGCCGTCGTCGTGTGGCACTGGTAGCAGGTCTCCTCCAGCGCCGGGTTGCCGCCGGTCTTCGGTGTCGCGATGCTGTCCGTGCCTTCCCGCAGCAGGCGCCGGGAACCTTGCACGGTATGGGTGTCGTGGCAGTTCAGGCAGGCGGCGCGCCACACCGGCTGGGCGTCCGGAAATTCCCGCAGGCTGGCCGAAGCGCTCTTGTAGGTCTCGTCTGCGGTGATCTCGTTGGCATGGACCGAGAAGGCCCAGCTCGCGTTGCCCTGGTTCTTGTCGTGGCAGGACAGGCAGATGATGTCGGAATCGGGATTGTGGGTGTTGGTCGGCTGGACGACCTGGAAGCGGTTCTGGCGCAGGAACTTCTGCGGCCCCTTGGTGGACTCCTCGGTGTCGTACAGGTGCGGGTCGTGGCAGCTGGCGCACTGCACCTGGCCTTCGTTGAGACTGCCGGTCGGTTCGAGGGGCACCGCCGGCTTGAATCCGGCCGAGCGCACGCCGATGATCGAGCCGTCCGCCGGCCAGCGCTGCTGGGTATTGACCGGTCGCAGCTCGCCGTCGCGGGCGGCAAGCGTGCTGTCGAAGGTCACCGAGATCGGATGGTCGTTGGTCAGGTCGACGCCGAGGTCGCGGGTGAACCCGGTGCTCGCTCCCGCGCCGGCCGGCATCGAACCGTCGGCGGCGGTGCCGGTCATCGAGATCGACACGTCGGTGCGGCCGGCCTGCACATTGACGTTGCCGATTGCCAGCGTGCCGTCGTGGCACGACAGGCAGAGCTTCGAGCTGCCGCCCGGCTGCTCGAGCGCCTGGCCACGGATGACCTCGGCATCGAGGCTGGACGACGTGTACGGGGTGTAGGCGGTGGAGCCGAGTTCGCGGTTCCACAGCGGGGCGGGCGCCGCGGTGTTGGCAGCGTGCGGCGTGTGGCAGAACACGCAGACCTCGGTCTCGGTGCTGGCGACGACATTGCGGGATGGCGCCGTCCCGGTGGTGCGGCCGACTTCGGTCGCCGAAAAGTTGTGCTTGGTGGCACGCACGTCCGACACCTTTTCGGCGACCGCGGTGCCGACGAGCAGGGCGAGGGCGATGGCGACAAGGGGTTGGGCAGGTCTCATCTTATTGGTTGTTTCCCAGATACTGGAAAATCGCGACGCGACCATTGAAGGTGTCGGCGACGAATATCCGGCCAAGGTCGTCAACGGCGACACCCGAGGGCAGGTAGAACTTTCCGACCTCGTGGCCGACGCCGCCGATGGGCATCAGAAATTGCCCTTTGTTATTGAATATCAAAAGATTATCGTATAGCGACTCGACCACGTAGATGTTCCCGTCGGCATCGGTCGCAACCCCCTTGGGGCGCACCAGGTTGCCTGTGTACAGGCCCCGCCGCCCCACGCTTCGCAGGATCTCACCAGAATCGATACGCAGGATCTGTACCCGGCTGTTCATCGTGTCCGTGACATACAGCTCACCATCGCGGATTGCGAGGTGGGTGGGGTAGTTGAAGCCGGCCGCGTCGTGGCCGCGCTTGCCGAAGGTACGCAGCGGCTCGCCGTCGCGGGAGAATTCCCGGATCACGTGGCCATAGGTGTCGGCGACGTACAGGCGACCGCTGTCGGGATCGCGCGCGAGGCCGGTCGGCCGTTCCAGCTCGCCGGCACCGATCGGCGCCAGGGTGGTTCCGTCGGGCAACAAGTGGGCAATGATTCCGAGTTCGGCGTCGGCCACCCAGAAGCTGCCGTCGCCGTCGGTGGCGATGCCGATCGGCGCGACGAAGCGACGCTGGCCGGAGGCGTATTCGAGGATGCGCAGTTCCCCGGCGACGTTGTCGAAGACGAACACCGCGGCCCGGCTGACATCGCTGACCAGAATGCGCCCGTCGGCGTCGACCGCGACCCCTTGCGGTCGCTGCAGGCTCCTCGGCCGCTCGTCGGAGAGCCCGACCAGCCAGCGGAAGAAGCGGGTCAGCGCGCCGTCCGCGGCCTCGTCCCGGACGAAGTTCTCCTCGCCGATCAGTTGCCCGGCGAACTGATAGCGGGGTATGTCGGGACCGGGCGGCCACATCAGGCGCGACAGCCCCGGGTCGTCGCCGACGCCCAGGTGCAGCCGCGCCGGGGCGCTGGCGCAGGCTGCCAGAGCCAGCGCCAGCAGAACGGGGGCCAAGCGCAGCGTGCGATCCACGGCAATCACTGGGCGCCCGGGTCGGGTGGCAACAGACTGAAGACGACGACCGCGCCCGTGGTCGGATCCGCAACGAACAGGCGACCATCGGCAATCGTCAGGGCCGACACCAGATTGAGTCCGAGATCGTGGAGTTCCAGGTGATGGACGCGCTCGGTGTTGTCGATCATCACGATCTGGGTCCGGTCGTGCTGGCTCAGCCAGATGCGGCCGTAGCCATCGACGGCGAGATCACTCGCGAAAGCCAGCTCGCCATCGGCGATCATCCGCAGCGGCAAGCCGTGATGGTCGAGCTCGATGACGCAGGCACAGTGGCGATCGAGCGCGTAGATGAACTGGGATCCGGCCGCCGCGGCCTGGATCGCGGTGCCGTGATCGGCGAGGATGCGGCGCGAGCGCAGCAGCGATCCGCCCGGCGAGAACTCGTGCATCGTGCCCGCGAAGTCGAAGATCCAGATCCGTCCGCTGCTGGGCTCGCGAAGGACGTCGGTGGCCTGGGTCAGTTCGACGTTGCTGTACTCGCCACGCGGTTCGCCCTCCGGCCCGAATTCGCGCACCACGTTGCCGGCGGGCGGCAGCAGGAACCAGCTGCGTGCCAGGCCGATGCGCAGCCGCGGCGCGGCGCCGCCCAGCGTAGCCAGTGGCGTGACCTCGCGGCTGTCAAGTTCGACCCGGTAGACCCGGCGCAATCCCTGATCGGCGACGAACAGCGTGCTGCCTTCGGCGGCCAGCGATGTCGGGTTCATGAAACCGGAAAAACCGCCGGCACCCTCGGCCGACACGACGAAGTAGCCGGCGCCGATCGACTGCTCGCGCAGCAGCAAGCGGTCGACCGGGCCGACGGTCGCGGGCTCGTCGCCGAGCGCGGCAGGGACCGGGCCGAGCAGCATGACGAGCAGCGAGAAGAGCAGGCCTCTACCAGATACCCGGGCCATTGGTCTCGTGTCCTCCGAAGATGCCCGGCGGCAGGCCGGGCTTGCCGGAATGGCACAGATCGCAGTTCTCCGGCGCCCACGCGATCTGGCCGTTGTGACAAGCGCCGCAGAAGCGGCCGTCGATGATGTCACCCATCGTCACCAGGTTCGAGCCGGCCCGCATCTTGAAGCCCAGTTCGGCGTGGCAGACCTTGCAGCGGAAACGGATGCGGTGGAACCAGTGCGGGAACACGACCGGCCGCATGCCTTCCTTTTCGGCATTGCGGTTGAGCACCACGTCGGCGTATTCGGCACGCGACTCGGCGCTGAGTCCGACCGTCAGCGCGATCGCCAGCAGCGGCACGGCGAGCGCGGCGCGCAGGGACGCGGATCCGGTCATCGGGCGCCTCCCCGGGCGTCCTTGGGCGGCTTCGCCGGGGCCCCGCGAGGGGCGTCGGCGGAGCCGGCCTCCTTCGATCCCCCGCCTGCCGCCTTGCGCGCCTCTTCGGCTTCGAGCTCGGCGACGATGCGCTGAGCGATGTGGTTCCGCACCGAGTGACAGCGACTGCATTCGGTCAGCGGGAAGGCGACGGCACCATGGCAGACACCGCATTGCTGACCCTGGAGGATCAGGAACATGCTGATGCCGTTGGCTCCACGCTTGGGCAGGAACAGCTGGTCGTGGCAGTTCGTGCAATCCAGCCATTCGGTATGCGCCAGGTGCGGAAAGCGGACCGACGGCATGCTGCCGTAGAGATCGAGGTAGATATCCTTGTCCAGCCTGCGGTCTTCGCGTGCGGGGTCGATGTTCGGGCGTGGCCGGATCACCCCGGATCGCAGCGCCTTGATCCAATGCACCTGGTTGCCGGCACCGTCGCCGGGCAGGTTGGACAACGCGTCGCCGGGCTGCTGCAGCAGCCCGATCGCCGGGCCCCGGGGGTCGTGGACGCCGTCCTCGGAAAGCTTCGCCCATTCGCCGGACCACGCCGTTGCCGACGACAACAACGAAACGGCGAGGGTGGTCAGGATCCGGCGGAGCGACACGTAAGCTGGACTCCCGACTCAACCGGGAATGTAGATGCCGGCATTGCGGATCGCCTTGACCAGCTCGGCGGTGGACGTTTCGAGCAACTGGATCGCGCCGCTGAAGTCGCCACGCGAGGCGCTCGATTCGGCCTGCCCGCGCAATTGTCCGGCGCGTTCGAGAAAGGCCCTCATGCGCTCGTCCATCGACGGGTTCGACTTGCTCCGGTCTTCCACCAGCACCTTGATCAGCATCTGGTGGGTATCGTTGCGGTCGAGCTCGTAGTGATACTCCTCTTCCTTGGTCGCGAAATGCAGGGATCGGACCAGGGTGTCGCCGGTGCGCATCGAACTGATCGACGCCTTTGCCATCAGGTAGGCGCGCTCCAGCGTAGCCCGCGCCTCGGTCAGGCGATTGGCGTTGGCCTGCTGCTGCGCTTCGGCAAGCAGACCCTCGATCTGGCGCGCGCTGTCGGCGGCGTCCTTCACTTCGGTCTTCTCCTCGCTGATCCGCTTTTGCGCGGCGAGCAGCGCCTTGACGCTTTCCAGCTTGTTGTTGAAGTCGGTCTGCGCCTTCTGCGAACTGATGCGCTCGGGAGCGGCGGTCCTGACCGCCGAGAACATCGTCACGCTGGCTTCGGAGAGCAGGCGCGACGCGGTGGCGTTGTCGCCGGCGGCGAAAGCATCCCTGGCCTGCTGGTAGAGCCGTTTGGCATCGGCATGGCGGCGCATCGATTCGGGTTCACCACTCGCTTCGATCTGCTTTGCGGCGGACGACGTCGTCAGCAGCGTCCCGACCGACGTGAAGCGCTTCTCGAGTTGTGCGACATCGACCGTCTGGGCCTGCATGCGGGTCGCTGCAGTCTCGCCCTCGACGGCACTGGCGGCGCCGACCAGCGCCAGCCAGGCGAGTCCGACACCGGCAACATGTTTGACTGACATTGCAGCACTCCTAAATCATGTCGCGCGGACCGGGAAAGCTTCGTCACCGCGCGGACATTCTCGGTGTTCGTTCGACGGTTCTAAGATCGAACCGTTGCGGATTGGTTTCAGTGCCCCGATGGCTTCGCCCACGATCGCCGGCGCGACTTCGTCGGCAGTGGGCGGCGAATGCGCCTCGTCATGCCGATTCTACCTCGCGTCGCAGCCAGGGCACCGTTCGCATGTTGCGGAATGTTGAGCGCGGCGGGCCCCTATCGGCCTGCGGTCCGCGTATTCTCGGATCACCCGTGAGCGACGCCCGGGCCAGGCTGCTTGGGCGCACGTCGACCTTGACTACCGTAGCGATCGTCGCGCATGGATTGGCGCCTCGGTCGCCGTGCGGTCGGCAGCGCCACACGGCCGGCGGGCGTGGCGACCCGCTCGAGCGCCATGTGCGAGGGCTCGCCGCGGCGGCGGCTGCTACCGGGGCAGCGGCCCTGCGCCGTGACCGCCGCAGGGTGACCGGCCACGGCCCAGTGGCCATCGCGTGGCATGCGGGCCGTGGCCTGTCGATCAGTTCGCCTGGGCGTTCTTGACCGGCATCACGTTCTTCTTCTTCGAGTGGCAGATTCTGCACTCGGATACCGGGAAAGCGACCTTGCCGTGGCAGACCCCGCACTTCTGGCCGAGCAGGATCGCCGCCATGCTGATCTGGTTGGCGCCTTTTTGCGGAATGAAGATCTGCGGGTGGCAGTTCGAGCAGTCCAGCCAGGCCGTATGCTGCTTGTGCGGATAGACCACGTCCGGCATCGAGCCCTTGACCTCGCGCACGATGTTGAGGTCCATCACCACCGGCGCTGCCGCCGGATCGGTGCGATCCCAGCGTGGCGCGATGAGGTTGTTGTCGAGTGCCTTGACCCAGTCCACACGATTGCCCGCATTGCTGCGAGGCAGGGATTCGAACACCTGAAGCGGCGGCTGCAGTGCGTGGGTGCCGTCGTTTTGCGGGTCGTGGATCCCGTCCTCCGGCGGCGGCGGGTTGCGCTTGGATGCCGGCTTGAGCAGCCGGTTGAAGCTCAGCGCGGCAGGCCGGGGCTTGGTCGCTGCGGCCGCCGCAGCCGCCGGTGCGGCCGCGGCAGGTGCCGTTGCCGCAGCGCCGGAGCCGCCGTCCTTGGCCGCGGCCACCATGTAGTCGACCGCCGCCTTGATGTCCGCGTCGGGGAGGTCGGTCGCGCCGCCCTTCGCCGGCATCGCCGGTGCCTTGCCTTTGAGGGCCGATCCGTACAGGGTGTCGATGCCGGTCTTGATGCGCGGCGCCCAGGCCTTGGCGTCGCCGAGTCTGGGCGCGCCTGCGATGCCCGCCGAATGACATGCGACGCAGACCTTGTCGTAGACCGCCTTGCCCTTGTCCTGCTGGGCGAGGGCGGTGCCGGTGGCGAACAGCGTGCAGCACAGCGCACCGAGTGCGACAGCCGGATTTCGCAGGGTCCTGATCATTGCTGGCCTCCTGCCTGGGGTTGAATGGCGAGCTTCTGGATCGTGCTCTCATGGACCTGCGTCGGCGTGCCGGGCTTGCCGGAGTGACACAGGTTGCAGTTTTCGACCGACCACGCGATGTCACCGTTGTGGCAGGCGCCGCAGAACTGGCCGTCGATGATCTTCACCATGTTGATCTCGTTGCCCCCGGCCTTGAACTGGAAGCCCAGGTCGGCATGGCAGACCTTGCAACGGAAACGAATGCGGTGAAACCAGTGGGGGAAGATCACCGGCCGCATGCCGGCCGCGTCCGAGTAATTGTTGATCACCACGTCCGCGTACTCAGCGCGGGCTTCGCCAGAGGTGCCGATGCTGCCGATCCAGACGGCCGCGACGAGCGCGAGTGCGCTGCGCCAAGGTGCCCTGGGGTGTCGTAATCTCATTGATGCATGCCTCATTTCAGGTTGTAAATCTGACTTGCGACCGGCACGGATCCGCGGCCACGGGCGGTCGTGACCGGCCTCCCCACTCCCTAGAAGCCTCCGAAGCTTCTACTGACACGAAAGAAAAGTACAGCATTTTTCCGGCCATCGACCTCTGCGATCCGGAGCTGCAGTCGCGCTCCGAGACGCCCGATTCGATAGTCGAGGTTTTGTTCGAGATCCTGGCTGGTCTGTTCGCGCTCGCCATCGAGGACGCCGAACTCGCGTTCGTTGCCATTCGATTCGGCGGCGGTGTAGCGCAAGGTATAACGCAGGCCGCGCACCGAGAACGGGCGGTCGAGGTAGTAGCTGAGTGAGCCGTTGAGGGACGAGTCCTCGCTCTTACGATCCTCGCTGGCGAACGGGTCGAAGGGATCCTCCTCGACGGTATCCTCGGTCTCGTCCCGCCAGCTTTTCTGGTAGCTGAGGTTGGCGTTCAGTTGCGAACGACGCGACAGGTTCCAGAAACCGTTCAACTGGACGTTCAGCATCTGGAACTGGGATTCCCGATCGCCACGGATGCGGGTGTCCGAGACGCTGATGCCCAGCGACCCGCTGCTCGAATCGGACGGACTGGTGTGATAGGTCAGCGAGCCGTTGTGGGACAGCGAAGTCGTGTGGATGGCTTCGGCGAGGCCGAAGGTGCGGCTGTAGTTCACGCCCTGGGAGGCGGATGCCGCCAGCGTGCTGCGCGGCCCCGGGCGCCATAGCCGATTCAACGAGTGGGAGGCGCTGGCAGACGTGCTGCGGCTGTCGCGTTCCTCGGCGATGGTGTTGGCGAAGCCGATCCCGGTTCCCCAACTGTAGGAAAATTTCCCGAGCGTGAGAGGATCCCCGCTGTAGCTCAGCGACGCGGATTGCGTGTAGACGTTCTGGATCCGGCCGTTGGATCGCGAGCTGGACATCGATGCGCTGCCGGACCCGGTCAGGTTGCGATTGAAGCGGTAGCGTCCGGTGGCGTTGAGGTTGACCGAATCGCGCGAATTCGATGCCGAGCCGCTGGACTCGGATCGCGCATAGCGCGCCGCGGCCGATGCACTCCACGGCGATTCGAGGGGCACCCAGCTGGCGGCACTATAGACCTGGTAGGTGCGCAGCGTGGTGTCATTGCCGGTGTCGCTGCCGCGCTTGTCCTGCAACAGGCTCGCCGTCGAATTGACCGTTATGTCGCGGCTGGCCTGATAGTAATGGTTGCCGGTGACGACCAGGATCTGCGAGGCGAAACTGTCGCTGCGGTCGTTCTCGGTCAGCGAGCCCTGGACGTCGAGATTTTGCTTGTCCGTCTGCCAGCGATAGCCGCCGCCGAAGCGATACACGGTATCGTCGCCAAACGTGCCGCCCTCGATGCGGTCCCAATCGAAGGTGCCGTTGGCATTCCAGTTGCCCCGCAGCGGGCGGTAGTCCTGGCGCGCCGTGAAGCGGTAGGAGCGCTGGGTGCTCGTGAGCAGGGTCGATTCGGTACGGCTGTCCGTCACCGAGAAGCCGAGTGCCAGTGGAAAACGGCTGAGCGGGAAGATGTTGGCACCGAGCGAGCCCGACACGCCGAGCGAATCCGAACCACGGCTGCTCGGGTCGCCGGCACTGGTCTCGCTGGTGACGAATGCCAGGGTGACCCGACCGCTGATCTGGGCGATCCAGGGCTGCAGGATGTAGCTGGCGGCCTGCGCGCTGATGTCGTAGGTCTTGGTCGTCAGCGCCGGATTGTCCTCGGGTTTCTGGCGGCGCCACGAGAAGCCCATCTCGCCGCCCCAGCGTATCGGCGCCAGGCCGTAGCGCCTGTCCGCGTCGCGATTGTCCGGGGTGTTACCCGGCGCCGCCGGCGCGGGCGATTCGGGCGGTGGCTCGGACACCTCGACGAAGACCTCGGGACGGTCGCCGGCCGGTTGCGGGCCGCCGTCGGCAGGCGCAGCTTCGGCCTGGGCGAGCGCGGCTGCGCCGTGCCATGGCAACGCGAACGGATCGGTGTCGCGGGGATCCTGCGACACCGTGGCCGCGCTGCCTGGGTTTCGTCCGTCTTTCGCGTGATCGCGTTCGAGCGTCAGAGTCGACGACAGCTTCAGGACTGGCACCGGCTGGTCACCGGGAAGAACATGCTGGATGGCATGGGCCGGCCACGCGAAGCCGGTGCCGAGCATCATGCCGCCCATCAGTCGGAGCGGCGTGAGGCTGAATCCTCCCTGGTTTACAGGTGTTGTCCGCGTCGATTCGGTCACTGTCCGCAGGCCGATCGGCCGGTCAGCCCGCCACGTCCGCAAAGACCGGGAACGCGTCGGTGTTGATCTCGACCTTGTAGTGTTTGCTCAGGTTCTCGAGATAACTACTCCAGGCCTCGTCCTCGCGCTCCCGGCCCAACAGTCCGCTGGCCCGTTCCCGCACATGCTCGAAAGTATGGTGCACCGAGGGCTTGCGGTCGAGCAGCTTGAACACCGCGATGCCTTCGAGAATCCGGATGGGCTTGGAAATGTCGCCGTTGGCAAGCGAGTCCAGTTCGAGGTGCAGGGCCTCGGGCACCATGCCGCGGTGGATGTAGCCGAGGTCTCCCCCCTGGTCGGCGGAGGGGTCGCCGGAGTGCAGTGCGGCGAGATCCTCGAAGGGCTCGCCGGCCGCAATGCGGTCGACGAGCTTGCCGGCCTCTTGTTCGGCAAGCGTCCAGACGCTGGTCGGCGAGGAAGGATCGACCTTCAGCAGGATCATCGCGAGGTGGTCCTGCTCGGGTTCGGTGAACTTGTCGGGATGCGCCTCGTAATAGGCGCGGAGTTCCGCCTCGGTGGGTTCCGGAATCTTCCTGACGTGTGCTTCGATGCGCTCGCGCAGGCTGTCACGCTCGAGCTTCGCGCGCAGCGCCGGCAGCGCGGATTCGCGTCGCTCCTTCCAGACCGGGCTGTCGCTGTAGCGCGCATCGTATTTCGCGATCTCGGCATCCACCATTTCGGAATCGGGTGTTATGCCGAATTTCCTGGCCTCGTGTTCGAGGAGGATGTCGTTTATGAGCCGACGACCGACCTCGCGCCGGACCTTGTCGATCTCCGCTTCCGGCGGCTTGCCGTGATAGAACTTCTGCCGGATCTGCTCCGCCAGGGCGGCGTTGTACAGGTCCGCGGGGATGGTGACGCCTTCGACTACGGCGAAGGTCGCGACGGCGGCTTGCCCATGGGGGGGCGCCGGGGCGTCCTGGCCTTGCTGGGCGAGTACCGGGAGCGCAGCGAGGGAGATGGCCGCCGATACGGCGAATCGGGCGAGGCGGTGGCTGATCATTTGCACTCGGTAGGGATGGTAGGCGAAAAAACGGGTCGGGCGCAGAAGCGCCCGACCCATCACGATTCTACAACAGCCGGCTTGCTTACTTGTTGTGGCAGGCCAAGCACACGCCGGAACCGGCCTGGCTCACGCGCAGGAACGAGACCTGGGTGGCCGGATCCTTCGACTCGACGTGCGGATCGTGGCACGAAGCGCACTCGACCGACGGCGCGACGGGATCGCCGCCGACGCCGCTGAAGTCGCGGGTGTAGAGGATGATGTCGGTCTTCTGACGCTCGTCACTGCCGCCGATCGCGGTGTTCACATAGAACACCTGCTGGCCGTTGATGTTGCGGGTCGTCGGCGTCAGGAAGTCGGTGTCGGTACAGCTGCCGGCGATCGCCGAGGCGCTGCCGGTGATGCCGCCGCCGCAGTATTCGATGCCGACCGGGTGGTCGTTGGTCAGATCCTGACTCAGCATCGCGATCGTGGTGGTGCCCATGATGCCGGTCGCCGTGCCGCCGAGGGAGGTATCCCACGAGTAGATCGCGGTGGCCGGATCGGCCGACGGGCTGGTGCCGGATCCCGGGGTGTTGATCATGTTGTCCATGGCCTGCGTGCCGTCGTGGCAGGACAGACAGGCGGCGGACACGGAGCCCACGGTCAGCGTGGCACCGTCGATGGTAGACGAGTTGCCGGTGCCGTAGACCTGGTAGCCAGCCGGATCCGGGAGGTTCTTGTTCCACAGCGGCGCCGTGGCGTCGGTGTTCGAGCCGTGCGGCGTATGGCAGAACACGCAGATTTCCTGCGTGTTGGTCGCCGTGCCGTCGAGACGGTTCGGACCCGGACCCGCGTTGGTCAGGTTGTGCTTGGTGTTCGAGATGCCGGCCATGGCAACGCCCGACGCCAGTGCCAGCGCGGTCAGGACGAGTGCCTTGTTCGTACGATTAGTCATATTTGAGACCCCCTGGTAACCCACAGAAAAATCACTCTGACCCAGTCCGCCTTCTGAGACATGAAACTGCGTCGTGAATCATTTAGCAACTGTTGTGCCAGTCGGTGTGCAGCCCCTTCGCCGCTGGAAAGGTCAATGACTACAGTTACTTGCTGTGTTGCCAGGAACGTCTTCGGGGGCACTTCCGAGCCTGGGCATTCCCGACTCTGAAAGAATTCTTCGACTTTGAGAACCGCAGCGCGGCGGCGGTGCGTCCTACTCGGGCTTCTTCGCCGGAGCGCCGAAGCCGGCATCGGCGGCGAGCCCATAGGGTCGGAACACATCCACCTTGCGGAACCACTGGTCGACGAAGTAGATCCGGCCGTCGCCGTCCACGGTAATGCCGGAGGGCAGCATGTAGCGGCCCGGTCCGGGCGATTCCGATCGCTGGCCGACGAACATCAGCAGGTCGCCCTGGGGGTTGAAGATCTGGAAATTGCCGAATGCGGCGTCGGCGACATAGATGTTCCCGTCAGGGCCGATCGCGATCTCCTTGGGCCGCGAGAAGTTGCCGTACTGACGCCCGGCCTTGCCGAAGGAGTCGAGGTAGTTGCCGTCGGTGTCGAAGATCTGCACCCGGAAGTTGCCGCCGTCGACGACATAGAGTCGCCCGTCCTTGCCGATCGCCAGATCGCGGGGCAGGTTGAACTCGCCGGGCCCGGCGCCGCGCTTGCCGATGTCGCGAATGTGTTCGCCGGTATGCGCGTCGAAGACCCGCACCCGGTGGTTTTCGGACAGTACGCCACCGATATCGACGACATAGATGCGGCTGCCGTCCGGGCTCGCCGTCACGCTCGTGAGCCGGTCGAACAGGTCCTTGCCGCCGATCTTGCGCAGATGCCGGCCGTCCCGGTCGTAGATCTGAATCGCCCGGGCGGTGGCGTCGGCGACGTAGAGATTGCCGTTGGCGTCGGTGTCGAGGCCGATCGGCTTGATCAACTGTCCGGGGTCGTCCTGGCCGACCACGAAGAACTTCTGCTCGTGCAGGTCGAAAGCCTTTACCGAGCGCTCGGCGGTATCGGACACGAACAGCCGTCCGTGATGTACCGAAGCGGCGTAGGGCTTGGCGAGGCCGACGCCGCTGCGCGACTCGCCGGTAAGCAGGCGCCGGAACTGGTCGTCGTCGGAATCGGCGATGACGTCCGCGGACGAGGCGATCGAGCGTTCGAAAACGAAGCGCGGCTCATCGGGCGGGCCCGGGTAGACCAGCTCGCTGGCCTTGCCGGCGGGGCCCTGAGGGCGGATCTCGGCGCAGCCGGCGAGGATCGTTAGGGTGGCGAGGAGCGCGGGGCCTGCCAGGGCGCGCAGCTTCGTGAACAGGTCGGCGACGATCGAGGTGGACATGGGTGATTATCGGTGAACGGGATGGATGAACGTTACGGGACAGGCGCCCGGTCGCGATTGAAGGCTACTTGATGTGGCAGGTCTGACACAGAATCCCGCCGCTCGGTGACGCCCTCAGGAAAAGCGCCTCCGTCGAATGCGGATTGTGGCAGCTCGCACATTCGACGAACGGTATCTCGCTTCCATCCTCCAGATCAAGGCGGACGTACAGGGGCAGGTCGTGGCGCCCCCGACGCTCGGTGCTTTCGGTGCGCGAGGTCCACCACACCGGGCGATTGTCGATGACCGCCCGCTGCGCGGGTCGGAACTCGTCGGAGATGATTCGCCGGGCTTCGTGCATCGGTGCGCCGGACGCGCGGGCCGCCTGCCTCGCCCGTTCCCGCACCTCGGCCAGGCCGGCGCCGCGGTAGGGAACGCCATAGGGGTGATCGAGCGACAGCCGGGAGACCGAAAATGCCTGGGCCGAGTCGTGGCAGGAAAGGCAGGCGATCGACTGCGAGCCGACGGCGTTGTTGCCGACCGTGCCCATGCGGCCGATGTCGTCGAAGATCGGAAAGGAGTAGTCCGGCGACAGACTGGACTGCCACTCGGGCGCGATCGACGCCACGCTTGCGCCGGTGAAAGTCGGCGTGTGGCAGAACACGCAGATCTGGCCGACTTCCCGCGCCGTGAGATCGCGCCGGCCCGAGAGGTTGTGCTTGGTGCCCCGGAGATCCTGTGCCGAACTGCCGGCGACGACGGAAGCGAGCGCCACGAGCGCGGCCAGTCTGATTATCGTTGGAGGCAGGTGCATTAATCCGGCGACTCGCTCTTTATTGGTTTCTTCCCTGCTTGGCACAATTCGCTGTTTCATTAAATGGAATCGTCTTCCCATGGATGGGAAGGCGCGTACCATGGACGCGCCCGCCCGCCGTCGGTACGCGGAACCGCCAGCGACGAAGACGGCGCCGCGAATATCCGGCGGCGCGGTGCCAATCGTATCGATCGATGCGTCATTGGCGCCCAATCCCCCCATTTGCCGTGGCCAACGGCGCAGCGCTATGCTGCGCTCCAGCGCGTTGATCGGACGAAGCGCCAGAGTCTGCGAAGCAACCCACATGCCACGCGGCGTCGGCAGCCTCGGATCGCTTCTTGCGTCAGCGCCCCGATTTCATTGGAGAGTTGCCGTGCGTATTTCGAAACTGTTCCCGCCGACCCGCCTGATCCTTGCCGCGGTCGCCGCCGCGAGTGCGCCCATCGGTGCCGCGGTGGCCGACGACGAAGCCGGCATCAATGCCGCGTTGCTCTACCACAACTACTGCTCGGTGTGCCATGGCGACCGGGGAGACGGCAATTCGCGGGCGAAGAACAGCCTGGTGCCACCGCCCAGGGATTTCACGGCCGGGCCCCTGCCGCGCGACTACATGATCGCGGTCGTTGCAGATGGCAAGCCGGGTACCGCGATGGTGGGCTGGAAGACCCAACTCGGCGACAAGGAGGTTGCCGCTGTCGTCGACTACGTGATCGACACCTTCATGACCGGAAAGTCCGCCTTCGAGGCCAAGCCGCCCGGCGTGTCGGGCACCAGGGCCCATGGTGGGCGCGAAAAGGGCGACGACGGTGGCCGGGGTGGCGCCGTCGCCGCTGCGCCCGTGGCCCCGGCCAGCCTCGACATGAGTCTTCCGTTTCCCGATGGGCTGGTCGGCGACGCGACGGCCGGAAAGGCGTTCTACATGGGCAATTGCGCGACGTGCCACGGCGAGAAGGGCGATGGCAAGGGGCCGCGCGCCTACTTCATCAATCCGGTGCCGAGAGACTTCCTGCTCGACGGCTCGCGCTTGGTCTACAACCGGCCGGCCCTATACCGGGCGATCTCCAAGGGCAGCCTGGGCACCGAAATGCCGGCCTGGGAGAAGGTCCTGACGGCACAGCAGATCGCCGACGTCGGTGAGTTCGTCTTCCGCCAGTTCATTCACCCGGAGGCGGACACCGCCAGCAACGCGGAGTGATCGTGCGATGGCTGGCGCGACGGTTGCCGGTCGCGATCCTGGCAGCTTCGGCATCGCTGGCGGTTCCCGCCGTGGCGGACGACGCGCCGCCCGCGGGCGGCGGCAGCGTCCGGCACGAGGCGGGCAGGGCGGTCTACAATTTTCGCTGCTATTTCTGTCACGGCTACTCCGGCGACGCGCAGACGCTGGCGGCCACCTATCTCGAGCCGCCGCCGCGCAATTTCGCCGCGCTGCCGGAGAACGGGATCGCCCGCGAGGCGATGCTTGCGGCTGTCCGGGACGGCTTGCCCGGCACCGCAATGAAGGGATTCGCCGGGATACTTTCCGAGGACGAGATCGCGCAGGTGGTAGACTTTGTCGGGGTCGAATTCATGCGGCGCAAGGCCGCCAACACCCGTTATCACACCGCCGCCAACGGCTGGCGCGATCACCAGAGGAATAGCATCGCCTTTCCGTTCGCGCGCGGCGAGATCGCGTTGGACACACCGTGGGAGGCGTTGACCGAGGAGCAGCGGCGCGGCAAGCGCCTGTTCCTGGCGGCGTGCGTCACCTGCCACGATCACGCCCGCACCGATGACCCGGGCGTGACCTGGGAAGGCAGGCCTGTGTCCTATCCGCGCAACAGCCACGAACCCGGCGTACCGTCCCGCGCACCGACGCGGGACGAAGCGACGGCAAGCGCCAGCCCCTATCTGTTGCACGACGTGATTCCGGTGGTTGCGGATCTCAGCGAGCAGGAAAAGGCGGGCGAGGCACTGTTCCAGGGCAACTGTGCGTTCTGTCATGCCGCCGACGGTACCGGCAAGAACTGGATCGGCAGTTTCATGGAGCCCCATCCACGCGATCTCACCGATGCCGGATTCATGGCCGGAATGACTCGCGGCCGCCTGTCGGCGACGATCCGCGACGGCTTGCCCAATACCTCGATGCCGGCATGGCGGCATGTGCTCGACCGCGAGCAGATAGACGCCATCGTCGCGTACGTGAACAAGGCCTTCCATCCGCTCGCCGACTAGGCCGGATACCCGGTAGCGGCTGGGCCGCGGGGCCGAGGCGGCTCTCGCCCCGGGCCGGCGGCGCGACGATGGCGGTGGTTCGCGCCGGCGACAGGGCCGATCGGGCGAGATTTCCGAGCCTGGCGCAAGCCTGCAATGCGGGGCCGCGTGCGCGACGCGGACCGCTACTCAGCCGCCCGGACCGGACTTGTCGATGCGCTCGATCTCTTCCGGCTCGTCGATCTTCTCGATGCGCTCGATCTTCTCGGGCTCCTCGATGCGCTCGATGCGCTCGATCTCCTCGGGCTCCTCGATGCGCTCGACGCGCTCGACCTTCTCGGGCTCCTCGATGCGCTCGACCCGCTCGATCTTCTCGGGCTCCTCGATGCGTTCGACCCGCTCGATCTTCTCGGGCTCCTCGATGCGTTCGACCCGCTCGACCTTCTCGGGCTCCTCGATGCGCTCGACGCGCTCGATCTTCTCGGGCTCTTCGATGCGCTCGACGCGTTCGACTCGCTCCGGCTCCTCGACCCTGTCGGGGCGCTCCGCGCGATCGACGCGAATGCGCTCGCGTGCATCTTCCTCCCGGCGCCGGATTTCCCGTTCGATTTCGCGCTGACCGTCGCGCGTGCGCATTTCGATGCGTTCGATGCGGCGTCCGGATTCGTCGAAACGCTCGCTGCGCACCCGTTCCTCGCTGCGTTCGGAGCCGCGTTCCATGCGCAAGCGCTCCCGGGAGTCCGATCGCGAGGTGGCGTCTTCGTGGCGCTCCTCGCGCTCGAAGCGCTCGCGCGAGCCGCCGCCGGAGTCGGTCTTCGACTCGATCTCGATTTCGATCTCGTTGCGCGAATCGTTCGACAACTGCTTGATCGAGGTCGTGCTGCGCTCGTCTTCGAAATCGCTTCGCGTCTCTGTCCGCAGCTCGGTGCCTCCGCTGTCCTCGCGCGTGCCCGTCTCGCTGCGCTCGTCGCTCCGACCCTCACCACCACTGCCCGAGCGATCCCCATGGTCGGATTCGGATTCGTCGCCATCGTCACCACGTCGGCGATCGATGTCGTCGATCAGGTCCGCCGGGTTCGCGACGAACTGGACGCTCTCCGCCCGCAACACACTGGCCGCGTCGCGATTGGCGGTTATGCGCACGCGCGAACCGGGCTGCAGGTCGGCCTGGGCGCCGCCGCTGAACACCACCCCGCTCGGCAGGCGCACGTCGATGGTCCCCACATGGATCGCGTCCCCGGCGCGCCCGTGGACGATCCCCTCGATGATGGCCCGGTCGGCACGGCGCAGCGACTCGGTGGCCGGATCCGGGAGAATCTGCCGCGCCTGGATCGCATCGCGCGACCAGCGACCCCGTACGATCGCGGCCGCCACGCCGACCGGCTTGCGCGACACGCTGACGCCGCCGACCCGGCGCCCGTCCGCGACGGCGCCGGCCACCGACACATCCGCGAGCTCGGGCGCGGCGACGAGGTAGGTGGCCAGCAATTCGCCGCCAGGCGCACGCAGGCCGCCGACCCGGACGTTGTCGCCGACGTGCAGCTCGGCTGGCCGGTTCCCCAGCACGAGGCGTACCGGTTGCCCCATGACCCGGAAGGTGTCGCCGCGCCCGAGGTTCGTGACCGGGCCTTCGTAGGCATTGATGATCGAGATCGACAAGGCCTCCAGACCTCGCGCCGATTCGCCGGCGCGGATCGCCACGACCTGGCCGATCGCGAGATTGGCGATGGTCGCCGGTTGTGCGTTCATGTCGACCGGCGTTTCTGCTTCGAAGTGCACCTCGACACCGTTGATGCAGACCGACGCGAAACCGGTGATCGTGCCGACGATGCCGGTGCCGCCGATGCCGCCCGTTGCCAGTGGCGCGCCGGTACCGCCGATACCGCTCGCTGGTGCCCCGGTGCCGCCGATACCGCTCGCCGGTGCCCCGGTGCCGCCGATACCGCTCGCCACCGGTGCCCCGGTACCGCCGATGCCGCTAGCCGGTGCCCCGGTACCGCCGACGCCACTCGCCATCGGGGCGCCAGTGCCACCGACGCCACTCGCCATCGGGGCGCCAGTGCCACCGACGCCATTCGCAAGCGGGGCGCCGGTACCGCCGATGCCGCCGGCCGGAGCCCCGTTGCCACCGAGGCCGCCCTCGGCGGGGGCCCTGCCGGTGCCACCGATGCCCCCCTGGTCGATGCAGGCCGGCGCCGCGATCGTGCCGCCGGACAGGCCGGCGACCAGGGTGAACAGCAGGGTGCGGAGGGTGCGCAACATGATTCTCAGCCTTCGGAATCCAGTTCGTCCGATGACTCGGTGTAGAAGTACAGACCCACCGTGATGCGTTGCCGCGGTTCCTCGCTGGCGGCATCGGAGCGTTCGAAATCGGCAGCCTGCTGGTTCAGCGCGAGCAGCAACTCCATGCCATTGCGAGATGTCTGCTCGCGCAACTGGACGACGCTGGCCGGTGTCAGGGCGTCATAGTGAACGCTTCGCTCGAACAGGGCCGGTCCGTCGCCAGTCAGGTTGTGCACGGCGGCGCAGGCGTGGTCATGGACGTTGTGGGCGAAATAGGCCGCCTTCTCGTCAAAGCCGCTGCGCGGTACGAAGGCATTGACGCACAGGTGCACCCGATCCTGATCGTCGAGGGTCGCGACGCCGATCCGCAGCCATTCGTCGAGGACGACGCGCGCGCGGATGTCCTTGCTGACACTGGCCACCAGATTCTCGAACGACGCGTCGCCGCCGGCGCTGGCCAGCCGCGCGAGGGGCAAGGGCTGACCATCCGGCTTGCAGAAGGTGGACTGGCTCATCCAGGTACTCACCAGTTGGGCGCCGAGCGAGATCGCCTCGGGTAGGTCGCTGCCGTGGGCCGGGGACTGGTGGCGCAGGCGCCTGACGTCCTTACGGTGGACGCCGGTCAACAGGCTGATCCGGCTGTCCGACTGCGGCTTGCCGTCGATCTTGAATTCGTTGTCTGCAATCTCGACGAAGATCCCCTTGAGCAGATCGGCAAAGTACGTATAGGTGATGCCCTTCCTAAGCATCAGGCGTACCATCGGGCGCATCACGCGCCTGAGCGCCTGGATCAGGGACTGGGGCGGGGCTATCTGCATCGGGAATATGCAATTTGGGGGACTATACCCTGCATTGTAGGTAATTGTGGGAAAATTTTCCATGCTCACACGGCGACGCGGCAACTATCGCACGCTGAATCTTCATGTCCCCGTGATCCCCAGCACGCTCTTGGTGATCGCCGACAGCGTGATGGCGGCGAAGGCGGTGACCGCCAGCGCCGTGCTCACTGCCCGGTCCGGGCCTTGCCGTTGCGTGGACAGGGCCCGGGCACCGAACGCGACATAGCACACCAGAAGCACGATCTTGGTCTGGAGCCAGGCCGATCGAAGATGCACGCCGCCGCCGATCCAGACCATGCCGACGGCGCTTGCCAGCAGCGCCGTGTCCACCAGATGCGGCAGCACATGCAGGAGACCGCGCCGCGGCAGGCTGCCGGGGCGGAATGTGCCGAGCGCGGCGCGCAGCAGAAAGCCGCTGCCGCTCGCCGCGACGCAGGCGACGTGGATCAGCTTGAGGGTGGAATAGTCCATAATCCGGGCTCTCGGCGCGTATCGGCCGAGGACGATGAAATCCGGGGCACGCCTGTCCACGGCCCCGGCCACGTGAAGCACATGCGATGAAGACCCGCCAGATCGACCTGAAATTGCTGTTGCCGCGCATCGGCATGTTTTCCCAGCTCGACGCGCGCCAGATCGAGCGCCTGTCGCATCAATGCCGCTACCGGTTGATCGACAAGGGGGAGGTGCTTTTTCAGCGCGGCGATCCGGCCCACGGCTTCTACCACGTCGTCGCCGGTCAGGTGAAGCTCGCGCTGTCGTCGCGTGACGGCAGCGAAAAAGTCGTCGAGATCATCGGGCCGGGCCATAGTTTCGGCGAGGCGGTGATGTTTCTCGACAGGCCTTATCCGGTCTTCGCCCAGGCACTGGTGGCATCGGAACTGCTGCAGGTCGATCAGGGCGCCGTGTTCGGGCTGCTGGAGGAAGATCCGGCCTTTGCGCGGGCGATGCTTGCAGGCATGGCGATTCGCTTGCACACCATGGTGCTCGATGTCGAATCGTACAGCACGCGGACCGCGACCCAGCGGGTCGCCGCCTATCTGCTCGAGGAAACGGATGCCGCCGGCGCGGGCGCCAGCCTGCGGCTGCCGGCGAGCAAGCAGGTGATCGCATCGCGACTGAACCTGACGCCCGAGACCTTTTCCCGCACGCTGCACTTGCTGGTCGAGCGGGAGCTGATCTCGATGAACGGCCGCGACATCACGATTCTCGATCGCGAGGGCCTGGCGGCGTCCTGATCGGGCGCTTGCGCCTGTCCCGCTCGCTGCCGTTGCGCTCATGGCGATGGCTGCACGGCTTGCCGCCTCTGGCGATAACGGCGCAGCCCGCCGGCCAGGCCGATGGCCTGGATCAGGTGGCCGGCGAACAGCAACAGTCCGGCCGCCGTCGCAGCCATGGGCCACCACGGTGCCGGCAGCGCGAAGGCGAGGGCGGCTGCATGAACGTAAAGGTGCCGGCGCATCATCGACTCCGGGATGACCTGATGCATCAGCAGTTGTGGTGCGCCCGCCTGGTTGAGGTGAAGCCAGGCGAGGAACGGGACGATCTTGTAGATCATGGCGCAGATCACCGAGTCGAAGCCGCCGAGCAGGACCAGTGCGCCGAGCAGCACCTCGGCGCGGCCCGGATCGTCCAGCCAGCCCAGGGTCGGTACCAGCAGGGCGGCGAGGATCGTGCTCACCAGTGCAATCCTCCAGAACGCGAAACTGGCGTCCACGCGCGGACGTCGGCGGCGATGCTGGAGGTTCAGGGTCATTGCGGCATAGGCGCCGGCCAGCAGGCACAGCAGGATGTCGCCGACGGCAGCGGCGAGGCCACTGGCCGAAGCCAGCACCGCCACTGCAAGCACGGGCGGGAACCACTTCTGGAACCGCTCAGGATAGGCCGGGGTCATCTGAAACATCGGTACCACCATGAAGCTGGCGGCACTCAGCAGCGTGAGCCCCCACAACAGCCAGCCGGCCCGCAGGTGGGCGGCGACGGACAACATCGATTCCGGAACGCCGAGGCCTGCGCGCGCCAGGGCAAGCGCGAAACCGAGGAGAACCGTCACCACGAGGCCCAGCAAGGCGACGCGCATCGCCTGCATCGAGTGATTGCGGGCCGGCGTGCGGGCCAGCGCCGTCAGCGCGGTGGCGGCCAGCAGCAGACCGGATATGGCGACGGCGAATCCGCCGCTAGCCAGCAGCGGGGGGCTGTGGACAAGCATCCCGGCGGCCAGGCATACCGCTCCAATCGTCATCGGTGGATGGATCACCCAGGCGAGCACGCGCGGGCGGGGCAGGTTGGCGCCGATCGCGACGGGGGTCAGCTGCATCAGCGCACCGCTCATCGCCTGCAGCATGAATCCGGCGGTCAGCAGATGGGTGATCGCCAGGCTCTCGCCGGACCAGCGCGTCGCCACCGCGTCGCCGGAAATCGCAAGCAGCAGGCCGGCGGCCATCGCAAAGGGTACTGCGGTCAACAGGAAGCGCAGCGGCACGCTGAACGGTGGTGCCTGGTCGAAGGTGAGCAGCTCCCTCACGATCGTTGGTGTCGTATCAGGATACGGAAGGTGCCGTCTTCGAGGCCTTCCGTCCGATAGACATAACCGTTCTGCACCAGGAAAGAATAGAGCGGTCCCGGCTCGCGATGTATCAGCAGCACCAGTTCGCCGTCCTCCGGCAGTTCGTCGAGCGCGTCCATCGCCATCTCGAACGGTGCCGGCGGTGACTGCCAACGGGCGTCCACCAGGCGCTGCCGGGTCATGCCGATGCGCCCACGAGCCGGTGCAGGCGCTCCGCGAGTTGTTCTCGGTCGGTGATGCGATCGTCGCACATTGGATAGAGGATGCCTTCTTCCTTGCGGTTGTGCTGTTCCATGAATACGGCCAGCGTATCGCTCGCGCCGAAGAAATCCGCATCCGAAGCTGCCGCGACCGCGGCCGTCAGGCTGGCGAACAGCTCGCGCATCTGAGCGTGTTCGCCACGCATCACCTCGGTCGGGCCGCCGCGGGTGTCGGTGATCTGCTCGAAGGCGGGAAACAGCAGTTCCTCTTCTGCGCGGAAATGGGCGTCCATGGCCGCGGTGAAGCGCTCCAGCAGGAGCTTGCATGCGTTCCAGTCGTTTTCGCTGGCGGCATGCTCGGCGTCCGCGAACAACTGGTCGCAGTGCTTGTGGTGGCTCGCCATGAGGGGGTTGATCGTGCTCATTCGATGGAATCTCCTTAACGGCCGGCGCAGTGTGCCGGAGTCCGCCGGAGAAGAACTTGACGACCCTCAAGGAATCCCGCACAGGAGGCAACGCGAATCCCTTCGGAGGGAAAGGTGCCGGGCGCCGTCGGCGAATGGCGGCGAGCGGAGCGCCGGTCCTGCCTTTCAGTCCAACGCGGTGCCGGCGGGGACAATGTCGGCGCTGACGCGGCTCAGCATGTAGTCGACCGCTGCGCGCACTTCATCGTCCCCCAGCGACGGGTTGCCGCCCCTGGCGGGCATCAAACCGTGTTCGCCGCGATAGCCGGAGATGGCGTGGTTCACCAGCGTGTCGCTGCCTGCCACGATGCGCTGCCGCCAGTCTTCGCGACGGTCCAGGCGCGGCGCGCCGGCGATACCGGGGCCATGGCACAGCGCGCAGGTGGCACGATAGACCGCCGCGCCGACGACGTTCTCACGCTCGGCGGCGTCCAGGCTGCTGGGGGCGGCATTGGCCAGCGACACCAGTGCCGGAGTGATCGACAGCGGTGAACGTACCGGTCGGTGGGCCTCGGCCCGCGCGACCGCTGATTCGGGAGGCGAGCATCCGGCCAGCGCCAGAACAAGAGTCAGGCCGACCAGCGCCGGGATGCCCGCGGTGCGGTAGTTCGGAATGTGTGCTCTCCTGTCGGGTTGCCGCAGACATTGCACCGGCAACCCGACAGGATTCTAGAGAAAGCCACCCCTGCCGACGTTGATTGCAATCAACGTGCGATCGACAGCAAGTGAAAGCAATTATTACTGCTGCAGGGACTTCGCGGTCTGCTTGGCTTGATCGATCGCGTGCTGGGCTTCCGGCGGCATGTAATTCTCGTCGTGCTTGGCGAGGACCTCGCTGGCGGTGAAGATGCCGTCGGCGCCGAGCTTGCCCTGAACGACCGCACCCTTGCCCTCCTTGAACAGATCGGGCAGCGGGCCGCTATAGACCACCGGGATGCTGCGTGCCGTGTCGGTCACCGCGAAATGGACCTCGACACCCTCGCGCCGGATCGATCCGGCTTCGACCATGCCGCCGATGCGGAAGGTCCGGCCGGTGGGCGCCTTGCCTTCGGCGACCTCGGACGGGGTATGGAAGAAGACCAGATTCTCGCGGAATGCGGACAGCACCAGTGCGGTCGCCCCGACCAGCAGCAGCAGACCACCGAGGATCAGCGTAAATCGTTTGTGACGGGTCTTCATGAGCCTTGCACCTCCGGCAACTTGCGCCCGTGGCCGGCACGCATCAGACGATTGAGCTTGCGCGTCGAACTGACACGACGCGTGCGCAGCATGATCAGTTCGGCGACGATCAAAACCGTGGTCACGCCGTATGATCCCCAAACGAACGGCCCGGAACCGCCCATCTCCCAAAACGCGCCCCAGGAATCCCAGATCAACTCGCTTCTCCCAGCCGTGCCAGCTCGCCCCTGACCCAATCGGCATGCCGCTCCCGTTCGAGGATCAGCACGCGTACCCGGTACAGGGCGACCGAAATGGTGTAGGCCCAGGCTGCCAGTGCCATCACCAGCATGCCGCTCAGCATGATCGACGCCATGCTCGGTGCCTTGGTCAAACTAACAGACGCGCCCTGGTGCAAGGTGTTCCACCATTTGACGGAAAAATAGATGATCGGCACATTGACCGCGCCCACCAGACACAGGATCGCACCGGCCTTGTCGCGGCGGCGCGGATCGTCGATCGCGGCCACCAGCGCCATGTAGCCCAGGTAGAGGAACAGCAGCAGCAGCTGGGAGGTCAGGCGCGCATCCCAGACCCAGTAGGCGCCCCAGGTCGGCCGTCCCCACAGTGCGCCGGTCCACAGGGCGACGAAGCAGAACATCGCGCCGGTGGGCGCCAGTGCCTGGGCCATCAGCGCCGACAGGCGGGTGTTCATCGCGAGCCCGACTGCGGACCAGAAGGCCATCACGAGGAACACGAACATCGACATCCAGGCCGCTGGCACATGGATGAAGATGATGCGGTAGACCTCGCCCTGGACGGCATCGGTCGGGGCCTTGAAGAAACCGATCCAGAGGCCGGCGACGGCCAGCACCACGGCGATCGCCGCGAAGATCGGGGCGAGCTTGCCGGCCACCGGATAGAAGGCCTGGGGCGCGGCGTAGTGGTACAGGTTGAAGCGTGATTCAGATGTGCTCATCGGATTTTGCCAGCGGGCGCCGCTTTCCGCGGAGCCACGGGAAGGTCAGTCTCATTCGGTCGAAATTCTAAGCGCAGCAGCGCAAGCGATGGGCGACAGCGCAAGCGCGCCGAGCACCCCGCCTCCCAGAAGCAGCATGTGTGCCGACGCGCCGGTGCCGGACAGGTAGGCGTCCACCGAGCCGGCACCGAAGATCAGGACCGGCACGAACAGCGGCAGTACCAGCAGCGCCAGCAGTGCGCCGCCGCCGCGCAAGCCGAGGGTCAGTGCCGCACCGACCGCGCCGATCAGCGACAGGATCGGCGTGCCGACCGCCAGCGATATCGTCAGCACCCGGATCGCGCCGCCTTCGAGGTCGAACATCATCGCCATCAGCGGCGTGATCAGCAACAGCGGCACCGCGGTCGTCAGCCAGTGTGCCAGCACCTTGGCGAGTATCCACAGCACGGTCGGATCGGGGGACAGCAGCATCTGCTCGAGGGTGCCGTCCTGGTAATCCTGGGCGAACAGCCGGTGCAGGGACAGCAGGCAGCTCAGCAGCGCCGCCACCCACAGGACGCCCGGGCCTATCGCCCGCAACTGGTTGGGCTCGGCGCCGACGCCGAACGGGAACAGGCAGCCGACGATGACGAAGAAGGCGAGCGATATCAGCAGGTCGGCACGGCTGCGCCAGGCCAGCAGCATGTCCCGTCGCAGGATCGCCGAAAAGGCGGTCATGCCGCATAGCCCGTCAGGTCGAGCATCGTCACCGGAGTGCGGAAGGCGACGTCCTGGTGGGTCGTATAGATCACCAGACCGCCGCGCTCGCAGTGTTCGTCCAGGGTTTCGGCGAGATCCGCGACCGCATCGACATCGAGGGCGGAAAACGGCTCGTCGAGGATCCACACCGGCTTGTCGGCGGCGAGGAACAGCCGGGCAAGGCCGACCCGGCGCCGCTGACCTGCCGACAGCACCTTGCAAGGCAGGTCGAGGCGTTCGCCGAGTCCGATTCGCACCAGCGCCTGCTCGCAGGCGCTGTCGTCGCTCCTCTCGTGGCAGGCCACCCGGGCCATCAACTCGAGATTCTCGAGCGGCGTCAGCAGTTCGCTGAGGCTGGCCGCGTGCCCCAGGTACAGCACGTCGGCGTGGAATGCCTCGCGGTCCTTGAGGATATTGCTGCCGTTCCAGGTGATCTCGCCGTGTTCGGGATGGACCAGCGCGCAAAGGATGCGCAGCATGCTGGTCTTGCCGATGCCGTTCGGGCCCCCGAGCCGGAGCAGCTGGCCCGGCTCGAGCTTGATGGAAACGCCATGGAACAGGAGGCGGTCGCCGCGCATGCAGGCGAGATCGGTGACTTGCAGCATGGGCCGCAACGATAGCCGCGCGCACGCGCGAATGCAATCTGCTGAAATCCGGCTCGCCCGCGCCAGGCGCGGGCGAGCCCCTTTCAGTCCTGCCGCTGCGCCGGCGGGTGGAACACCTCCGGCGATGCGCCACCCCGATCGATGCCGATCTCCTGGTCCACCGCCGGTACCGAGTGGGCAATGCCCTTGTGGCAGTCGATGCAGGTCTTGCCCTCGTCGAAGCCGCTCTGGTGCAAGCGGCCCGAGCGGCGTCCCTGTATCGAATAGTCGAAGTAGGCGTAGTTGTGGCAGTTGCGGCATTCGCGCGAATCGTTGGCCTTCATCCGGCGCCACTCGTTCTGGGCCAGTTGGAGGCGCTTGGCATCGAATTTCTCGGGCGTGTCGATCGAGCCGAGCAGATGATGCCAGACTTCGTTCGAAGCCTTGATCTTGCGGATGATCTTGTGGGTCCACTCCTTCGGCACGTGGCAGTCCGGACAGGTCGCGCGGACGCCGCTGCGATTGGTGTAATGGATGGTGTTGCGGTACTCGTTGAAGACGTTCTCCTCCATCTCGTGGCAGGAGATGCAGAAAGCCTCCCGGTTGGTCCATTCCATCGCGGTGTTGAAGCCACCCCAGAAGACGATTCCGGCGACGAAGACGAGGACCACCAGGCCCAGCCCGGCCCCTCGCAGGCGGCCCCAGAGGCCACCTCCGTTGTTGTACTGGCGCATTGCTCTGCCCCCTTATTTAAGCCCTTCGGCCTTCCTGAAACTGTTATCTATCAGTGGCTTGGCGTCGGTCTGGGCGACGTGGCACTGGTTGCAGAAATAGCGCCTCGGTGAAATGTTGGACAGTTCCTTGCCGTCACGGTCCTTGAAATGGGTCAGGCTGACCTTGGTCGCGCCGGTCTCGCGGTAACGAGTCCAGGAGTGGCAGTCCATGCATTTGTTGAAGTTGGTCGTGATGTTGTAGCCGTCGACCTTGTGGGGAATCAGCGGCGGTTGCTGGACATATTCGCGGGCGGCTGGGGCGTGGTCCTTCTCGACCGCGTAGTTGCCCGGTTGCTGTGCCGCCTGATCGACCGCCGTGCCGCGCAGGCTGCGGACGGCGTCCGCTGCCGACGCGGCCAGGGGAAGTCCGAGCCCGGCCGCCGCCAGCACCGCCAGCAAGAGGATTCCGGATTTGGTTTTCATGACTCGCTCCTATCGATTCTCGTGGTCAATCTGAAGACATCCTGGCTGCACACGTCGATGCATCGGCCGCAATTGGTGCAGTGCCGGTCGAGGATCACCGGATGCGCCTGGCCGGCACCCTTCAGGGCCGGGCGGATGACCTGGGGTTCCGGGCACACCGCGAAGCAGTCCATGCAGTCGTTGCAGGCGTCGCGGCGCGCCGCGCTCACGCGCAGCAGCGATCGCATCCCGAGCAGGCCGTAGAAGGCACCCATCGGGCAGACGTGGCCACACCATCCGCGGCTGGCGATCAACAGGTCGTAGAGGAAGACGGCGAGCACGATGCCCCAGGACAGGCCGAACCCGAAGATCAGGGCGCGCTGCAGCATCGACACCGGATTGACCCACTCCCACGCCAGCGAGCCGGTGAGTGCGGCGGCGGCGACGGTGAAGGCGAGCAGCCAGTAGCGGGTGTGAGCGCTGGGCGCCTTGCCGCCCTTGAGGCCGAGGCGCCGCCGCAGCCAGGCTGCGCCGTCGGTGACGATGTTCATCGGGCAGACCCAGCTGCAGTAGACGCGACCCCCCACCACCAGGTAGCACGCGGCCACGATGCCGGCGCCCCACAGGGCTTCGCGGAAGGGAGGATGGCCGGCGGCGAGGGACTGCAGCAGCAGGTACGGGTCGGTCAGCGGCAGCACGTCGAGGGTCAGGCTCGAAGACAGGTTGCCCTTGACGATCCAGACGCCGAGCCACGGCCCGGCCAGGAACAGGGCAAGTATCGAGACCTGCGAAACGCGGCGCAGCAGCAGCCACTTGTGGGCGCGCAGCCAGCCCTTGACCGCGACGGCTTCCTGCCCGGGTCGCGCGATCGCCGAATGGCGCGAATGCAGCGAACCCTCGCTGCCGCCGGCGCCGCTCATGGCTTCCACCCCGAGTCGAGGCCTCCGCCGGGTAGGCCGGGCCGCTGCTCCGGGGCGATGCGGGTGTCGCCGTAGCTGCGGTCTTCGAGACCGCGCATCGGAAGCTGAGTCTGCTCGCCGATCAGCGATCCGCCGGCCCGTTCCTTCTCTTCCCAGCCCTTGCGGTAGTGCTCGGCGGCCTTGCCCTGGGCCAGTCGGTGGGGCAGGACCCTGATCGCGGCCTCCGGCAGTACGCAGGCGTGCTCGCACTTGCCGCAGCCGGTGCACGCGTCCGAATGCACCGTCGGCAACATCATGGCGTGGCGGTCGGATCGCGGGTTATGCACCAGTTCGAGCGTGATCGCATGGTCGATCAGCGGACACACGCGGTAGCAGACGTCGCAGCGCAGGCCGAGGAAGTTCAGGCAGGTCTCGTGATCGATCAGCACCGCCAGGCCCATGCGTGCCTTGGCGATGTCGGTCAAGTCGTGATCGAGGGCGCCGGTGGGGCAGGCCGCGACGCAGGGGACGTCCTCGCACATCTCGCAGGGCACGGCACGTGCCTCGAAGTACGGTGTGCCGGTGGCGACGTTGTCACCCAGCTCGGCGAGCCTGAGGGTGTCGTACGGGCAGTCGCGCACGCACAGGCCGCAGCGCACGCAGGCCGCGAGGAAGTCGGCTTCCGCCAGCGCGCCCGGCGGTCGCAGTGTGGTTGCCGGGCGGGCCGCCGCTTCCGCGGCGATCATCCCCGCCCCCAGCGACAGCAGGCAGGCACCGCCGGCCGCGCCGGCCATTTCCTTGAGGAATCGGCGGCGGGAGCGGAGCGGAACTTGCGAGGCCGGTTCGGCAGGGCGCTGGTTGATCATCAGGACTTGGGTGCTTTGCAGGGCCGATCCCGCCAGCGGTCGTGGCGGGACCGGAACTTTCGTTCGATCAGGCCTTGGTGACCTTGACCGCGCACTTCTTGAAGTCGGTTTCCTTCGAGATCGGGCAGGTGGCGTCGAGCGTGAGCTTGTTGACCAGCCGGCCCTCGTCGAAGAAGGGGATGAAGATCAGCCCGATCGGCGGCTTGTTGCGGCCGCGGGTCTCCAGGGTGGCGACGATTTCGCCGCGGCGCGACGCGACCTGGACCTTCATGCCACGCTGCAGGCCGCGGCGGGCAGCGTCGTCCGGGTTCATGAAGACCTGGGCCTCCGGCACCGAGCGGTGCAGTTCCGGCACGCGGCGGGTCATCGACCCTGTGTGCCAGTGCTCCAGCACGCGGCCGGTACACAGCCACATGTCGTAGTCCGTGTCCGGGCTCTCGGCCGGCGGCTCGTAGGGCAGGGCGAAGATCACCGCGCGCTTGTCCGGCTTGCCGTAGAACTCGATGTCGGCCCCGGCGCTGACATAGGGGTCGTAGCCCTCGCGGAAGCGCCACAGCGTCTCCTTGCCGTCGACCACCGGCCAGCGCAGGCCGCGGGCCTTGTGATAGGCGTCGAAGTCCGCCAGGTCGTGGCCATGGCCGCGGCCGAAGCTGGCGTATTCCTCGAACAGTCCCTTCTGCAGGTAGTAGCCCAGTTCGCGCGACTCGTCGTTCATGTAGTCGCTCCAGGCGTGACCGTTGGCCTTCGCGACGTCAGACAGCGGGAACTTGTCCACCTGGCCGTTGGCGAACAGCACCTGGTACAGGGTCTTGCCCCTGTATTGCGGCGCCTTGGCGATCATCTCGGCCGGCCAGGCTTCGTCGACCTTGATGCGCTTCGAGAACTCGACGAACTGCCACAGATCGGACCTGGACTCGCCCGGCGGCGCCACCTGCTGGCGCCAGAACTGGGTGCGGCGCTCGGCGTTGCCGTAGGCGCCTTGCTTCTCGGCCCACATCGCGGTGGGCAGGATCAGGTCGGCCGACAGCGCCGAGACGGTCGGGTACGGATCGGAGACGACGACGAAGGTGTCCGGATTGCGCCATCCCGGGTAGGTCTCGTCGTTGGTGTTCGGGCCGGCCTGCATGTTGTTGTTGCAGGTCACCCAGTAGCACTTGAGCTTGCCGTCCTTCAGCATCCGGCTCTGCAGCACGGCGTGGTAGCCGACCTTGCCGTTCAGGAAGCCCTCGGGCAGCTTCCAGATCTTTTCCGAGATCGCCCGGTGCTCGGGCTTGGCCACCACCAGATCGGCGGGCAGGCGATGGGCGAAGGTGCCGACCTCGCGGGCGGTGCCGCAGGCGGAAGGCTGGCCGGTCAGCGAGAACGGGCCACAGCCGGGTATCGAGATCTTGCCGGTGAGCAGATGGACGTTGTAGATCAGGTTGTTGGCCCAGGTGCCGCGGGTGTGCTGATTGAAGCCCATCGTCCAGTAGGACACCACCTTCTTGGAAGGGTCGGCATACAGCCTGGCCAGGCGTTCGAGTCGTTCGGCGGGAACACCGGAGAGCTGGGCGACCTTGTCGAGCGTGTATTCGGAGACGAACTCGGCGAATTCCTCGAAGCTCATCGGGCTGGCGCCACCGGCCGCGCCGGCATTCTTGGCGCTCTGCTCCCTCGGATCCGTCGGCCGCAGGCCGTAGCCGATGTCCGTGTTGCCGCGCTTGAAACCGGTATGCTTGGTGACGAACTCGGTGTTGACGGCCTTGTTCTGGATGATGAAGTTGGCGATGTAGTTGAGGATCGCCAGGTCGGTCTGCGGCGTGAAGATCATGCCGTTGTCGGCCAGTTCGAACGAGCGGTGCTCGAAGGTGGACAGCACGTGCACTTCGCAGCCCTTGTGGGTCAGCCGCCGGTCGGTCAGGCGCGACCACAGGATCGGGTGCATCTCGGCCATGTTCGAGCCCCACAGCACGAAGGCGTCGGCGTTCTCGAGGTCGTCGTAGCAGCCCATCGGCTCGTCGATGCCGAAGGTGCGGATGAAGCCGGCCACCGCCGAGGCCATGCAGTGGCGCGCATTGGGATCGATGTTGTTGGAGCGGAAGCCGGCCTTCCACAGCTTCGAGGCGGCGTAGCCTTCCCACACCGTCCATTGGCCCGAACCGAACATGCCGACCGACGAGGTCAGCTCGTTCGCCGCCTTGCCCGCATTGGCCGCCAGGTCGGCCGCGAGCGCTGCCTTCCACTTGTCGGCCATGATGTCGAAGGCCTGGTCCCAACTGACCGGCGTGAAATCGCCGTCCTTGGCGTACTTGCCATCCTTCATGCGCAACAGCGGCCGCGTGAGGCGATCTCCGCCGTACATGATCTTGGACAGGAAATAGCCCTTGATGCAGTTCAGGCCCCGGTTGACCGGCGCGTCCGGATCACCCTGGGTGCCGACGACGCGCCCGTCCTGCACGCCCACGAGCACCGAGCAGCCGGTACCGCAGAAGCGGCAGGGCGCCTTGTCCCAGCGGATGTCGGTGGCCATCGTCTCCGCGGCCTGGGCGACCACCGGTATCGAGATACCGGCCGTGGTCGCCGCAGCGGCGACCGCGTTGGTCTTGATGAACTCGCGTCGATTCATGCTCATGGTCATGCCTCCTGTGATTCGAGACCTTCATCGGTATATTCGTAGGCGAGGGTCAGGCTGAGAACTTCAGGGAGCCGGCCGACCGCGATCATCGAGTCGGAAAGGGCGTAACCCGCGCCGTCCTCGACGGTGACGACGGCGAGGCCGCGGTCCGCATCGACGGTCTGCCATTCGACACCGGCGATCTTCTCGGCGCCGAGTCGCAGGGCTTCGATGTCCTCGGCACGCGTGCGCAGGACCAGGCTGACAATCTTCATGTGCTGCACTCCATGATCGGATGGATGTCGATGGCCGCCTCCGGGCATGGCGCGAAACAGGCGCCGCAGCCGGTGCACGCATCGGGAACGATTTCCGGCAGTCGAATGCCGCCGCGCGCCGGGCGGAAGCGAATTGCCCCGGCTTCGCAGTGATCACCGCAGATGCGGCACTCGACGCCGCGGATCGCCAGGCAGGTGGCCCCTATCCGCGCCCGCAGATCGAGCCGCACGGCGTCTGCCGGTGCCAGCGCGGCGGGCTTGCAGGCGCGCGCGCAGTCGCCGCACAGCCGGCATTCGCCACGGGAGAAGTCGAGTTCCGGAAGTCCGTCGCGAAGCACGATGATGTCGGTCGGGCATGCCGCGACGCACTCGCCGCAGGCGTCGCACAGCAGCGCCAGGCGATGTTCGTGTACCGCGTTCGGAGGGCGTCGCGGCGGCGTCGCCGCGGAAATCGGTGCACGGAGAAACTGACGGCGTCGTGGATGCACGCGAACGGCTCCGGGAACTCTTGGACTACGGCGGATGGTCGTCCACACCCCATCAGCCGTCCTTGACAGGGGTCAAGACTGCGCCCGCCCGGCCGGGCGCAATCGGTGGAAAAGACCCGGAATCGGGTGGCAATTCCCCCGACTTCGGGCGATATGCCCCGAGCGAGGCGCCGGTTATGGGTCTCGCCGCTCGATGCGGGCTTCCTGGAGCAACTCGATGCTGCCGTCGGGCTTGAGAGTTTCGAGGCGCACGGTGAAGCCCCACAGGCGGGCCAGATGCTTCATAACCTGATCGATGGTCTTGCCCAGCGGCCGGCGCTTGTGTTCGTGGTGGCGCAGGGTCAGCGAGCGGTCGCCGCGAAGATCTACGTTCCACACCTGGATGTAGGGTTCGCGGTTGCCGAGGTTGTACTGCTCGGACAGTACCTCCCGGATGCGCCGGAAGCCCAAATCGTCATGGATCGCCGAAACCCGAAGCTTGCTCTCCCTTTCGTCGTCCTCGATCGCGAACATGCGGAAATCGCGCATCACCTTCGGCGACAGGTATTGCGCGACGAAGCTCTCGTCCTTGAAGTTGCGCATCGCGAAGTCGAAGGTCTCGAGCCAGTTGCTGCCGGCGATGTCGGGGAACCAGGCGCGATCCTCGTCGGTCGGGTGTTCACAGATGCGGCGAATGTCCTGCCACATCGAAAACCCCAGCGCGTACGGGTTGATGCCCCGGTGCCAGGGCACGTTGTAGGGCGGCTGCATCACCACGTTGGTATGGGACTGCAGGAACTCGAGCATGAAGCTGTCGGCAAGGTAGCCCTCGTCGAACAGCTTGTTCAGCAGCGTGTAGTGCCAGAACGTGGCCCAGCCCTCGTTCATGACCTGGGTCTGGCGCTGGGGGAAGAAGTACTGGGCGACCTTGCGCACGATGCGCACGACCTCGCGCTGCCACGGCTCGAGCAGGGGCGCGTGCTTCTCGATGAAGTAGAGCAGGTTCTCCTCGGGCTCGGCCGGAAAGCGGCGCTCGGACTCGGCAGTCGCGCGGGTCTCCTGGAACGGCAGCGTTCGCCACAGCTGGTTGACCTGGCTCTGCATGTACGCCTCGCGCTCCTGCTGGCGCAACTGCTCCTTGGCCATCGACAGCTTGGCCGGCCGCTTGTAGCGATCGACGCCGACGCTCATCAGTGCATGACAGGAATCCAGCAGCAGCTCGACCTCTTCCTCGCCGTAGCGCTCCTCGCACTGGGCGATGTAGCTGCGGGCGAACAGCAGGTAGTCGATGATCGCGTCGGCGTTGGTCCACGTGCGGAAAAGGTAGTTGCCCTTGAAGAAGGAGTTGTGACCGTAGGCGGCATGGGCGATCACCAGCGCCTGCATCGTCATGGTGTTCTCTTCCATGAGATAGGCGATGCAGGGATTGGAGTTGATCACGATCTCGTAGGCCAGCCCCATCTGACCGCGCTTGTAGCTCTTCTCGGTGGACAGGAAGTGCTTGCCGAAGGACCAGTGATTGTAGTTGACCGGCATGCCCACCGAGGCATAGGCATCCATCATCTGCTCGGCGGTGATGATCTCGACCTGGTTCGGATAGGTGTCCAGTCCGAAGTCGTCGGCGACCCTGGCAATTTCCTTGTGGTAGGCATCGATCAGCTCGAACGACCACTCGGAATTGGCCGGCAGCGGCTTGTGCGGTGTCTCTCGCTTCATGTCAGGCCTCTCTCACGCCGCGTGCTGCACCCGCTTCCCTCGCCTGCGTGGTGCTGCAGAGGGCCGCGCGCGTGCGCCCGGCGGTGTCTACCGGATACCGCAGCACACCGGTGGGCACGGGCATAGTTCATATCAGGCTCTTCTTGAACAGTTCACGGAACACCGGATAGATGTCGCCCATGTTCTCGATGCGCTGCATCGCAAAGTTGGCGTGGCTGGCCTGCAGGACCTGGTACTCGCGCCACAGATTCTGGGGCTCGCCCGGGGTGATCTCGATGTACGCAAAATACTGGCAGAAGGGCAGGATCGTGGCATCGAGCAGTTCGCGGCACTGGGGAGAGTCGTTCTCCCAGTTGTCACCGTCCGAGGCCTGGGCGCCGTAGATGTTCCACGCGCCGCTGCCGTAGCGGTCGCGGATGATGTCGCGCATCATCACCAATGCGCTCGACACCACGGTACCGCCCGACTCGCGGGAGTGGAAGAAATCCTCCTCGTCCACCTCCTTGGCAATGGTGTGGTGGCGGATGAACACCACCTCGATGCGCTCGTAGGTGCGCAGCAGGAACAGGTAGAGCAGCATGAAGAAGCGCTTGGCGGTGGATTTCTTCTCCTCGTCCATCGAACCCGAGACGTCCATCACGCAGAACATCACCGCGCTGGTCGTCGGCTTGGGCACCTTGACGCGGTTGTTGTAGCGCAGATCGTAGCTGTCGATGAACGGGATGGCCTCGATCCGCGCGCGCAGCCGTGCGATCTTCTCGGCCAGTTCCTGCACCTCCTCGTGATCCTCGCCCAGCGCCTCGCGCTTCTCGTCGAGTTCCTCCTGCAGTTCGCGGATCTCCGCCCAGTGGGGTGCGCCGAGGGCGAGGCGTCGGCCGAGGGCGCCGCGCAGCGAGCGGATGATGTTGATGTTGGCCGGCACGCCGTCGTTGGTGAAACCGGCGCGATGGCTCTTGTACTCGACCAGCTGGGCGAGCTGGGTGCGTACCAGGTTCGGCAGTTCGAGGTCCTCGAAGAACAGGTCGAGGAACTCTTCGCGGTTCAGCTGGAAGACGAAGTCGTCCTCGCCTTCGCCCTCGTTGCTGGCCGAGCTGCCGCCACCCTGGCCGCCACCAGGGGGTGGACGGTTGATGCGGTCTCCACTCGAGAAACGATCGTTGCCCGAGAACACGGTCTCCCAGACGCCCCCTTCGCCGTGCTGGAACTGGGGCTCCGAAAGATCCTTGGACGGAATCGAGATGTTCTCGCCCGAATCGACGTCGCGGATCGAGCGGCCACCGATCGCATCGGAGACCGCGCGGCGGATCTGGTGCTTGAAACGGCGCATGAAGCGCTGCCGATTGACGGCGCTCTTCTTCTTGCTGTCGAAGCGGCGGTCGATGATGCGGACCATGCAGCCCTCCCGGCAGTTGCCTCGGATCGGCGGTCCGGGAGCGCCCCGGACCACCCCGCGGTCAGGAAGCCTTGCGTACCCGCAGGTACCATTCGCACAGCAAGCGCACCTGCTTCTCGGTGTAACCCTTTTCGATCATCCGATTGACGAAGTCCTGGTGCTTCTTCTGCTCGTCGGCGCTGGCCTTGGTGTTGAAGCTGATCACCGGCAGCAGGTCCTCGGTGTTCGAGAACATCTTCTTCTCGATCACCGAACGCAGCTTCTCGTAGGACGTCCAGCTCGGGTTCTTGCCGGCATTCTTGGCCCGCGCCCGCAGCACGAAGTTGACGATCTCGTTACGGAAGTCCTTCGGGTTGCTGATGCCGGCCGGCTTCTCGATCTTTTCCAGTTCAGCGTTGAGCGCCGACCGATCGAACGATTCGCCAGTGTCGGGATCACGGTATTCCTGATCCTGAATCCAGAAGTCAGCGTAGGTCACGTAGCG
>JAGRGB010000045.1 GCA_020445745.1 Rhodocyclaceae bacterium | reverse complement strand
CTGTCAACAACACCAACCCACGCCCACAAACCAAAAAACACCGCCCGGACGACTCGAACAAGCCCGACATACCGCCCCGGCAAACTCGAGAGCCGCGCATTATACACACCAGCTCCGCTCCCGCAACTGAACCCCGGCAGCACCATCGCTCAGGGTCTTGACAAGGTCACGCGAGCCCAGCGGCGCTTGCCGACCTGCGCAATGACTTCACCCTCGTCCTGCAGCACCAGCCCCTTGTCATCGATCCGCTGACCGTCGAGCTTGACCGCCCCCTGACCGATCATCCTGAGTCCTTCGGAAGTACTCGCTACCAGGCCAGCCTGTTTCAGCAGGTTCGCGATCGGGAGCCCTTCAGCCGACAGCATCAGGGCGACGGCGGGCATGTCGTCGGGCATCGCCCCCCGCTGGAACCGTGCCAGAAATTCGGCCTGGGCCGATTCGGCCGCCGCCGCGCCGTGGAAACGCGCGGTAAGCTCGCGTGCCAACTCGAACTTGATGTCCCTGGGGTTTCGGCCCTGGTCGGCCTGTTCCCGCAGGACGGCCAACTCCTTGCCTGGCCGAAGCGACAACAGGTCGAAGTAGCGCCACATCAAGTCGTCCGACACCGACATCAGCTTGCCGAAAATCTCGCCGGCCGCTTCGTCGATTCCGATGTAGTTGCCCAGCGACTTGGACATCTTGTTCACGCCGTCGAGCCCCAGCAGCAGCGGCATCATCAACACGCATTGGGGTGACTGCCCGTAATGTTTCTGTAGCTCACGCCCCATCAGCAGGTTGAAACGCTGATCGGTCCCCCCCAGTTCGACGTCCGACTTGAGCACGACTGAGTCGTAACCCTGACACAGGGGGTACAGAAATTCGTGGATCGAAATCGATTGATTGCCCGCATAGCGCTTGGCGAAATCCTCGCGCTCGAGCATCCGGGCGACCGTCTGCAGGGAGGCCAGGCGGATCAAGTCGCCTGCGCCGAGATCGTTCATCCAACGCGAGTTGAAACATATTTCGGTGCGTTCCGGATCGAGAATCCTGAAGATCTGCGACCGGTAGGTCTCGGCGTTGCGATCGACCTCGTCCCTGGTGAGCGGCGGACGCGTTGCGTTCTTGCCGGAAGGATCGCCGATCATGCCGGTGAAGTCGCCGATCAGGAACAGGACGTGATGACCCAATTCCTGGAACTGCCGCAACTTGTTGATCAGTACCGTATGGCCGAGGTGCAAGTCTGGCGCGGTCGGATCGAAGCCAGCCTTCACCCTGAGGGGCCGACCAGTCTGCAGACGCTCGGACAATTCCGACTCGAGCAACAATTCACTCGCGCCACGCTTGATCAAGGATAGATCCTGGTCGATGTGCTGCATTTCCTTACGCTCCGGGCCCATTTATGCTTGGCGCCTTGTTTGCTAGACTTGAAGGATTAACCATCGCGAGGGGAACCCATGCGTGACGCCGAGCCCGGGATTCTAGCCGATTCGGCATCCTCCGCCCGCCCGCGAGCGGGCGTGACACTGGTGGGCGTGAGCTTGTCGCTGGCCTTCGTTTCGGCACTGGCGATGGTGCCCGGCCGTGACGGCGACATCGCCCGCGTCAGCCGGGTCGTCGAATCCCTCGATCCGCCGCCGCACAAGGTACTGCCCGTCGATGCCTCACCCTTCGTACGAACCGAGCGCATCCTCACTGGCGACACTCTGGGAGATCTGCTGGCCCGCATCGGTATCGGCAGCTCCGATGTCGTCCAGGCGATGAGCGCATCGCCGGAAGGCAAAGCGGCGATCAGGAAGATGCGGGCCGGGCGCACGGTGAGCGCGGTCATAGCACCGGATGGCGTATTGCTGACGCTCGACATTCCGATCACCGAGCGCGATTTCTACCGCCTGGAGCGCATGGACGGGAAACTGCGCGCGGTCGATAGTGATGGCCTTCACGGCACATTGACCCGTACCGGTTCCGGAACCATCACGAGCAGTCTGTTCGAAGCCGCGGACCGTGCCGGTCTGCCAGATGCGGTGACGATGAAGCTGGCGGAACTGTTCGGCACCGAAGTCGACTTCCATACGGACATCCGTAGCGGCGACCAGTTCAGCGTTCTCTATCAAGCCGAGACCCGCAATGGCGCAGAGGTTGGCGTCGAGCGCATCCTGGCTGCCGAGTTCGTCAACAACGGCCGTCGCCATACCGTAATCCAGTTTGACGACGAGCAGGGCAACGCCGGCTATTACACGCCCGACGGCAGCAACCTGAAGCAGGCATTCCTGCGTTCACCGCTGGAATTCACCCGCGTCACGTCGGGCTTCAAGATGCGTTTCCACCCTATCAAGAAGGCATGGCGCCGACACACCGGCGTGGATTTCGGTGCAGCGCGAGGCACGGCGATCAAGGCCACTTCGAACGGCAAGGTGGACTTCGTCGGCGCCAAAGGCGGCTATGGCAAGGCGGTCATCTTGAGGCACCGCAACGGCATCACCACCCTGTACGCCCACATGAGCCGTTACGCGGCCAGGCTACGCCGGGGCCAGGCGGTGTCGCAAGGCGACGTTATCGGCTACGTCGGCGCAACCGGATGGGCGACCGGCCCGCACCTGCATTACGAATTCCGCAAGAACGGCAGGCCCGTCGACCCGATGAAAGTGGCCCTGCCGAAAGCCGAACCCCTGGCATCGGCGGATCTTGCACGCTTCCGCATGCTTGCAGACAGGCGGCTGACCCAGTTGGCCATGCTCAACTATCGAACCGAGATCGCTAGCCGCTGACGCCCGACACCGACATCGCCCGAAAACGATACAAGGGCACCCCAAGGGCGCCCTTGTATCTTGTACAGGACCGCCACCTCACCCGGAGGACAGGCCGGGACCTCAGACGCTGAACGACGAGCCGCAGCCGCAGGTTGTCGTTGCGTTCGGATTTCTGATGACGAACTGCGAGCCCTCGAGGCCTTCCGTGTAGTCGATCTCCGCACCGACCAGATACTGGTAGCTCATTGCGTCGATCAGCAACGTCACGCCGTTCTTCTCCATCGACGTATCGTCGTCGTTGGCCTCTTCGTCGAACGTGAACCCGTACTGGAAGCCGGAACAGCCACCACCGGTCACGAAGACCCGCAGCTTGAGGTCGGGATTGCCTTCTTCATCGATCAATTCCTTGACCTTGGACGCAGCGCTGTCGGTGAACACCAACGGCGCCGGGGTATCTGATGCGGTATTCATGCCATCTCCTTGTGGGGTGCCGGCAATCGTACGATCCGAGCCGGCTTGTCAATACACTATATAGGGACCATGGAGCCAAAGCCAAGTGCCACGCTCTGCCCATTGACAGTTGGCTTCGGCTCTCGAAACGCAAATGCCCCGCCGATGGCGGGGCACTGTGTGCGATCGAGCAGGCGCCGATCAGCGCTTCGAGAATTGCTTGCGCCGGCGTGCCTTGCGCAGACCCACCTTCTTGCGCTCCACCTCACGGGCGTCGCGGCTGACCAATCCGGCCTTGCGCAGAACAGCCTTCAATTCGCCGTCGTGATCGATCAATGCGCGGGTGATCCCATGCCGGACCGCGCCGGCCTGGCCGGACTCGCCACCGCCAGTGACGTTGACCATGATGTCGAAGGCACTTTCGTTCTCGGTCAGCACCAGTGGCTGACGGACGATCATGCGGCCTGTCTCACGGGAGAAGAACTCGTCGAGTTCCTTGCCATTGACCATGATTTTGCCGGAACCCGGCTTCATGAACACCCGTGCGACCGCGGTCTTGCGGCGTCCGGTGCCATAATTGTAACTCACCGCCATCTATCGGCTCCTAGTCAGATCTCGAGAGCTTTCGGTTGCTGCGCCGTGTGCGGATGCTCACCGCCGGCGTAGCACTTCATCTTCTTCAGCATCGCGTAGCCGAGGGGGCCCTTCGGCAGCATTCCCTTGACGGCCTTTTCCAGCACGCGCGCGGGAAACTTCTTCTGCAGTTTCTCGAAGCTGGTCTCGTAGATACCGCCAGGATAGCCGCTATGCCGGTAGTACTTCTTGTCGGTAGCCTTGGCACCTGTCACGCGAAGCTTCTCGACGTTGACGACCACGATGTAGTCGCCGGTATCCACGTGGGGCGTGTATTCAGCCTTGTGCTTGCCGCGCAGGCGGCGGGCGACCTCGGCTGCGAGCCGGCCAAGAACCTTGTCGGTCGCGTCGACGACGAACCAGTCGCGCTTGACCTCGTGCGGCTTGGCGGAAAACGTTTTCATCTTGTTCCTCGATCGGAATCGGCCTCAACCGGCCGCTAAGCAGAAAGCCGCGGATCTTAGATCAGCACTGCACCGCCTGTCAATGAGGAGCCCTGTCGTCCCGCGGCCCGCCAGCTTCGTCCGCGTGCCGGCTCCGGTCGGCGCGACCGGACTCGATTGGCGCGCCGACACAGCGCACAACGCTTCGCGCAGCGGCAGGTGGAGCCGTCCCATCGACGACCCGCCCACGCCGGAAAAAAAAACGCAGCTCCGGAGAGCCGCGCTAAATCCACACCAAAGGAGGAGGGTGGAGGAGACATCGTTTGGGTCGATGACGACCCGACTGAGATGAATTATCGCCAACCAACCGGCCGTCGACAAGCATTTTTTGTGCGCTGCACTACAAACTTTTCTATGCGTGTATAAAATTTTTCTATCCCAACCGGCATTCTGTCAACCCCCCCACCCTCTATTTCGCGGCCTTCGCCAAATTGATCGACAATGACGCTCACCGACGCGACAGGAGATGCACCTTGGAATGCACGATCAAGTGGCTCGACGGCATGAGCTTCGTTGCCGAAACCGGAACCGGGCACCTGGTGAACATGGACGGCGCCCCAGAAGCCGGCGGGCGCAATCTGGCACCCAGACCGATGGAGATGTTGCTCGCCGGTGCAGGCGGCTGTACGGCGTTCGACGTGGTCCTGATCCTGAAGCGTTCCCGTCAGGACGTGCGTGACTGCACCGTGAAGCTGTTCGCCGAGCGGGCCGAAAGCGATCCGAAGGTGTTCACCCGGATTCGCTTCGTCTACACGATCAGCGGAAAGGGCCTGGATGAAGGGAAGGTCGAGCGGGCGATCCACCTGTCTGCGGAAAAATATTGCTCAGCGTCGATCATGCTCGGCAAGACCGCCGAAATATCGCACGAATGGGAGATCGTCGAAGTGGCCTGAGGCGGGCACTCAGTTCGCGACCGTCTCTCCCCCCCGATCGCCCGCCACGACGGCTTCGTCCCGCCAATGCCAGTTTCGGCGCCAGGCGCGCAGTACCAGACTGGGATAGAGCGCCTTGCCCAACGAGCCGTTGTAACGGCCCAGAGCCCGGAACAGGTTGCCCTTCTCGATGTCCAGGTAGTGGCGCAGGATGGAGCACCCGTATCGCAAATTCGTGCGCAGGTGGAACAGATTGTCGTCGCCGTCGCCGATCAGACCGACCCAGAACGGCATGACCTGCATGTAGCCGCGAGCCTTGGCGGACGATACCGCGTACTTGCGAAAGGCACTCTCGACCTGGATCACGCTCAGTACCAGTTGCGGATCGAGGCCCGCCCGCTGAGCCTCGTAGTAGGCCGTCTTCAGGAACGCGACTCGGTAGCGGTCGTCACCAATGAAGCGCGCCAGGCGGACGGACATCACCTCGAGCCAGTTCTGCTTCTCGTCCTCGGAGGGAAACACCGGCTCGGGCGATGCAAGATCGCTGACCGCCGAGTGCAGCGAGGCCCGAACGCTGGCCGACAGCGGCTCGTACTGCTGGTTGCCGGCGACCGCGGGCGCCACGCACACCGCCAGGGCCAGCCCCAGCGCCGCACCACAGAGCCGCGATCGAGCCCGACTAGTTCCTGATCCGTTGCTGAACACCCTCGACCACCTCATCGACCGGTATGCGCACCGCCTCCCCGCCTGCCCGGGCATTGTATTCGACGACCCCGTCGGCAAGTCCGCGCTCGCCAATGGTGAGCCGGTGCGGCACGCCGATCAGTTCCCAGTCGGCGAACATCACCCCCGGGCGCTCGCCGCGGTCGTCGAGGACCACGTCCACACCTAGGGCCATCAAGGCATCATAGATGCTCCGCGCGCGTTGTTTCACGGCCTCGGACTTGGCCCAGCCGACCGGGCAGATGACCACCTCGAACGGCGCGATCGCAGCCGGCCAGATGATGCCCCGGTCGTCCCAGTTCTGCTCGATCGCCGCGCCCAGGATGCGTGACACGCCGATGCCGTAGCATCCCATCTCCATGATGGCCTCGCGGCCGTTCTCGTCCAGGAAGCGGCAACCCAGTGCCTCGGAGTACTTCGTGCGCAGCTGGAAGATGTGGCCGACCTCGATGCCGCGACAGATTCGCAGAGCGCCGGCACCATCGGGGGACGGATCGCCTTCGACCACGTTGCGCAGGTCGGCCACCTCCGGTTCGGCGAAGTCGCGACCGGTGTTGACGCCCGTGAGATGAAAATCGGTCTCGTTGGCACCCGTCACGAAGTCGGCCATCCTCGCGACGGTCCGGTCCATGACGATGCGTCCCGCGAAACCGACCGGCCCCAACGAGCCGGATTCGGCGCCGAACGCGGCCTGCACCGCCGACGGCGCGGCGAAGGTCAGCGGACTGCGGATGCCCGCCAGATTCTGCGCCTTGATCTCGTTCAGTTCGTGGTCCCCGCGCAGCAGCATCAGCACCGGGACGCCATCGGTGGATTCGACGACGATCGCCTTGACCGTGGTCTCGACGGGGATCGCGAGGAAGGCGGCGAGCTCGTCGATGGTACGCACCCCGGGCGTGTGGACCTTGGCCAGGCCTGCAGCGGCCGCCGGCCGCTCGCCGCCCGCAGCCACGGCTTCGGCAAGCTCGACATTGGCCGCGTAGCCGGAATCGGGACAGTAGGCGATGGTGTCCTCGCCGGTATCGGCGATCACGTGGAACTCGTGCGAGCCACTGCCGCCAATCGACCCGGTATCCGCCGCAACCGCACGGAATTCGAGCCCCAGGCGGCCGAAGATGCGGGTGTAGGTGGCGTGCATGTTGTCGTATTCGCGCTGCAGATCAGCGTAATCGGCATGGAAGGAATAGCCGTCCTTCATGACGAATTCGCGCCCCCGCATGACGCCGAAGCGCGGACGGATCTCGTCCCGGAACTTGGTCTGGATCTGGTAGAAATGTTTCGGCAGTTGGCGATAGCTGCGCAGCTCGCGACGCGCGACGTCGCCGATCACCTCTTCGTGGGTCGGACCGATCACGAAATCGCGCTCGTGGCGGTCCTTGAAGCGCAGCAACTCGGGACCGTAGAACTCCCAGCGGCCGGATTCCTGCCACAGTTCCGCCGGCTGCACCGCCGGCATCAGCAACTCGATCGCCCCGGCACGGTTCATCTCTTCGCGAACAATGCCCTCGACCTTGCGCAGGCAACGCAGGCCGAGCGGCATCCAGGTGTAGATGCCGGCTGCGACCTTGCGTATCAGGCCGGCGCGAAGCATCAGCTTCTGGCTGGCGACCTCGGCATCCGAAGGGGCTTCCTTCAGGGTGGAAATGAAGAATTGCGATGCGCGCATGGAACGATCCGGATTGGAGATGTCGAAAAGGAAGATTTTAGCGGGATTGGCGCTTTCGAGGATTCTGCGGGCTTTCTTTCTTTTGCCCGGGAATTGTGGAAGAATCCTTGTCAATCCATGCATTTAGAGGTTTGACAATGCTCGACCGTGAAGGCTATCGCCCGAACGTCGGCATCATCCTGGTCAATGGGCGCAACGAGGTCTTCTGGGGCAAGCGGATACGAGAGCACTCCTGGCAGTTCCCGCAAGGCGGCATCAAGCACGGTGAAAATCCGGAGCAGGCCATGTACAGGGAGCTCTTCGAGGAGGTCGGTCTCCTTCCCGAACATGTGAAGATCATCGGCCGCACGCGAGGCTGGTTGAGGTACGACGTTCCGAAGAACTGGATCAGAAGGGAGTGGCGCAACACATACAGGGGTCAAAAGCAGATCTGGTTTCTGCTCCGACTCGTGGGGCGGGACACGGACGTATCGCTGAGGGCGAGTTCGCACCCGGAGTTCGACGCATGGCGCTGGAGCGAGTACTGGGTGCCGCTCGAGACGGTGATCGAGTTCAAGCGAGACGTGTACCAGCGCGCCCTGAACGAATTGGCGCGGCTGATCTTCCGGGACCGGCTTCGCGAACGACCGGCGGCGTATCGCGCCAACAGCGTCGCCAGCTGAATCGCGCCAGCCGGAGACAATTTCGGGTTCCGGCCCATGGGCCGGCTACTGCAACGTAAGGGGGGAACAAAGCATGGAGAGGGAAAGCTACGCGCCGCTTGCACAAACGAAGATCGGCGACGCCAATTGCGAGGTCGTCGACGCCGGACGTACCCGGAAAGTACGGTCCGATTCGCCCGCGATCGACGTGATGACCGATCTCAGGTTGATCGCGGCGGCGACCATCGCCCCGGACACGCCGCTGCCCGACGCCAACCAGGCGATGATCCTGCGCGGCGTGCGCTCGCTGTTCGTGGTCGAGGGCGGTCGCAAGTTGCTGGGTCTTATCACCGCCACCGACCTGCTCGGCGAAAAGCCCGTGCAACTCGCCGCCCAGCGGGGTATCAGCACCGCCGAACTCGACGTGCGGGACGCGATGGTGCCCCTCGACCGGGTCGAGGCCGTCGACATCGACGACGTAACCCGGGCCGAGGTCGGCCACGTCGTCGCCACGCTGGCACGCGCGGGGCGCCAGCACATGATCGTCACCGAACGCGTTGCCGGTGGCACGCTGGCGATCCGTGGCATCTTCTCTTCCTCGCAGATTGCCCGCCAGTTGGGCATTCCGATGCCGTCCGGCACGGTCGCCTCGACCTTCGCGGAAATCGAGGCTGCGCTGTCCGCCTGAGCCACCACCGGCCGCAGCGCGCCCGACGCCGACCGACCGGTCGCGCCGGGCGCGCGGACGAATGGGGTATGCTTCGCCCCACGAGAGCATTGCGACGAACTGGATGCGGTCGAGATTCCCCTTTGGCGTGGCCTGGATCGGCTCGCTGTACCTGCTGATCGCGGGTTGCGCGACGACGCCGGCGCCTGCGCCACCGGAGCCGCCCCTACCCGCCTATCCGAGCGAGGACCGCCTGCTCCCGTTCACCGTCAGCAGGCTCAGCGACAACCGGTTCCAGGTCGACGAAGACAGCATCGACGTCCACCCGGACCGCGACGTGCGGCTGACCATCGTCGTCGATGCGCCCGGCGGAGCCCGCACGGTCACCTACGAGGCCATTCGCTGCCAGACCGCCGAGTACAGGATCATCGCCATCGGTCAGCGCGACGGCCGCTGGATGACGGTGGCCGAGCCGCAGTGGCGGCGCATAGAGGAAGGCGGCCCGAACCGGCAGCGCGCCGCGCTGGCCCTCGAATACCTGTGCGACGGACCAAGCAGCGTGCTCGACCGGGCGGCTGCGCTGCGTGCGCTGCGGGCTTCATCACCACCGAGTTTTTCCCGATAGCCATGATCGACCAGTTCATCATCCAGTTCGACCGGGGCCTGCGAACACTTTTCGGCATACCCGTCAGTTTGCGGCCGACGCCCGGCGCCGAGATCCCGGAAGGGGAACTCAGCGCCGAGGAGCGCCGGCACGCCGCCGCGCTGATGCGAATCAACCATTGCGGCGAGATCTGTGCCCAGGCCTTGTATCAGGGGCAGGCGCTGCTGTCGCGCGACGACGGCGTCCGTCAGTCGCTGATGCAGGCTGCCCACGAGGAGACCGAGCATCTGGCCTGGACCGAGCAGCGCATCCAGGAACTGGGCGGGCGCAAGAGCCTGCTCAACCCGCTGTGGTACGCCGGATCCCTCGGGCTCGGCCTGATCGCCGCGCGCCTCGGAGATCGTGTCAATCTCGGTTTCCTGGCCGAGACCGAGCGCCAGGTCGAGCAGCACCTGAAGGACCACCTCGACCGCCTGCCCGAACACGACACGCGCTCACGGGCGATCGTCGATCAGATGCGCCAGGACGAAGCCGCCCACGCGCGCACGGCCGTCGATCTCGGCGCCGCCGAATTCCCTGCACCGGTGCGCACGGCGATGAAGCTCGCTTCCCGCGTCATGACGCGGACCTCCTACTGGGTCTGAGCGAGGGCTGCGGATCACCGGCCAGCGATCACCGTCCGGACCCGTGCCGGGCGCCCTACCCTGCATTTTCGATCATGGCAAACAAGCAATACGACGAATCATCCTTCCGGGTGCTGAAGGGCCTGGAACCGGTGCGGGAACGCCCCGGCATGTACACCCGCACCGATTCGCCGGCCCACGTCATCCAGGAAGTCATCGACAACGCCGCCGACGAGGCACTGGCTGGCTCGGCGCGAACCATCGAGGTCTGCCTTCACCTCGACGGTTCGGTGACCGTCGCCGACGACGGTCGCGGCATTCCGGTCGGCCTGCACCCGGAGGAAGGGGTGCCGGTGGTGGTACTGGCGTTCACCCGGCTGCACGCCGGCGGCAAGTTCGACAAGCGCCAAGGCAACGCTGCCTACGCCTTCTCCGGAGGCCTCCACGGTGTCGGCGTGGCGGTCACCAACGCGTTGTCGACGCGGGTCGAAGTCGAAGTCCGGCGCGATGGCCGGATCCACCGGATCGACTTCTCCGAGGGTGGCGAACACATCGGCGAGCTGCGTGACGAAGGCGGATGCGGGCGCAGGAGCGGCACGCGCGTCCGGGTCTGGCCCGACCCGAAGTACTTCGACAGCCCGCGGGTGCCGCAGTCTGAGCTGGAGCGTCTGCTGCGCTCGAAGGCGGTGCTGCTGGCCGGCGTGTCGGTGCGTCTCGACATAGAGCAGACCGACGGACCACCCTTGTCGAAATCATGGACCTATCCCGGCGGCCTCGCCGCCTACCTCGAAGAGGCCGCTGGCGAGCAAAGCCCACTCGCACCCGTCTTTGCCGCGGAGAAGTACGCCGACCAGGACGACGCCGCCTTCGCCGACGGCGAGGGCGCGGCATGGGCGCTGGGCTGGTTCGAGCATCCCGCGGCAAGCGAATCCTACGTCAACCTGATCCCGACGGTGGCCGGCGGCACCCACGAATCAGGCCTCAAGGCCGGCGTCTTCGACGCGGTAAAGAGTTTCGTGGAACATCACGCGCTGCTGCCCCGTGCCGTCAAGCTGCAGCAGGACGACGTCTGCGGACGCATGAGTTTCGTGTTGTCGGCGCGCCTGCTGGACCCCCAGTTTCAGGGGCAGGTCAAAGAAAAGCTCAATTCGCGCGAGGCGGTGAAGCTGGTTTCAGGCGTGGTGCGCGACCCGTTCGAGATCTGGCTGAACAATCACGTCGATGCCGGCAAGGCGATCGCCGAACTGGCGATCCGCTCGGCCCAGGCCCGCCAGAAGAACGCCCAGAAGGTCGAGAAGCGCAAGACCTCCGGCGTCGCGGTGCTGCCCGGCAAGCTCTCGGACTGCGAGTCGGAGGACATCGCCGAAAACGAGATCTTCCTGGTGGAAGGCGATTCTGCCGGCGGCTCGGCCAAGATGGCTCGCGACAAGGAAATCCAGGCCATCCTGCCACTGCGCGGCAAGGTGCAGAACGCCTGGGAAGTGGACCCGAACCGCCTGTTCGCCAACACCGAGATCCACGACATCGCGGTCGCCCTCGCGGTCGATGCCCACGGACCCGACGACCTGCCCGATCTTGCCGGGCTTCGCTACGGCAAGATCATCATCATGTCGGATGCCGATGTCGACGGCTCCCATATCCAGACGCTGCTGCTGACCCTGTTCTTCAGGCACTTTCCGGCCTTGATCGCCGGCGGCCACGTGTTCGTCGCCCAGCCCCCGCTGTACCGGGTGGACGTGCCAGCCCAGGGCAAGAAGCGACCTGCCCGCAGGCTGTACGCCCTCGACGATGGCGAGCTGACGGCAATCCGCGACCGGCTCGAGCAGGAGGGAATCCGCCCCGAGAGCATCGAAATCGGTCGCTTCAAGGGCCTTGGCGAGATGAATCCGGACCAGTTGCGCGAGACGACGATGGCAGCCGCCACTCGTCGCGTATTGCCGGTGCGGGTGCGTGCCGGTGGATTGATCGACACCCGAAAGATGTTCACATTGCTGATGGGCAAGGGCGAGGCGGCTTCGCGCCGGGCCTGGATGGAAGCCAAGGGCGACACCGTCGAGGCCGACATCTGATGCACCCACCCGATACCCGGCAGACGGCAGATCGATGAGCGACGACACCCTGGACCTTTTCCCCGAACTCGGTGCGCCCGGGCAACCGCCGGAACCGCCGCCAGCCGATGCCGGCGACGCCGAGAACGGTGACTACCTCCCCCTCGACGAGTACGCGGAACGCGCCTACCTCTCGTACGCGATGAGCGTGGTGCGCTCGCGCGCCTTGCCCCAGGTCGAGGATGGCATGAAGCCGGTGCAGCGGCGCATCCTCTACGCGATGCACGAGATGCGCCTGTCGCCGACCGCCAAACACGTCAAGTCGGCTCGCGTGGTCGGCGACGTCATCGGCAAGTACCATCCGCACGGCGACAGTTCCGTCTATGACGCGATGGTGCGCGTCGCACAGGAATTCACGCTGCGCTATCCGCTGGTGGACGGCCAGGGCAATTTCGGCTCCCGCGACGGCGACTCGGCGGCGGCGATGCGCTACACCGAATGCCGGCTCACCGCGGTAGCCCAGCTCCTGCTCGCCGAAATCGACCGCGGCACGGTGGATTTCGTCGACAACTACGACGGTGCCTTCGAAGAGCCCAGGCTGCTGCCTGCGCGCCTGCCGATGGTGCTGCTCAACGGCGCCTCCGGTATCGCCGTGGGAATGGCGACCGAGATTCCGCCCCACAACATGCGCGAAGTCGCGGAAGCCGCCTGCCTGCTGATCCGTGATCCCGCCGCGGGGCTGGCGGAATTGATGACCGTGCTGCCCGGCCCCGATTTCCCGGGCGGCGGACAACTGATCTCGAGCCCCGGGACGATCCGCGACATATACGAGAACGGCCGCGGCAGCCTGCGCCTGCGGGCGCGGTGGCGAATCGAGGAACTCGCGCGCGGTCAGTGGCGGATGATCGTCGACGAACTCCCGGCCGGCGTGTCCACCGCCGCGGTACTGGCCGAAATCGAGGCGCTGACCAACCCCCAGCCCCGGGCCGGGCGCAAGGAGCTGAGCCAGGACCAGAAGAACCTCAAGCAGGTCGTGCTGGGCGTGCTGGAGGCGGTGCGCGACGAATCCTCCGACCTGGCACCGGTGCGGATCGTGCTGGAGCCGCGCAGTTCGCGCATCGATCGCGACGAGTTCATGGCGGTACTGCTGGCCCACACCTCGCTCGAGAGTTCGGTCGCTGTCAATCTGACGATGATCGGCCGTGACGGCCGTCCCCAGCAGAAGAACCTCAGGCGCATCCTCGCGGAGTGGATCGACTTCCGCTACGTCACCGTCGAGCGCCGCACCCGCCACCGCTTGGCCGAAGTCGACCGGCGCATCCATGTTCTCGAGGGCCGGATGATCGCCTTCCTCCACATCGAGGAGGTGATCCGCGTGATCCGCGAATCCGACGAGCCCAAGCCAGCGCTGATCGCCGCGTTCGGCCTGACCGAGGTGCAGGCCGAGGACATCCTCGAGATACGACTGCGCCAGCTCGCCCGACTCGAGGGCATCCGCATCGAGAAGGAACTCGGCGAATTGCGCGACGAGCGCTCCGGCCTGCAACATCTGCTCGACTCCCGCAATGCGATGACCAGGCTGCTGCTCAAGGAGATCCGGGCCGATGCCAAGACCTATGGCGACGACCGCCGCACCCTGATCGAGGCGGTGGCGGCGACCGCCCCGGCCGAGATCAGCATCCCCGACGAACCGGTCACCGTGATCGTCTCGCGCAACGGCTGGGTACGGACCCGCCAGGGGCACGGCATCGATCCTGCGGCGATCGGCTACAAGGCCGGCGACTTCGGCTTCGCGGTGATCGAGTCCCGCACCACCTGGCCACTGATCGTCATCGACAGCCAGGGGCGTGCCTACACGGCCAGGGTTTCGGATCTGCCCGGTGGCCGCGGCGACGGCGTGCCGATCGCCACCCTGATCGACTTCCAGGGCGCCGCCAAGCTAGCACAGGTGGTCAGCGCTGCGCCCGAGACTTCATTCATGTTCGCCAACTCGGGCGGCTACGGCTTCATCTGCAGCGTCGCCGACGCGATGTCGCGACAAAAGGCCGGCAAGGCCTTCATGACCCTGGACCGCGGCGAGCAGGTGCTGGCCCCGTCAGCGGTGCGCGGCGACTGGATCCTGGCGCTGTCCGGCAACGGCCGCATGCTGGTGTTCCCGCGCGCCGAGATGAAGGTCCAGGGCGGTGGCCGCGGCATCATCGTGATGGGGCTCGATGCTGGCGAGGCGCTGGTGGCGGTCGCCCTGCCGGAGGAAGGCCAAGCGGTAAGCGTCGAAGGCGTCGGCCGCGGCAAGCGGGAAGTTTCGCTGCTCCTCAAGCCGTTACAGCTCGAGAACATGCGCCACCGGCGTGCGCGCAAGGGTGTGGCGCTGCCACAGAGGATCCGGCCGACGGGCCTCGGCGGCGGCTAGCGGCCAGGAGGATTCGTACGATCGACGCTCACCGCGATGTCCGACGACTCGTGTCCATCGTCACAGCGACGCGGTCACGACACTGGAGAGAATTCGAGGCATTGAAAGACATCCGGCAATTCGCCCAGGGATCCATCACGGACCGTCGGCCAACGCGGCCGCAGCGACCGCGTGTCGGCGTCTTCCCGCGCCGGCTTGGCGCCGGCAGCGACCTGCCGCCCGTCGCGGAATGCGCGACGCCATCGAAAGGTTCGCACGTCGCCATCCCGCGATCGGACGAAATCACCGGGCTGGCGGATCGGCCCCGAGTGCGACAGACTTCACGCCATCGAAGCTGCCGAACATGGACAACAAGGACAGCCGGACTCGCGCATGACGTGGAACCGGCGAATTTCAGAGAGCACAAGAGTGCCTTTTGCCCCCCTGCCGGCGAGCGTGTTCCCCCTGGTTCGCTCTTTCCGGCCGGGGGCATGATTTTCCCCCGGCAGCAAGCCGACCGCGGGCCGACTCACGTCTCCCCGAACAGGCGCTGACGCAACGCTATCTTGCTGCGCACCGCAAGCTTGCGGTAGATCCGCTGCAGATGGGAACGCACCGTCGCCGGCGCCAGCGACATGTGCTGGGCGATGGTCTTGTAATCGCTGCCCGACGCATAGGCCATCGCCACTTCGAGTTCACGCCGGGAGAGTCGCTCGGCCAGCGGGGTCACGCCTGACCACGGCGCAGCCTGCGCCAGCAACACGAAGGGCAGTGCGAATTCGGCAAAATCCGCGTCCCGCGAGTTGAACGGCCGGGCCGGATCCTCGCGGTACAGGGTCAGCCAGCTCAGTCCGCCATGCCGCGGGTGAGTGACACCGCATAACAGCAACTGGCCGATGCGATGTCGCCGCAGGTACTCGCCGACCGGGCGCAGGGCCGAGGCCGCGTAGTCGCGTTCGACCGACACGTTCTGCAGCCGCCTCGGCTCCTGCGCGAAGCGCCGGCTGACCGGATCGAGCCCCGCAACGTCGACGAACTCGTCGAGCAGCGATCTCGAGCGCCCTTCGACGCTGGCGTCGTCAATCGACACCGTGCCGTCTTCCAGGCGCCGACCCACGCCCCATACGCAGCCGTCGAACTCGATGCGCCGCGACAGCCAGCGCAGCGCGCTGCGGCGATAATGGGGGCCGGGGGACAGTCCCTGCCGCATCAGCTCGAGAAGCTGGTCGCGCTCCTCGGCCTCCGTCGGCGGCGTCATGAATTGATGCATCTGCATGATTTGCCGCGATCCTATACTCACCTAAGCTCTTGCCAGCCCGGCGCTGCGCCGGGCCGATCGTCGTCACACCCGTATCGCGTTCGCGCGGCCACTGGATCATGTCCGGCTTGTGCGCCGGCGGCGCGAGCCAGCAGGAGATACGAAAATGGAATTATCCCGTGCGCGCACCGCGCTTGCACTGGTCTGCGTCGGCCTGACGCTGACCGGCTTCAGCAGCGAATCCCGCTTCGACCAGCGACCCGTGTGGCTGGGTGAGGTCCGCGTCACCGCGTACCGTGGCGACGACGACCTGCTCACCGCCGGCCTGGGCACCAGCGGCCTCGCCGCCGCGACCCCGCCGGCCATCGCCGATCCGCTTGCCCCGACACCTGCGGAACTGCGGCGTCTGGCGATATACACGAATTACCGCGCCCTGATCGACACCTCGTCGGCAGGGGGCTACGGCCGCTTCTACGGGCCGAACATCGACATCGACGGCGGCGACACCCTCGGCGAAGGGATGATTCCCGGGACCGAATTCCTGGCCTTCGTGCGCAACCTCCGGGGCGTGCGCAACGTCACCGTGATGGTGCAGTTGCCCGACAGCTTCGACACCGGGCACCCATGCATCGTCGCGGCGCCATCGAGCGGCTCGCGCGGCGTCTATGGTGCGATCGGCACCACCGGCGAATGGGCGCTCAAGCATGGCTGCGCAGTCGCCTACACCGACAAGGGCACTGGCGCCGGCGCCCACGAACTCGAGACCGACACCGTCACGCTGATCGACGGCACGCTCGCGGGGGCCGGCGAAGCCGGTCGCGAAGCCTACTTCGCCGCGCCGCTGACCGACGCCGAGCGCGCGGACTACCTGGCGCAGCACCCCGACCGCTATGCGATGAAGCACGCCCATTCCGGCGACAATCCGGAGCGGATCTGGGGCCAGGCGACGATCGACGCGATCGAATTCGCGTTCCACGTGCTCAATCGCCAGTTCGGCGATGCCAGGCACAACGGCAAGTTCGAACGACTGTTCCACCCCGACAACACCCTGGTGATCGCCGCCAGCGTCTCCAACGGCGGGGGCGCGGTGCTGGCCGCGGCCGAGCAGGCCCGCCGCGGCCTGATCGACGCGGTGGTCGCGGTCGAACCGCAAATCAACCTCCGCGACCACCCGCAGCTCGAGGTGTACCGCGGAGACCGCCGCATCGAGCGGCCGGGGCGGCCACTCTACGACTACATCACCTACGCCAACCTGTTGCAGGGTTGCGCGGCAATTGCGCCGAGCAATGCCGACAGCCCGTTCCTGTTCGTGGTCTCGCCAGTGCTGGCGGCCAACCGCTGCAGCGCGCTCGCCACTGCCGGCCTGATCGACGGCGCCGACACCGTCAGCCAGGCCGAGGATGCCAAGGCGCGCCTCGTCGACTATGGCTGGGAGCCCGATAGCGAGCTATTGCACGCCTCGCATTTCGGCCTGTCGGTGTCTTCGGCGGTCGCCGTGACCTACGCCAACGCCTACGGCCGCGCCGACGTGCGCGACAACCTGTGCGGCTTCTCGATGGGCACCACGGATGGTGCCGGGCTGCCGGCGCCGCCGGCCGCGAGCCCGATGCCGACGGTGTGGAGCCTGAACAACGGCGTACCGCCATCCACGGGCATCAACCTGATCGCCGAAAATGCCCTGAACGGGCCGATCCGCGAAATCTTCGCGGTCTCGCCGAGCACCGGCCTGGCCGATTACAACTACGATGGCGCGCAATGCCTGCGTCGCTTGCGGCACGACCCTGCCATCGCCGACGGCATCCGCGCGGCATCGGTGCGCGGCGACCTCAGGGGGCTGCCGACGCTGATCGTGCACGGCCGCTCGGACGCGCTGGTTCCGGTCAATCACACCTCGCGGGCGTATCTGGCGGCCAACAGCCGAATCGAGCGGGAGCACTCACGGCTGTCCTATATCGAAGTGACCAACGGTCAGCACTTCGACGCATTCCTCGGCTTTGCGGGATTCGACACGCACTACATCCCGCTTCACGTCTATGCCGGCCGTGCGCTGGACATGATGTGGTCGCACCTGACCGCCGGCACGCCACTGCCGCCCTCGCAGGTGGTGCGCACCATTGCCCGCGGCGGCGTACCGGGCGCTGCGCCGCCCATCACCGACGAGCATCTGCCGCCGATACTGGCGACACCCGACGCCTCCGACCTGATCAACGCCGCCCGCGGCACCGTCGTGGTGCCCGATTGAACCGGCGAGAGGCCAGAAGGAACGCCACGCCGGGGTGCCCATCCGGGCATCCCGGCGCGGGTGGTTCAGGTGGCTACCAGAACTTCCACCACCACTTCTTCCTGGTCATCGACTGTTTCACCTCGGGCGACCATTCGGCAGCACCGCCGTGCTGGGTCAGGTAGCTGCCGAAGCGCTTGTCCGCCTCGTTGATGTGCCGGGTCAGCCAGACCTTCAGGAAATGCAGCAACTCGAAGGTGATCGCTGCCTGGCCACTGTCGAGCTTTTCCTGCAGCCCCTGAACCTGGGCGATCAGTTCCTCGTGGCTGTGCTTGTGGGCCTCGAACTCGGGATAGTTCGAGATTCGCATCAGACTTTCCTCGACCATGAAATGGGTGCGGGTGTATTCCGCCAGTTCGTCGAGGATCCTCCTTGACGCCTGGGTTCCGTGATGCTCGTGGATGGCCGTGTGCAGGTCGTTCAGCAGACCCACCAGTTCCTTGTGCTGTTCGTCGATCTCCTGGACACCGACACTGTAATCGTCGGACCACTCGAATATTTCGCTCATGCTGAACCTCTCGCCGGATGGATGCCCTGGGCATCCTGATTAACGCAAATCTGTAGAATTTGTTTCGAGGCGCGCGTGGGCCGCCCGTGCGGCGCGGGCGGGCGGATCAACGGCCGGCTCCCGGCGGTAGAATCGAGCGCACGACGTCGGGCCGGGTCAGCACCATGTTGTCGTCGCCATCGTCGATCAGCGATTCGATCAACAGGTTCACGCGCCGATTGCGGGCACGCCCTTCTTCGCTGCCGTTGTCGGCCACCGGCCGCTGGTCGCCGTAGCCGGCCGCGGTCAGGCGCGACGGATCGACCCCGGCGTCGACGAACAAGCGCACCACGCTCGACGCCCGCACCGCCGACAGTTCCCAGTTCGAAGGAAACTGGGGCGTACTGATCGGCACGTCGTCCGTGTGCCCTTCGATCGTGATCGGAAAGTCGGCGCCAGCCAGCACCTGCGCCACCGCCGTCAAGGCGCGCCCGGCGGTGCTGCCGATGCGTGCCTCGCCCACCGGGAACAGCACGCTGGCGTTGATCTCGACGCTGATGCCGTGGGCGCCCTCGGTGACCCGCACCTGCCCGTCCTTGGTCAGCGGTGCGAGTACCTTCTTGATCTCGTCGGCGACGCTGCGCATGCGCTTCGACAGGGCTTCGCGGCGGGCATCGATGGCCTTTTCTCGGGCGGCGTCCGGACTTTCCGCCGGCGGGCCGGTTTCGCTGGACGTCATGATCGACGGCTGCACCACGATCTGGCTGCCCTTCGCATTGATATTGACACTGCGAAACGCCTGCACGATCGAATCCGACAGCACCCGGTACTTGCCTTCATTCACCGAACTGATCGCGTACATCACGACGAAGAACGCGAACAGCAGGGTTATGAAATCGGCGTACGAAACGAGCCAGCGCTCGTGGTTCTCGTGCTCGTCCTCGGATTTTCGTCTTCTGGCCATCTCGATCCCGGTACCGTCACCGCTGGTAACGGCCCGAGGGAGACAGGCTTGAGCGTTGCGGGCGTCAGTCCAGGTAGCCCTGCAGACGGCTTTCGATGATGCGGGGATTGTCGCCGTTGGCGATGCCGACCAGACCATCGACGACCATCTCCCGGGCGGCCACGAGGCGTCCGATGTGGGCCTGGAGCTTCTTCGCCACCGGCAGGAACACCAGGTTGGCAGAGCCGACGCCATAGATCGTCGCGACAAAGGCCACGGCGATGCCGGCGCCCAGCTTGGAGGGGTCCGTCAGGTTCTCCATGACGTGGATGAGCCCCATCACGGCACCGAGAATGCCGATCGTCGGCGCATAGCCGCCGGCGCCCTCCCACACCTTGGCGCCATGCTTGAGGCGGGTCTCGAAAGTGCCGATCTCGACTTCCAGCACCGCCCGCAGACGCTCCGGCTCGACACCGTCGACGAGCAACTGCACGCCCTTCTGGGTGAACGGATCCGGCATCGTCTGCAGCATGTTTTCGAGCGCCAGCAGGCCTTCCTTGCGCGCCGTCTGGCTCCACGAGACCACTTGATCGATGACGCTCTGCTCGGCCGCATCGGGCGGCATCAGCACCCAGCGGCCCATGCGCATGCCTTCGATGAACACCGGCAACGGGCTCTGCAGCATGACCGCCCCCAGGGTGCCTCCGATCACGATGAAGAAAGCCGTCGGCTGGATCAGCGAGCCGATGTGCCCGCCTTCCAGATACTGGCCCAGCACGATCGCGGTCACGCCCAGGGTCAGACCGATCAGACTGATCTTGTCCATCGTCCCGGCTACTGGCTGCTACGTGGCGGCCGTCCGCGGCGCGGCTTGGGCTCTGCGCGGGCACCATGGATGCGCGAACGCAGGCGTGCGATCGCCTGGCTGTGCAACTGGCACACGCGCGACTCCGACACACCGAGCACCTCGCCGATCTCGCGCAGGTTGAGATCCTGTTCGTAGTACAGGCCCATCACCATCTTCTCGCGCTCCGGCAGGTCATCGATCGCGCGCACCAGGACCACTCGCATGTTCTGGTCCATCAGCATGTCGAGCGGGTTGTCCTGGGCGTTGCCGACCGCATGGCGCTCGAGATAGTCGTCGTCGTCGCTGGCGGTGAAATCCTCGAAATAGACGAGTTGGTAGCCGCGCGCCTCCTGCAGCATCTTCTGATAGTCGGACAGCGGCAGATCGAGCGCGTCGGCGAGTTCCTTCTCGCTGGGCTGGCGACCGAACTCCTGTTCGAGCTGGTGCACCGCCGCCTCGATGCGCCGCATGTCGCGACGCAACGAGCGAGGCAGCCAGTCGTTCTCGCGCAAGCCGTCCAGCATCGCGCCACGAATGCGCTGCACCGCGTAGGTCTCGAACTGCGCGCCGAGGCCTTCTTCGTATCGGCTGATCGCATCGAGCAGGCCGAGCATGCCGTTCTGGATGATGTCGTCCACCTGCACGCTGGCGGGCAACTTCGCCATCAGATGGTATGCGATACGCTTGACCAGCGGTGCGTATTGGGTGACCAGCTGGTCCCTGTCCATGTGTCCAGATGCCGTATACATGTTCTTTCCGCTCTGCTTGGGCACCCAGTGGCCCGTTTCCGTCGAAGAGTGACGTCGCCCGTATTGTGCCAAAGCACGCCCGTGACGCTCCAACTCTTCCGCATGTGCCGACTTTTCCCTGGTCATACTCACGCTTGCTGCCTCCCAAATATGTCGTCCCCCCGGGTCCACGCCGACAGGCGGCGCAGGAACGCGGCGGATGCTTCCCTTTCGCGTCGCGGTGGCGATTGCTCCAGCAGGCGCGCGGCGAGATCGTCGCGGCCGAGCTCGCCGATCAGGCGCAGGGGCAGACCGACGCGCCGACGCACCAGCGCATCGAGCTGATGGAACAACGCCACCGCTTCGCTCCGTTCCCCGGCCCCGGCGACCGCCACCGCGAGATCGCCGGCCCCGGCGCCGGCGAGCCGTCGGATCAATGCGAAAGCATCGGTCACGCCGCTGCCACTGGCCTCGATCACCAGCAAATGGCTCGGCGCCGCCAGCACGAAGGGAGACGGTCGCAGCTCGCCGGCGGCGGCACCATGGACCACCATCAGGCGGCAAAGCTTCTGAGCCTCGTGGAGGCCGGTGATCAGATGCTCGCGGCGGTCCTCGTCGAGCAGCGGCAGCGCCATCGCCGCCCCGGCAATGGAAAGGTGACCGAGATCCGGCGCCAGTTCGCTGACCAGCGCGCCGATCCGGGTCGCACCGTCGATCAGGTGGATCAGGTCGCCCCTTGAGTCTTCGGCGAAGTCCCCCAACAGGCCGTCCTCGCCCCGCCCCTCGTCGAGCACCATCACCCGCGGCGCGTGGTGTGCCAGCTCGAGCAGGGTTCGGGCAGCGAGCCGCCGCGGGGCCCGGCCGCAGGCGTACATCGCGACGACGGTTGGTGGCGCCCTGCGGAACAGGCGGCGCAGACCGCTGGCCTGGTCCTCTCGTCCGTTCAACATGTCACACCCGCGAGCCGTGGCACATCAACATGCCGGCCTCCTCCGGCCGCAGCTTCCACGGCGAACCCTCGGGCTGTTCCTTGAGGGCCCGGTGCAGCAGGTAGGTACGATTGGGCAGATGGAGATCCTCCGGCACCCGCTGTCCATTGGCGACATAGAACAGTTCGAGCTGGTGGCGGATGGCGACGTCGAGGACCGGCGCCAGCGAGGCGGCTTCGTCGACCTTGGTGAAGATGCAACCCGCCAGATCCGGCCCGCGATAGGCCGAGACGACGTCGTCGAGGGTGTCGCCACGCGAAGTCGCGTTGAGCAGCAGCAGGCGCGAGACTTCGCCGGCGCCGACCAGCATGGCGGTCTGCTCGGCGACCATGTGATCGCGCTGGCCCATGCCGACGGTATCGATCAGCACCATGTGGCGGTTGCGCATCTCGGACAGGGTGTGGCGCAGGTCCGCGGCATCGCGCACGACGAATACCGGCACGCCGAGGATGCGTCCGTAGATGCGCAGCTGTTCGTGGGCACCGATGCGATAGCCATCGGTGGTGATCAGGGCCAGCTTCTCGGCACCATGGCGGACGACGCAGCGGGCGGCGAGTTTGGCGGTGGTCGTGGTCTTGCCGACGCCGGTCGGCCCGACCAGCGCATAGACGCCCCCCCGGTCGATGATGTCGGCGTCGTTGGCCATTGCCCGCAGATCGCGCCCCAGAACGTTCTTGGCAGCATTGCGAATCTTCGCCGGCTCGCCGTCGGCGGCGACTGCATCGGCGACCCGCCGCGCGAGTTCGGCCGAGAAGCCGGCCTCCAGCAGTTCCCCCATCAGGCGCGTGCGCGCCGGCGCGCTGCGGCTTATCTCGCCCCAGGCGAAGCCCGCCAACTGGCGCTCGATGATGTTGCGGATGCCATCGAGTTCGCCCATCAACCGCTGGTTGCCTGCCTGCAGCTCACGGATGCCGGCGGCGGCGTCGAGCTTCGGTCCGTCGTGCGCGGCACGCGCGACAGGCGCCTCGGCGACAGGTGCACTGGCGATGCGCGGCAAGGGCTCGGCGGCCTCGGAATCTCGGCATGTCGCGAACTGCGGCGCGGCGCCGACGAACAACTCGTGGTCGACTGTCCGGCGGCGGGGCTCACGGCCGGCCAGGCGTACCGTATCCGGGTCCACGCGCGGCGGATTGAAGGGCCGCGGCTTGTCGGTGCCGCGCGTCGCCTGGGCCTGCTGTCGCGACCGGGCGCGCCCCAGACTGCGGCGGAACTCGTCCTCGGCGGCCGACGTGGCGCCCCGGACGACCGGCGGCACGACCGCATTCGCCGCAGGCGCCCGGGGCGATGTCGCGGTGACCGCGTCTGCCGGCAGGGCGAGGATCTCGACGCCGCCTTCCACCGAGCGGTTCGACAGCACGATGGCGTCGGCGCCGAGTTCGTCCTTGAGTTGCTTGAGGGCCTCCCGCGCGGTCTTGGCGAAGTAGCGGCGTACTTGCATGATCGGTCTCCGAAGCTGCAGCGGATCGACTCCGCTCTGTCTCAGCTACCGATTATCGCGACCGCCCGACAATCCGAACGGAGGGATAAGCGGGATAAAACCCGCCAATTCCCCCGCCCGCAAACTCAGCGCTTGATGCGTGGCTTGACGTTCTTCCCGCGCGCCGGACCGCCACCGGGATGCCGAGGCTTGCGGGCCTCGCCAGCCTTCGGCGGTGCATGTCCGGCTTCAAGGCGCGCCGGCCCGTCGTCGTGTGCTCTGCGGGAGCGCGCCGGGGCCGTCCGCGATGCATTGCCGCCACGCTCGCCGCCCTTGCCGCGCCGCTGCGAATCGCGCCATCCGGCGCCGGGCGCCGGCGCTGCGCCGGCGCCGCCACCGGCGGCCGGCCGCGGGCTGACGGTGGCACGCGGGGGCCGGCGGCCGTCATCGAGTCCGATCAGCAGCGGCGCGCGCCGCACGCGCAACCGCCGCAGGGCTTCGAGCACCTCGGCAGTCAGGTCTGCCGGCAGCTCGACGGTACTGAAGGTGTCGAACAGTTCGATACGACCGATGCACCGCGATTCGATATCGCCTTCGTTGGCGATGGCGCCGACCAGATCGCTCGGCGTGACACCATGCTGGCGCCCGACCTCGACCCGGTATCTGACCAGCGCCGACGGGGACGCCACCGGCGCCACGCCCGCCCTGGCCGGCGCAGCCCCCGGGCGCGATGGCGGCATCGACGCTGGCGCTGCCTCGCTGTCGTCGGCGTCGAGCCGCAATGGCCGGTCCTTCTGGACCAGCCAGGCCAGCGCCGCCGCGATGCGTCGGGCGTCGACGCCGAATTCGGTTTCCATCTGCCCGGTCAGCGATTCGAAGAAACCGAGCCCGCGCATCTCCAGCGTGTCGAGCACCTCCTGCTTGAAGCGAGCCACGCGGCGATCCGTCAGGGCCGCCATCGAAGGCAGGTTCATCGCCTCGATCGGTTGCCGGGTGGCCCGTTCGATCAGCTTCAGCATGCGCCGTTCGCGCGGCGCGATGAACAGGATCGCCCGGCCGGGTCGTCCAGCCCTGCCGGTGCGGCCGATGCGGTGGATATAGGCCTCTACGTCGTACGGAATGTCGTAATTGATGACGTGGCTGATCCGCGCGACGTCGATCCCACGGGCCGCGACGTCGGTCGCAACGACGATGTCCACGCTGCCGCGCCGCAACTGCTCGACGGTGCGTTCCCGCAACGATTGCTGCATGTCGCCATTGAGGGGTACCGCCGCGTAGCCCCGTGCCGCGAGCTTGTCGGCCAACTCGACGGTTGCGGTCTTGGTACGGACGAAGACGAGCGCGGCATCCAGTTCGCTCTCGACTTCGAGGATGCGGGTCAATGCGTCGAGCTTGTGGACGCCGCTGACCTGCCAGTAGCGCTGATGGATGCCGGGCACCGTGGCGGTCGTCGCCGCGATCCTGACCTCGCGCGGCGCCCGCAGGTAGCGGTGGGCGACGCGTCGGATCGGTTCCGGCATGGTGGCCGAGAAGAGCGCCACCTGGCGCTCTTCGGGCAAGGCGTCGAGGATTCGCTCGACCTCCTCGATGAAGCCCATCCGCAGCATCTCGTCGGCTTCGTCGAGCACCACGCTGCGCAGGCCGCCGACCGCCAGACTACCGCGCTCGAGGTGGTCGATGATGCGGCCTGGCGTACCGACCACGACCTGCGGGCCGCGTGCCAGCTGGCGCAACTGCATGCCGAGACTCTGCCCGCCGTAGATCGGCAGGATGTGGAAGCCCGGCAGGTTGTGCGCATAGCGCTGGAAAGCCTCGGCGACCTGGATCGCGAGTTCCCGGGTGGGCGTCAGCACCAACACCTGCGGCGCGTCCAGGCCGGCATCGATGCGGCACAGCAGCGGCAGCGCGAAGGCCGCGGTCTTGCCGGTCCCGGTCTGGGCCTGGCCGAGCAGGTCGCCGCCGTCCAGGAGCAGCGGAATGCAGGCGGCCTGAATCGGCGACGGCCGCTCGTAACCGATCGCGCCGAGCGCATCGAGCACGGCATCCGGCAAGCCGAGGGCGTCGAATCCCTGCGGGGGAGGTTCGGGGGGGAGTTGCTGCGAAGTCATTTGAATCCAGGATGACGGCAAGACGGGGGCGGCCGGCGCCGAATCGTCGGCAGGCGGGCCGGAGGGACGCGCATTCTCGCAGAAGCCGGCCCGCGCCGTCGGCCCAGACGACCGGCGGCGGGCCCGGACGCGATCGGCAGTGCGCCCGCGCCACAGGGCAATTTTGCGGTGCGGCGGCGCGGCACATCGGCTAGCATGCCCCTTTTGCCGCCGAACGTCCGCCTTGAGCACGACTTTCTCCGACCAGGGCCGTCGCCAACACGGCCGGCATCGCGGCCGCAGCGGGCGCCACCGCCGGAGGCGGCAGTTGCGCCGCGTGGCGCTGGTCGTCGTCGCGACTGTTGCAGTCCTGGCACTGTCCGGATGGCTGGCTCATTACCTGCAGGCAGTGGACATCGCCCCGACGCCGGTCGCGACCGCGCCGGTCGCCGATGCCGGGGATTCACGACCGCCCCGGGGCGCGCTCGATACGACCACCGGCGCCCGCCCGACCGTACCCCGGCGCTGCCCGCGGGCGACCGACGACGTGCCGCCACTGATCGAAGCCAGCGCCTGCGGAGATCAGCAGCGCATGGCGCAGTTGCTCGCCGAAGGCAACGACGTCGATCTGGAGGACCCGCGTCCCGCCTTCCTCGGCCAGTCTGCCCTCCACCATGCGGTCGCCCGCGGCGACCTCGACCTGTTGTCGCAGTTGCTGCACGCCGGTGCCGCCGCCGACCGGGCCGATGCCGCCGGCAATACGGCGCTGCACCTGCTTGCCCTCGACGACAAGGTGGTGGGCGACCTCGCGATCGCGAAGCAACTGATACAGGCCGGCGCCGACGTCGCCCGTCGCAATCGCGCCGGCCGTACCGTCGGCGATGAATTGCGGGCCCGTCCGCGGCTGGCTCGCGCCAGGACCGAGCTCGCCACCTACCTCGATGCCACCGGAGCCCAGTCGGCGACGATTGCCAAGGCCCGCAGCTATCTCGATCGGCGCGCGCCGGCCTCCGGCGAAATGTCGGTCCTCGAACTCGAGCCGGGGCACGGCGACGATGTCCGCACCGGGCGGCCGGACCGACGCGGCAGCGAACAGACGCTTCGCGCGCTGGTCGAGGCCTGGGCCCGGGCATGGAATGCCAAGGATGCGAACGCCTACCTGTCCTTCTACGGCGCGGAATTCGAGCCGGAAGACGGAATGCCGCGCGATCAGTGGGCAGCGCAGCGCCGCGCGCGCATCGTCGGCGCCGAACCGGTCACCCTCAGCGATCTCGAGCTGCAGGTAGAAGGCGAACGGGCGCTGGCGCGTTTCGTCCAGACCTTCCGCTCGCCCGGCCAGCGGGAGCAGGGTCCCAGGACCCTGGTTCTGGCGCACGACGGCGAACGCTGGACGATAGTCGGCGAGCGCCGCGGCCACTGAGCGGGCAGCCACCGGGCGGCCGGCTTGCAGGTGCCGCATGATGGGTAGGATCATGGCAGTCACCTGAGGATCCTGCGCCACGATGCCTGTTCTCGTCCGCCGCCTGTTGCTGGCCGCATTGCCCCTTGCCGCAATCGCCGCACTCGTCTGGTGGCTGGCGAGACCGGAGCCGGTTGCGGTCCTGGTCGCGGACGTCGAGATCGGCGACGTCGACGCGACCCTGGCCAACACGCGAGCCGGCGAGGTCGAGTCCTGCCAACGTGCCAAGCTGTCGACGATTGCCGGCGGCAGGATCGAATACATCGGTGTACGCGAGGGCGACGAGGTGGTTGCCGGCCAGTTGCTGATGAGCTTGTGGAACGAGGATCAGCAGGCCCAGCAGGCCGTCGCCCGTGCCGCGCTGGAAAGCGCCAGGCGTCGCGTGGGCGAAATCTGCACCCAGGCGAGCAATGCGGCCGACGAAGCGAAACGCCAGCAGGCCCTGCTCGACCGCGGCTTCGTTTCAGCGTCACGCGAAGGGCAGGCCGACGCCGATGCCAGGGCACGACAGGCCGCCTGCGCGACCGCCCGTTCCGAGGTCGCGGCCGCCGAAGCCCGCCTCTTCGCCAGCCAGGTCGAACTCGACCGCACCCGGCTGATCGCACCGTTCGATGGCACGATCGCCAAGATCACCGGCAAGCTCGGTGAATACACCACGCCGTCGCCGCCCGGAATCGCGATGCCGCCGGCGATCGATCTGATCGATCGCAGCTGCCTCTACGTCAAGGCACCGATGGACGAGGTCGATGCGCCGCGGATTCGCAAGGGACAAAGCGCTGTCGTGACCATCGACGCGCTGCCCGAGCAAAGCTTCGCGGCAACGGTGCAACGCATCGCGCCCTATGTGGTGGCGGTCGAAAAGCAGGCACGCACCGTCGACGTCGAGGTCGCGTTCGACAACCAGGGAGACTTCGCCGGACTGCTGGTGGGCTACAGCGCCGACGTCGAGATCCTGCTGGACAGTCGGCGGGACGTGCTGCGCATCCCGACCGCGGCGATCCGCGACGGCAACCGGGTGCTGGTGCTGGCGGCGGACGGCAGGCTCGCCGAGCGCAGCATCGAAACGGGTATCGCGAACTGGGAATTCACCGAGATCCGCGCCGGCCTCGAAGCCGGCGAGCGCGTCGTCACCTCGCTGGAACGCAAGGGCGTCACGGCCGGCGCACACGCCCGCGCCGACGGCGATGGCCGCTAACGCACGATGGGCCAGATCGAACTGCGCGCGGTGGATCGCATTTTCCGGATCGGCGACACCCGCGTGCATGCCCTCAAGGCGATCTCGCTGTCGATCGAAGCCGGCGAGTACCTGACCGTGATGGGTCCGTCCGGATCGGGAAAGTCCACGCTGCTGAACATCCTCGGCCTTCTCGACCGGCCGGACCACGGCGAGTACCTGCTCGAAGGCCGCGAAGTCGGAACGTTGCCGCCCGATCAACAGGCAGGCGTGCGCAGCCGGCGGATCGGCTTCGTGTTCCAGAGCTTTCATCTGGTACCGAGGCTGAGCGCGGCAGACAACATCGCGTTGCCGATGATGCTGGCCGGCGTCCCGGCCAGGGAGCGCCGTCGCCGGGTTGCGGCGGCGCTGGCCGGCGTGGGACTCGAAGATCGCGCCGACCATCGGCCCCAGCAGCTCTCGGGAGGCCAGCGGCAACGGGTCGCGATCGCGCGCGCGACGATCATGCAACCCGCGCTCCTGCTCGCCGACGAGCCGACCGGCAATCTCGATCGCGCCACCGGCGCCGAGGTCACGCAGCTGCTCGAAGCGCTCAATCACGGCGGCACCACGCTGATCGTCGTGACCCACGATCCGGTCATGGGCGAGCGCGCCCGCCGCCGCCTGCTGCTGGACGACGGCGGCCTCGCCGACGACCGGCGGCGATGAGCATCGGCGACCTCCTCCGCTTCGCGCTGCAGGCCGCCGCTGGCAGCCCGCTGCGTACCGGACTGATGGCGCTGGCGATGGCCATCGGCGTCGCTGCGGTGGTCGTGCTGACCGCCCTGGGCGATGGCGCCCGGCGCTACGTCGTCAATGAATTCAACGCGCTGGGATCGAATCTGGTGATCGTTCTGCCGGGCAGGACCGAGACCGGCGGAATCGGCATCGGCAACCTGTCCGCCAGCACCACCCGCGACCTGACCCTGCGCGACGCAGCAGCGCTGCTGCGTGCCGACGGCGTGGTCCGGGTCGCGCCGCTGGTGGTCGGCGACGCCGAGGTGTCGTCCGGCGGCCGCCTGCGATCGTCCTACGTGGTCGGCACGACCGCCGATTTTGCCCGCCTGCGGCGTCTCGAACTCGCCCAGGGCCGCTTCCTGCCGAACGAAGGGCTGGAGCGGGCCGGCAGTTGGGCGGTGATCGGCGCCACCATCCGCGAGGAGTTGTTCGGGCCCAGACCGGCACTCGGTGCGCGGCTGCGCATCGGCGACCGGCGTTTCCGGGTGATCGGCGTGCTGGCGTCGAGCGGCCAGGGGCTGGGCATGAACACCGACGAGCTGGTGCTGGTGCCGGCCGCCAGCGCCCAGGCGATGTTCGACACCAACACCTTGTTCCGCATCCTGGTCGAGGCACGCGATCGCGACGCGCTGGCACGGGTCAAGTCACAGGTCGCGAACATCCTGACGGCGCGCCACGACGGCGAGCGCGACGTCACGTTGCTGACCCAGGATGCGGTGGTCGGCACCTTCGACCGCATCCTGGCCGCCCTGACCCTTGCCGTCGCCGGCATTGCCGCCATCAGCCTGGCGGTCGCCGGCATCCTGGTGATGAACGTGATGCTGGTGTCGGTGACCCAGCGGACCGGCGAGATCGGCCTGCTCAAGGCGCTCGGCGCGGCGCCAATGGTGATCCGGCGTGCCTTTCTGGCCGAGGCGGCGATGCTGTCGCTGGCCGGCGCCGCGATCGGCGAGTGCCTCGGATTCGCCGGCGCCGCGGTGCTGCGGGCGACGTTTCCCGATCTGCCGGCGTACCCGCCGTCGTGGGCGGTGATCGCCGGTCTGGCCACCGCACTCGCCACCGGCATGGGATTCGGCACGCTGCCCGCCCGGCGCGCCGCACGCCTGGACCCGGTGCAGGCCCTGGCAAGGGGACTGTAGACGAGATGCGCGAACAACATGCCGTGACCGGCCGTCGACGCTGCACGCAGCCGCCATGGGTCGCCGATCCGCCACCGGGGACAATCGCCCGATGCTGGCATCCGACCTGATCCGCCTGACCGCACGCGCGATCGGCGCCCACCCGCTGCGCAGCTTTCTGACGCTGCTCGGCATCGCCGTCGGGGTCACCGCGGTGATCCTGCTCACCGCGATCGGAGAAGGTGTCCATCGTTTCGTGCTGCAGGAGTTCACCCAATTCGGCACCAACGTCATGCAGATCGCCCCGGGCAAGATCGCGGCCCGCGGCGGACCACCCGGCCTGCCGACCACGGCGCGCCCGCTGACCATCGAGGACAGCCAGGCCTTGCGGCGAATTCCCGGTGTCGTCGCCGTAACGCCGCTGGCAGCCGGCAATGCCGAGGTCGAGGCCAACGGCCGGCTGCGCCGCACGGCGGTCTATGGGGTCGGGGCGGAAATGCCCGCGGCCTATTCGGCACGGGTGCGCAGCGGCCGCTTCCTGCCGGCGGCCGACGACGCGCTGCAGCCGCGACCGCTGGCGGTGCTGGGCGCCAAGCTCAAGCACGAACTGTTCGGCTCGGCCAACGCCCTCGGCGCGCGCCTGCGGATCGCCGGCGAGCGCTTCCGGGTGATCGGCGTGATGGCGCCCAAGGGCCAGTTCCTCGGCACCGACCTCGACGATTCGGTCTTCATCCCTGCCGCGAGAGCGCTGGCGATGACCAACCGGGAAGGCCTGCAGGAGATCAACCTGGCCTATGCGGAGGGCCTTTCGGCGGGTCGCCTGGTCGCCGCGGTGCGCGCCCTGTTGCGCGCCCGGCACGGGCGCGAGGATTTCACCGTGATCACCCAGGAGGACATGCTGCGGAGCCTTTCCCGGATTCTCGACGTGCTGACTGCCGCGGTCGGTGCCCTGGGCGGCATCTCGCTGGTGGTCGGCGGCGTCGGCATCGTCACGATCATGACCATCGCGGTGGCCGAGCGCACCGGCGAGATCGCGCTGCTGGTGGCGTTAGGTGCCAGGCGCGCGACGATACTGTCGATGTTCCTCGCCGAAGCCGTGCTGCTGTCGCTGCTGGGCGGGCTGTTCGGGCTGATCCTGGGGACCGGCCTCGCGGCCCTTGCCGGCTTGCTGCTGCCGGGCCTGCCGGTGGCCCTGCCGTGGCGCTTCGTACTGGTCGCCGAGGCGCTCGCCGGCCTGATCGGTCTCGCCGCCGGCGTCCTTCCTGCACGCCGGGCGGCGCGCCTCGACCCGATCGAGGCCCTGCGCGCCGAGTAGGCGGGGCTCAGCGGGACATCTTCACCAGGCGCCCGGCCATGTCCTGGATCGGTCGGGCGTTCATCGGGTGCAGGCGGGAGAAGATCGAGATCTGATCGGACGACAGCTGCACCGGCTGGCGCATCACCATCCACAGTACGCCTTCGGTGCACGGCGGCGTCGTCAGCGAGCCGATGAAGGTGGCGTAGCGCCGGTCTTCGGGCAGCAGTTCGTTGGCATCGATCGCGACTTCCGGTGCATAGCTGCTGTGCCGCTCCAGCGGCAGATTGTTCCACAGGGTCTGCACCAGCGGATGGGCGGTGCCCCGCGCCAGCATCACCGACACCACTGCCAGGCGACCGTCCAGATCCTCGTGCACCAGGTGGACTTCCATGTCGTAGCCGCGACCGTCGATGCGGAACTCGGACGGCCGGTGGAAATGAAACTGCTTGAGGTCGTACACCCGCCCCATCACCCGGATCGAGCTGCCCTCGCCGATGCTCACCTGGACCGTGTGACCGTTGTCGACGATGCGGAAGTAGCTCGGCCGGTAGTCGAACTGGATCGGTGCCAGATCGACCCGGATGCCGTCGTTGATGTCGATCGGCGACTGCCGCCGGCCATGGCCGCACAACGCGAAATCCGGATTCAGCGACGCCCAGTTGTCCGGCGCTCCCGCGCCTTCGTAGGACCAGGCGACGGGCGCTGCGGGCGCCCGCGGCTTGTCCTTCGAGGCATGGCTGGCAGAGCTCTTGCGGTGGCCACTTTGCGGGTCGGATCGGGCGAGCACGACCGTCGGCCTGACCGGCTTCGATTCGATCTCGCGGGCCTGCGGTTGCGGCGCCGGCCTGTCGGTGGTGTCGGCCCGGGCGTGACTCTCGGGCTTGGCATGCGGAGCCGCGGCAGTGTGGCCGTCCGCGGCAGCATGGCTGTCCGCGGCAGCGTGGCCGTCCGCGGCGCCGTGCGTCTTGTGCTCGGCATCGGCGCCGGCGCCGCCGTCGTGATCGCCGCCGACTCGCCTGAGCGCCGCGGCGCGCTCGCGGGCCTCGATTCGTGCCGCCACCGCCGCCTGCCGCTCCGCCAGCGACAGGGGCTTGACGATCTGCGGAATGATGCTCTTGCGCTCCTCGGCACCCTTTTCATGGTCGATGGGCGTCGACCCCTCGGCCCCATCGGCGGCAGCCTGCGTCGCGGCCACCTCACCGGCCGTTTCGGCGATCTGTGCCAGCCTGCTTGCGGTCGGCGGCTGGCAGACCTCCCGGAACAGCCGCTCGTCGACGCTGCCGGGCGTCACCTCGATGACCTTGGGTTCGACGACGCGCTCTTCCCGGATCACGTTCTGCTCGGCGTCGAGGTACACCCGCTTGATCGTCGAAAACGTCGCGGCGCGGCAATCGTAGCGATTGAGGGCCTTGACGCTCTTGTAGCCGGCGGAGTCGACGTCCGCGTCCTTCATCACGATGCGGCCCCAGGCGACCTTGGTGCCAGGGTCTGATTGCAGAATGCTGTTGCGATCGATCTCGACACTGCGTTCGCGGCCCGCCACGATCTCGACCCATTCAGCGGCCATCGCCGAGCCTGCGAACAGCATCAGGCATGACACGGCGAAGCGGCATACTCGCATCGGAATCCTCCGAAAAATCGTTTCGATACAAGGTGGTTGTCGGCACGCTCGGCGGCGACTTGAGTACCCGCCGGCCACTCCGGTAGTGTTGCGGCTCTGTCAAGCTGGAGCCTGCCGATGGGCCGCACCATTCCCAATGTCCTGAGCATCGCCGGAGTCGATCCGAGCGGTGGCGCGGGCTTGCTGGCCGACATCAAGACCTTTTCGGCCCTCGGTGCCTACGGTTGCGGTGTGGTGGCGGCACTGACCGCGCAGAACACCCGGTCGGTCGATGCCGTGCACGTGCCACCCGTCGACTTCCTCCGGCAGCAGATCGACACCTTGTTTGCCGATGTCGCGATCGACGCCGTCAAGCTGGGCATGCTCTCCGACGCGGCGAGCGTGCGCACCGTGGCCGAGCGACTCGCCCACTTCGCGGCACCACGAGTGGTGTGCGACCCGGTGATGATCGCCAAGAGCGGCGACCACCTGATGTCAGCGGAGGCCGTCTCGATGGTTCGCGAAGCCTTGCTGCCACAATCGTTCATGTTGACGCCCAACCTGCCGGAAGCGGGCGTGCTGCTGCGCCAGCGGGCCCCGGATTCGCTGCGGGAGATGTATCGCGCCGCGGAACAACTGCGGGACCTGCTGCCGCTGGACAGCGAGCGCTGGGTGCTGCTGAAGGGCGGCCATCTGCCCGGCAGCGAGCTCACGGACCTGCTGTTCGACGGCGACCGCATGGTCGAGATGTCGTCGACGCGGATCGACACGCGCAACACCCACGGTACCGGCTGTACCCTGTCTTCCGCGGTCGCGGCGCTGCTGCCCCGCCACCTGGGCGGATTTCGTCCGGTGGAAAATGCGGTGCGGCAGGCGCGTGACTATCTCGTCGCGGCGATCGCGGCCTCCGGGCGATTGACCGTGGGCCATGGCCACGGCCCGGTCCATCATTGCCACGCCCTGGGACGCGATTGAAGGGGCGCCGCGGCCCGGACCGTCGCCCGGGCTGGCCGACGACCCCACCGCGGACGTGATCCGGCACGACCAGAAGCGCGCGATCCGATCCGGCAAAAGCCGCCGGCGGCGCCGATCGGTGGCGATCGGGCAAGACAGGTCGTGGTGGCCGGACTCGGGGTCATGGACGCGCAGCGACGGCCGGCCGAATCCCGGTGAAGCGCGCTGCTGCACCTTCGCATACGTCGATGCCGGCGTGCCCCGCCACGCGTGCCCGGTCGGACCGTACGAGTCTCCGCCGCCGCCGGCTGCCATGCCGGGACGCGTTGACCGGAGCGGCCCCGACCTCGGCCAGCTGCGGCGGATGCGATTCACCTGCGACCCCGGCTTCCCCGCTCCGGAGGTGGTCCTTGCCCAATCGCGGCGCTACGCGATACTGCGCGAGCGGCCGTAGCGGCGGTGTACGCTGCTCGTCGCGCGGGATGGCGAGCAGATGATCGTCTAGGCCTTCCCGGACGCCCGGAGCGAGCGGATTCACGTCGCCCGCATCGAACTCCGCGAGGCGGTGGCCCGGGGCGGGCTCGAATTCGCGGTTCCGGGATGCTGCGACGGGGTGCCCGTATCGGCGCCTGATGGACGGGCGCGCGGCTGCCGGGCGCCTTTGCGGCGACGACGGCGTGGACATCGCGTCGCGCATGGGCCACACCTGTGCATCGGATCCAACCGCCAGACTGGCGCCGCCGAGTCCCAGCGCGGCCATGACGCTGCGGCAGGCGCAGCAGAAGGCGAGGCTCGCGACAAGGATCGCACCCGCGCTGGCAAGCGGGATCGATTCCTTGGTCGGCGCGCTCGCCGGCATGCTCGTGCCCGTCCCGGCGCCCGCGCCGCGGCCGATCCACGGGGCGCCCCGCACGCAGCCGTGGCTCGAATCATCGGCCGGGCTGGGGCTCATGGACTTCGACGGCTTCACACTCGGTGATCCCCGACTCGACGTCGCGACCTTGATCGGTAAACGGGACTTCGAGCGTCACACGCGGATTCCGGTGGACGCGCGGACCGCGGCCTTCATCGATGGCTACGAGCGACGCACGGCGGCTGAACCGGGCGTTGCTCGACTTCTACCGCGCCGAGCGCCGCTTTGCGAAGTTCTGCCGAAGCTTGCGCGCCGCAGGTCCGGGCCGGCTGCGGGCGGCGAAACGTCAACTGCTGCGCGCGCAAGAGTGCCTCGCCAGGCAATCGGGGTGAGCGCTGTCCTGCCGAGATCCGAAGCGTTGCGGCCGGATGCCGCACCACGCCTCGCCGCGCACCCTGCCGGGCGGATCCCGCCGTGGTCGGAAGCGAGGACGACGGCTCGCCAACGGCGCCATAGCACCGGTCGACATGAACGCTGCGGCGTTTCGACTCCGACCGTGAATCCGGCAGATCGTCCGGCAGCTCTCGGGCCGGCGAGGAACAGCGGCTCGGCCCGCGCTGGCCTCGGGGCCGGTCGGGCGAAAAAAACCGGGCTAGGCCCTGAAGCTGGTCAGTCGTCCACTTTCCGGATCGGTCAGCTTCACCGTCACGGTACGGAAGCGCAGATCGACAAGAACGCGACAGGACTGCTGGCCGTTGCGCCAGCCCATCGCGACGCTGCTGTCGTTGGAATAATGCAGTTCGAATTGTCCGGCAAAGGCCGGATGGTTGCGCCGCAGCCGCATCAGCGCGAGCAGGCGCTGCACCACGGGCGCCGCGACCGCGATGTTGGCTGCGTCTAGGGTATAGAAGTGGCGGTTGATGTCGCGCAGCTCGCCGGTCGAGGTCATCAGCGCTTCGTCGTTCTGGCCGGCCAGCAGTCCGACGTAGTAGATCTGCGGAATGCCGGGTGCGAACAGCTGGATCGCGCGCGCCGCGATGTAGGCGTCGTCGTCGCGCTTGAGCGCATCGTAGAACGTGCAGGTCAGCTGGTAGATCGCGCCGACGCTGTGCACGTTCGCTGCGGAACCACGCAGGATCGGGTCGGCACTGCGCTCCGACACATTGGCGATCAGCGCCTCGATCGCAGCCGGCGGCAACATGCCCTCGACATCCGGAATGCAGATCCCGTCGTGGGTGTCGAGTACCGTCACCTGCTGTTCCGGGCACATCCGCAGCCACCCCTTCAGATAGCGGCTGTCGGCGTCGAGCAAGGCGTGCAGCACCAGCGGGGGCAGTGCAAAGGCATAGCACCACATCGAGCGGTCGGCGATCGCGAACTGCCAGCTCGGATGATCGTGGACCTCGGGCAGCACCTCGGCGCCGTATTCGGCCGCCTTGTCGCGGAACCACTCGAGGATTTCCCAGACTCCCGGCTCGACCAGGAAACAGCTGGTGCCGATCTCCTTGGTGGTGTAGCCGAAGGCATCCAGGCGGAACAGCTTGACACCGCGGTCGGTCAGGAACCGCAGGTTGTCGTCCATGAACGCGAAGGTCCGCGGCGAACGATAGTCGAGATCGATCTGCCGCTCGGTGAAGGTGCACCACACCCGTCCGCGACTGCCGTCGGCGAACACCACTTCCCGGAACGGTTCCTTTTCCTTGCGGATGTGGATCTTGGCAAGGTCGTCGCTGGTGATCTCGCCCATCGCATCGACGTCGATGAACATCGGTGCGAACGCCGACTTGCGCCCGTTGGTCACGTAGTCGAGGAATTCCGGGGATTCGTCCGCAATGTGATTGAGCACCAGATCGATACACAGATCGAATCGCGCAGCCAGGCGCTCGACGTCCGCCCAGTCGCCGTAGGCCGGTGCGATCTCGGTATGGGTCAGCGGCGAGAAGCCGCCGTCGGCATTCGACGGAAACGGCGGCAGCAGGTGAACACCGCCGATCGCGTCACCCACCGGGCCAGACAGAAACCGTTCCAGATCCTTCAGATCGCGACCGATCCTGTCCGGGTAGGCGATCAGTTGTACCGACCTGCTCAAAGTCATCGATAGCTCCTGTAGTCGTCGATCGATCGAATCGCGTCGGTCCCGGTGACAATGCCGGGCTGCCGCACAGCCTAGGGCCGCGACGCCTCCCCGCCGACCGGCTGGCGGATCAGCAGCGCGTGGCTGACGATGCCATCGGTACCTCGCAACGGAATCGCCCGCAACACATCTCCGCCCGGCCGCCCGGACTCGCCGGTGTCGGCATCGACCACCCCTTCCCAGCGCGTGCCACTCAGCACCATCGTCCACATCTTCGCAAACAAGGTGGCGTGAGCCTCGTCCTTGCTGATCATCGCCGGACGCCGGCCGACGACCTCGGCAAGCCGCTTGCCTTCCCGCTGCAGGTAGCCGCTGCTCGCATGCACCACATCGCCGCGTATGTCGAGCAGCAGCAGATCGACCGGGCACTGTTCCAGGGCGTCCGAAAGCAGCCGGTGCCGGGCCTCGAGATCCTTGCATGCGCGCCGCTCGCGCCGCAAATCGGCGCGCGCGCGGCGAAGATCCCGCACGCGCTCCACTTCCCGTCCCTCCGCGAGCCTGAGCAGCCCGGAACCCTGTCGTTCCTGCTCCGCGAGGCGCTGCCGAGACGCATCGAGCAGCGATGCCAGTTCGGCGATCTCGTCGCCGCCGCGCAGCCCCGCCGGCTCGTACCCTTCGGTGCTGCCGAGCGAGGCGATGGCTGATCCCAGGCGCGCAATTCGTGCCCTCGCGTGGCCGACAAAGACGGTCAGGCCGACCGCCACCGCAGCCATTCCGGCCAGTGCCGTGAGCAACGACAGCCAGCGCAGGCGCAGGCGGGCATCGGTAGCCGCCTGCAGGTCAACCCCAATGCGGTTCGCGACGTCTTCGTGCAGTCGTTCGAGTTGCGCGACGATCGCCTCGAAGCGGGGACCCGTCAGGAAATTGACATAGCGCGCGGCCTGGTCGAGATCGCCCGCGAGCGCGGCTTCGGTGACCCGGTCGAGGTCGACCCGGTAGCGACGCCACTGTTCGACGATACCGAACAGCTCATCACGCCCGGCGGTGGGCAGGCCTTGTTCGATGCCCTCGAGCAGGCCCATGACTTCGCGCTCGTCCGCGCCGATGCGCTCGACCAGTTCGACCACCGCGCCACCCGCTGCCGTGCGCAGCAACTCGCCTTCGTGGAGCCGGGTACGGGTCAGCGCATGATAGAGATCGCCGATGCGGGCCAGAGGCCGCAACAGCGCTTTCGCCAGTTCCGTCTGGCGCCGTTCGCTGTCGCTGCGCGCCAACTCGCCGACCGCCACCATTGCGAGCAGCAGTACGGCGACGGCAATAGCCGCTGCCGTCGCCAGCGGGCGAATTTTCAGCGCCATCCTCATCGAGCGCGGCACCACCCGACGGCAAGCCAATCAGCGGGCAGTTCGGACGACGGGACAGGGATGCATGCCATGGATCGTTCCACCGGGTTGGGCCGCGACGAGCCTACTTGGATGCCGATCATCGGGCAACACAGCTCGCAAGGCTACCCGCCGTGCCGACCGGCGCCTGCGCAGCCGATCACGGACGGTTTACAGTGCCCAAGCCGAAGCGTAACCTCGCGGATTGCTAGGGGTGCTGTCGCCGACATGGGCGATGGCTGAGAAACACCCTTCGAACCTGTACGGGTAATGCCAACGCAGGGAAGCGGTTCGCGTTCGCTCCTTGTTGCCCGTTCGAAACGAGGAGAAGCCATGAACGCCACCGACAAATTCGTCGCCGCCACGGCCCACGTGGACGAGGCCGCGATCAGCCCGCTGCCGAACTCGCGCAAGGTCTTCATCGCGGGCTCGCGCCCCGACATCCGAGTGCCGATGCGCG
>JAGRGB010000044.1 GCA_020445745.1 Rhodocyclaceae bacterium | reverse complement strand
CGTACGTTCCCCATTTCTGCTACCACAAGAAGCTGTCCATCGCGGCCAACTGCCGGATGTGCCTGGTCCAGGTAGAGAAGGCGCCGAAACCACTGCCCGCCTGCGCGACCCCGGTGACCGCCGGCATGAAGGTGTGGACCCATTCGGAGCCGGCGATCAAGGCCCAGAAGGGGGTGATGGAGTTCCTGCTGATCAACCACCCGCTCGACTGCCCGATCTGTGACCAGGGCGGCCAGTGCCAGCTGCAGGATCTCGCGGTCGGCTATGGCGCTTCCAAGTCGCGCTACCAGGAACAGAAGCGGGTAGTCATCGACAAGAACCTCGGCCCGCTGGTCTCCACCGACATGACCCGGTGCATCAATTGCACCCGCTGCGTGCGCTTCACGCAGGAGATCGCCGGCCTGATGGAACTCGGCCAGGCCTTCCGCGGCGATCGCGCGGAGATCATGCCCTTCATCGAGAAGACGGTCGATTCGGAGCTGTCGGGCAACATCATCGACCTGTGCCCGGTCGGTGCGCTGACCTCGAAGCCGTTCCGCTTTGCTGCACGCACCTGGGAGCTTTCGCGCCGCAAGTCGGTGAGCCCCCACGATTCGCTCGGCGCCAACCTGATCGTGCAGGTCAAGCACGACGAAGTGAAGCGCGTGCTGCCCCTCGAAAACGAGGAGGTCAACGAGTGCTGGCTGTCGGACAAGGATCGCTTCTCCTACGAAGGCCTCAACACCGATGCCCGGCTGACCGCGCCGATGGTCAAGCAGGGCGGCGAATGGCGTGAGGTCGACTGGCAGGTGGCCCTCGAGTACGTTGCCAACGGCCTGAAGAACATTGCCCGCGAACACGGTGGCGACGGCCTCGGCGTGATCGCCTCGCCCCACGCCACGCTCGAGGAACTCTACCTGCTGAACAAGCTGGCGGCGGGCCTCGGCTGCCGCAACGTCGACACCCGCCTGCGCCAGTCGGACTTCTCCGGCGACGCCAGCCGTCAGGGTGCGCCGTGGCTCGGCATGCCGGTCGCCGAGATCGGCGAGCTCGATCGCCTGCTGGTGATCGGCAGCTTCCTGCGCAAGGACCATCCGCTGATCGCCCAGCGCGTTCGCCAGGCGGCGAAGAAGCGCGGGCTCAAGGTCAGCGCCGTCGGCTGTGCCGGCGACGACTGGCTGCTGCCGGTGAGCCAGCGCCTGACCAAGGCACCGAGCGAACTCGCCGACACCCTGACCGGCATCGTCAAGGCCTTGTCGGAAGGTGCGTCCAAGCCGGTCGCCGAGGCCCTCGCCGCCGCCGTCGCCGCGGCGCAGCCGTGCGACACCGCCAAGGCGATTGCGGCCGAACTCGCCAGCGGCAGCAAGGTTGCGGTGTGGCTCGGCAACCTCGCGGTCCAGCACCCGCAGGCCGCGGTGCTGCAGACCCTGGCGCAGCAGATCGCCGACCTCAGCGACGGCCGCTTCGGCGTCATCGGCGAAGCGGCCAACAGCGTCGGTGCCCACCTGGCCGGTGCGCTGCCGGGCAGCGATGGCCTCAACGTCCAGGCGATGCTCAATCGTGCGCGCAGCGCCTACATCGTGTTCGGTGCCGAACCGAGCGTCGATTTCGCCGATTCCCAGCTCGCCCTGCGCGGACTCGGACTCGCCGAAATGGTGGTGCACTGTGGCGCCTTCAAGTGCCACGAGGCGCTGGGCTACGCCGACGTGATGCTGCCGCTCGCGCCCTTCACCGAGACCTCTGGCACCTTCGTCAATTGCGAAGGACGTGCCCAGTCCTTTCATGGCGTGGTCAAGGCGCGCGGTCAGGCGCGGCCCGGCTGGAAGGTTCTGCGGGTGCTCGGCAACATGCTCGCCCTCGACGGCTTCGACTATGCCAAGAGCGAGGAGGTGCGGGACGAGGTACTTGCCGGCGGTCCGCTGTCCGAGCGCCTCGGCGGCCGCATCGCGCCGCAGCTCGCGAAGCCCGGGCCGGCCGAGCAAGCCGGTTTCGAACGGGTTGCCGACATTCCGATCCACGCCGCCGACCCGATCGCCCGCCGCGCGCCGTCGCTGCAGCGAACCCGTGACGCCAAGACCGCCTTCGCCTGGCTGAACGCCGCTTCGCTGGCGGCGATCGGTGCCAGCGAAGGCGAGCCATTGCGGCTGCGTACGCCGAGCGGCGAAGTGCAGTTGCCGGCCGCGCTCGATGCCGGCCTGCCCGATGGCTGCGTGCGGCTACCCGGAGCCCAGCCGCTGACCGCGGTGCTGGGTGCCCTGTCCGGCCTGATCAGCGTGGAGCGAGCCTGATGGAATCCTTCCTCGAACCCGTCGCCAAACTCTTCGGCTCGGTCTGGCCGCTGGTGTGGACCCTCGTCAAGATCGTCGGCATCATCGCGCCGCTGATGTTGTGCGTGGCCTACCTGACCCTTGCCGAGCGAAAGGTCATCGGCTACATGCAGGTGCGCATCGGCCCGAACCGTGTCGGCCCCCTCGGACTGCTGCAGCCGATCGCCGATGGCGTCAAGCTGCTGCTGAAGGAAATCATCATCCCTTCCGGGGCCAACAAGGGCCTGTTCGTGATCGGCCCGATCCTCGCGCTGGCGCCGGTCCTGGTGGCCTGGGCGGTGGTGCCGTTCTCGGATGGCTGGGTGCTGGCCGACGTCAATGCCGGCCTGCTGTTCCTGCTGGCAGTGACGTCGCTGGAGGTCTATGGCGTCATCGTTGCCGGCTGGGCGTCCAACTCGAAATATCCCTTCGTCGGTGCTATGCGTGCCGCGGCGCAGATGGTCTCCTACGAGATCTCGATGGGCTTCGCCCTGGTCTGCGTGCTGATGGTCTCGTCGAGTCTGAACCTGTCCGAGATCGTCCTGCAGCAGGGCCGCGGCACGATGGCCGACCTCGGCCTCGGTATCTTCTCGTGGAACTGGCTGCCGCTGCTGCCGGTGTTCGTGATCTTCATGGTCTCGGGAATCGCCGAGACCAACCGGGCGCCGTTCGACGTCGTCGAGGGTGAGTCGGAAATCGTCGCCGGACACATGGTCGAGTATTCCGGGATGGCCTTCGCCCTGTTCTTCCTCGGCGAATATGCGGCGATGATCCTGGTGTCGATGATGACGGCGCTGCTGTTCCTCGGTGGCTGGCTGTCGCCGATCGGGTTCCTGCCGGACAGCTTCGTCTGGCTGGCGCTGAAGACCGCCGCGATGCTGTTCATGTTCCTGTGGGCACGGGCGACGTTCCCGCGCTTCCGTTACGACCACATCATGCGGCTGGGATGGAAGGTGTTCCTGCCGATCACCCTGGTGTGGGTCATCGTCGTCGCGGCGTGGATTCTCTCGCCGCTGTCGATCTGGAATTGAGAGGCTGATATGGGTGCCAAGGACTACATCGGTAGCCTGTTCCTGAAGGAACTCGTCAAGGGCCTCGCCCTGACCGGTCGCCATCTGTTCGCGCGCAAGATCACCGTGCAGTTCCCGGAGGAGAAGACGCCGCAGAGCCCCCGTTTCCGCGGTCTGCATGCGCTGCGTCGCTACCCCAACGGCGAGGAGCGCTGCATCGCGTGCAAGCTGTGCGAGGCCATCTGCCCGGCAATGGCGATCACCATCGAATCGGACCAGCGAGACGACGGTTCGCGCCGCACCACCCGCTACGACATCGACCTCACCAAGTGCATCTTCTGCGGATTCTGCGAGGAAGCCTGTCCGGTGGACGCGGTGGTCGAGACCCGCGTCTTCGAATACCACGGTGAGAAGCGGGGCGATCTTTACTACACCAAGCAGATGCTGCTCGCCGTCGGTGATCGCTACGAGGGCCAGATTGCGCAGGATCGGGAAACGGACGCCAAGTACCGCTAACCAGGACGAGGGGAGGTCCGGCCGCCGGTCGGGACGTCAAACACGATGGAATTCAAGAGCTTCGTATTTTTTCTGTTCGCGACCATCACGGTGCTGGCCGCGCTGCGGGTGATAACCTCGCGCAATCCGGTACATGCGGCACTGTACCTGGTGCTGACATTCGTCTCGGCGGCCGGCATCTGGATGCTGCTGCACGCCGAGTTCCTGGCGATCGTGCTGGTGATGGTCTATGTCGGCGCGGTGATGGTGCTGTTCCTGTTCGTCGTGATGATGCTCGACATCAACCTCGACCGCCTGCGAGAAGGTTTCTGGAGCATCCTGCCGCTGGGCCTGCTGGTCGGCCTGGTGATGCTGGTCGAGATGGGGCTGGTGCTCGGTGGCAGCTACTTCGGCCTCGATGCGATGCCCGAGCCGCCGGCACCCGAACCCGGCTTCAGCAACACCCGCGAACTCGGTCGGCTGCTCTACACCGAATACGTCTATCCGTTCGAGCTCGCCTCGATCGTGCTGCTGCTGGCGATGATTGCCGCGGTGGCGCTGACCCTTCGGCAGCGGCGCACCACCAAGTACGTCAATCCGTCGGAACAGGTCGCGGTCAAGCGCAGCGACCGGGTACGGATCGTGTCGATGCCGGTCGAGAAGGAACAGCCACCGGCTGAAGCGGCTCCGGCCGAAAACGAAAAATAAGAACGCACGAAGTTCAGGGAGATTCAGATGCTTTCGCTATCTCACTACCTCATCCTGGGCGCGGTTCTGTTCGCGATCAGCGTGGTCGGCATCTTCCTCAACCGGAAGAACCTGATCGTGCTGCTGATGGCGATCGAACTGATGCTGCTGTCGGTGAACACGAATTTCGTCGCCTTCTCGCACTATCTCGGCGATGCAGCCGGTCAGGTCTTCGTGTTCTTCATCCTGACAGTTGCGGCCGCCGAAGCGGCCATCGGCCTCGCGATTCTGGTGTGCCTGTTCCGCAATCTGCGCACCATCCACGTGGATGATCTGGACAGCCTCAAGGGTTAAGGAAGCGTTCGATG
>JAGRGB010000043.1 GCA_020445745.1 Rhodocyclaceae bacterium | reverse complement strand
CGGCTTCGGCTTCGGCTTCGGCTTCGGCTTCGGCTTCGGCTTCGGCTTCGGCTTCGGCTTCGGCTTCGGCTTCGGCTTCGGCTTCGGCTTCGGCTTCGGCTTCGGCTTCGGCAGGAGTGTCCGCCGCCGGTTCGAGAGGCAGCGCGGGCGACAGCAATATTGCGGACGAGCCCGGGACGGGTTCGCCGGCGTTGGCGGGTGCCTGCAGCGCATCGGCGGCGGCAAGCGGCTCCGCCGGGATCGGGGCTGCCGGTGGGGTCGGCCGGTCATGGCCGCGACGGCGTCGCCGGCCGAACAAGGCGGCCACCTTGGCGGCGCAGCGGCCGATCAGGCCGCGGGGTTTCGATTCGCGGAGCTGGGATTCGTTCACGGCTTGGTGTGCAGCATCTCTGTGATCGGATGTCCCGATTCTGCCTTATTTGTTGCAGTGCAGCAATGCCCATTCGACGGGCCGATGGCAGTGGCGGCGACCGCCACCCAGGCGCGACCCGGCCATCTGCGCGGCAACGGGGACCCTCCGCGCCCGCTCAGTCGCCCCGGCAGGGATCGGCGGCGGCCTGCTCGCCGAGATAGCGGCGCCGCTCGTCCTCGCCGAGGTCGCGCTCGAAGCGCGCGCAGGCCGTGGCCAGCAGTTCGTCACGCCGCCAGCGGATCTGCAACAGGCCATCGGCATCGATCGCCAGCATCGCGTCGTCGTCGCCGCCGGCCAGCCACACGTCGCGCCACGCGCCCCCGGGATTCTCGGCGTCGAACAGCAGGCGGCCGTCGGCCACCGACCATGCCGCGACGCGCTTGCGGTCCATCGTCAGCAGCCGGCTGCCGTCGGTCGACGCCTCGATGCGCGGCCAATCGCGGCCATGGCGCAGGTGGCGGCGACTGCCGTCGGCGAGCGACCACAGCCAGGCACCGCCTTCCGCCTCGGTGGCCACCGCGTCATTGCCGGCGAACACCACCTCGCCGGCACCGACCCGCTTGCCGTCGATCGGAAAGCTGTGCTCCCGCTGCCAGTCGACGGTCGAGTAGACATCGACGCGGGTGGCGCTGCGGGCCGCCAGGCGGCTGCCGTCCGCACTGAAGGCCACCGCATCGACCGGCTCCTCCCACGACAGCGTGCGCAGCAGTTCGCCGCTGCGGGCATTCCACAGCCGCAGCTGATGACGGCCGATCGCGTCGCGGCGACCGCCGGCGGCGTTCCACCATTGCGCGCCCTCGGCGGTGGCCAGCCATTTGCCGTCGCGGCTGACGGCGAGCTGGTTGATCGGATTGCCGTCGCCGATCTCGCGGGCCGGTCCGTCGAGCCAGTGCCACAGCCACAGCCGCGCATGCTGTCCGGCGGTGCCGAATTCGCTGTTGTCGAAGGCCGCCAGTCCGTTGCCGGAACCGATGAACTGCAGTCCGCGCACCGCCCGGGCGTGGGGGCCAGTGCCGATGCCACTGCCTTCCAGGCGAACATCCGGCCACTCGGCGATCGGCCGGCCGTCGCGGGCGTCCTGGATCGCGATGCCGTCGTCGCCGACCACCGCCAGGCGGTCGCCGGCCGCATCGACGGTCCACGCGTTCAGGGGGCGGCCATTCACGATCGGCAAGGACGTCACCCGCGCACGGATCGGCCGCGGCAATCCGTCGACCTCGTCGGGTGCGACGCCCGCCAGCAGCCGATCGGCTTCCGGCGCCCGCAGCAGCGCGCCAGGCGTGACCGTCAGCAGGCGCCGGTCGGCTCCGACCGAGGTGGTGGACCAGATCCGCCAGCCACCCTCGCGGTCGGCGATCGCCAGCTGGTCGTGCTGCGGCAGCGGCGCCATGGCGCCCGCCAGGCCGATGCGTGCGGTCTCCCGCCACGGCGCGATCCGGAAGACCCGCAGGCCGCGCTGCCGCTCACGCTGTTCGGTCACCAGCAGGTCGCTGCCGTCGTCACTGAACGCAGCGTCGAGGATGCGCCCGCCGGGCAAGGCTTCGACATCGGCCACCGGCTTCAGGTCGGTGCCATCGAACAGTTGCACGCGGCCCTGCCCCGCCTGCACCGACAGCCAGCGCCCGCCGGGCGCGAAGCGCGGCGCCCGCGCCTGCTCGAGGCGCAGTTCGGCCAGCGGCGCATCACCGTCCGCCCGCCACAGTCGCAACGTCCGGCCATCGTCGCCACCAAGCCACGCCACCCGCTCGCCGTCGGGCGAGATCGCCAGCGCCAGCACGCGATCGGCGGTCTTGCGCTCGTCGAGCAGACGGGCGCCGAGAAGATCCCAACGCTGGACGAGCCCCGGCAGCCAGCTCACGGCCGTCGCCGCCTCTCCGGCCAGTGCATGGCGGTCGGCGATCTGGCCATGGGCGAAGCGGGCCTGCCTTCGCCCGACCGCCAACTGCCAGACGTCGAGCTGGCGGGCAACGGTATGGACTGCCAGGCGATCGCCGCTCAGGGCGTGGAGCTGCGAGGCCCGGCCGTCGAGGGTCAGCGTGACCACCTCCTTGCCGTCGGCCAGCCGCCATGCCCGGACACGGGTGCGCCCATTGGTGGTGACCTCGGCGATCAGCCGCTTGCCGTCAGTACTGGCCGCCAGCGCGCCGACCGAACCACCGCTGGCGATCACCCGTTCGACGCCGCCCCCGAACACCGTGCGAAGCTCGAGCAGATCCTCGGCGCCATCTGCCGGCCGGCGCACCAGCACCAGGGTGTTGCTCGGCGCGATCTCGAGCCCGGCGATCAGCGCGCCGCCATTGCCGAGGTCGATCTCGAGCTCGCCCTCGTCGGTCAGCAGCCGCCCGCCCTGGCCGACCGCCATCGCCAGCAGCTTCGGTCCCATCGGCAGCGGCTGGGCGTAGCTGTATCCCGCCGGCAGCGGCGCCCGCCACAACGGCCTGCCGCCATTGGCGTCCACCAGCTCCAGGTAGGGATCGGGATCGTCCCGGCGGCTGCGACCCGCCGCGATCGCGAGGAGCGGCGAGCCGGGCAGAAAGACCGCATTGACCAGGCTGTGGGGCAGGCTGCGCCGGAGCATTTCCTTGCGGCTCGCCAGGTCCCAGATGCGCAGCTCGCCGGGGCCGTCCCCGATGCGGCGCGACAGCCAGACCAGCCGGCGACCGTCCGGCGACAGCAGATGCTCGCCGTGACCGGATACCGGTATCGCGAACTGGGTCTCGCCATCCGCGGTGGCGCCGATCTCGATGCGGCTGCGGTCCGCCGAGCGGTCCGCGAACCAGAGGCCGTCCTCGCTGATATCGACCAGACCGCCGCCCCGCCGCTGCCCGCGGGACGACCACAGCGCCCGCCCGAGTTCCCCGTCCCACGCCCGGAAGCGACCGTCCACGCCGAAGCTCACCAGCGTTCGCCGGTCTTCCATCAGCGCCACTTCCCCGACACCGCCCGGAGCCCCCAGCTGGCCGATCTCCTCGCCGTCGTCGGCCCCGAGCACCAGCAGCCGGCGCCCGCTGGCAGTGATCACCAGCCGACCGCCATCGCCGGAGAAGGCCAGCGAGCGGGCACCGGCATCGCGGTCCGCGAGCAGCTTGCCGGTGGCGGTGTCCCACAGCAACAGGCGACCGTCGCGACGGTCCACGCCGGCGAACCGGCGGCCGTCCGGCGACAGCGCCACCGCGCTCAGCGTCCGCCCGTTCTCGACCTTGCGGTCGACGTCGCCACCGTCCTGGCGCAGCCGCAGCACGATCTCGCTGGGTTCGTCGCGGGCGCCGTCGTCAATGCCGCGCACGAATGCCGTCACCCGCCCGTCACGCGAATGGTGCATTGCCGCGTACGGCCACGGCGCATCGAGCGTTCGTCCGGGTGCCGGCAGATGATCGAGGACCTGGCGCATCACCGTACGCCCCTCGACGTTGGCGTCGAGCCGCAAGGACTGGGCTGCCAGCAGGCCGGCCAACGTGATCTCGCCGGCCGATTCGTCGACCAGGCCGGCCGCCGCCATCGCAAGCCGGCGGGCGTCGGCCATTTCGGCCTGATGTCGCGCGTCCCGGCTGTTCTGTTCGGCCAGCTTGCGAGCTTCTACCGCCTGCTGCTCGGCTTGCCGCGCCAGCGCCGCCGAATGTTCGGCGCGATCGCGCAGGTCCAGGGAATACAGCGCGAAGCCGCCGACGATCGCGAAGGCCAGCAGCACCAGGGCATAGATCGCGCGCCGCTGCCAGGCGAGGCGCCGGACAGCGGCGCGTTCCCGCTCGCCGGAGGCCACCGCAGCCCGTTCGCTCTCGGCGATGAACAGCCGCTCGCCGTCGGACAATTCGGCCGGCCGCTGCTCGCGCCAGCGCGCGGCGACCTCTAGAGCGAGGCCGGTCAGCAGCGTCCGCTCGCGGACCGCGTCGCCGGCTTCCTCCCAGCTGCGGTAATCGGATTCGAAGCGGCTCTTCCAGACCAGGAATTCGCGGGCCTCGTCGAGCCAGCGCACGACCCGCGGCCAATACCGCAGCAAGGCCTCGTGGGCCACCTCGGCGGTCGCCTCGGCGGCCTCCTCTCCCATCGTCACCAGCCGCCAGCGCGCGCCGGCCATGGCCTCGACCAGGCGCCATTCGTCGACGCCGCATTCGGCACGCCGTGCCCGCCGGCGCATGACCTCGCCTTCGCGCGGCAGCAGCGCGAGCTTGAGCGTGAACAGCCGGCGCAACGCCTCGAGGCTGTCGGGCTCGCTGGCGACGAAGCGCTCGGCCTTGTCGGCCAGCGGTCGCGCGATGTCGACGAATCCCGGCGGCAGCCGCAGCACGCCGTCGGCACGCGGATCACCCTGCATCGAGCGCCAGGCATCCGCCAGCAGGTCGGAGAGCATCGGCAGGGCGCCGGGCTGACGCACTGCCGCGGCGACGATTTCCTCGATCACCTCCTCACTTTCGAAGCGCACACCGAGGCGCTCGGCGGGCAGCCGCACGACGCGCTCGATGCCGGACCGGTCGAGGGGTGGCACGTCGGTGATGCGCGCTACCGGGTAGAGGGCAGCGTCCTCCTGCAGCCGCCCGTAGTAATCGGAACGCAGACTCATCAGCGCCAGCACGCCGGGCGCCAGGGCGGCCTCGGCCAGCAGCTCCGACAGGCGCCGCGCCTGATGTGCTTCGGACCGGCTGTAGAGTTCCTCGCCCTGGTCCACATAGAGCACGACGCGCGACGGTGGCTCGGCATCCATCCGGAACGCGACCCGGCTCAGCGTGGCTTCGAGCAGGGTCGCCAGCGAGCTGCCGTCGGCCAGCAGGCGCTGCCACTTGATCGCCTCTTCCTCGATCTCGGCCGGGCTCTCGCGCCATAGCGCGACGAAGGCCCGGGCCAGCGACAGCAGCGGTCGATTTCCCGGCGCCAGCCGCACCACCGGCCACGCCCGGCTGTCGGCCAGCGCCTCGGGCCACGGCTGGGCGTGCTCGGACGGCCACAACTGGCTGCGCAACGAACCGATCACGCCGGCCAGCGCCACCGAGGATTTGCCGACACCCGAATTGCCGACCAGCACGTGCAGCCGCGTCGGCGCCATCGCGATCGCGCCGAGGATGCGGGTGCTCAGCAACTCGCGGCCGAAGAAGTAGGCCGCGTCCTGGGTTTCCATCGCCAGCAGCCCGCGATACGGCGAGAGCTGTCGCCACGGCGCGATGTCGGCGGCAGCGGGCTGCCGATCGAGGGCCGCGACGATGCGCGGCACCAGTTCGTCGAGCCCGAGTCCGCGGGCGTCGAGACAGTGCAACTGGTGCACGAAGGGCAGGCCCGGCACGGTCTCGCCGAGCAGCACGGGTGCCAGCAGCGGCCGACCGGACTCGCGATTGCGGCGCAGGGCGTCGAAGTATTCCAGCTCCTGCCATGGGCCGACGCGCTCGCCGAGCAGCACGACGACGGCATCGGCCGCGGCCAGTTCGCGCTCGAGGCGGGTCAGCCAGTAGGCGCCGACCTCGTTGCGGTGGGGCGCGAAATACACGTCCAGATCCGGGCGCTGGTCCGCGAGCGCGCGGCGCAGCGCTTCGGCATCGACCCGATCCTGGGTGCTGTAGCTCAGAAAGACCCGCATCTCGCCCCTTGTCCGCAGTACGGCCCGGCCGGCCCATGGGACGGCCAGAGTCCGAGTTTGCCACGGTCGAGCGAACTGGGATGTGCATCACGTCGGGGCCGGCGCGTGCAAGCCCGCCCTTCCGGCCGTCCGCATGGGGCTGCGCATCGCCGCCGGCAGGCACCGGCGTTAGGGTTGGCCCGGGTTGGAGAATGCACGCCGGGGATGCACCATGGGCATCCCGGTGTCCATGCCTGCTCGGTGAGCCCGCGTGGCACGGGGCACTACATCATGCACTGTCATATGCGAGGAGAATCATTCGATGACGCAGAAAGAGACCCGGACGACCACCGCGCGACTGGCCGCCACCGCGATCGCGATCGCCGGCGCAGCGCTGGCAACCCTGCCGCAGTCGGCGTTCGCCGACAAGCTGCGCTGGAAGATGCCGGTAGCCTTTTCGACCAACCTGCCGGGTCTGGGCACGCCGGCCGCGTGGGTTGCCGAACAGCTGACCACCGCCAGCGACGGCTCGATCCAGGTCAAGGTCTTCGAGCCGGGCAAGCTGGTGCCGCCGTTCGAGATCCTGCAGTCGGTCTCCGACGGCAAGGTCAGCGCCGGCTACACGTGGATCGGCTACGACCAGGGCAAGGTCCCGGCGGTGCCCTTGTTCGCCGCCGTGCCGTTCGGCCTGAAGCCGTGGTCCTACGCCGGCTGGTACATGTACGGTGGTGGCCACGACATGCTGCAGGAGGTCTACAAGAACAAGGGCTTCAACGTCCACGCCCAGTTCTGCGGCATCATCGGACCGGAGACGGCCGGCTGGTACAAGGAGCCGATCAAGAGCCTGAAGGACTACGACGGCATGAAGATCCGCTTCGCCGGCCTCGGCGGCAAGGTGCTGCAGAAGCTCGGCGCCTCGGTGACGATGATGCCGGGCGGCG
>JAGRGB010000042.1 GCA_020445745.1 Rhodocyclaceae bacterium | reverse complement strand
CGTAGTTTGAAGATCCATTGATTGTGTCCCCTGGCTTAGTCTTCGTGCACGTCGAATTCTTGGTCGAGCCTACCCATCGCCTTCGCATACCAGATGATCAGCAGGATGAAGATGTAGATCGACCCTTGCTGGGCAAACCAGAAGCCCAGGGGATATCCGCCCAGATGGATGGTATTGAGAACCGGTGCCAGCAGGATGCCGGCGCCGAAAGACACTGCGAACCACACGATCAGGATCTTGGTCAGCAGACCGAGCACCGCCTTCCAATAGGCTTGAGCGCTTTTGTCCATTTTGCCTCCTCACTTAAGGTGTTGATCTCGGCCAGGCGGCGCCACGGACAAGCCGCGGGCTGCCAATTGAATCAGCCGTGGGGCGGAGTATATGGAGGCGGATCTTACTTGATGCTTACAAGGGTGCGATCCGCTGCCCTTGCCGTGTCAGAGTTCCGCTTCGATCAGGCCGCGGTAGAACTCGTGGAAGTGCTGCATGCCGTCTTCCATCGGCGACTGATACGGCCCGACCTCGTCGACGCCCTGGCGCATGAGGGCGAGGCGACCGCGATCCATGCGCTCGGCGATCTCGTCGTCCTCGACCGCCGTCTCCATGTAGGCGGCCTGCTCGGCATCGACGAATTCGCGTTCGAACTCGACGATCTCTTCCGGGTAATAGAACTCGACCACGTTGGTGGTCCGATTGACGTCCTCGGGGATCAGCGTGCTGACCACCAGCACGTGGGGATACCACTCGACCATCACGTTCGGGTAGTAGGTCAGCCAGATCGCCCCGTGCCGCGGCAACTCGCCGCCGCAGTAATCGAGAACCGCCCGGTGCCAGCGGCGATAGGCCTCCGAGCCGGGGCGTGACAGCGAGGTCACGCCGACCCTCTGCACCGAGAACCATTCGCCGAACTGCCATGCCAGATCGTCGCAGGTCACGAAATTGCCGAGCCCCGGGTGGAACGGCGCGACGTGATAGTCCTCCAGATAAACCTCGATGAAGGTCTTCCAGTTGTAATTGCAGCGATGGATCTCCACGCGGTCGAGCTTGAAGCCCTCGAAGTCGAGATCGGGGGCCACCTTCATGCCGGCGAGGTCCGCGGCCGCCGAACGCGGCCCGCGGAACAGCAGCCCCTGCCAGCTCTCGAGCGACGCGCGCCGCAGGTCGAGACAGGGATTGCGCTCGAACTGCGGCGCGCCGAGCAGCTTGCCACCCTTGTCGTAGGTCCAGCGATGCAGCGGACAGACGATGTTGGCGAGCTTTCCGGATCCTTCCAGCATGATCGCCTGACGATGACGGCAGACGTTCGACATCTCGTGGAAACCGTCCTCGCCATGCACCAGCAGGCTGGCGTGATCGCGCCATTCCAGCGAACGGTAGTCATCGACTTCTGGTACCATCAGCCGGTGTCCGACGTAGCCGGGACCGGCATCGAAGATAAGACGCTTCTCCAGTTCGAAGATCCGCTCGTCGAAATACCACGACACGGGCAATTGGGAAATCGCCGGAGCGACCTTGAGCTGGGAAGCGATATCGGACATCCCCGAACCTCCTGAACAAGAATAGAAATCCGGAAAGGGCCGGGCAGTATAGCCCAAGCGCGTGCCAGAGCATGCCGCCGGCCCGACAACCCTCGTCAACGCCCCCGACCGCATGGCCAGATCCACCCGCGCGCAACCCGACTTCGAGAAGTCCATCGCCGAGCTCGAAGACATCGTCCGCCAGATGGAGGACGGCGAGATCGGCCTGGAACAGTCGCTGAACCTCTATCAGCGCGGCATTGCGCTGGTTCGCGGCTGCCGCGAAGCCCTCGACGGTGCGGAGCAACGCATCCGCCAACTGCACGATGGCGAGTTGTCGGAGCTAACGGCCGCGCGCGGCGACGACGCCTAGGGTCCCGCAGATGCCCGACTTCCAGGCCTGGACGACGCGCATCCTGAAGCGTACCGAAACTGCGCTCGAATCCCTGCTGCCGACCGCCACGATCGCACCCGAGCGCCTGCATGCGGCGATGCGCTATGCGGTGCTGGGCGGTGGCAAGCGGGTCCGCCCGCTACTGGTGCACGCGGCCGGCGAGGTCTGCAGCGCACCGCCCGAAAACCTCGACACCGCCGCCTGTGCGGTCGAGCTGATACATGCCTATTCGCTGGTGCATGACGACATGCCGTGCATGGACGACGACGTGCTGCGCCGTGGCAAGCCGACGGTGCACGTGCAGTACGACGAAGCCACCGCGCTGCTCGCCGGCGACGCGCTGCAGACGCTGGCCTTTCGCGCGCTGTCGCGGGCGGGCCTGCTGGCGGATCCGGCGGCTCAGGTCGCGATGGTTCACGACCTGGCTCAGGCTGCCGGCTCCCGCGGCATGGCCGGTGGCCAGGCGATCGACCTGGCCTCGGTCGGCCGCCAGCTCGATCGCAGCGAACTGGAGTTCATGCACATTCACAAGACCGGCGCCCTGATCCGCTGCGCCGTGGTGCTGGGGGCGCGCTGCGGCAGCGCGCTCGCGGCTGCCGACATCGAGCACCTGGACCGCTTCGGCAAGCTGGTCGGCCTGCTGTTCCAGGTGGTCGACGACATCCTCGATGCCGAGGGCGACACCGCCACGCTGGGCAAGACCGCCGGCAAGGACGCCGCCCACGACAAGCCCACCTACGTCAGCCTGCTCGGCCTGGCGCGCTCGCGGGCGTATGCCGGCGAGTTGCTCGACCAGGCCCTGGGCGAGATCGAGCCCCTGCCGGCATCGCAGCGCCTGGCAGAACTCGCGCGCTTCATCGTGCATCGCCACTTCTGAGCACCGGCCAGGATAACGACACCAGATGTCCGATCACCCCTTGCTAGAGACCATCGATTCGCCGAGCGCGCTGCGCCGTCTCGAGCGCCGGCAACTACCCGAGCTGGCCGACCAACTGCGGGCCTTCCTGATCGAATCGGTATCGAAGACCGGCGGCCACCTGTCCTCCAACCTCGGCACCGTGGAATTGTCGATCGCGCTGCACTACGTCTTCGACACCCCCCGCGACCGCCTGGTGTGGGATGTCGGGCACCAGACCTACGGCCACAAGACCCTGACCGGCAGGCGCGCGGCGATGGATACGCTGCGCAAGTTCGGCGGCATCTCCGGCTTTCCGAAGCGCAGCGAGAGCCAGTTCGACACCTTCGGCACGGCCCATTCCTCGACCTCGATTTCGGCCGCGCTGGGGATGGCGGTGGCGGCCCGCGCCAGCGGCAGCCGGCGCCACAGCGTGGCGGTGATCGGCGACGGCGCGATGTCGGCCGGGATGGCCTTCGAGGCGCTCAACAATGCCGGCGACATGGGCGACCTTCGCCTGCTGGTGATCCTCAACGACAACGAGATGTCGATCTCGCCGCCGGTCGGCGCCCTGACCCGCATCTTCGCGAGACTGATGTCCGGCAGCACGGTCAGCGCGGCGCGCCGGGCAGGCGGCCGCGTGCTCGGCGTCGCGCCGCCGATGCTGGAACTGGCGCGCAAGGTCGAGGAGCACGTCAAGGGCATGATCGCCCCCGGTACCCTGTTCGAGGAGTTCGGCTTCCACTATTACGGACCGATCGACGGCCACGACCTCGACGCGCTGGTGCCTACCCTGCAGAACCTCAGGAAGCTCGAAGGTCCCCAGTTCCTCCATATCATCACCCGCAAGGGCCAGGGCTACAAGCTGGCCGAAGCGGACCCGATCCTCTACCACGGGGTGTCGCGCTTCGACCATACCGCCGGCATAAGACCCGGCCCCTCGCCGGCGCCGGCCGCGCCCACCTACACCCAGGTGTTCGGCGACTGGCTGTGCGACATGGCGGCCCGCGACGACAAGCTGATGGCGATCACGCCGGCGATGCGCGAGGGCTCCGGCATGGTGTGCTTCGCCGAGAGATATCCGGCCCGCTACTTCGACGTCGGCATCGCCGAGCAGCACGCGCTGACTTTCGCCGCCGGGCTCGCCTGCGAAGGCCTGAAGCCGGTGGTGGCAATCTACTCGACCTTCCTGCAGAGGGCCTACGATCAATTGATCCACGACATCGCACTGCAGAACCTGCCGGTGACCTTCGCGATCGATCGTGCCGGTCTGGTCGGTGCCGACGGCGCCACCCACCACGGCGCCTACGACCTGTCTTACCTGCAGTGCATTCCGAACATGGTGGTGATGGCGCCGGCCGACGAAAACGAGTGCCGGCAGATGCTGTATACCGCCTACTGCCATTCGGGGCCGGCGGCGGTCCGCTATCCGCGCGGCAAGGGCATGGGCGTTGCACCACTGGCCGAGATGACGTCGCTGGCGATCGGCAAGGGAGAAATTCGCCGCCGCGGCCGCAGAATCGCACTGCTGGCGATCGGCAGCATGCTCGGCGCCGCGCTCGCGGCCGGCGAGACGCTCGATGCGACGGTCGCCAACCTGCGCTTCGTCAAGCCCCTCGACCGGGAACTCATCCTCGAGCTCGCGGCCGACCACGACGTGCTGGTGACGGTCGAGGAGAATGCCGTTGCCGGCGGCGTCGGCGGCGAGATCGTGCGTTGCCTCGAAGACTCCGATGCGCGCCCGCGTACCCTGCAACTGGGCCTGCCGGACCGCTTCGTCGATCACGGCGAGCAGGGCCAGCTGCTGGCTTCGATCGGCCTCGACGCCGATGGCATCGTGCGCCGGATCAGGCAATTCACGGGGACCGGCGAATAATTGAGTAATTTAGTCGGGAATGATAGCATTGGCTCCCGATCGCAGCGTCGACGAACCGAGAATCTCCCATGAACGCCCCTGACAACGACACCATGCCCGACGTCCAGGGCCTCGCCGACGGCCGCGCCCTGGCCATCGACAAGGTCGGCATCAAGTCGATCCGGCATCCGGTCAAGGTCGCCGATCGCGCCGGCGGCGCCCAGCACACGGTCGCGGTGTTCAACATGTACGTCGGTCTGCCCCACGACTTCAAGGGCACCCACATGTCGCGCTTCGTCGAGATCCTCAACACCCGCGACCGCGAGATCTCGGTCGAATTGTTCGAGCCGATGCTGCGCGACATGACCGAGCGCCTGGAAGCCGAAACCGGTCACATCGAGATGAGCTTCCCGTACTTCATGAACAAGGCCGCGCCGGTTACCGGCGTCGAGAGCCTGCTCGACTACGAGGTGACCTTCATCGGCGAGATCCAGCAGGACGGGGAATACCAGTTCACGCTGAAGGTGCTGGTGCCCGCCACCAGCCTTTGCCCCTGCTCGAAGAAGATCTCGGATTACGGTGCCCACAATCAGCGCTCGCACGTGACCGTGACGGCCAGACTCGACGGCCATCTGTGGATCGAGGAACTGGTCGAGATGGTCGAAGCCCAGGCATCCAGTCAACTGTACGGCCTGCTCAAGCGACCGGACGAGAAGTTCGTGACCGAACACGCCTACGACAACCCGAAATTCGTCGAGGATCTGGTCCGCGACGTCGCCGGCGTCCTCAACCGGGAATCCCGCATCCTCGCCTACACCGTCGAGGCCGAGAACTTCGAGTCGATCCACAACCATTCCGCATATGCGCTGATCGAGTCGCCCGGCCGCGCCTGACATTCCCGACCCGGACCGTCGGGGCGCGCCGGCCCGGTCGCGGCAAGCGCCGAGGTCGAGATCACCGTCCGGCTCGACGCAGACAGCCGCCGCGCCCGGCCCAGCACCTAGAAGTCCCTGCGAACCTCTGCGGTCAGCCGATCGCGATCGTCGAAGCGCCCGAAGATGCCGTCGGCCGGGCCTTCGAACACGTCTCCACCGACCTGGATTCGCCAGTTCAATTCGGGACGCCATACGACCTTCGGTCGCAGCATGTATTCCCACCTGTTCAAGCCGGCAACGTACTGCAATTCCATTTCAAGCCGATCCGACAGCTTGTGATTGGCAAGGATGCCGAACACCGGCTCGTTCCGTTCTCCGCCCATCCGGTCGTCATGATCGAGGATCGTCCTCGCAGACAACTGGATATTGATCCGCGTATCGCTCTGGGAATAGTCCAGGCCGAACGCATAATCCAGGGTTCCCGAGGATTGCGTCGCGAAGGGCGACAACGGATCGTCCTCGACGCTCAAGAACCGGCGGCCGTGGGTGTGAACCACTTCGGTCTTGAACACCAGGGTATCGGAGACGTCCTTGCCGACCGTGACACCGATCTGTCGAATGCGATCGTGGCGGGGCTCGAAATCCAGTCCGCCCAAGGGATACAGGGTCGCGTTGATGTCCACGCTTCGATAATAGAACAGGGACGTGTCCCAGCCGTCGTTGAGGGCGGACATGCGAGCCCCCCAGTTCATGTTCGCGGGGCGGGCCGAAGGCTTTGCCTCGGGCTGGATGGTGGCCCCGTCCGGCAGCGCGAACGGATAGAACTCGCCGCCCGGCTCGCCGATATCGTCAACGGTCGCCACCGGGATCCACACCAACTCCGCGTGGTACCCGGTGCCGAAATATTCGGCGCGGGCCGCCCACTGCGGAATTCGCATCGTCTCCAGTTCCGGCAGGAAGAACTCCCTCAGGTCCCGCGCGGAGACGACGTCTGCAAAGAACGAGCCGACCATCTCGCCCCACACGATCTGTTGACGACCCAAGCGGTATTCCCAGTCACCGCTCGACGAATCGATATAGGCCTCGCGGATCGCGAAATCCGTTCGCTGGTCGTCCCGCACGCGGGACGGGTAGACGTCCCCCTCGATCTGATGCGCCGCATCGACGTCGCCCCTGGCCGACAATTTCCAGCGCCCGACGCCATCCAGCGATCCGCTGGTGCCGACCTCCAGCCGGCCACGGATCTTCGACCAGTGTTCCGGCGAAGCAAGCGTGCGGGCGAGCGCGAATTCACCGTATCCGAACACTGCCGGACGCTCGTCGTCGGCGGGCAAGCCCAGTAACTCGTCGAGGCCTTGCGCCTGCCCGGCACACGGCAGGCCCAGCATCACCACCGTCAGGGAACGCCTCAGCAGGCCACCAGATCCGGCGCGAATTCGCGCCAAGTCGAACAATGTCATCTGCAAATCCATCGCCATCAACAGGGAAGAGGGCACCGATCGCTCCCGGCGCCACGGGCAGCAGCGATCGCAAAGGTACCAAAGGCGGCCGCGTCGTGTGTCAAAGACTTTATCGACGGCAGTCGCCGCGGCCTTAGCCCGACATGCCGGCCCGCGGATCCGACGCCGGCGGCGATGATCGCCGGATATCGGCTACGGCGCCGGCCCCACGCGCCGGCAGTCCGCCATCGGGTCAGTCAATACGCGCCGCTGCTGTTCGGTCGTGTCGCCGCAGCAAGGCGTCCACGTGGTGCGCCAGAATTCGCGATGGGCCACGGCTGTCGACGGAGGCCGCCAGGTCGCCCGCCCGTCGGCGATAGCCGTCGCCGGACAGCAGATCGCGGAGCGCGACGCGGACGGCCCCCGCGTCGACCCGATCCGCGCGGATCGTCCGCCCTGCCCCGTAGCGCTCGATCGCACGCATGTTCAGGAACTGGTCCATGTTCGACGCGATGCCCAGAACCGGCGTGCCATGCATCAGCGCCTGGTTCGTCGTCGGGCTGCCGCCGTTGCAGACGACCAGGTCGGCCCCGGCACACATCTCCCGGCCCGGCAGGTAGTCCGCGACGTGCGCGGCGTGCAACGGCACACCGCCTGGCAGCGGCTTTCCGGCGGTGGCGACGTAGCTGCGACAGCCTTCCGCCGCGAGCACCGGCAACAAGCTTGCGAGGACTGCGGGATCACCGGAGCTGCCCATCGTCACGTAAACCCGGGGCCCTTCGCCGGGGATCACCGGAATCTCTGCAGTTGCCCGCGGAGACCACTCGACCGGTCCGACGAACGCGGACCTGTCCGACGGCCCCGCCGCCGGGAACAAGGCCGGAAAGTTTGCGAAAAGCCTGAGGTCGGCATCGGTGTAGCACAGCCGCAGGTCGTGTCCGAGGGACGGCAATCCGTACCTCGCCCGCAGCCGCTCCATCGGCAAGGCATGTAGCTTCAGGCCGATGCCCGAAAAGGCGCGGAAAAGCACGCTCGCCAGCGAAATCGGCAGCATGCGGGTCAGGGGCAACGACGGCAAAGGGGGGTCGAGCGGCAGCTCCGGACTCCAATACGCGTCACAGACGTTGACGTAGGGCACGTTGCGCAGGCGTGCGCTCACGGCCAGGGAGATCCGGAAGTCGCCGATCACGACATCTGGCTGCTCGCGATCCAGCAGCGCGAGATCGTCCTCGACGTAACCCGCCAGCGTCTTCTCGTCGTAAAGGGGAGCCCCCTTGCGGAGCCGGGCGGCGAAGATCGCGGCTGGCTGGCTTTGCAGATTCGCCACTCGGAATTCGGCGCCGCGGGCGACCCACGAATAGTCTTCGGGGCAAGCGAAGAGCACTTCGTAGCCGTTGCCCGCCAGGCCCTCGGCAAGGACGAAGGGACGCGCCACGTGGGCCAGGGTCGCACCTTCTGCCAGGAACAGGATCCTGGGACCGACGCCGCCCGCCGTCCTAACGCTCGATGGCTGCATGGTTGTTGCCCGGTTCGCCGCAATGAGACCAATATCGCACTATATACACTGGGCCGGACGTCGCAACGCCCATGGGGAAGCGCCCACGGCGGAGGGTCGATTCGAAGGACCACCTGTTACGGCAGCCGGCGTCTGCCGCAGCCCACGGTCCGGTTTCATGCCGTCAGGCATGGCGCCTTCCCCGTCCGGGAAAACCCAATGGAATTCACTCATTGTGTCACGCTCCGCGCCGTTGCCGATCGTCCAATGCCTTTGGGTTCTGTTATTGTGATGCGCCACCCCGTCACGACTTGGAATCGATAAAGATGGTTCGTCGCTGTCGCCCACCGAGATTCTCCATGGCCTTGCTCCTGTCATCGGCGCTGCTGATCGGCGGGTGCGAAAGCACGACTCCGGAAGAATTCCTGGCGAGGGCCAACGACCACTTCGCCAAGGGCGAGCACAGGGCTGCGCTGGTCGAGCTGGCGAACGCGCTGCAGGGCTCGTCCGAGATGATCGAGGCGCGGCAGCTACGAGCACGAATCGCCCTCATCGTCGGAGATGCAGCGACTGCGGAACAGGACATCCGCAAGGCCATCAAGGCGGGACTGCCCCGCGACAAGGGTCAGGCCCTGCTCGTCAAGTCCCTGGTGCTGCAAGGGAAGAGCGACGACGTCATCGCGGAGACGGCAGTGATCCCGACCTCGCTGCCGGCAAGCGATCAGGCCTCGCTCCTGGCCGCCCGCGGGACCGCCCTGTTCGAAAGCAATCGACGCGACGAGGCGGTCGCGATTCTCGATCGCGCCATCGCAATCGACGGCAGTTCGACCGACGCCCTTGCCAGTGCCGCAGCAGCGCAGGTTTCGCTGGGCAACTTGCAGCGCGCCCGGGTGCTGCTCGAAAAGGCGATCGCGTCGAACGCCAATGCCCCCGAACCATGGAGCGTGCTCGGCGAGTTGGCGCTCGTCGAAGGCGCGCCGGGCGAAGCGGACGAAGCGTTCTCCAAGGCCATGAAGAACCGGGGATTCGAAGGCATGGACCGCGCCAAGCGGGCCTTCGCGAGGCTCCAGTTGGGCAAACTGGACGAAGCGGAGAAAGACCTCCAGGTTCTGCGCAAGGTCGGCTTCGGCGGCCAGCCCTATGTCGCCTATGTGAGCGGCATCCTTCATTTCAAGCGAAACGACCTGGCAGAGGCCGACCGCGCCTTCGGCGAGAGCGTGACGGCAAATCCGGACTTCCTGCCGAGCCGGATGTATCTGGCCACGGTCGCGTTCCTGCTCGGGCATCGCGAACAGGCCCTCGAGCAGGCCCAGTTCGTCCTCGCCAACTCGCCCCGTTCGATCGCCGCCAAGAAGATCATCGGTACGATACAGATGAGTCGCGGCGAGTTCGGGCCGGCACGGGAGGTACTGAAAGAGGCGCTGCAGCAGCAGCCCGATGACGCTACCTCGCTGCGCCTGCTGACGTCCCTGGCGATGCTCGAGGGCGACAGCGGGCTCGGCGTCGCCTATGCGCGCAAGATGGTCGGCCTTCATCCGGACGATCCCAACGCGATGCATCTGCTGATGCTCAGCAAGCTGATGGCGGGCGAGGATCTCGAGCATGGCCAGGATGCAGCGGCAGCCAACGACGAACACGACTATCGTCGTCGCTTCCTGCTTGCCCTTGAATTGTTTCGCGACAAGCACTTCGACGAAGCGCTCGCTCGCGCCCGGGAGGTGGCCGAGGCGTATCCGGAGCAATTGGACCCGCTGAAGCTGATGGCGGCGTGTCATCTCGTCGCGGGGCGGGTCGCGGAGGCCAAGAAGCAGCTCGAAGCCGTCCTCGAACGCGCTCCGAACGACCCCAGTGCGACCGCCGGGCTGGCGAAGATCGAAGCCGCTGCAGGCAACCAGGAGCGCGCCAAGGCGCTGCTCGAAGGGCTGATCAAGGAGCGGCCCGGCAACGATGCCGCGATCCTCCAGTTGTCCGAGATCCAGATCAAGCGGGGGGATTTTACGTCGGCCGTCGCGCTGCTCGAGGAAGCACTGCGCTCGAATCCGGAGGCTCTCGCGATAAGTGCGCGGCTCGCCGCCGCCTATCTCGCGACCGGCAACGTCACCGCGACCCTCAATCTGACCGAAAAGATCACTAAGGATCAATACAAGCGAATGCCCGGCCTGCTCGAGCTGCGCGGCAAGGCGCTGCTGCTCAGTGGCAACGTTCGCCTGGCCCAGAGCCGTTTCGAAGAATGGGTCGACCTCGATCCCGGCTCGCCGGTTGCGCACTATCTGCTCGGCGATGCGTTGGCCCGGCAGGGGCGGGCACAGGAAGCGAGCGCGGCGCTCCAGCGCTCGCTGGCACTGGCCCCACGCTACCTCCCCGCCCGAATCGCCGAGGTCAAGTACGCGGTCAATACCGACCATCTCGACGAAGCCCGGAAGCTGCTGGAACGCCTGGACGAACACTTCGGCGACCGCGCCGAGGTGCACGGCATCCAGGGCTGGTTCGCGCTCGGGATCAAGGATTTCGCGAACGCCGAGAAGCGCCTCGCGCGTGCCCAGGAGCTTGCGCCGAGCAATGATCTGGTGGTCCTCCTGATGCGCGCGCGCCTGGCCCTCGGCAAGAGCGGCGAGGCCATCGGAGGCGTCCAGCAATGGATCGATTCACATCCGGACGACATCGGCACCCGCAGCGAGCTTGCGCTGGCGCTGATCGCGCTGGGCAGGGAAGAGGATGCCAGACGGGTCTATGCGGCGACCCTCGAGCGCTTCCCCGACCATGTCCCGTCGCTGAACAACCAGGCCTGGCTTTCACGGGACACGGCTCCGCGCGAAGCGATGTCGCTAGCCCAGCGGGCCTATGCGCTGGCGCCGACTTCGCCCCAGGTGCTCGATACGATGGGCATGCTGAGCCTGGGCCAAGGGGACCCCGGGCGGGCCTATGATTTTTCCAGCCAGGCGGTCCGCGCCGCACCGGACGACCTGCAGATCATGCATCACCATGCCGAGGTGCTGATCGCGAACAAGCGACTGGCCGAGGCCCGGCGCAAACTGGAGGCGATCGTCCGTGCATCGCCCAAGGGCGAGGTCGGCAAGCAGGCGCAGCGACTGCTCCAGCAGATTTCGGCCAAGACACCATGAGGCCCGCGTGAGGATTCTTGCCATCCCCAATGCCCATGCGCTGGCGCACGTGTCGCGCCTCCTCGAGATCGCCCGGGAGCTGCGCGAGCTAGGACACAGTGTCGAATTCGCCGGTCACGGCAAGTACCTCGAGGCCGCCTCCTGGGACGGCTTTGCGATCCACGAGCTGCCCTACATCTCCGTCGAGCGGGTCGTCCATGCGGTCAGGACCCAGAAGCTCTGGGAACTCTATCGAGAGGATGAACTCGCGCGGTTCATCGACGCCGAGCGGGCGCTGTACGCGAAGACCCGGGCCGAACTCGTGCTGATCGACAACCGCCCGACCGCACGCACGTCGGCGGAACTGGCCGGCATCCCTACCGTGGCAGTGCTCAATGTCCATATGAGCCGCTATCGGCGAATTCCGTTCTTCAGCTACGCCCAGTTGTTCGGCAGCGAACGGATGCCGGGCGTCCAGCTCCTCGACCGGGCCGAGAAATGGTTGGAAGGCCGCCTCTACGACCGCCTGGTGATGGGCGACCTGAATCGCCTGCGCAAGCGCCACGGCCTGCCCCGGCTGGACGCCTACGAGCACGAGGAAGGCGACGTGTCGCTGCTCGCCGACATTCCCGAATTCAATCCCGTCGACGACCTGCCCGCCAACGTTCATTTCGTCGGCCCCCTCACCTGGCACAACCAGTTGCCGGCCCCCAGGTGCCTCGATCGCCTGGACCCGGACCGCCCGACCGCCTATTTCACGTTGGGCAGCGAAGGCCTGGAAGACCTGCTGCCCGACCTCGGCACGCTCGCCAGCGAAGGCATCCAGATCGTCGTCGCCACCGGCGCCGCCGAAACGTCCCTGGAGGCGCCCCCCGGCGTTTATTTCGAGCGTTTCGTCAATGCCAACGCGTTGCTTCCCCACTGCGACCTGGTGTGCTGCCATGGTGGCAACGGCACCCTGTACCAAGCCCTCGGCTTCGGGCTGCCGCTGGTCGTCGTGGCAACGCACGCCGAGCAGCATTTCGGCGGCAAGCGCATCCGCCAGCTCGGACTGGGGAAGGCGATCACCCTGCGACACTTGCGTCGCAAGGGAATCCGCGAATTGATCGGTATGATTCGCGACGTCCTCGGCGACGCCAGCTATCGCAACGCGGCCCAGAGCTTTGCCGAGAAGTTGCACGGCTGGGACGCACCGCGTCGTGCGCGCGACATCATCCTTGGCCAGCGGGGTCCGGACAGGGCGCCCGCTCCACCACCGTAAGCCCTCGTACCGAGCCCCACGGGGCCCCTCTCGCGCTCCCCCCCGACAGGTCGACAACGCAACCGCCCGGGCGGGGCCGGCATGCGGCATCGGACACAGCTCGCTCCGCAACGTGAGTCGCCATCGGCACCTACCCGACACCCGTCCGGTACATCGTGGCCGCCGGGTGCGACGACGCGGGCGATCGTCGACGAAAAAAGGCGCGGCAACTGCCGCGCCTTTCCTGCCAGCTGATGAAGCCGCTCAGGCCTTGCGGCGCCTGCGTGCTCCGGCCAGACCGGCCAGACCGATACCGAGCAGCGCCAGGGAGGCCGGCTCCGGCACGGCCGGCGTCCGCGACAGCGCGGTCGAGGTCAAGCCGTCCAGGGTCAGGGTCCAGTTGCCGTTGAACAGACCGGAGATGACAGCACTGAAACTTCCGCTGCCGGACCGGCCGACACTGGTTCCATCGGTTGTCGTGCCGGCATCGCTGTTCAGATCGAAGCCGTCGGTAACCTCAAGACACGAAAGCAGAAGTCCGCCAACCGTGCAGCCTGTGGCCGTATCGCCGTTCGGGTTCCAGGTGACGGAATCGCCGGTGTCGTCGTTTTCCAGCCTGAAGCTCACGCGGACGTTGGACTGGGCAGAAGCCGCCGCAGCCGTCGGGTCGTCGATCCGCGCCAGGATGTCGAGCATCGCGTCGAAATCGATCGTGAGCGTATTGGCGCCATCGACCGTAAACTGGAACGTGAAGCCGGTCGTCGAGATGATCTCGGCCGACGATCCCGCGCTGACGCCGGTCTGCAGTTCGGACTCGGCGATCTGCTCGGTGTTCGAACCCCCGACGTCACCGGTCAGCTGCGAGGCGAAGATCACGGAATCCGAGTTGGCATACTCGTTCAGTCCCGGGCCCTTGAAGTCGAACGTGTTCTCGGCGCGGGTCGCCGCTGCGTCGCCCAGATTCAGCACGGCGGCATTTGCCCGCGGTGCAACCGCGCTACAGTTGTTCGTCACACCAGGCGCCCCAGGCGTGCCCGAGCAGCCGCCGATCGAAATGGCGGCGGCGCCGTTCAGGTTGACCGTATTGGTCAGGGCAAAGTTGAAATTATCAACCGTACCGCCGGTGTCCGGGGTGATACCTCCATCGTCACTGATGTGAATCTCGAGGCTGTCGATGTCCAGATAGGACCGGCCATAGACGCTGGCGGCAGCCGGATTGGCCATGCCCAGTGCAAGCGTCGCAGCTACCGCTCCGGTCAGCACTGATAACTTGGTGTTCATCACGTTATCTCCAAAGTATTCGCTAATCGAAACAATCAAAGGCCGCGACGCTACTCGAATTCCCAAGCCGTGCAAGCCTCACGACCAACCATAAGCATGACCTGTGCCAGAAAAACATTTTATTTTAAAACAACAAGCTACCGGGCCAGCCAAGCCCCGGGCGAGCACGCATGTAAAGTATCCCGACACATCTGCGCCGATCGCCCACTCGCGCTGTGGGTGCCGGGCCGCCGGCGCCCGTCAGCCGTCGTCATCGACGCGCGGCGAGCGCAGGCAGCGGCCGGGAACCCCGCCCCAGACCTCGCCGGCGCCGATCCTGGTCCCCTTAGGAATGACCGCACCGGCGGAAACGATCGCGCCGGAGCCGATCTCCACCCCCGACATGACGACCGCGGCGGCGCCGATGGTGACGTCGTCGCCGATGCGGATGCGCGACAGCGAGAAGCTGCTCCCCTCGATCCCGTGGCTGAACAGCACCGCATCGTGACCGATGATGCAGTTGGCGCCGATGTCGGTCAGCGGCGGATCCAGGATCGCCCCGGCACTGTAGGTATTCGATCCGAGCCGGGCCCCCAGCGCCAGGTACACCAGCCGCATCACCGGAACCGGGACGAAGTGCGTTCGAATCAGGCTGTAGAACAGCAGCAGATAGAACAGCGTGTCGACCTGGGCAGCGAACTCGGCTCGCGAACCGGGCGCGATCTCGCCCTCCTCGAGCGGCATCACGTGGAGAAAGGCGCGATACACCACGAAGGCCCACAAATAGACGAACACCACGCCACCCAGCAGCAGGGACACGCCGCGGAAGTCACCCAGCGGAAGCGTACCCAGAAAGATGTAAGACGAGCCGACACCGAGCACGCAGATCAGCGACAACAGGCACATGAAGCACAGGATCTGGGGGGCAGTGATCTGGCGCACGGCGGACTCCGACGTCGGGGATTCAGGCGATGAGCAAATCGTCGAGGTCCTTGCGCACCGAGCGCGCCGCCGGTACGGCGGAGTTGCCCGTTCGGCAGAAGAACACAGGGACGAAGCCGTCCTCGAGGGCGAGGGTCCCTCGCAATTGCATCGACAGGCGCTCGGCGAGCGGGTCGATCGACGGATCGGCGGACAAGGATCGACCGGCCCCGACGTACCAGCCGAAGATCAACGGGGTCATCTCCGGCTGCAGGTGGAGCCCCTGCGCCGCGGCGGTCAGCCACAGGCGCTGCGTCGCCACGCCTGCCCTGACCCGGTCTTCCAGGGTCCGCAGCGGCTGCTTCGCCTCGAGCAGGACGTGGGCGGCACAACGGATCGCCGGCAGGTAGTCGAGCTGCACGCGGGGCAGGATGGTGCCGAACAGGTAGCGATTCATGAAATCGACGCGCTCCCAGCGCTGCATCGCCCATTGCATCAGCTTCGCCGTCACCGGGTCCACCCCGACCGCCTGCTCGGGTATCCGGTCCTTGCTGTAGCGCGCACCCCATTCGATGATGTCGCGATGAACCGGCAGCGCTTCCGGGCATGTCAGGCGAATATAGGCGTTGTCCCACAGCAGCCGCGCGATACGGACGCGTTGGCCCAGGGACGCGAAGCTGCGGACCCGGTATCCGGCACCGGGCGCATCGTGCAGCGCCTGCCGCTGCTCCTGCGTCAGGGGTCGGGTGCTCATCGGCCGGCGCTGGACGACGCGCGATTCGATCACCCGCGCCAGCGGGTCGGGCGCCAGGGCGGGCTGGGCCGAAAGCTGGACATCGTATACCGGTGCCTCGTCGGTGCAGTCGGGGCGGATGCGCCAAGTGGCGGCCAGGCCGACCTCGCTGGCAGCGATCCGCAGTGTTTCCAGCAACGCCCCGTGGGCGATCTGACTGGCATAGCCGTCGAAATCGTAGAGGACATGGTCGCGGGTATCGAAGCCGTGCACGGCAACATGCCCGTCGCCGACGATCTGGAAGCGCCACGGCTGGGTGTTGTCGCCGCTCGGCGCCCAGCGCGCCCGCTCCAGCAGTCCGAGCAGAATCTTGCGGTCAGCCATCGCCCACCCCAGCCGACCGGGTGCCGGTGAATTGCCTGCGGGCGATCGCCAGGCCAAGGCGCTGGATCGGGTTCCGGTTGCCGCCCGGCCGCCAGGTATGGACCAGGCGCCGCCGGTAGGCGTCGAACTGGTAACCCCACGGTGCCGCGAGCACCCGCCCGCGACCGAGGAGTATCTTCAGCACTTCCACGGCGGTGACACCGGCGCACAGCTGACAGGCGGCGACCATCGACGGCCCCTGTCGGTTGGCCAGCCTTACCCGACTGCTGTCGGCCAGGTAGCCGCGCTGCAACATCGCCGGCGACAGCCCGAGCAGGAAGCGCAGCGCCATTTCGGTCTCGTCGCAGCCGTCCAGCCGGAAGTACTCCTCGAACGACATGCTGCCCGGCATGAAGCACAGCAAGGCCGTCCCCATGCCCAGAGGCGCCGCGGTCACGGCAGGGATGCCGCGTCGCGCGCAGGCGGCGAAGGTCTCCCTACGCGCGTCGAACGCGAAGAAATCGAGGCCATCCACATACACGTCGACGCCGTCCAGAAATGCGTCGAGGTTCTCTTCCGATACGGGCTCGCGCGACACCTCCAGGCCGAGGTCGGGATTGATGTCGCGCGCCAGCTCGGCCATCACGTCCACCTTGAGCCGACCGACCGATGACATCGTCGCACCCGCCTGACGATTGAAATTGACCACGTCGAAGGTGTCAAAATCCGCAATATTGAAGCTTCCGATCCCGAGACGTACCAGGGTCAGCAGGTGCGCGCCGCCAACCCCCCCCATTCCCGCGATCGCCACCCGTTTCCGGCGCAGGGCGGCCTGTTCCGCCTCGGTCACCCACCCGACGTTGCGCGAAAAGGCAACGTCATAGTCGAACATGCCTGCCATCCAGGACTCCCGTAGCCATTTGGCACACCAGACCGCTATCATTGGCGAGTCCAGTACGCGCTACCGTATGCTAAACGATCGCATTCTGCCCGTCTTCCTCCACGCCAAACTCGCGCTCCGCAACCTGTTCCGACAGCGCAAGCGAACGGCGCTCGCACTGAGCACGGTGGCCGGCGGTGTCATCGCGTTCCTCCTTGCGGGCGGATTCTTCAATTGGATCCTCGAGACCATGGAGGAGACGACGATTCATTCGCAACTCGGGCACTTCCAGGTCACCCGGCCGGGATATTTCGAGAAGGGGCTCAGCGACCCTTACGGCTATCTGCTGCCGGAACCCGAGCCACTGCCCGACCCGTCCCGGCCGGCGGTCGTCACGATCACCCCGCGTCTCGCCTTCACCGGCCTGCTGAGCAAGGGCGACGAGACCATCTCGTTCATCGGCGAAGGCATCGACCCGGTGCGCGAGAAACCGATTACCCGGGCAATCCTGATCGTCAAGGGCAAGGACCTGACCGAGGCCGACGGCAGTTCCGTGCTGCTGGGCGAGGGGCTGGCAGCCAATCTGGCCGCCGACGTCGGCGACACCGTGGTGCTGCTGGCGACCACCGCCAAAGGTGGCGTCAATGGATTGGAAGCACAGGTCGCCGGCATTTTCCACACCGCCAACAAGGGCTACGACGCGACGGCGCTGCGCGCGCCGATACCCCTCGCACGCGAACTCATGGGCGTGGCGGGTGCGACCAGTTGGGTGGTGCTGCTGGCCGACGGCTCCGACATGCCTACCGAACATGCGGCGCTCGCGCGTACGTTCGACGCCCACGATTTCGAGATCACGCCTTGGACCAAGCTGGCCGACTTCTACAACAAGACGGTCGAGCTCTTTTCGAAGCAGGTCGGCGTGGTGCGCACCCTGATCGCATTGATCGTGATCCTCAGCATCTCGAACACCCTGTCGATGTCGGTTTTCGAACGCACGACGGAGATCGGCACGTCGATGGCGTTGGGTGTGCGGCGCCGCGGCGTCCTCGGCCTGTTCGTCATGGAAGGCGCCCTCATCGGCGTGCTGGGCGGAACCCTCGGCGTCGCGATCGGGCTCCTGCTGGGAGAGCTGATTTCGCTGATCGGGATACCGATGCCGCCGGCCCCCGGCATGTCCCACGGCTATACCGGTCGCATCGCGATCTCGCCCGAGCTGGCCCTGGACGGCTTCCAGCTCGCATTCGCGACGACGATTCTGGCCAGCATCTTTCCGAGTTGGAAGGCATCGCGCATGAACATCGTGGATGCCCTGCGCCACCAGCGATGAACATCATTACATTCCACCTGGCAATCCGAAACGTCTATCGCCACAAGGTTCGAACGGCGATGACCCTCGCCGCCATCGTTTCCGGCGTCGCGGGTCTGATTCTCGCGGGCGGTTTCGTCCAGGACATCTTCGTCCAATTGGGCGAGGCGATAATCCACTCCCAGACCGGCCACGTCCAGGTCTTCAAGCGCGATTTTCTCGACAAGGGCTCCCGCCGCCCCGAGCAGTACCTGATCGACGATCCCGCCAGCGTGATGGACAAGATCCGCTCCCAGCAGGATGTCCGGCAAGTGGCCGCACGCCTGAGTTTTTCGGGCTTGCTCAACAACGGCCGGCGGGATCTGGCGATCGTCGGCGAAGGCATCGAAGCGGAAAAGGAAGCGCGCCTGGGTACCTTCCTCAAGATCATCGCGGGCCGGCAGCTCGGCGACGGCGACGGTCTGGCGATGATCGCCGGCCAGGGCGTCGCCGAATCCCTCGCGCTCGAGCCCGGGGATTTCGTGACGCTGGTGGTGTCCACGGCCGACGGGGCGCTGAATTCCCTGGAATTCGAGCTGGTCGGCGTTTTCCAGAGCTTTTCCAAGGAATTCGACGCCCATGCCGTGCGGATCAGCCTGCCGGCCGCCCAGGAACTGATGTTCACCAGCGGTGCCAACCTGTTGGTGGTCACGCTGGACGCGACGGACCGCACCGACGCCGCCGCTGCCGGCATCGGTGCGCTGCTCGGCTCGGGTGAACTGGAAGTCAGGAACTGGAGACAGATCGCGGATTTCTATGAAAAGACGGTTCAGCTCTACAAGAGCCAGTTCGGCGTACTGCAATGGATCATCCTGGCGATGGTCCTGCTGTCGGTCGTCAATAGCGTCAACATGAGCTGCTACGAGCGCGTCAGCGAATTCGGGACGATGCTGGCACTCGGCAATCGACCGCGCGACATCTTTTCCCTGCTGGTTCAGGAAAACATCGTCATCGGCTCGCTCGGTGCCGCCGCCGGTGTCGTGCTGGGATTCGCCTGCGCCTGGATAATCTCCGGCATCGGCATATCGATGCCGCCGCCGCCGAACGCCAACGTCGGCTACACGGCGCTCATCAGAATCGTTCCCGGAGACGTTCTCACGGCAGCGCTCGTCGGTTTCGTGGCGACAGTCGCTGCCGTCGTTCTTCCCGCGCGCAGGATTTCGAGGACGCCGGTGGTCGATGCCCTGCGGCAGGCCAAGTAGGCCAGCAGAACCGAGTGACTTTTGTGAAGAGAAGCCATGGGATTCCTTGAACAGTTCAATCCTGGCAGCGGTTTTCGCCGCTACTTCAAGGTGCGGCAGGCCGTCTCCCGGGAGGATCTGGAAACGGTCTTTCGGGTCAGGCACGAAGTGTATTGTGTCGAGCTCGAATTCGAAGCGACCCGCCCGGACGGCATGGAGTCCGACGCCTACGACGCCCACAGCCTGCACTGCCTGCTGACGACGTCGGGAGACGATCCCCGGCCGGTGGGCTGCAATCGGCTGGTCCTCGCCGACCCCGACGAACCGGATCGCCCCCTGCCCTTCGAACACACCTGTGAGCACACGCTCGACCGATCGATCATCGACCCGACCAAGTTGTCGCGCAGACACATCGCCGAAGTCTCCCGCCTGGCTGTGCGCGCAAGCTACCGGCGGCGGCGCAGCGACACCAAGAAATCGGAATTGTCGATCAGCGACGAAGACTTCGGCGATCGCAAGCAGCCGCGATTCCCCTACGTGCCGGTCGGACTCTACATGTCCGCGATCTACCTGGCCCAGCGCAACGACATCGAATGGCTTTTCGTCCTGACCGAGCCCAGGCTCGCCGCCCATTTCGCCAGGCTCGGGGTGACGATCAAGCAGATCGGCGAGCCGGTCGAGCACCGCGGCAAGCGGATGCCCTCGGTGATGCATGTGCCGACGCTGGTCAAGGAATTGCGCTGGCTGCTGCGACAGATCTTCACCGTCTGCAAGGAGGATATCGACGCCGAGCACGCCCGCCGGTCGTCGTGAACCGGCCATCTCCTTGCCCGATGGTGCAACCGAAAGTGCGTCGAACCATGGCCCGCGCTTGGGGACCGTTTGCAGCACCGTCGCCAACGGCGCGCCCAAGGCGTGAGCGCCTCGCGGCCCTGCCCCGGCATCTGCGGATCGTCGCCGAGATACGAGCGCGTACGGGCGCTAGGCCGCGTCCGTCCCGACGGTCCGCACCGGAATGGCGCCGACGGGAGACATTCAGGCCGCTGCCAACCCAGGTGCGCCTGTCCGGCCATACCGGGGGCGGGGTCCATGGCCCAAATTCCGACATCCGAAATTCAATGCATACCGCTCACGGACGCGCTGCGGAATGCGGGCAAGACCGATGATGTTGTTCAAACGATTCAACCTCGGCGAGGGCTTCAGGAGCTACTTGGGGATTCATCCGGCGCTTGGGGAGCACTCGCGAGATGATGTGTTCGCGATCCGACACGAAGTCTATTGCGAGGAACTCGGTTTCGAGCCGGTCAGACCCGAGCGTCGCGAGACCGACGAGTACGACACGCACAGCCTGCACTGCCTGATGAAGACTTCCGGCGAGAATGCCCGCCTGGTCGGCTGCAACCGCATCGTGCTGGCCCGGCCAGGCGACCCGCACTACCCCCTGCCGTTCGAATGGACCTGCGAAGCCACCCTCGACCGTAGCATCATCGATCCCGCCAAGCTGCCCCGTGACAGCATTGCCGAGATATCGCGGCTCGCGGTGCGCGCGGCATTCCGCCGTCGTGCAGGCGACAGCAAGAGGGCGGTCTCGATCAATCGCGAAGACTTCGGTACCAAGCACCAGCCCCGCTTCCCGTACATTCCGGTCGGTCTCTATCTGGGTGCGGTCCATATGGCGGAACGCAGCGGCATCGAGACCATGTTCGTGCTCACCGAGCCGCGGCTTGCCGCCCATTTCGGCAAGCTCGGCGTCAAGATCCGTCAAATCGGCGGGCCGGTCGAGCACCGTGGCCTGCGCATTCCGTCGATGCTCGACGTCAAGTCGATCATCAAGGGCTTGCGCTGGCTGGTGCGGCCGATCTGGAACACCGTTGTCGAGGACATGGAGGCGGGCTACCAGCACCCGCGGGCGAACGTGGACCGCGACCTCTGACGAACGGAGCCCCCGCAAAAAAAACGGCCCGCAATGCGGGCCGTTTTCGTCAACGATGCCTTGCAGACGACTACTTCGCCAGGGCGGCGCGGATCTGCTCCAGGGTGCTCGGATCGTCGATCGTGGTGAGGTCGCCCGGATCGCGGCCCTCGGCCAGGGCCTGGATCGAACGGCGCAGCATCTTGCCGGAACGGGTCTTCGGCAGGCCGGAAATGAAGTGCACCCGGCCCGGGCGCGCGATGGCGCCGAGGATGCCGTCGACCTTCTTCATGACTTCCTTCTCGAGGGCGGCCGCCTTCTCCGGGGTACTCACCGAATCGGCGCTCTTGACCACCGCGAAGGCCATCGGCATCTGGCCCTTGAGCTGATCGGCGACACCGACCACCGCCACCTCGGCGATCGCCGGATGGGCCTGCACGGCTTCCTCGATCTCGCGGGTGCCGAGGCGGTGACCGGCGACGTTGATGACGTCGTCCATGCGCCCGAGGATGGTGTAGTAGCCCTTGTCGTCGTGGATGCCCCAGTCCGACGACGAGTAGATGACCGGGT
>JAGRGB010000041.1 GCA_020445745.1 Rhodocyclaceae bacterium | reverse complement strand
GCTTCATGGACGGCCCGCTGCTCGGCAGCGCCACGGTCAATGCCAACAACAACACCGTGACCCAGAAGAACACCGGCTCGCGCGCCAAGCAGGAAGTCGAGATCGGCGTCTACAAGTAACGAGCGCATCCCCCGCTCCGACACACCGCCCGGCTTGCCGGGCGGTGTGCGTTTTGGGTGGCGCGCAATGATCGCTTGGCCAAGACCACCGGAGATCGCCGAGATGACGCCATCCGAGCCAGCCCCAGCCGGCGACGGAGAATTCAAGTAGCGGATCATTAACCGGCGTGGCTACCCGTTAGAGGCCGGTAATCCGGCCGGACGAACGATTCAACCGCGGTGTTTCCAGGAAGGCATCCACGGCGGCTTGCAGCCTGGTGATCGACACGCCCCGTGGATGGCCGATGCCGGCGCGCCCGGCTTTTCGTGCTTGTCTGCTGATTGCCAGCCGTGGACGGGCACGATGGTCGGATCGAAGATCGGTTTGCCGTGTGGGCGTCACCATGCCGGGCGTCGGCGAGATTTTCATACCCTCTTCGCGTGCAATCGCGAGACGGAAATCTGCCTCCGTCGCCCATGACCCCGTTCGTTTCGCCAGACCTGCCGCAGACCACCGGAGAGCGCGACCGATCACACCCTTTCGACAAGACGACATATCTTCCGTCGCGGCCGGCGGCAATCTAGCGGTCTGCTTTGCAGATGCCGGAACACGAAAGCGCGCCTCGCGCTCCGTGGCGGAGTTGCTCGTCCGCGCGATAGTTCCAGCCATCGCGGTGGCTCGCGCCTTGCCACGACGCCGGATGCATCTCTTTCGTCATGTTCCTTGGCTGACGAAGCAAACTACTAGACGTCGATATTCTGCGCATACAGAGCATTGCTCTCGATGAATGCCCGGCGCGGTTCCACGTTGTCCCCCATCAGCGTCGTGAAGATCTCGTCGGCGGCGATCGCGTCGTCGATCTGCACGCGCAGCAATCGTCGTACCGCGGGATCCATGGTCGTTTCCCACAGTTGTTCCGGGTTCATTTCGCCCAGACCCTTGTAGCGCTGCTTGCTGATGCCGCGATCCACTTCGGCCAGCAGCCAGGTGATGGCTTCGGCGAAGCTATCCACCGGCTGGCTCTTTTCGCCGCGGCGGATCATCGCGCCGGCGCCGATCAGTGCGTCGAGGCTCTCGGCGGCGTTGCGGATGGTCTTGTAGTCGCCGGAAGCCAGGAACTCTTCCTCGATCCAGCTCTTCTTGAGGTTGCCGTGGTGCTGGCGGGCGATGGTGATGCGCCAGGTCTCGGAGGCATCGTCGAACTCGGCGCCCAGCGTCAGCTCGGGCGCCAACACCTGTTGCAGACGCGCGGCGGATTCGATGGCGGCATCGTGGTCGGCGATCGACACCTCCAGGTTGTGGTGCAGCAGCGCATGCAGCACCTCGGCGTCGATGAGGCTCGACAGGCGATTGATCACGGCCTCGGCCAGCAGGTAGGTGCGGGCCAGGCCGCCCAGGGTTTCATCACTGATCTCGTCGGCGCCCTCTCGCGGCTTCAGGGCGGCGTTGTCGAGGGCGAGCTTGAGCAGGTGTGCGTTCAGTTCGTGGTCGTCCTTGATGTAGCGCTCGCTCTTGCCGTGCTTGATCTTGTAGAGGGGAGGCTGGGCGATGTAGATGTGGCCGCGGTCCACCAGCTCCGGCATCTGGCGGTAGAAGAAGGTCAGCAGCAGGGTACGGATGTGGGCGCCATCCACGTCTGCGTCGGTCATGATGATGATGCGGTGGTAGCGCAGTTTTTCCGGCTTGTAGTCTTCCTTGCCGATGCCGGTACCGAGCGCGGTGATCAACGTGGCGATCTGCTCGGAGCTGATCAGCTTGTCGAAGCGGGCGCGTTCGACGTTCAGCACCTTGCCGCGCAGCGGCAATATCGCCTGGAACTTGCGGTCGCGGCCCTGCTTGGCGGAGCCGCCGGCGGAGTCGCCCTCGACGATGTAGATCTCGCACTGGGCCGGGTCCTTTTCCTGGCAGTCGGCGAGCTTGCCGGGCATGCCGACGCCGTCCAGGATACCCTTGCGGCGCGTCATTTCGCGGGCCTTGCGGGCGGCTTCGCGGGCGCGGGCGGCCTCGACGATCTTGCCGCAAATGGTCTTGGCGTCGATCGGGTTCTCGAGCAGGTAGTCGCCAAGCTTGCTGGCCACCACTTCTTCGACCGCCGGCCGGGCTTCGGAGGATACCAGCTTCATCTTGGTCTGGCTGGCGAACTTGGGGTCCGGCATCTTGACCGACAGCACGCAGGCCAGGCCCTCGCGCATGTCGTCGCCGGAGACGTTCACCTTGGCCCTCTTGGCGATCTCGTTCTCGTCGATGTACTTGTTGATGACGCGGGTCATCGCCGCGCGAAGACCGGTGAGGTGGGTGCCACCATCGGATTGTGGGATGTTGTTGGTGAAGCACAGCACCTGTTCCTGGTAGCTGTCGTTCCACTGCATTGCCACCTCGACGCTCAGTTCCACGTCGTGGTCGGCACCGTGGGAGATCTTGGTGGCGCCCTCGGCGTAGAAAACGGTCGGATGCAACACGGTCTTCGCGCGGTTGATGTAGTCGACAAAACCGCGCACGCCACCGGCGAAGGCGAAGTCCTCTTCCTTGGCGGTGCGCTGGTCCACCAGCCGGATGCGCACGCCGTTGTTCAGGAACGAAAGCTCCCGCAGTCGCTTGGCGAGGATCTCATAATGGAACTCGACCACGCCGAAGATCTCCTCATCGGCCAGGAAGTGAAGCTCGGTGCCGCTCTTGGCGGATTCGCCGACGACCTTCATCGGCGAAGTCTCGATGCCGTCGACCACCTCGATCAGCCGGTCTACCGGCTTGCCGTGGTTGAATTCCAGATAGTGCTTCCTGCCGTCGCGGCGAATCGTCAGCCGTAGCCATTTCGACAACGCATTGACGCAGGAGACACCGACGCCGTGCAGGCCGCCGGAGACCTTGTAGCTGTTCTGGTTGAATTTGCCGCCGGCATGCAGCACGCACATCACGATTTCGGCGGCCGAGCGCTTCGGTTCATGCTTGTCGTCCATCTTGACGCCGGTCGGGATGCCGCGGCCGTTGTCGGATACCGAGATCGAGTTGTCCGGGTGAATCGTCACGACGATGTCGTCGCAATGGCCGGCCAGCGCCTCGTCGATGGCGTTATCGACCACCTCGAACACCATGTGATGCAGGCCGGTACCGTCGGAGGTGTCGCCAATGTACATGCCCGGGCGCTTGCGCACGGCTTCGAGGCCTTCGAGCTGCTGGATGCTGGATTCGTCGTAACTGGCTTGCGGCTTGGAAGTTTCGGACATCGTCGATCTCGTTCAGGCGAGCGCGGAGCGCTCCGGGGTATTGCAATGGGCGGGCGCGCGGTGGCCGGCGCCGGCCACCGCAGGATCTAGCAGCCTCAGATGCGCATCGGCATTACCACGTACTTGAAGCCGGGCATGTCGGCGACGGTGATCAGCGCCGATGAATTGGAGTCGTTGAGGTGCACCACCACTTCGTCGCTGGCGACGTTGGCAAGCACGTCGAGCAGGTAGGTGACGTTGAAGCCGATGTCGAGCGCTGCGCCCTGGTAGTCGATCTCGAGTTCCTCCTGCGCCTCTTCCTGCTCGGCGTTGCTGGAGATGATCTTCAGGCTGCCCGGCTCGAGCACCAGCCGCACGCCACGGAACTTGTCGTTGGTCAGGATCGCCGCGCGCTGGAGAGCCGCCTGCAGGGGCACGCGGGCGAATGCCAGCTGCGTCGGATGGTGCTGAGGAATGACGCGCTCGTAGTCCGGAAACTTGCCGTCGATGAGCTTGGAAATCAGCTCGATCGGTCCGAATCGGAACACCGCCTGGTTGCCCGCCAGCGTGATCTCCAGGGGCTCCTCGGAATCACCCAGCTGGCGAGCGAGTTCCAGGACGGTCTTGCGGGGCAGGATGACTTCCGCTGCCGGGAATTCGCCATCGATCGTCGTTTCGGCAAAGGCCAGGCGGTGGCCGTCGGTGGTGACCATGCGCAGCGCGTTGCCGTGAACCAGCATCAACAGGCCGTTCAGGTAGTAGCGGATGTCCTGATGGGCCATCGCGTAGCTGACCTGGGCCAGTTGGCGCTTGAACACTTGCTGCGGCACCTGGAAGCCGACCACGTCTTCGGTGGGCGGATTGAGGCGCGGGTAATCGGCAGCGGGCAGGGTCTGCAACTGAAATCGGCTGCGGCCGGCCTTGACCAGGAGGCGCTTGTCGTCGAGGTTCAGGCCAATTTCGGCGCCGTCGGGAAGCGCCCGCAGGATGTCGTGCAGCTTGCGGGCGCCGACCGTCACCGACACGTCCTCGCCGCCGCCGCCGCCCTCGGCGCTGGTCTTGATCTGGATCTCGATGTCGGTGGCGAGCATCGTCAATGCGTCACCGCGCTTCTCGATCAGCACGTTCGACAGGATCGGCAAGGTGTGGCGCTTCTCGACGATGCCCGCTACCGACTGCAGCGGTCCGAGCAGGGCTTCTCGCGTGGTGTTCAGAAGAAGCATCAGGGGCGTTCTCCGTCTTGATTCGTCTTGGTTGTGGATGTCGTCGATCGTTGTCGGCGCTGCGCGGCGTCAGCCACGCAGAACCTGGGTCAGGACGTGCAGGTCGTGGTTGAGCTGCGGGTCACCACGCCTGAGGTCGGCGATCGTGCGGCAGGCATGCAGCACGGTCGTGTGGTCGCGGCCGCCGAAGGCCTCGCCGATCGCCGGCAGGCTCATCGGCGTCAGATCCTTGGCCAGCGCCATCGCCACCTGCCGCGGCCGGGCGATCGCGCGGGTGCGCTTCTTCGAGTGCATGTCCGCGATCTTGATCTTGAAGTAATCGGCAACGGTCTTCTGGATGTGCTCGATCGTGAGTTGCCGGTTGTGGGCGTTGAGAAGGTCCTTCAGTGCTTCCTTGGCCAGTTCCAGCGAAATCTCCTTGCCATGGAAGCGGGCGAAGGCCAGAACCTTCTTCAAGGCGCCTTCCAGCTCGCGGACGTTGGAACGCAGGTTCTTGGCGATCAGGAAGGCGACGTCATCGGACAGGGCAATGCGGTCGGCCTCGGCCTTCTTCTGCAGGATCGCTACCCGCATCTCCAGTTCCGGCGGCTCGATCTGGACAGTCAGGCCCCAGTCCAGCCGCGAAATCAGGCGGTCCTCGAGACCCTGGATGTCCTTCGGATAGGTATCGCAGGTGATCACCACCTGTTTCTTGGCCTCGGTGAGCGCATTGAAAGCGTGGAAGAACTCTTCCTGGGTACGGTTCTTGTTGTTGAAGAACTGGATGTCGTCGATCAGCAGCAGGTCGAGGGAGCGGTAATAGCGCTTGAAGACATCGAAGCTCTTTTGCTGGTAGGCACGCACGACGTCGGCGTAGTAGTCCTCGGCGTGGACATAGCGGATCACCGCGCGCGCATTGTTGTGATGGATCGCGTTGCCCAGTGCGTGAATCAGGTGAGTCTTGCCGAGGCCGACGCCACCATAGACGAACAACGGATTGTAGGAGGCGCCAGGATTCTGGGCGACCTGGACTGCAGCTGCCCGCGCGAGATCGTTGGCCCGGCCGGTGACCAGATTATCGAACGTAAACTCCGGATTCAGACGGGTCTTGTCATAGGCAGTGCCTGACGCCGCGGCCTTGGCCGAGGGTCGGCGTATCGGCTTCGGCGGTGGCACGTCATCGACGTCGACCAGCGCAGCGGGTGTAGCGGGGCGTCCACCGTTGACCGGCGGCCGGCCGGGCGGATTGGTCGTAGCAGCGGCCCCGCGGACGGCACCCACCCGTGCCTTCAGCTCCAGGTTGCGGTGGCTGCCGAAGTACTCGACACCCAGTTCGCTTATGCGCGGCAGATAGCGATCGCGCACGAAGTTGAGAAAGAACTGGTTCGGCACAAGCAGGCGCAGGCCCGGCGGCTCGCCGTCGCCATCCTCGGCCACCATCGGCTTGATCCAGGTCTTGAACTGCTGGGAGGGCAGTTCCTGTTCGAGCTTCAGCAGACAAAACGACCAGAAGTCTTGACTCACAGATTCATCAACGCAGCAGAAGGGCATGGCGGGGGAACGCCCACGCTGCCACCGAACACGCGGCGCGGGGTTCTCCTTCTCGGGCATTTTCGGGGCTGCCTGCGGCCGTCTCGGCGATGGCGCCAGCCGCGGAGCGAAGGTGGAATTGTACCCCGGTGAAGGCGAGTTATCCACAAGGGAAACATTAAAAGATTATTGACAAACAGTGGATTATGGGATGGAATCACGGGTTCTGTATCCAACGCCGCAAGCAATCATGAAACGTACCTACCAACCTTCCGTCGTGCGCCGCAAGCGTACCCACGGCTTCCTCGTCCGCTCCCGCACCCGTGGCGGTCGCAAGGTATTGGCCGCTCGGCGAGCCAAGGGCCGGCACCGTTTGTCGGTATAACCGGTGACCGAGCCGGCGTGCACCGAAAGCGCCGGGCGGAACCGGTTTCCCGCCGACTTCCGCTTACGCAAAACGGATGAATTTTCATCCGTTTTTGCTTTTCGGCGGGCGCTGCGCGGCCGTTTCTTCACGCTACACTACCGTCCCGCCGAGGGCGCCAGTGCAAGGCTCGGTTTGATCGTCGCCAAGAAGCTCGCGCGGCGCGCCGTCCAGCGAAACCTGATGAAGCGGATCGCCCGTGAAGCCTTTCGCCAATGCCGGGCGGGTTTGCCGACTGTCGACCTGATCGTTCGGCTGACAGCGCCACCTCAGCAGGCCAGCCGCCGCGAGCTGCGCGCCGACCTCGACCAGCTGCTTGGCAGATTGCGCCGATGAAGACCCTGCTGATTGGCCTGCTGAAGGTCTATCGATTCGCGCTCAGCCCGATGCTGGGCCGCAACTGCAGGTTCTATCCGAGCTGTTCCGAATACGCCATCGAGGCCGTCCGGCGCCACGGAGCCTTCCGTGGCGGCTGGCTGGCGATCAAGAGGGTCGGCCGCTGCCACCCGTTCTCGCACGGCGGTTACGACCCCGTGCCTTGATGCCCTGACCACCAGATTCCGAGCTATCCATCCGATGGACAATCGTCGACTCTTCCTGATCCTGATCTTCTGCTTCTCGCTGTTCATGTTGTGGGACGGCTGGATGAAATTCAACGCGCCGCCCGCACCGGCACCACAAGCGGCGCGTACCGCCGCAGGCACCAGTGCGGCTGCCGAGGGCGCTGCCATGGCGGACGCCCCGACGACCACCCTGTCGGGCGCGCCGGCGGCGCCCGAGATCAGTGCCGCGGTGGGCGGATCGGCCCCGACGGTCAATGTCGAGACCGACCTGATCATCGCCGAGGTTTCCGCCGAGGGCGGCAACCTCGTCCACCTGGAACTGAAGCAGCACAAGCTGGCCCGCGACGGCGACGACAACCTCGTGCTCCTCGACCGCAGCCAGCCCCATGTGTACGTGGCCCAGAGCGGCCTGATCGGCGAAGGCCTGCCCAATCACAAGACCCGCTTCTCGCTGCCGGAAGGGGAGCAGCGCCTCGCCGAGGGCGCCGACACCCTGACCGTCCGCTTGAAGGCGGAACAGGCGCCCGAAGGTGTGCAGGTGTTCAAGGTGCTGACCTTCAGGCGGGGCAGCTACGAGGTGGAGACCAGCTACCAGGTGGAAAATCGGTCGGATGCCAGCATCGCGCCGTTTGCCTATTTCCAGTTCGCGCGCGACGGCAAGCCGGCCGACGGTGGGAAGAAGATGGGCGTATCCACCTTCACCGGACCGGCAGTCTATACCGAGGCCGAGAAGTACCAGAAGATCCACTTCGACGAGATTGCGGACGGCACGGCCCAGTTCAACCGGAAGGCACGCGACGGCTGGATCGCGATGGTGCAGCACTACTTCGTCAGTGCCTGGCTGCCGGAGGGCGACGCCGAGCGCGAATTCATCGCCCGCAAGGTCGGGGCGGACCTATACGCGGCAGGCGTCATCCTGCCGCTCGGCGACATCGCGAGCGGACAGGACGGCAGCATCACGGTGCCGATGTACTCCGGCCCCCAGGAGCAGGACAAGCTCGAGGGCATTGCGCCAGGCCTGGATCTGGTCGTCGACTACGGCTGGCTGACGGTGATCGCTGCGCCCCTGTTCTGGCTGCTGGAATGGTTCCACAAGCTCACCGGCAATTGGGGTTGGGCAATCATCCTGGTCACCGTGATGATCAAGGCGGCTTTCTTTCCGCTGTCCGCTGCCAGCTACAAGTCGATGGCCAAGATGCGCACCCTGGGGCCTCGGCTGCAGCGCATGAAGGAGCAGTACGGCGACGACAAGGCCAGGATGCAGCAGGAGATGATGGAGATGTACCGGCGGGAAAAGATCAATCCGCTCGGTGGCTGCCTGCCGATTCTGGTGCAGATCCCGGTGTTCATTGCACTGTACTGGGTGCTGCTGGGCAGCGTCGAAATGCGGCACGCCCCGTGGCTCGGTTGGATCCAGGATCTCTCCAACAAGGATCCCTACTACGTCCTGCCGATCATCATGGGTGTGTCGATGCTGGTACAGACCAAGCTCAACCCGACACCGCCGGACCCGATGCAGGCCAAGATCATGATGGCGATGCCGATCGTGTTCACCTTCATGTTCCTGTGGTTCCCGTCCGGTCTCGTCCTGTACTGGGTCGTCAATAACCTTCTCTCCATTGCCCAGCAATGGCAGATCACCCGGATGATCGAGGGTGGCAAAGCCAAGAAGGCCTGACGTCATTGCGGCCATCGCCACGGCGCCAGGCCGTGGCGGCATTGGGGTGGTCCGGGTTTCCGGGCCATCCCTTTTTGTTTTTGCCAAGGCCCTCAGCGGCATCGCACCGACGCCGCGGCACGCGCACTTCGTTCGTTTTCGAGCGGCGGACGGCGGTCCGATCGACGAGGGTCTGCTGCTGTACTTTCCTTCACCCAGCTCGTTCACCGGCGAGGACGTCATCGAGCTGCAGGGACATGGCGGCCCCGTGGTCATGGAGATGCTGTTGGCACGCTGCGTCGAGCTGGGTGCGCGCCTCGCCGAGCCAGGCGAGTTCACTCGCCGTGCGTTTCTGAACGAGCGGCTCGATCTCGCGCAAGCGGAGGCGGTCGCCGACCTGATCGAGGCGTCCTCGCAGGCCGCTGCACGCTCTGCGCTGCGCTCGCTGTCCGGGCAGTTCTCCGTGGAACTGTCGATCATTCGCGAGCAGCTGATCGAGTTGCGCATGCTGGTCGAGGCGACGCTGGACTTTCCGGAAGAGGAGCTGGAATTTCTCGAGTCCGCTCAGGTCTCCGCCCGCATCGATCAGATCGGTCGGCAGATTCGCGGCGTACTCGATCGCGCCCAGCAGGGCAGCATGCTGCGACGGGGGCTGACGGTCGTATTGGTTGGTCGGCCCAACGTCGGCAAGTCGAGCCTCCTCAATCGCCTGTCTCACGAGGACCGTGCAATTGTCACCGAACATGCCGGCACCACGCGGGACGCCCTCCGCGAGACGATCCATCTGCAAGGTATTCCGTTGCACGTGATCGACACGGCAGGGCTGCGCGACACTGACGATGCCATCGAGCGCATCGGCATCGAACGGACCTGGCGGGAAATCTCGCGGGCCGACGTCATCGTGTGGTTGCTTGATGCAGCCGACGACAGCAACGAGCACGACGACCGCGAATTCGACCCTCGCCTGCCCGACGGCACGATCCGCATCACCGTGCGCAACAAGATCGACCTCAGCGGGGATCCCGCGGGGCGCAGCGATGAAGACGGCGGAATCCGCATCGACCTCAGCGCGCGGTCAGGCCACGGCGTCGCGTTGCTCGAGGCGGAGCTGTTGCGTATTGCCGGCTGGCACGCGCACGGCGAGGATGTGATCCTTGCCCGGGAGCGCCATATCGCCGCATTGCGCGACGCCCGGGACCACATCGATGTCGCCGGCCAGCAGTTCCACGCCCCGGAGTTGATCGCCGAGGAACTTCGGCTCGCCCATGATGATCTGGCGCGAATCACCGGAGCCTTCACCGCCGACGATCTTCTCGGCGAGATCTTTTCGCGCTTCTGCATCGGCAAGTGAAGGGGGCGTCGTGTCGTTTCACGTGAAACACGGCGGACGAGCGGCTTGAGCGAGCTAGGCCTCGATTTCAATCTCCTCGCCATGCTCGCCATCGGCGCCAGCTTTGCGGGCTTCGTTGACGCCGTTGTCGGTGGCGGGGGTCTTGTTCAGATTCCCCTGTTGTTCAACCTGCTCCCGGATAGCCCGCACCCAAGCCTGCTGGGAACCAACAAGCTCGCGAGCGTCATCGGCACCAGCAGCGCAGCGATCCAGTACGGCAGACGCATCCCGATCGACTGGCACGTCGTCCTACCCGCCGTTTCCACGGCCTTCGCATGTTCCTGGCTGGGCGCCCGCTCCGTTGCGTTCTTCCCACCAGATCTGGTGCGACCCGTCGTCTTGCTCCTGCTGGCGGCAGTGGCTGTCTACACATTCCGCAAGAAGGATTTTGGTCTGGCCCACCGGCCGCCTCGGCCTGGCGTTCACGCCAACGCCCGACTGGCCGCCACGATCACGGCGGCACTCGGATTCTATGACGGCTTCTTCGGGCCGGGTACGGGCAGCTTCCTGATTTTGCCTTCGTCCACTTTCTAGGCATGGACTTCCTCCGGGCATCCGCGACCGCCAAGCTCACCAATGCCGCGACGAATCTCGCAGCCATCCTGTATTTCACCGCCAACGGCGCCGTGATCTGGCCAGCAGCGCTGCTGATGGCCGTGGCGAACCTTGCTGGCGCGGTGTTTGGCAGCCGTCTCGCGCTGAAACATGGCAGCACCTTTGTTCGACGAATCTTCCTGATTGTGGTCTCGCTGCTGATCGCCAGGTTGGGCTGGGACATCGTCACGGCCTGAATCGACGTTTCACGTGAAACTGACGCCACGAACCCAATGCCCAGCAGATCATGGGCGCGGATACATGCGCCCGGCCAATCCCGCTGCGCCAGAGCATCTTGATATAATGCGCGTTTTTCCCGAAAGCCGCCGTTTAAGGAGTGATGCGAATGAACGGGCTTCACCTGATCGCGGACATGTACCGCTGTCAGTGCAGCGAGCAGCTATTGGTCGATCGCGAAACGCTCGAAGCCCTGTGCGTCAGCGAATGCGCAACCGCCGGCCTAACACCGCTCGGCAGCTACTTCTACCAGTTCACCCACGACGACGGCCAAAAGGCAGGCGTCACCGGGACCGTAGTACTCGCCGAATCGCACCTGGCCATCCATACTTGGCCAGAGACGGGCAGCGTCACATTGGACATCTACGTCTGCAATTTCAGCCGTGACAACGGCGACCTGGCCCGCCAACTCTTTCGCCGACTCCACGAAACCCTCGCCCCGGCCGAATCCGTCCACCATCAACTGGTACGGGGAAAGATCCTCGCGGCCGCATGAAATCCGCGCACCGAATCGACGAAGCCCTTCACGACGCGGCCGGGTTCTACTTCGACTGTGGCCGCCTCCTCGAAGCCGGCGAGACTCCGTTCCAGCGCTACGAGGTCTGGGAGAGCCCGCTGCTTGGCAAGCTGTTTCGCCTCGACGGCTATTTCATGACCTCCGAGCGTGACGAATTCTTCTATCACGAGAACCTGATCCAGTTGCCGGCGATGACCCATCCGTCACCCGCCAGTGCCCTGGTCATCGGTGGAGGCGATGGCGGATCGGCCGAAGAATTGCTGAAGCACCCGACGATGGAGCGGGTCGTCCTCGTCGAGATCGATGGCAAGGTCGTCGATCTCGCCCGCAGCCATTTCACGAACATCCATCGCGGTGCCCTCGATGACCCACGGCTCGAGCTCCGCGTCTGCGACGGGCTCGACTACGTCCGCAACACGGCCCCAGCTGCCGCGGAAAAATTCGACCTGATCGCCCTCGATCTCACCGATCCAATCGGACCCGCGGCCGAACTCTACAGCCCCCGCTTCTTCGCCGACTGCAAGGCCCTGCTGACGGACCAGGGCGGCCTTAGCCTGCACATCGGCGCACCCTTCTTCCAGCCACAGCGCGTCCGCAAGCACGTCGAGGACCTCGCCAGGGTCTTCGCCGACGTGACTCCGTATTTCGTCCATATTCCCCTCTACGGTGCGCTCTGGGGGATGGCCTGTGCCTCCGACCGTCTCCACCCCGCACAGGTCCATCCGGCGCAAGTGGATCAGCGTATTTCCGCGCGCGGCATCGGCCACCTTCAGTACTACAATGGTGCGACGCATCAGGCGGTGCAGGCCCTGCCCAACTACCTCAGCGATCTGCTCCGGCGCTGACACTGCAGCCGCCACATGCAGGCGCCGCTGCCATGACCCAGCCACGACGATCGACCGCCCGAACTGCCCCACGGCCAGCGCCGCCCCCGCCCGACAGTCTCGCCTACGCGCTCTGTCACTGTGCCCGCCTGATCGCCGCCGTCCGCAGTGGCCACACCCTGACCCAAGGATTCGCCAATCTCGCTGCGCTCGCCGATCCGTCCTTCGACCGACAGCGCCCGGCCATCCAGGACATTACCTACGGTACGCTGCGCGACCACGCCCTCGGCGCCGCGCTCCTCGCGCCGCTCCTCCGCAGCGAACCGCCGGAACCCGTCTATTCCCTGCTGCTCGCCGCCCGCCACCGCCTCGACGCCCGCCCCCAGCAAGCGCATACGCTCGTCGATCAGGCAGTCGCGGCCGCAGGCACGATGCACCACGGCCGCCTCACAGGCCTAGTCAATGGTGTCCTGCGCAGCTATCTACGCCGCCGCGAAGAGCTGGCCGGGCTAGCGGCCCGAACCGATGAGGCCAGCCATCGACACCCGGCCTGGTGGATAGACCGCTTGCGCCACGAACAACCGGCGCACTGGCGCGAGATCCTCGAAGCCGGCAATGACCGCCCACCGATGGCACTCCGCATCAACCGCCGGCGAAGCGATGTGCCGAGCATGCTCAGTGCCCTCGCCGAGGCCGGCATCGAGGCCACGCCCCTCGGTCGGGAATCGCTCTGGCTGCCCGCACCACGCCCGGTCGACCAAATCCCAGGCTTCACGGCCGGCCTCTGCTCGATCCAGGATCCCGGCGCCCAGCAGGCTGCCTATCTGATGGACCTTGCACCGGGCCAGCGCGTCCTCGACGCCTGCGCCGCCCCGGGCGGCAAGACGGCCCATATCCTCGAACTGGCGGATGTGTCGCTGACCGCCCTCGACTCGTCGCCCGAGCGGATGCCCCGCATCGCACAGAATCTCCAGCGCCTGGGCCTCGAGGCCGAGCTGCGTGTCGCGGATTGCCGCGAACTCGATGCCTGGTGGGATGGCCGCCCGTACCAGCGCATTCTCGCCGACGTGCCCTGTTCCGCCAGTGGCGTCGTCCGCCGTCATCCCGACATCAAGTGGCTGCGCCGCCCCCAGGACATTGCCGGCTTTGCCGGGCAGCAGGCCGCGATCCTCGATCGCCTTTGGCAGACCCTGGCGCCGGGTGGCAAAATGCTTTACGTCACATGCTCGATATTTGCTGCCGAGAACATCCTCCAGGTCGAGGATTTCCGCCAGCGCCACGCCGATGCCGAGGCGCTGCCCATCGAAGGCAGGCCGCACCGCCAACTTCTGCCCTGTGCCCACCATGACGGGTTCTTCCTTGCGCTTTTCACGAAAAATGCGTGACTCGGCATTCGCCGTGGCGCTCGGCCTGTTGCTCGCACTCGGCGCACTGCTCGCCCCGGCAAACGTCCACGCACGAGACGCGCGATTCGGTTATGCCGCGATGCAGGCCAAGGACGATTCCTATGTCCTCGAAGCGGACATCCATTTCGAATTCAATGAGCGCCTCGAGGATGCCGTGCAGCGTGGTGTCGCCCTGTACCTCGTTCTCGAGGTCGAAATCACCCGCGACCGCTGGTACTGGATCGACGAGGAAATCGTGCGCAGGGTGCGCACCTACCGCCTGTCCTATCACCCGCTGACGCGCAGCTATCGCCTCACGCTCGGTAGCCTCCATCAGAATTTCGACAGCCTCGAAGAAGCCCTGCAACCGCTTCGCCGCGTACGCGGCTGGACAATCATCCCCCGTGCCCGGCTCAAGCCGGGGACATCCTACGACGTCTCGCTGCGCTTCCAGCTCGACACCTCGCAACTGCCCAAGCCCTTCCAGGTCACCGCCCTGGGCAGCAGCGATTGGACGCTTGAAACAGACTGGCTGCAATGGACCTTCCTAGCAACCGCTCCCGCCGTGCCGTAAAGGCGATCGCCCTCGCAGCGGTGGCGGCGCTGGCTGGCGTCCTGCTGTTCCTGCTCGCATCGGCCAGTGCCAACACCTCGCTGTTCGCGCGCAACTATCCGCTGCTGCTGGCCGCCAACGGGGTACTGGTCGTACTGCTCGGCGGCACCGTCGCCTACCAGTTGCGCAAGGCCTGGCACGAGCGGCGCGCCTCCCAGTTCGGATCGCGGCTAAAGCTGCGCCTGCTGCTGATGTTCGCGGCGATGGCCATCCTGCCGGGGGCGCTGATCTACGCGGTGTCGATGCAGTTCGCGGTACGTAGCATCGAGTCCTGGTTCGACGTGCGCGTCGACGCGGCCCTCGAGGGCGGACTCGCCCTCGGTCAGAGTGCCTTCGACTACCTGCTCGACCAACTCGAGGAAAAGACCCACCTCACGGCCCTTGGGCTGGCCGACGCCGAGGGCATGCATCTCGGACGATTGAACCGCCTGCGCGAGGAGATTCCTGCGGACCAGGCGACCGTGTTCACCGCCTCCGGTCAGCTGCTCGCAGCGTCATCCGCCGACATCGATCCGACCGCCGGTGTACTCCCGCGGGAAAGCCCGGACCCGGTAACGCTGCGCAACCTGCGCGACAACCAGGGCTTGCGACAGATCGAAGGCCTTCCCGACGGCCGCCTCCAATTGCGCGTCGTGGTGGCGCTGCCGGTGCGCCAGTTGCTCGCCGACCCGGTCTACCTCCAGGCCGTGCAGGCGGTGCCCGACACCATTGCCCGCCACGCCGACAACGTGCAGGAAGCATTCCAGGACTACCAGCAGCTGTCGCTGGGACGCGAGGGCCTCAAGCAGATCTTCACGATGACCCTGACCCTGACCCTGTTGCTCGCGCTGTTTGCGGCAATGGCGGTGGCGGTGGTTCTGGCGCGCCGCCTCGCGGCGCCGCTGCGCCTGCTCGCCGAAGGCACCCAGGCCGTCGCCCAAGGGGATTTCTCGCCCCGACGCGCACTCCCGGCCCGCGACGAACTGGGCGTACTGACCCAGAGCTTCAGCCAGATGACCCGCCAGCTGGATGAGGCCCGCGGCCAGGCGGAACGTAACCGCATGGCGGTGGAGGGCGCACGGGCCTATCTCGAAAGCGTGCTCGCGAACCTGTCGGCCGGCGTCCTCGCGTTCGACCCAAACGGCACGCTGCGAGCCGCCAACGCCGGTGCCACCAGCATCCTCTCCGACGAGCTGATCGGAATGGAGTCGGTCCAGCTCAGCGACTGGCCGCGACACGACGAATTCCGCGAGGCCGTGCTCCGAGGCTTCGCGGAGAACGACGCCGACTGGAACACCCAGGTCGAAATGACCAGTGAGCAGGGTCTGCCCCAGACCTTGCTGATACACGGCTCCCGCCTGCCTGAGAGTTCGGGAGGCGGCTTCGTGGTCGTCTTCGACGACATCTCCCACCTCATCTCTGCCCAGCGCACTGCCGCCTGGGCCGAGGTCGCCCGCCGCGTTGCCCACGAGATCAAGAACCCGCTGACCCCGATCCAGCTGTCGGCCGAGCGACTCGAGCACAAGCTTTCACGGCACCTCGACGACGACAACCGGGCAATGCTGGCACGCTCGTGCCGCACCATCGTCAGCCAGGTCGAGGCGATGAAAAATCTGGTCAACGCCTTCCGCGACTATGCCAAGCTGCCGGCGCCGGTGCTCTCGCCACTCGATCTCAACCAGCTGGTGCGGGAAGTCGCCGCCCTTTACGAGGCGTCGCCGGTTCGCGTCCGCGCACAGCTGGGCAACAAGCTGCCGGCGGTGCTGGGAGACGCCGGCCAGCTGCGCCAGGTGATCCACAATCTGCTGCAGAATGCCGAAGATGCGGTCCGCTCCGACAACGGCAACCCTTCGCCCTCGGTCGAGATCATCACCCGGCAGTCAGGCACCCGAGTCGCCCTCGTGGTGCGCGACAATGGTGCTGGCTTCCCCCCCGACGTCCTGCCCCGGGCGCTCGAACCCTACTTCACGACCCGAACCCACGGTTCTGGTCTTGGACTGGCGATCGTCAAGAAGATCATCGACGAGCACGGCGGCGACATCCGCATCACCAATCGCGAGGCCGGCGGCGCCGAAGTCCGCGTCAGGCTGCGTACGGAAAGAAACTGACAGGTGCTAACAAACCATGGCAAAGATCCTGATCGTCGACGATGAAATCGGCATCCGCGAGCTGCTGTCCGAGATCCTGCGGGACGAGGGACATGACGTGCTGCTCGCCGAGAATGCCGGTACGGCGCGAAACATTCGCAACGAGCTGTGTCCGGACCTGGTGCTGCTCGACATATGGATGCCCGACTCCGACGGTATCTCTCTGCTGAAAGAGTGGTCCGCCAACGGACAGCTCAAGATGCCGGTCATCATGATGTCCGGTCACGGCACGATCGACAGCGCGGTCGAGGCGACGCGTATCGGTGCCCTCGATTTCCTCGAGAAGCCGATCGCCCTGCAGAAGCTGCTGGCATCGGTCAAGCGCGGCCTCGCCCACCGCGCCATGCCGAGCGCACCGCACCATCCCACGCTCGCCGCGCTGACCCGATCCCTCGCGCTGCGCGACCTTCGCCGCCGGCTGTCCCAGCTCAGCGAAGGCTCGCGATCGCTGCTGCTCAAGGTCGGGGCCGGCAGCCTGGCCGAACTGGCCGCCCGCAGTGTCCAGAACAACAGCGGCGCGTGGCTCGACCTGTCGGCCCAGCCCGGACAGCTCGACGGCGACCAATTGACCGCCCTCGCCGGCGGCACCGTGTTCGTACCCGAGCTGCTGCGGCTCAGCCGTGCCCAGCGCGTCAATCTGAATTTCCTGCTCGACCGCCTGGACCGCTACAAGCTGCACCTGGTACTGGCCACCGAGCATGGCCGGGAGACCTTCCTGGCGGAAGGGTGGGATCCAACGCTGGTGGAACGGCTGTTCGAAACCAGCCTGCCGTTACCGGGGCTGGCCGAAATCAAGGACGACATTCCCGAGCTCGCCGGACTCATACTGCAGCAACTGATCGAGGCCGGCGAGGTTCCGATGCGACGTTTTTCGAGCGCCGTGCTGAACATGCTGCGTACCCATCAATGGCCCGGAGGCTATCCCGAGCTTCGAGCCACCGTGAAGTCGCTGGCGATGGCCAGTCTGGACCAGGAAATCGACGCCGACGATGCCAACGCACTGCTCGCCGAGACCCGGTCCACCGACAACGGTACGCCGCTGTCACTGGATCTGCCGCTGCGCGAGGCGCGCGAGGAGTTCGAGCGCATCTATTTCCGCCATCATCTGAGGCTGGAGGGTGGCAACATGACACGCTTGGCCGAAAAGACCGGCGTCGAGCGCACCCACCTGTACCGCAAGTTGAAGCAGCTCGGCCTGCACAGCAGCCGCAAGAGCGAGGATTGACGCCGGGCAGGGCCGGCCAATGGAATTGTGCATCGCAGCAATTTCTCCCCATGCCGGCACACACGGCGTAGAATCGCGCGGTTCCCTGCGCAAAAGACGATAGCGGCGTGAAGATCATCATTCTCGGGGCCGGCCAGGTCGGCTCCTCGGTTGCAGAAAATCTCGTCTCCGAGGCAAACGACATCACCGTAGTGGACACCGACCCGGTGCTGCTGCAGGCGATGCAGAACAAGCACGACCTGCGCGCCGTGGTCGGCAACGCCGCTTCGCCTGCAGTTCTGCAGCAGGCCGGCGCGGAGGATGCCGACCTGCTGATCGCAGTGACCCAGTCCGACCAGATCAACCTGTGCGCGTGCAAGATCGCGAAGTCCGTATTCAACCTGCCGACCCGCATCGCGCGGCTACGCTCGGCCGACTACGTGGACTATCCGGAGCTGCTCACCGAAAGCAACTTCGCGGTGGATTTCTCGCTGTGCCCGGAGCAGATCGTCACCGACTACATCGGCAAGCTGATTCGCTTCCCGACCGCACTGCAGGTGCTGGAATTCGCCGGTGGCGAACTCAGCCTGGTGGCCGTGCGCGCGTTCGACGGCGGTCCCCTGGTCGGCCTGCCGATTTCCGAGCTGCGCAAGCACAAGCCGCTGGTCGAGGCCCGCATCGCGGCGATCTACCGCAAGGAGCACGCCATCATCCCGAGCGGCGACACCGTCATCGAGCATGCCGACGAGGTGTTCTGTCTGGCGCCGACGCGCCAGATCCGCGAGGTCATGCGCGAGCTGCGTCGCCTCGAGAACCCGATCCGCCGCATCATGATCGCCGGCGGCGGCAACATCGGCTACCGCCTGGCCCGCTCGATCGAGGACCGCTACGAAGTCAAGGTGATCGAACGCGGCCAGACCCGCACCGGCTATCTTGCCGTAAACCTCAAGCACACCCTGGTGCTGCAGGGCGACGCCACCGACGAGGATCTGCTGGCAGGCGAGAACATCGAGGACATGGACATGTTCCTCGCGCTGACCAACGACGAAGAAGACAACATCATGGCGGCGTCGCTGGCCAAGCGGATGGGAGCGCGCCGCACGCTGGCGCTGATCAACCGCAAGAGCTATGTCGATCTGGTGCAGGACGGCGGTCGCATCGACATCGCGATCTCGCCGGCCCACACGTCGATCGGAACGCTCCTCGCGCATGTCCGGCGAGGTGACGTCGCCGCCGTGCACAGCTTGCGGCGCGGCGCCGCCGAGGCTCTCGAGGTGGTCGCCCACGGCGATCACAAGACTTCGAAGGTGGTCGGTCGCCGCGTCGACGAGATCGACCTGCCCCATGGCGTGACGATCGGCGCGATCGTCCGCGAGACCGGCCAGCAGCGCCTGGTCCAGCGCGAAACGGGTCCCATGCTGCAGACCGAGCGCGAGGTGCTGATCGCCCACCACGACACCGTGATCGAATCCGAGGATCACGTCATTGTGTTCTGTGTCTCGAAGAAACAGGTCGCCAAGGTCGAGAAGCTGTTCCAGGTCGGATTCGGTTTCTTCTGACGTGCTGCGGCTAAACCATCTCCTCTCGATCTTCCGAGTTCTGTCGTTGATCGTCGGGATCTTCGGCACGACCATGCTGGCGCCGATCGCGCTGTCCTGGTGGCGCCACGAAGCCGCAGAAACAGTGTTCGACGAAGCGTTTCTGCTGACCGTCGCAACCGGCGTGGTGATGTGGTGGCTCGCGCGCCACCATACCCGCGAGCTGTCGACTCGCGACGGATTTCTGCTGGTGGTGCTGACCTGGACCCTCCTTCCGATCGTCGCGGCACTGCCCCTGTGGCTGTATTTGCCCGGCATCAGTTTCACCGATGCCTACTTCGAGGCGGTATCGGGCCTGACCACGACCGGCGCAACGGTACTATCCGGGCTCGATGCACTGCCCTATTCGATCAACTTCTGGCGCATGCTGCTGGTTTGGCTGGGCGGCATGGGTCTGATCGTGCTCGCAGTCGCGATTCTGCCACTGCTCGGCGTCGGCGGCCGCCAGCTCTTCAAGGCCGAAGCGCCGGGCCCGATGAAGGACTCCAAACTGACGCCGCGCATGGCCCAGACCGCCAAGGGCCTGTGGGCGGTCTACGGCCTGATCAGCGTCAGTTGCGTGCTCGCCCTGCACTGGGCCGGCATGAGCTGGGAAGACGCGGTCGTGCACATGTTCACGACCATGGGCCTGGGCGGCTTCTCGACCCACGACCAGAGCTTCGCCTACTGGGATTCGGTGCGCATCGAGGCCGTGACGATCGTCTTCATGACGCTCGCCGGGCTCAACTTCGCCACCCACTTCGTCGCCCTGCGGGAGCGCAGGATAAGCGCCTACGCAGAGGATCCGGAGTTCCGCTGGTATTTCTACGTGCTGTTCGGCAGCGTCCTCGCGCTGGCGGCGTATCTCTACTTCAACAACGTCTATCCGAGCTTCGGCGAGGCCCTGCGCTTCGCCGCGTTCAACACCGTCTCGATCGCCACCACCACCGGCTTCGCCAACACCGACTATTCGCTGTGGCCGCTGTTCGCACCCTTCTGGATGCTCTTCCTGTGCAGCTTCGTCACCTGCGCGGGGTCGACCGGCGGCGGCATCAAGATGATGCGCGCGATCATCCTCTACAAGCAGGTGTTCCGCGAACTGTTGCGCTCGCTGCACCCGTCGGCGGTGTCGCCGATCAAGTTCGGCTCGGACGCGGTATCCAGCCAGATCCTGTTCGCCGTGCTGGCGTTCGGCTTCATCTACATGGTCATTCTGGTCACGCTGACGCTGCTGATGGTGCTCACCGGTCTCGACCCGGTGACCGCGTTCTCTGCGGTGGTCGCCTGCGTGAACAACACCGGCCCGGGGCTCGGGCAGGTCGGGCCTGCGACGACCTATGCGGTGCTGAACGACTTCCAGACCTGGGTGTGCACCTTCGCAATGCTCCTCGGACGCCTCGAGATCTTCACGCTGCTTGTCGTCCTGAGCCCCTACTTCTGGCGAAAGTAGCACCGCAATGTCCGACTTTCCGAAATCCAATCCGCGCTCGGGGCGCCCGGCCGACGCCGATGCCGTCACTGGCCTGCTGCGCAACTGGTCGCCGGTGCTCAACCCGCTGGGCATCATCGTCATCTTCTTCGGCCTGCTGATGCTGGTACCGCTGACCGTGTCGTGGTATCGACAGGACGGTGCGATGCTCTCCTACGACGAGGCACTGGCATCGACGCTCGCCACCGGCTGCATCCTGTGGCTGGCGACGCGCCGCCATCGACGCGACCTCAAGCCGCGCGACGCCTTCCTGCTGGTCGCCCTGACCTGGATCGTGCTGCCGATCTTCGGGGCACTGCCGCTGTACTTCCACATCCACGGCCTGAGCTTCACCGACGCCTACTTCGAAGCCACTTCCGGGCTCACCGCCACCGGCGCAACCGCGCTCTCCGGGCTCGACCACCTGCCCCTGTCGCTCAATTTCTGGCGCACCTTCATGCACTGGATCGGCGGCATGGGGGTGATCGTGCTGGTCGTCGCGATCCTGCCGCTGCTCGGCATCGGCGGCCGCCAGATCTTCAAGGCCGAGACCCCGACGCCGATGAAGGACGCCAGCCTGACCCCGCGAATCGCCGAGACCGCAAAAGGCCTGTGGATGGTCTATCTCCTGTTTACGATCAGCTGTGCGGCCGCTCTCCACGCGGTCGGCATGGATGTCTGGGATTCGCTGATGCACGCCTTCTCGATCATGGGCCTGGGTGGCTTCTCGAGCAAGGACGCCAGCATCGGCCACTACAACAGCCTCGACGTCGAACTCGTCGTGATGGCCTTCGCGCTGCTCTCGGGGATCAATTACGGCACCCATTTCATGGCCCTCTACCAGCGTTCGGTGAAGCCCTATCGCCACGATCGCGAGCTGCCGTTCTACTTCGGCGTGCTGGCCGCCAGCATCCTGCTGATCAGCATCTACCTGACGCCCCATGCCGCCTACCCGGACTTCCTGCAGACTGTCCGCTACGTCGCGTTCCATTCGATATCGCTCGCGACCTCCCTCGGCTTCGCAACGTCCGACTACACCTTCTGGCCGATGTTCGCGCAGATCTGGATCCTCTTCCTGGGCAGCTTCATCGCCTGTTCGGGCTCCACCGGCGGCGGCATCAAGCTGATGCGCGCCATCATCCTCTACAAGCAGGTGTACCGCGAGCTGGCCCGTGCCATCCATCCCAACGCGGTGCTGCCGGTACGCCTCGGCGACCAGCAGATACCCGATCACATCCTGCACGCGGTGCTCGGCTTCTCGTTCATCTACATGGTCACGATCGTCACGCTGACCCTGGTCCTGTCGGCCAGCGGCGTCGAACTGGTGACCGCCTTCTCGGCCGTCGTCGCCTGCCTGAACAACACCGGCCCCGGCCTCTCCGGTGTCGGGCCTTCCTCCAACTACTCGGTGCTGTCGGATTTCGCCACCTGGGTATGCACCTTCGCGATGCTGCTCGGCCGGCTCGAGATCTTCACGCTGCTGGTGGTTCTGACGCCGGCCTTCTGGCGCAAGTGAAGCGCCCATCGCCGGCGACCCCGCCACCCGGCTGCGGGGTCGGCGGAAAACCGGGATAATCCGCCCATTCGGCCCTTCGGCCGGCAATCGGGAACGCCAACGTGAGTCCGCTCCGCAACGACACCTTCCTGCGCGCACTGCTGCGCCAGCCCACCGAATACACGCCCCTGTGGCTGATGCGCCAAGCCGGTCGCTATCTCCCCGAGTACTGTGCCACGCGCAAGCGTGCAGGCAGCTTCCTGCAACTGTGCAAGAGCCCGGCCATGGCCTGCGAGGTCACGCTGCAACCCCTCGAACGCTACGACCTGGACGCCGCCATCCTGTTTTCGGACATCCTCACGGTACCCGACGCGATGGGGCTCGGCCTGTACTTCGAGGAAGGCGAGGGCCCCAAGTTCGAGCGCCCGTTGAAGGATGAGGACGACATCCGCCGCCTGGCGGTACCGGATCCCCACGACGAGTTGCAGTACGTCATCGACGCGGTCGCCGAGATCCGCCACGCCCTCGACGGCAGGGTGCCGCTGATCGGCTTCTCCGGCAGCCCGTGGACCCTGTCCTGCTACATGGTCGAGGGTGGCAGCTCCAGCGACTACCGCAAGGTCAAGTCGCTGATGTACTCGCGGCCGGAACTGATGCACCAGGTGCTGGAAATCACCGCACTGGCGGTCACCGCCTACCTCAACGCCCAGATCCAGGCTGGCGCCCAGGCGGTGATGGTGTTCGACTCGTGGGGCGGGGTGATGGCCCACGATGCCTACCACGAATTTTCGTTGCGCTACCTGCAGATCATCGCCGAAGGCCTGATCCGCGACCACGATGGGCGGCGCGTGCCCGCCATCGTGTTCACCAAGGGTGGCGGCTTGTGGCTCGAGGACATCGCCGACGCCGGCTACGATGCGGTCGGACTCGACTGGACGATGGACATCGGGCGCGCCAGGGCCCTGGTCGGCAATCGTGTCGCCCTGCAGGGCAACCTCGATCCGGCAGTGCTGTTCGCCAGCCCCGAGGCGGTGGCCGAGCAGGCCCGCCGGGTGCTCGACAGCTATGGCGACCATCCCGGCCACGTCTTCAACCTCGGCCACGGCATCTCCCAATTCACGCCCCCGGACAACGTCGCGGTACTGGTAGACACGGTGCATCAGCACAGCCGGCAGATCCGCAGGCCGGGCTGAGCCGGCTGCCATCGGCAGACTATTGCAGCTGGAAAATTCACTCTTTTCGCTGTTGACTTATTCACATCGGCCTGATCCAGATGCCGAATCCGGGTGCAAAGGGGGCACGTTTCGCTTTGTGGCGGTAAGTCCATGATTTAAAGAGATTTGCCGTCTGCCCAATGTTTAGGCAGAGGACGTCGATCCCTGCTGAGGCCAGCCCCATGCCCCCATTTACGCGCCTTGCCCACAAGCTTATCCACAGCTTTTGTGGAGAAGCTTCGATTACGGTTCTGTTGCGGCCAATTAAGCAGCATTTGTTCGATCCGACTTCACGTTTTGACCACAACCAATTGATTCCTAGAACGTTTCCCTAGAAGCCCCTGACACCGATGCCGATCGTGCGCGTCGCGCTGCCCGTCCCCTTGCCGCAAGCGTTTGATTACATTTCAGAAAGTGCGACGTCAGCGGACATAGGTCGGTGCGTCCGGGTTCCCTTCGGCAGGGAGCAGCTCACCGGCATCATCCTGTCGCTTCCGGGCCGTAGCGACGTCGACGCGACGCGCCTGAAGACGGTCGTCGACGTCCGGCGCGACCTCGCGCCGCTCCCCCCCGACTGGCTCGACATGGTCGGCTTCGTTTCGCGCTACTACCATGCGCCGATCGGCGAAGTGGTTCAGCTCGCGCTGCCACCCGGGATGCGCCGCAGCGCCCCGGTGGACCCCCGCGAAGCCGATCCCCTGCTGGCGGTCAGCGCATGCGGAACCGCCGCGGCAACCCAGGGCCATCGTGCCACCCGCGCGCTGGCAGCGGTCGCCGCGGTGCTCGCCCATGGAAGCGTCAGGCGCAGCGCGCTGCGCGCCGAACTCGGCAGCGCGGCTCCGATCACCGACGCCCTGCGCCGTGGCTGGCTGGAACCGGTGTCGCCGGGCGCGGCCGGCGATGCCAGTGGCGAGCCATCATTGACCGACGAGCAGGCGGCGGCGATGGCAGCCATCGAGGCGCCCGGCGCGGGCTTCATGTGCTGGCTGCTGCACGGCGTCACCGGCAGCGGCAAGACCGAAGTCTACCTTCGCCTCGCCCGCCGGCACCTGCAGCGCGGTGCCCAGGTCCTGATGCTGGTGCCCGAGATCGCGCTCACACCGCAACTCGAGTCGCGGGTCGCCGGGCGCTTCCCGCACGCCTGCGTCGTCGCCCTGCATTCCGCCCAGTCCGACCAAGAACGCTCACGCGGATTCGTGCTGGCCATGGAAGGACGAGCCGACATCGTCCTCGGCACCCGTCTCGCCGTGTTTACGCCGATGCCCAGGCTCGGGCTGATCATCGTCGACGAGGAGCACGACGCCTCCTACGCCCAACTCGAAGGCGTGCGCTATTCGGCCCGCGACCTCGCCGTCTGGCGCGCCCGCGAACGCGGCCTGCCGCTGCTGCTCGGATCCGCGACGCCGTCGCTGGAAAGCTGGCAGCATGCCGAATCCGGCCGCTATCGTCGCGTCGCCCTGCAGCGCCGCGCGATTGCCGCGTCACTGCCCGCCATCCGCTGCATAGACACCCGCCGCCTGCGCCTCGACCAGGGGCTCAGTCCGGCACTGCTCGAGGCCATCGCCGAGCGCCTGCCGCGCCGCGAGCAGAGCTTGGTGTTCCTGAACCGGCGAGGCTACGCGCCGGTATTGAGCTGCCCGGCCTGCGGCTGGATCAGCGGCTGTGACCACTGCTCGGCAAACCGCGTGCTGCATCTCGCCGAATCGCGCATGCGCTGCCACCACTGCGGTACCAGCAGCGCGATTCCGCAGGCCTGCCCGCAATGCGGCAACCAGGACATCCACGCCTTCGGTCGTGGCACCCAGCGCCTCGAGGAACGGCTCGGCGAACTGTTTCCGGATGCCAGCGTGATGCGCATCGATCGCGACGCTGTGCGCAGCCGCAGGGAATGGCAGAGCCGCCTGTCCGCGATCGCCGCCGGCGAGATACAGATCGTCGTCGGAACCCAGATGATGGCCAAGGGCCACGATTTTCCGCGCCTCACCCTGGTCGGTGTGGTCGGTGCCGACGCCTCGCTCCACGCGGCCGATTTTCGCGCGCCGGAGCGACTGTTCCAGCAATTGATGCAGGTCGGAGGACGGGCCGGCAGGGCCGAGCTCGCCGGCGAGGTGCTGATCCAGACCGAGTTCCCCGATCACCCCCTCTACGCGGCCCTGCTCGACCACGACTACCACCGCTTCGCGGCGCTGGCGCTCGACGAGCGCCAGCGCGCCGGCTTTCCGCCGTTCGCCTATCAAGCGATGCTGCGCGCCGACGCCCCCGAACTCGACGAGGCCCTCGATTTCCTGCGTCAGGCTCGGGCCCTGGCGTGCCGCCTGGCGACGCCGCAGATCGCGGTCTTCGATCCGGTCCCGATGCGACTGGTACGGCTGGCCCGCCGCGAGCGCGGGCAACTTCTGGTCGAATCGCGCCAACGACCTGCACTGCAGGGATTCCTCGAACGCTGGGTGGCCGCCCTTTACCGCCAGCCGGCCAGCCGCCGACTGCGCTGGCGCATCGACGTCGACCCGATGGAGGTCTGAAGCCGGAAGCCGCGCAACAGCGCTCGTGCCTGTTCGCGAGGCAACCGAATGCACGAGGCATGGCCGCTTCGTCCGGGCTCGGCCGGCAGGCCAGCCCCGATCGCTTCAGCCACGATACTCCCCCACCGCCCACAGCCAGGCGGCACCGCGCACCCCCGACGAATCACCATGCCGGCTCGCGACGAGGCGGGTGTCGACCCGATCGGCGAACACATGGCGCGCCCAGAATCTCGGCACCGTGACCAGCAGCCGCCCGCAGTTCGACAAGCCGCCACCGAGCACGATGACCTCCGGATCGAGGATGTTGATGACGCCGGCCAGCGCCCGTGCCAGCCGCCGCTCATAGCGCTGCAGGCTGAGTTCCGCGACCCGATCGCCGGCCTGCGCAGCGGCCACCACCGCCTTCGCATCGGTGGCGTCGCCACCGTGGGCGCGATGATCGGCGACCATGCCCGGCCCCGACAGGTAGGTCTCGATGCAAGCTGCACGTCCGCAGTAGCAGGCCGGCAGCGGCAGATCCTCGTCGCCCGGCAGCGGCAGGGGATTGTGTCCCCATTCGCCGCCGATGCCGTTTGCGCCTTCCCACACCCGCCGGTCGATGACGATGCCACCGCCGACGCCGGTACCGAGGATCACCCCGAACACCACCCGCGCGCCGGCGCCGGCGCCGTCCACCGCTTCGGACAGCGCCAGGCAGTTCGCATCGTTGGCGAGTCGCACCGGCCGCGCCAGCAATTGCTCGAGATCCTCCGCCAGGGGCCGGCCATTCAGGCAGGTGGAGTTGGCGTTGCGCATGCGGCCGCTGAGCGGCGACCGACTGCCCGGCGTGCCGACGCCGACGCTGCAGTGCCCGCCGACCGAGCGCTCGGCACCGGCGACCAGCTCCGCGATCGTCGCCAGCGTCCGCTCGTAGTCGCCCTGGGGTGTCGCCGCGCGGCGGCGATAGCGCTCGCAACCGTCGTCGTCGATCACTCGAATCTCGATTTTCGTGCCGCCGAGGTCGATGCCTATCCTCATGGGCCCACCCGTCTTCCGCTCCGATACCGTCTGCAATTGTGCCACCGGGCCGCTCGCGGACACCTTCCTAAAGTCCCGCGCGCCAACAACCGTAAGGCCAGCAAGGGGCCCTTCGAAGACGATCGGGCGCGCACCGCGCCGGAACCGCCTGCGGCACGTCCGCGACGTGGTAACTTAATACGAAGAACATGACGCGGGCGCCCGCAGCGGGCCGCACCGACGCAGGGGAGGGCATGGAGGCGCTCACGGTTCTGGTGGTCCTGGCGGTAGTGGTCGTGCTGGTGTTCGACTACACCAACGGCTTCCACGACGCCGCCAACATCGTCGCCACGGTGATCGCCTCGCGCGCGATGCAGCCGGTCCAGGCGGTCGTCGTCGTCGGCATCTTCGAGTTCCTCGGCCCGGTACTCGGCGGCACCGCCGTCGCCAACACGATCGGCAAGTTCGTCGTCCTCGACGACCTGCCGCCGGTGTTCTCGCTATCGGTGCTGCTGGCCGGCCTGACGGGTGCCATCGCCTGGAACCTGATCACCTGGTGGAAGGGGATCCCGTCGTCGTCGTCCCATGCCCTGGTCGGCGGACTGATCGGCGCCGTCGTCATGGCCGTCGGTCAGGACCACGTGGTCTGGGGCTTGACCGAGTTGTTCGCCCACGGCCGGCTGACCGGCGTCACCAAGGTCGTGCTGGCGCTGATCGGCTCGCCGCTGGTCGGATTCGCCGCCGGCTACCTGCTGCACAAGCTCACCGGCCTGGTTTTTCGCGGCGCGAGACCCTCGCTCAACCGGCAGCTCAGGCGCGCCCAATATTTCACCGCGGCCACGCTGGCCTTCTCCCACGGCGCCAACGATGCCCAGAAGAGCATGGGGATCCTGACCCTGGCCCTGCTGCTCGGCGGCCGCATCGACAGCTTCGCGGTGCCGCTGTGGGTGATTCTCGCCTGCGCCACCGCGATGACGCTGGGGACCCTGTCCGGCGGCTGGCGCATCGTGCGCACCCTCGGCTTCGCGATCTACCGGGTACGCCCGCTGCATGCACTGAATTCGCAGCTCGCCTCAGGCGGCGTAGTGTTCGCCGCGTCGCTGGTCGGCGCCCCGGTGTCGACGACCCACGTCGTCGCGACCTCGATCATGGGCATCGGCGCATCCGAGCGCCCGCGCGCGGTGCGCTGGGGCAAGGCGCGCGAGATCGGCGCCACCTGGCTGGTGACGATTCCCGCCGCGGCGCTGGTCGGCAGCATGCTCGAACTGGCCCTCTCCGGCCTCGTCAGTTGAGGAAGTCCGATGCCCAACAAGCCCCCTTCCATCGTCCATCGCGTTCTCGACCGGATCTTTCCGAAATCCCCGGATTTCTTCACGCTGCTCGCCGAACAGTCACGCCAGGTGATCCACACCACCGACCTGCTGATCCGTTTCATGGAGACCGGTGACCCGGAGATCGGCAAGGACATCCGCAAGGACGAACACGACGCCGACACGATCAAGGTGCGCAACATCCACATCCTCAACGAGGCCTTCTCGACGCCCCTCGACCGGGAGGACATCTACCGCGCGATCATGGACATGGACGAGGTCGTCAATTACTGCAAGACCACCGTCAACGAGATGGACATCCTCGGCGTCACGCCTGACGGCTACATGCGCGAAATGTCCCAGCGACTCAACGAGGGATCGAATTTCCTCGCCAAGGGCTTCAGCCAGCTGGCCACCACCCCCGCCCGTGCCGCGGCCGATGCGGATGCCGCCCGCAAGGCCGAACGCCGCGTCGAGAAACTCTATCGCCGCGCCCTCGCCGACCTGTTCCACGGCGACGACTACCTGAACATGTTCAAGCGCCGCGAAATCTACCGCCACATTTCGAACGGCGCCGATCGCATGGCCCACTGCGCCAACACGCTCCACGACATCGTCGTCAAGATCGGCTGAATCAGCCGCGGCCGGGGCACGGCGCCGGCGGTGCGCGCGACGCGCGGGTCGCGCGATGGCCGCAGCGCGGGCGAGGGCGATGTTCCCGTGTCCGGGCCCATCGCCGTCGTTCACCGAAGCCGTACCACCGCCACCACCGGTCTATCCTTGACTGTCAGCGGGCCGCGCGTCGCGAGGCTTCGCTGCCGTCACCGGAGAAGACCCGATGAAGCGATGGAACGGATACGCCGTGGCCAGCCGCGCCTTTCTGTTGCTGGCGATCGCCGCGACGCTGGGCTCGCTGTTCGTCATCGCCAGCCGCGCGGGGTTCTGGATCACCGCGGATTCCGCGACCGGCACGGTGGTCGGCTGGCGGCAGATGAGCTCGTCGAGCGCGACCCGCGGCCGCCTCGACAGCGACCGCGCCCGTGCGGCTGCCATGCGCTTCGAGCCCGCCGACGGTACGCCACGATTGCCGGTCGCCGACTGGGGCTCCGGCGCGCCCCCCTACGAAATCGGCGAGCAGGTCACGGAACTCTACGACCCGGGCGATCCCCAGGACGCGATGATCCGCGGCTTCGTCTCGCTCTACCTCGGCCCCCTGCTGCTGCCGCTGGCGGGGGGCTGCGGCATCGCTGCGCTGGTCCTGGAATTCCTGAACGATGCCCGCACCGGACGACAACGGCGATCGTGAGCCTCGCGCGAGAGACCGCGAGCCGCGAATACCGCCTCCCCGGCCCCGGCTGCAATGACCGGAAGTTGCCCCGCTCAGGCGCGCGCCAGCTCGAAACTGAACGACGCCCCGCGCCCTGGAGCGCTGACCACCCGGATCGCGCTGCCATGCAATTCGACCAGCCGCTTGACGATCGCCAGGCCGAGGCCCAGATGGGTGGCGCCGTCGGTGGCCGCGCGGCCGCCGCGGTAGCGTGCCTCGAAAATTCTCGGCAGCTGCTCCGGTGAAATGCCGCCGCCGCTGTCCCGCACCTCCAGAACCACCCGTGCATCGCCGGCGACGATGTCGATGACGATCTCGCCACCCCGCGGCGTATGACGGATCGCGTTGTCCACCAGATTCGCGAGCACGCGCTCGAGCTTGCCAATGTCCGCCGCCACCTGGACCGTCGGGTCGGCAACTGCGACCGCGAGCTGCAGGCCCCGCTGTTCGGCTTCGAGCGCGAAGCGGCCGATGACGTCGTGGGCCAGTTCGACGATCGCCACCGCTTCCAGCACCAGCGGCTCCTGGCCCGCCTCGAGGCGGGCCAGCTCCAGCAACTGATCCACCAGCCGGTGAAGCTGTCGGCCATTGCGCAGGGCGACCTCGACATGTTCACGGTGCGGCGCGTCCGGGTGCTGCAGCAGCCAGGTTTCCAGATACCCCTGCAGTGATGCCAGCGGCGTCTTCAGGTCATGGGCGATCTGGGCGATCAGATCCCGGCGCGTCTGCTCGCCGCAGCGGATCTGGTCCATCTGGTCGGCGACCGTGTCGGCCAGCGCGATGAAGCCCTGCTGCAGCTCGGCCACTTCGCGACTGCGCCATCCCGGCAGCCTTCGGCCGATCGCTCCCCGCGCCAGCCCACCGTCCCGGAAGGCGCGCATCGCGCCGTTCAGCGCCGACAACGGACGGGTCAGCAGACCGAACACCAGCGCCGCGGCGAGCAACGCCAGCAGCAAGGCGCCGAGCCCGAACACCAGCGCCCGGTCCTGCACCACGCCGGCAGCGTAGTCGGCCTCCAGGGCGGCCTGCTGGCGGCCGCCGACGACGACGTACAGGAAGCCCTGCCGCCGACCTTCGACGTCGAGGATCGGCGCCGCCGAGAACACCTGGCGACGCCCCGGAACCCTGGGGTCGGAGCCATACACGGGCAGGCTGGCGCCCGACATCAGCGCGTGCACCGGCGCCAGATCGATCCGCATGCTGGCGAGCTGGCCGGGCTCCGCCGAGTACGCCCGGATCCGGCCGTCGAGGTCGGTGGCGTAGATCTCGAAAGCCGGACCGAGCAGCATCAGCGTGTGAAAGGCGTTCTCGAGCGCGTGGCGGGCGATCTCGCCGTGGCGCAGCTGCGGATTGTCGGCCACCATGTTGGCCGCCAGATCACGGTGCAGCGCCTGCTGGACGCGGTCCGAATGACGCGCCTCGGCGCGTTGCGCGAAGTGCAGCAGCAGGGCGGCCGCCGACACCGCCAGCAGCACCAGCACCACCGCCAGACGGCCGAACAGCGTGCTGATCACCGGCAATCGCTCCGCCGGCCGTGGGCCGTCATGGCGTGGCCTCGAGCTTGTAGCCGACGCCCCACACCGTGCGGATCAGCTGCGGCCGGGTCGGATCCTGCTCGATCTTCGCCCGCAGCCGATTGACGTGGGAATTGACCGTGTGTTCGTAGCCCTGGTGGTGGTACCCCCACACTTCCGACAGCAGCTGCTGACGGCTGAACACGATTCCCGGCCGGCGTGCCAGGAACAGCAGCAGGTCGAACTCGGTCGCCGTCAGATCCAGGGTGCGCTCGCCGCGGCATACCTCGCGTCGCGCCGGGTCCAGTCGCAGGGGAGGGATCTCGATCGCCTGCTCGCCCCCGCCAGGTTCGGCCAGCGCGGCACGACGCAACAGGGCGCGCACCCTGGCCTGAAGTTCGAGGACCCCGAACGGTTTGGTGAGGTAGTCGTCGGCACCGGTCTCCAGCCCCTGCACCCGCTCGTGCTCTGTCGCGCGCGCCGTCAGCATCAGGATCGGCAGCGACGCGTCCGTGCGCCGCAACTCGCGACACAAGTCGAGGCCATCGCCGTCGGGCAGCGACAGGTCGAGCACCAGCAGCTCCCAGTCGCCACCGGCCAGGGCGCGCCGCGCGAACGCCAGCGTGTCGCAGCACTGCACCCTGTGCCCCAGCATCTCGACATGCATCCTCACCAGATTGGCGATGTCGCCCTGATCCTCGACCACCAGAATCCCGGCCATGGCTTTCTCTCCCGGCGCGGCGCTGCCTTCACCACGCGATCCTGCGCCGTTCGGCGCAAACTTTCGCTGCCCACCCCCTAGGGACCCGATTGGAGAGGCGATGCTTACGCCCGTACTCCGATGCGGTCCCGGCCGCCGCCTTCCGCGCGTCGGCCGCCGGCGACGGCTTCGGCGGGGCAGGGCGGGACAGCGCGGTACCCGGGGAATTTCGGCGCGTCCGGAGATGCCCAGCCGGCAGTGGCAGCTTCAGACTAGGAGGCACCGGTCGTCGGATCATCGCGTGGAGACCAAGAAACGATCACGATTCCGTCACGGACCCGGGGACCGCCGAGCCAGCAATCTTCAGCGCCGGCCGGCCCGGTAGGCGACGATCGCCGCCTTCAGATCCGAAAACTGCTCGCACGGCAGCCAGCACAGCTCGTCGAGTATCGCCAGCTGCTTCTCGGCCGACGCCAGATCCCCGGCCGCGAGGTAAGCCTCTCCGAGATACTCGTGGGCGCCACGGTGCTCCGGATCGAGTTCCAGGGCGCGGCGGTAGGCGATGAATGCGGCATCGAGGGCACCGGCCTTGCGACGCGCTAAACCGAGCCAGTTCCAGCCATCGGCGTCGCCGGGACTGCGCCGGGTATGGGTCTCGAGCAGGCCGATCGCGCGCTGGAAGCTGCCGCGTTCGATCGCCGCCACGGCGCGCTCCAGGTCGCTGCCCCGGGCCACGTTGCGCGCCGGCGTCGAGCCGCCACCACCATTGGCCAGCGCCGCCGGAGCGACGATCATCGACAGGCAGGCGGCCAGCAGTGCGCTACGCATCCTCGTGTTCCTCCACCGACTACACTCAATATAGCCGCCAGCAGCGGACAACGGGCAGGCAGCGCCTTCGCCCGGCCGGGCGAAGGAGGCGCTCACCCTCACCCGGGGGTGAGGCAGGGGTTTCGCGACGCACCGCTGCGCGGCCGCCGAACGGCTTGGCGGTGCAAGGCCGGCCGACCGGTGTCGCCCGGCAAAGAGGGTAGTCCAGTGTGCAACCACGAGCACCGCGCCGAACGGCGATGCCACACGTCGTGTCGGTGGCCTCGCCGATCGCCGGGCGGCCGTCGAAGCATTGCGAATCTCTGGATTTTCCAGCAATGTTCCCGAGCCGTCGCAGCCTGCCGATCGACGATTGCCAGGCGCTGCGGGTGCACGGCCGGAATGCGATGAAACTAGACCACGATCGTCGTGCCCACGGATCGTCACATGGTGCCGTCGCCACCGCCGCACGGGGCCTGTCGATCGCCTGCGCTGTGCTCCAGGGCTGCGTCTTCGTGCCGCGCACGACCCTCGTCTACGACGAGGATTGCCAGATCGAGGCTCGCCAGATGATCCTGGAGATGCAGCAGATCGGCGCCTTCGTCGGCTGCCGGGGCGAGGGCTGCGCGGCGATCCTGGCCGGCGCCGGGGTCGTCGCCGCAGCCAGCGCGGTGATATCCGGCAGCATCGTCGTCGCCGGCAACATCGTGTATTGGTTCGAGAGGCAGGGTGCCTGCCGCCGGCTCGACGATTCGGAGGCCCCGATGCTGCCGCCGCTGCCACCTCCGCCACCACCCCAGCCGCCCGATTGAGCGGGCTCGCCGCGCGGCCGCCGGGCACACGCGCGGTGGTCCCGGCGCCGGACCGCCACCACGGGGCGACGGCGACGAAAACCTACGCGCACCGGCACGCCGATACCGCTCTCAGTGCCGGCCGGACGCGGTGCCAGGGGCGGTCAACGACGGGTGCCCGGCGCCACGACACTTCGCCAAGCCCTGATCCTGCGCCCGAATCGCATTCGCCCGACCCGGTTCCGGCATCCAGGCAAACGAACTCGGGCGGGCGACACGGTATACTCGAGCGTTCGCAGCGCGTCGGCATCCGTCGCGCCGTTATCGACCCTTCACCCGGCTCGCAACGTACTCATCCGGACCGCCCATGGACGCCTTGACTCTGATCCGCGACTTCGTCTGCTCCCATTCCGAGATCGACCGTGAAAAGGTCGTACCGGAAGCGGTGCTCGCCGAGGTCGGCATCGATTCCCTGATGCTGCTCGAGGTCATGTTCGAATACGAGGAGAAGACCGGCGTCAAGCTGCCCGAGGATCTGCCGACGCCGGTCACCGTCCAGGATCTCATCGACCAGCTCGACCGCCTGGCGCCCGGCAGCGCGTCGTGAGCAAGGCCCCGCGCCGCGTCGCGATCACCGGCCTCGGGGTCGTCAGCCCGTGGGGTTCCGACGTCGACGGCTTCTTCGACCGGCTGCTCGCCGGCCAATCGGCGATCCGGCATTACACAACCGACGACGGCCATCTGTCGATGTCGATGCCGGCGGTCCACTGCCCGGAATTCGACGCCGCTCGCGAGGTAGGTCGGGCCTCGGCGGCGATGGACCGCTCGGCGCAGATGAGCTTCGCGGCGTCGAGCCAGGCCTGGCGGCAGTCCGGGCTGCCGATCTCCGAGCAGCCCGATCGCGGCGCGGCCGTCTATTGGGGGACCGCGCTGGCTGGCACCCTGACCTACGAGCAGGGCTATCGCGAAATGCTCCTCAAGGGTCGCGAACGGGTGCCGCCGCTGTCCTTGATCCTCGGCATGAACAACGCCGCCGCCTCCCATCTGGCGATCCATTTCCGTCTCGGGGGACCCTGCCTGACCTATACCATCGCCTGTGCCTCGGCGGCCGCGGCGATCGGCGAGGCGTGGCAGGCGATCCGAGACGGGCGCTGCCGGATGGCGCTGACCGGCGGCGCCGACAGCCCGATGTCGCTGGCGGTGGTACGCGCCTGGGAAGCCCTGCGGGTGCTGGCGCCGCTCGGCGAGCGTGGTGCCGAAGCGGCATGCCGACCGTTCAGCAGCGACCGCGCCGGTCTGGTCCTGGCGGAGGGCGCCGCGGCGCTGGTCCTCGAAGATTGGGAGCACGCCCGGGCGCGTGGCGCCGAGATCCTGGCCGAGCTGGCCGGCTACGGCAGCACCTGTGACGCCAGCCATCTGGTCAAGCCGTCGGCGGACGGGCAATACGACGCGATGAACCAGGCCCTGGCAAACGCGGCACTGGCGCCTGCCGACATCGACTACCTGAATGCCCACGGCACGGCCACCCGTGAAGGCGATCCGATCGAAATCGAAGCAGTACGCCGGCTCTACGGAGCACACGCAGCGGGACTGGCGGTCAGCGCCACCAAGTCGATGCACGGCCATCTGATGGGAGCGACGGGCGCCACCGAGGCCGTCGTCTGCGTCCAGGCCCTGCGCCGCAACGCGATCCCGCCGACCGCCCATCTGGAACGACTCGAACCGGCCTGCGAAGGCGTCGAGCATATCCGCGGACACGGCGTCGAACGCACCATCAGAGCCTGTATGAGCAATTCCTTCGCCTTCGGCGGATCGAACTCGGTGCTGGTGATCCGCCAGCCCAGCGGCGATTGATCGCGCCGCGGGCCGCACTTTTTGCCGCGCCGCACAGCGGCTAGAATGCGCACAATTACATCCGATTGGAGCCCGGACCGGATACCGGGTACAGACAGCGGAAGCACAGACATGGACAACCCCGTCCCCAGCGAGCAGCTCCGTCGCGAAGTTGCCGAACAGATCGTCGCGGCGCTCAATCTCGAGGTCGGAGCGGACGAGATCGAAGCCGACGCACCACTCTACGGCGAAGGACTCGGACTCGATTCGATCGACATCCTCGAAGTGGCGCTGGTGCTGTCCAAGCGTTACGGCTTTACGCTGCGCGCCGACAACGAGGACAACGTCCGGATCTTCGCCTCGCTCGCCAGTCTCAGCGACTACGTCGCCGAACACCGCACCAAATGACCAGGTCCGTCGTCGCGCTGCTGCGCGTGGCCGCCGTCGCCGCGCTTGCCGCCCTTTACTACTGGCTGTCGCACGTGCTCACCGCGGCCGATCGCCCGAGCACCGCCGGCGCGCTGCTCGCCACCACGCCGTACATGGCAGTCGCCCTGCTGATGGCAGCAAAGGCGCGCCGGCCAGTCCCGGCGCTGGCCTTGTGGTTCCTCGCGGTCGCCGGGCTGATGGTCGGCTGGCCGCTGCTGCGCGACAACTTCGCGTGGATCTATCTGTTCCAGCACGTCGGTGCCTTCACGCTGCTGGCGATCGCTTTCGGTCGCAGCCTGGGCGCCGCCGAGACTCCGATGATCTCGCGCTTCGCCGAACGCATCCACGGTACGCTGGTGCCGCCGCTGGCCCGTTACACGAGGCGCGCGACACTGGCCTGGACGATGTTCTTCGCAGCCATGACGTCGATTTCGCTGGCCTTGTTCTTCGGTGCCCCGATCGCCTGGTGGTCGACCTTCGCGAATCTGCTGACACCGCTGCTGATCGGCCTGATGTTCCTCGGCGAGTTCGTCGTGCGCCGCAGACTGCCGAAGGAGTTCCGCACCGGCCTGGTCGAATCGATCCGCGCCGCGACCGGCCACGGACTCCATCGACGCAGCGCCGAGCTGCCCAGTCTCAGTCCGGGCACGCGCTAGGCGTCGGCACGATGCCCGCACTCCCGCTTTTCGCCCATCCGTCGCCGGACAGCATCGTCGCGTGGCGCCACGGCCGGCCCGTCACGCGGAGCAGCTTTGTCGCCCACGCGCGTGCACTGGCCGACACTCTGCCTGCCGGACGCCATTACCTCGCCCTCTGCCGCGACCGCTACCACTTCGCGGTGTGTCTGGCCGCCGGCCTGGTCAGCGGGCGCATCGGACTGATGCCGTCGACGTTCAATGCCGCGGTCGCCGCCCAGCTGGCGGAATTCGCCGACGACTGCTTCGTCGTCACCGACGGCGACGGAGCGCCCCACGGCCTGCCCGAGCTGCGCTTCCCGGAGCTGCCGCACGGCATCGGCGACGAGGACGTGCCGGCGATCGACGCGGACCAGACGGTGGCCTGGGTGTTCACCTCCGGCTCCACCGGCCAGCCGGTCCCCCATCGCAAGCACTGGGGCAATCTCGTCCGCAACGTGCGCGGAGAAGCCGAACAGCTGGGACTCGGCGACTCGGCTTTCGCGATCCTCGGCACCGTGCCTGCGCAGCACATGTACGGATTCGAGAGCACCGTGATGCTGCCGCTGCAAAGCGGCGGCGCGCTGGCCGCCGCGCACCCGTTCTTCCCGGCCGAGGTATGTGCCGCGCTGGCCGCGCTGCCGCGCCCGCGGCTGCTGGTGACGACACCTTTCCACCTCGGCAATCTGCTCGCGGTGGAAGCCTCGCCACCGACCGCCGATCTGCTGGTATCGGCAACGGCCCCCCTCGAACCGGCCCTGGCGGCGCGCGCCGAGGCGACATTCGGATGCCCGCTGCTCGAAGTCTACGGAAGTACCGAGACCAGCCAGCTCGCGACCCGGCGCACCACCCGGAGTGACGCCTGGCGCCTGTTCCCCGGCGTCTCGCTCGATCGTCGTGACGACGCCTGGTGGGCCAGCGGTGGCCACGTCGAGCAGCCGATGCCGCTGGCCGACATCGTCGAGGCCGTGGACGCGCGGCATTTTCGCCTCGTCGGCCGCAATGCGGACCTGGTCAACGTCGCCGGCAAGCGCAGCTCGCTGGCCTTCCTGTCGCGCCAGCTGCTGACCATCGACGGCGTCGTCGACGGTGCCTTCTTCCTGCCCGACGACGGCAGCCAGCTCGGTCGCCCGGCAGCACTGGCGGTGGCGCCGGGGCGGTCGGCGGCGCAACTCACCGGCGAACTGCGCCTGCGCATCGATCCGGTGTTCCTGCCCCGCCCGCTGATCATCGTCGATGCGCTGCCACGCAACGCGACCGGCAAGCTCCCCCGGGACGCCTGCCAGGCGCTCTACCGGCAGCACCTCGGAGAACAAGGGCAGTGAGCCGGTCGTTTGCGATGCCGGCCGGCGACCCGGTGTTCGAAGGACACTTCCCGGACCAGCCGATCGTTCCCGGCGCCTGGCTGCTCGACCACGTCGTCGAGGCGGCCAGCGATGCCGGACTCGATGGGCCGTGGCGACTGGCCTCGGTCAAGTTCCTGAGCCCGGTCGGTCCTGGCGAAGCGGTGATCCTGAGCCTGCGCCCGGCCAGCGCCGGCGGCCTGGCCTTCACCCTCCATTGTGGCGAGCGCGAGGTCGCCCGCGGCAGCATCGCCGCGCTGGAGGACTGAATGACCAGGCGCGCGGCCCCCGCGGAGCGTGCGCGGGCCCGGTGGATGGATCGCCCGGAGCGCAGCAATATCGCCATCCTGCGCCTGATGAGCTGGATCTCGCTGCGCCTCGGGCGTCCGGCGGGGCGCCTGTTGCTGTGGCCGATCACCGGTTATTTCGTGCTCTTCGCACCCCTCGCGCGGCGCGCATCCCGCTCCTACCTGGCGCGCGCGCTGGGCCGCCCGCCGAGCCTCGCCGACATCGCCCGCCACCTCCATTGCTTCGCCGCGACGATCCACGACCGGGTCTATCTGCTCGCCGAACGCTTCGACCTGTTCGACATCGAGATCGAGGGCGAGGCGTCGATGCGCCGCCTGGTCGACGGCGGCGAGGGCGCCCTGCTGTTCGGCGCCCACCTCGGCAGCTTCGAAGCGGTCCGCGCGGTCGGCCGGCGACTGCCGGGCCTCGCCATCGCGTTGACGATGTTCGAGGACAATGCCCGCAAGATCCAGCAGACGCTCGACGCGGTCAATCCTTCGGCGCGGCCGCAGATCATCTCCCTCGGACGTCTCGACACGATGCTCCAGGTTCGCGATGCCCTCGACCAGGGGAAGCTCGTCGGACTGCTCGCCGACCGCAGCCTGGACGACGACGACAGCCGCGAGATCCGCCTGCTCGACGGCAGTGCGCGCATTCCGCTCGGCGCTTTCCGCATGGCGGCGATGCTGAGGCGCCGGGTAATCTTCATGGCCGGCCTCTACCTGGGCGGCAATCGCTATCGGATCCGCTTCGTCGAGCTCGTCGACTTTGCGACCGTCGGGCGCGCCGAACGACCCGCCGCGCTCGACGCCGCGATCCATGGCTACGCCGCAGAACTCGAACGATGCTGTCGGCAGGCACCATACAACTGGTTCAATTTCTTCGATTTCTGGGCGGCAGCCGGGGAGGGCAGGGATTGAAGCCGGCTGCCCTGATCTGCGCGCTGATGCTTGTCCTGGCCACCTTGCCGGCCGCCGCCGACACTTCCTGGACCGTCGACGAACTGATGCGCAGCCTGGCTGCCGCCGCCGGCGGACGGGTCGCCTTCGTCGAACGCAAGTCGATCGCGATCCTCGACGAAGCGGTGGTCTCCCGCGGCGAAATGCGCTTCACGCCACCGGCGCGCCTCGAGCGCCTGACCCGCGAACCGAGCGAGGAGTCGATGGTGCTCGACGGTGATCGCCTCAGCATCCGTCGCGACGGGCGCCACTTCGATCTCGAGCTGCGCAATCATCCCCAGGCCGCAGCCTTGATCGACAGCATCCGCGGCACGCTGGCCGGCGATCGCGAAGCGCTGGAGGCGAGCTTCGCGCTGAGTCTTGCCGGCAGCCGCCAGGCGTGGCGCCTCGACCTGCTGCCGAGCGACCCCCGGGTGGCGGAGATCGTGCTGCGCATCCATGTCGAGGGCAGTGCCGGACGCGTCGCGCTGATCGACATCCTGCAGGCCGACGGCGACCGCTCGCAGCTCCGCTTCACGCCGATCGACCGCAGCGAATGAAGCGCAGGCCGGTCATCGTCGTGCTCTGGCTGCTGGTCCTCGCGGCGTGCATTGCCGGGACCGTGCGCACCCGCTTCACCGCCGACCTGTCCGCCTTCCTGCCACGCACGCCGACCGAGCAGCAGGCGCTGCTGGTGGATCTGCTGCGCGACGGCCTGGTCTCGCGCCTGCTGATGGTCGGCATCGAAGGCGCCGATGGCGACACCCGCGCCGCGCTGTCGCGGCGCATGGCCGAGACGATGCGTGGTGATGCGCACTTTGCTTCGGTGAACAACGGCGACGGCAGCCATGCCGACGCCGAACGGCGCTGGCTGTTCGACCATCGCTACCTGCTCAGCCCCGCGGTGGACGCGCAGCGTTTCAGCGCCGCAGGCCTCGGCGACGCCATCGGCCACACCATCGACCTGCTCGCATCGTCCGCCGGGATGCTGGTCAAACCCCTGATCGCGCGTGATCCGACCCTCGAAACGCTGAACGTGCTGGAAACCTTCGACGCCGGCTCCGGACCCGGCAGCCTGGCCGGGGTGTGGGCGTCCGCCGACGGCCGGCGCGCCCTGTTGCTGGCCACGACCCGCGCCACCGGCGCCGATACCGACGGCCAGCAGGCCGCGATCGCGGCACTGCAGGCCGACTTCGACGCGGCGCGCCGGCAGCTCGGCGCCGAAGGCGTGGCCCTGCTGGTCAGCGGACCCGGCGTGTTCGCGGTCGATGCGCGCGACACCATCCGCAACGAAGTCAAACGTCTGTCGCTGATCGGCGCCACGCTGATCGCCAGCCTGCTGCTGCTGATCTACCGCTCGGCGACCGCGCTGCTGCTCGGGCTGGCGCCGGTGGTCAGCGGCGCGCTGCTCGGCATCATCGCGGTCGGACTGGTGTTCGGCGAGGTCCACGGCATCACCCTCGGCTTCGGCATCACATTGATCGGCGAGGCGATCGACTACGCGATCTATTTCTTCATCCAGGGCACGACCCGCAACCGCGACGAATTCTGGCGCACCATCCGGCTCGGCGTCATCACATCGCTGTGCGGCTTCGGTGCGCTGCTGGTGTCGGGTTTTCCGGGTCTCGCGCAGCTCGGCCTGTACTCGATGGCAGGCCTCACCGGCGCCATGCTGACCACCCGCTACGTGCTGCCCTCGCTGGTGCCGGCCGGCTTCCAGGTGCATGACGTCGCACCCCTCGGCCGTCGCCTCGTCCGACCGGTGCTGGCGGCGGCAAGGCTTCGCCTGCCGGCGGCGCTGCTGGCCGTCGCTGCGGTGCTGTTCCTGTGGCAGCAGCGGGATCGGCTGTGGCACCACGAGTTGTCGGCGCTGAGCCCGGTACCGGTCGCCGCCCAGCGCCTCGATGCGATGTTGCGTGCCGACCTCGGTGCCCCCGACAACCGCTACCTGGTCGTCGCCACCGCCGACAGCGCCGAGCTGGCCCTGCGGCGGGCCGAGACGCTGGCCCCGGCCCTCGACCGGCTGCGCGGCCAAGGCCTGATCGCGGCCTACGACAGCCCGGCGCGGCTGCTTCCGAGCCGGCACAGCCAGGGGCTCCGCCAGGCCGCACTGCCCGACGCCGAAACCCTGCGTGACCGGCTGCAGCAGGCCACCGCCGGGCGACCCCTGCGGCCGAGCCGGCTGGAGGGATTCGTCGCCGATGTCGCCGCCGCCCGCGCGGCGCCGCTGCTGGGCCCGAGTTCCGTCGACGGCAGCGTCATCGGTCTGGCGCTGGAGGCCCTGCTGATTCCCCAGCAGGGGCGCTGGCGAGCGCTGTTGCCGCTGTCGGCGCCCCGCCACGACGACGGTGACCACGATCTCGACGCCGCCGCGATCGCCACCGCGATCGCCGACGCCGGTGTCCCCGAGACGGTGTTCATCGACCTCGCCGAGGAATCCCGGCAGATGTATGCCGGCTATCTGCGCGAGGCCTGGAGCGCGGCGCTGGGCGGCGTCACGGCGATCCTGCTGGTGCTGCTGGTGGCGCTGCGCAGCCCGCAAAGGGTGCTGGCGCTGGTGCTGCCGCTGGCCGCCGCGGTCGCGCTGATCACCGCCCTGGTGGTGCTCGCCGGCGAGCGCCTGACCCTGCTCCATCTGGTCGGCATGCTGCTGGTCGGTGCGGTCGGCTCGAACTATGCGCTGTTCTTCGTCACCGCCGACCCCGCGGACGGCCTGCCACGGCCCGAGACGCTGGCATCGCTGCTGATCGCCAACCTCACCACGCTGTGCGGCTTCGGCGTGCTGGCCCTGTCGTCGGTACCGGTGATGCACGCGATCGGCGTGATCGTCGGTCCCGGGGCGATCTTCGCGCTATGCTTCTCGGCGATGTTCGCCGCACGACCTCGCGATGACCCCGGCGCTGCCTGAGCTCGAGCGCATCGACCTGCCGCCGGCCGGCCCGCGCGGCGCCGACAGCCTGATGGTGCTGCTCGCCGGCGCCTACGACGATCCCCGGTGCTTCGTCGACCTCGATCTTCCGGCCCACTGCCGCGGCGCCGGATTCGACGCAGCGCTGTGCCTGCTGCGCACCGACCTCGCCGCGGTCGCCGAGGGCCGCATGGTCGGCGCCCTGCATCAACAGGTGATCGCACCGGCCCGTGCCGCCGGCATCCGGCGGCTCGTGCTCGGCGGCATCTCGATCGGTGCGATGACCGCGCTGCAGCACCAGGACGCCTACCCGGACAGCGCCGACGAGCTGCTGCTGCTGGCGCCCTATCCCGGCAACCGTGAGATCACCGGCACCATCCAGGCGTCCGGCGGTGTTCGCGCCTGGCAGCCCGCGACGCTGCCGGACGACGCCGGCGAATTGCGCAGCTGGCGGGCACTGCAGCGGATCGCTGCGCGCCAGTCGCCGGTCTGGCTCGGATTCGGCAGCGACGACCGCTTCGCCGAGGCCCACCGGATGATGGCGTCGGCGCTGCCGCCAACGCGCGTGTGCACCTTGCCCGGCGGCCACGAATGGGCCGTCTGGTGCCGACTGTGGCAATGCTGGCTGGCAGCCCGGGAGGCTCGGTGAATCCGCCTCGCCGCTGGCGTCCCAGCCCCTTGCTGCTCGCCAGCGCGGCGCTGCATGTCCTGCTCGTGCCGCTGCTGGTGGCATGGCCCCGGCACTGGCCGTGGCTGGTCGCGGCGCTGGTCGTCGACCATCTGCTGCTCACCGCGGCCGGCCTGTGGCCCCGCAGCCGTGTCCTCGGCCCCAATCTGCGGCGCCTGCCGCCGTCCGCCGCGTGCCGTGGCGAGGTCGCGCTGACCATCGACGACGGGCCGGATCCCGAAATCACGCCGCAGGTGCTCGACATCCTCGAACACCACGGTGCCCGCGCCAGCTTCTTTTGCATCGGCACACGTGCCGAGACCCATCCCGCGCTGATCGCCGACATCGCACGCCGCGGTCACAGCATCGAGAACCACAGCCAGCACCACCGCCACGGCTTTTCGCTGCTCGGGCCGTGGCGCATGCATGCCGAGATCGCCGCCGCCCAGCGCAGCCTGCAGCGGCTGGCCGGCCGCCCGCCGCGCTATTTCCGTGCGCCGGCGGGCCTGCGCAATCCCTTCCTCGAGCCGGTGCTGGCCAGGCTCGGCCTCGACCTGGCAAGCTGGACCCGGCGTGGCTTCGACACACGCGTCGGCGATCCGGAGCGGGTGCTCGCGCGGCTCGTCCGCGATCTCGACGCTGGCGACATCCTGCTGCTCCACGACGGCCACGCCGCCCGCGATCCCGACAGCGGCAGCGCGGTGATCCTGGTCGTGCTGCCGCGCCTGCTCGAGGCCCTCGACGCGGCCGGCCTGAGCGCGGTGACGCTGCCCCGGCCGGGCGCACAGGACCGGAGCACCGTCGCGTGAGCGGCGCGCTGCGAGTCGCTCTGGCCGACCGTGCGGCGGCCTGCTATCGCCCCTGCGGCCAGTGGGCATGGCGCTTCGCCCGCGGCAAGCTCCGCGGCGACCCGATGTACGCTGCGCTGCTCGACCCGGTGCTGCTGCCGGACCGGGCACGGGTTCTCGACCTGGGTTGCGGCAAGGCCCTGGTGGCGGCCTGGCTGGCCGCCGCCGCCAACCTCTTTCGGCAGGGCGACTGGCCGCCCGCGCTGCCGCCGCCACCAAGCCCGGTCGGCTATCACGGCATCGAGCGGTCTGCCGCCGACGTCGCCGTCGCTTCGCGGGCGCTGGCCGGGCTGTCCTGGCTGCGCATAGCCGGCGGCGACCTGCGCCACGTCCAGCTGCCGCCGGCCGACGTGGTGCTGCTGCTCGACGTCCTCCATTACCTCGAACCGGAGGCCCAGTACGCGCTGCTGGCCAGGGTGCGCGATCAGATTTCCGGCGGTGGCCGACTGCTGCTGCGGGTCGGCGACGCCGGCGCCAGCGCCGGCTACCGCATCAGCGCCGCGGTGGACCGACTGGTTTGTCTCGCACGCGGCCAGCCGCCCCGCCTCCACGGCCGGTCGCTGGATGGCTGGCGGGAACTGCTCGACGACCTCGCGCTCGACGTGCACAGCCTGCCGATGAGCGACGGGACCCCGTTCGCCAACACCCTGCTGCTGGCACGCCCCCGGTGAATCGCCGGGGCTTTGCTAGAATCGACGCTGCCCATGCCCGCCCGCGCCCGTCCTTGAAGCCCGTTCCGCTCACCCACTTCACCGCCACCAGTTGTCTCGGTACGGGAATCACTGCGACCCGAGCTGCCCTGCTCGCGGGCGCGGGCGGCCTGCGTCCCTGCGATTTCGACGACGCCGCGCTGACGACCTGGATCGGGCGCGTCGACGGCCTCGAAGCGGTTCGCATGCCGCCGACTCTGGCGCGCTACGACTGCCGCAACAACCGCCTGGCGCAGCTCGCACTGGCCCAGGACGGCTTCGCCGACGCCCTGCGCTCGGCCGCCGCGCGCCACGGGCCTGATCGCGTCGCCGTGATCCTCGGCACCAGCACTTCCGGAATCCTGACCACCGAACTCGCCTATCGCCGGCGAGACCCGCAAGGCGGAGCGCTTCCGGCAGGCTTCGACTATCGCGGCACCCACAACGTGAACTCGGTCGCCGAATTCGTGCGCGCCAGCTGCGGGCTGGACGGACCGGCCGTGACGGTCTCCTCGGCGTGCTCGTCGAGTGCCAAGGTGTTCGCCACCGCGGCGCGAATGATCGCCGCCGGCCTGGTGGACGCCGCCGTGGTGGGCGGCGTCGACTCGCTGTGCCTGACGACGCTGTACGGCTTCAACTCGCTCGAACTGCTGTCGCCCGAACCGTGCCGGCCGTTCGACCCCGGCCGGCGCGGCATCTCGATCGGCGAGGCGGCGGCGTTCGGCCTGCTGCAGCGACATGCCGGGGGTCCCGACGCAGCCGGCCTGGTCCTCAGCGGCTACGGCGAGTCCAGCGACGCGCACCACATGTCCGCACCCCACCCGCAGGGGCTCGGCGCACGACTGGCGATGAGCGCGGCACTGGCGCGGGCAGGTCTCGGCGCCGCCCAGATCGACTACATCAACCTCCACGGCACCGCGACAGCGAGCAACGACGCCGCCGAGGGCGCCGCCGTGCGCGAACTGTTCGGCGATCGCACGCCGGCCAGCTCGACCAAGGGCTATACCGGCCACACCCTGGGCGCCGCCGGCGCACTGGAGGTGGTGATCGCGGCGATCGCGCTGCAGGAAGGCTTGCTGCCGGGCAGCGCCGGCACCACCCGGGCGGATCCGGAGATCGGCATCGACTACCTGCTCGAGGGCCGGCGGCGGGCGCTGCACCACGTCCTCAGCAACTCCTTCGGCTTCGGCGGCACCAATGCCAGCCTGATTCTGAGCAGGGTGGCGCCATGACGGCGAGGCTGCGGCTGACCGCCTGGATCGACGGCGTGTCGGTGTTCGCCCCCGGCCTGACCGGCTGGCCAGCGGCGAGGGCCGCCCTTGCCGGCGCCGGCTTCACGGCGACCGCGACCGAGATCCCCAAGCTGGCGCTGCTGCCGCCCGCCGAACGCCGGCGGGTCGGCACCATCGTCCGCCTGGCGCTGGCCACTGGCCTGGCCGCCTGCGAGTCGGCGGCCGTGGATCCCGCGGAGCTGCCGACGGTGTTCGCGTCGTCGGGCGGCGACGGCAGCAATTGCCACGCGATCTGCGAGACCCTGGCATCCGACGATCGCCTGATCTCGCCGATCCGCTTCCACAACTCGGTGAACAATGCCGCCTCCGGCTACTGGGGCATCGCCACCGGCGCGATGGCGCCGTCGGCGATCGTGTCGGCCTACGACGGCAGCTTTGCCGCCGGCCTGCTCGAGGCGATGGTCCAGCTCGCGACGCCGGCCGAAACCGCCGGGCGAATCCTGCTGGTCGCCTACGACGTGCCCTATCCGCAGCCCCTGCACGCGGCGCGCCCGATCAGCGATGCCTGCGGCATCGGCCTGGTGCTGCACGATCGCGACTGCGGCCGTGGCGGCGCACGTATCACCGTCGAATGTGGCGACGAACCGGAGACGCGGATGGCCGATGCCGCCCTCGAGGCGGTGCGAACCGGCAACCCGACCGCCCGTGGCCTGCCGCTGCTGGCGGCATTGGCCGCCGGCGGCCAGCAGCGGCTGGTGCTGCCCTACCACGACCGCCTCGGCCTCAGCGTGGCGCTGGCGACCGGATGATCCGCGATCGCGCCTGGCTGGCCGCCCATCTGCCCCACCACGGGGCGATGTGCCTGCTCGACGCCGTCGAGCACTGCGACCCGCAGCGCATCGTCTGCACCGCCACCAGCCACGCCCGCAGCGACAACCCGCTGCGCCGCGACCGTCGCCTCGGCATCGCCATCGGTGTCGAATATGCGGCCCAGGCGATGGCCGCCCACGGTGCGATGCTGGGCGGAGGGGAGCGGCCGCGCGTCGGCTACGTCGCCAGCGTGCGCTCCCTCGAGTTGTTCGCCACGCGGCTCGACCGTGAAGCCGCCCTGCAGGTCGTCGCCGAGCGCCTCTCCGGCGACGACGCTACCGTGCTCTACCGATTCGAGGTCGGCGCCGCCGGCGAGTGTCTGTTGCGGGGCCGTGCCACCGTGGTCCTGCGCGCCGGAGCAGCACGATGAACCGTCGGGCGCTGGTCACCGGCGGCAGCGGCGGCATCGGCGCTGCGATCTGCCGTCGGCTGGCTGCCGATGGCTGCGACGTGCTGATCCATGCCAACACCCGGATCACCGCGGCGCAGACCCTTGCCGACGAGATCGTTGCCGCCGGTGGCAGTGCGCGGGCGATCGCCTTCGATCTGGCCGACGAGGCTGCGTGCAGCGCCGCGATCGAAGCGATCCTCGACGACGGCCCGGTGCAGGTCCTGGTCAACAACGCCGGAGTCCACGACGACGCGGTGATGCCGGGCATGGGCGCCGGCCAGTGGCAGCGGGTCATCGACGTCAATCTCAACGGTTTCTTCCGGGTCACCCAACCGCTGCTGCTGCCGATGATCCGCACCCGCTGGGGTCGCATCGTGACGATCAGCTCGGTGGCGGCACTGGTCGGCAACCGCGGTCAGGTGAACTACTCGGCGGCCAAGGGCGCGCTGCATGCCGCCACCCGTTCGCTGTCGCTGGAGGTGGCCGCACGGGGCGTCACCGTCAATGTGGTGGCGCCGGGCATCATCGCCACCGAGATGAGCGAGCCGGCCTTCGACACCGAGGCGATCGCACGGCTGGTGCCGATGAAGCGCAGCGGCCGGGCCGACGAAGTGGCCGAGCTGGTAGGCTTCCTGGCCTCCGACCGGGCGGCCTACATCACCGGCCAGATCATCTCGATCAACGGCGGCATGGCCTGAATCGGGTGGCCCCGTGGACCACATCGCTGGGGCCTAGCGCGCGCCGACATTTCGCGCTGAAGGCGGTCGGCATCACCGGCTTCATGACCCTGTTCTTCGTCGCCTATTTCCATCTGCTCAATCATCCGATCCGTCCCGTGACGGCGATGCCGCTGACCGTTGTGGACCGCGCGCTGCCCTTCGTCCCGGCGGCGCTGCCGCTCTATCTGAGCCTGTGGGTGTATGTCAGCCTGCCGCCGACGCTGATCGCCGATCGCCGGGCCCTCGAACGCTACGGGGCGGCGATCGGCCTGGTCTGCGTGGCCGGCCTCGCCTGCTTCCTGCTGTGGCCGACCGCAGTGCCGGCGATGGTCCTCGACTGGCAGGATTTCCCCGGCTCCGCCGTGCTGCAGGGCATCGACGCGGCCGGTAACGCCTGCCCGTCGCTGCATGTCGCGACCGCTGTATTTTCCGCCGTGTGGCTGGATCGCCAGCTGCGCGCGTTCGCCGCACCGGCCTCGGTGCGCGCTGCCAATGGTCTGTGGGGTGCGGGAATCGTGCTGTCGACGATGCTGACCCGCCAGCACGTGTTCCTCGACGCCGCCGCCGGCACCGCCCTCGGCCTGCTCGGTGCCGGCCTGCTGGCGGCGTGGGAGGCGCGGCGCGCCTCAGCGGCGGCCTGAGCGGCGCGCCAGCAGCCACGGCAGGCGCAGCACGAAACCCGACACCAGGCGGATGTGCATCCAGGTCAGCAGCACATTGTCGCGCAGGTAGTTGAAATGGGACACGCCGCCTTCGCCGGCGCTCGGATAGCGCACCGGCGCCGGCAGATTGACCGGCGGCACGCCGCGCCAAGCCAGCCGCACGACCGCCTCCGGGTCGAAGTCGAAGCGCCGCATCCAGCGCTGGCCGTGCATCAGATCGCGCAGCGCAGCGATCGGATACACCCGGAAGCCGTATAGGGAGTCACCGATGCCGGCACCGAGGGTCTCGAGGTTCGCCCACCAGTTGGAGATCCGCCGGCCGCGCACGCGGATCAGGGGCGCGTCGTCGCCAAAGATCGGAACGCCCAGGATCATCGCCTCCGGACGGGCCCGGGATGCCGCCATGAAGCGCTCGATGCAGTCGGCCGGATGCTGCCCGTCGGAATCCATCAGCAGGGCATGGCTGTAGCCGTCGCCGACCGCCAGCTCGAGCCCGGCCAGCACCGCGCCACCCTTGCCGCGGTTGTCGGGCAGCACGATCACCCGCAGCCCCGGATCGCCGTCTGCGATGCGCTGCAGTCGTTCGCCGCTGCCGTCGGTGCTGCCATCGACCACGACCCATACCGGCGACCACCGCGCACGGGCCTCAGCGACCGTTTCGAAGACCTTCTCCCCCGGGTTGTAGCTGGGGATCAGCACCAGGTGGCTGGCGGACCGGCTCGTCATCGCCGGCTCGCGGGCGCCGGCGGCGGGCGCAGCGACGAGGCCCCGACCTCGGCGGCGAGATAGTCCTCGATCCGCCGTGTCATCGCCTCGTGGTCGTCGATCGGCTCGAACCTGCGCCCCAGCCTTACCCGGTAGGTGATCGGCATCCGCGGCCGGCGGAACAGCGGCCAGCCCTTCGACAGATAGGCCGAGTCGGTTTCGATCAGCACCACCTGCACCGGAACCCGCGCGCGCCCGGCAATGATCGCTGCACTCGGCAGACAGGGATTGATCGGCTCGCACACGCTGCGGGTGCCCTCCGGAAACAGCAGCAGCTGGCTGCCGCGGCCCAGCTCGCCGACCGCGGCCATCACCATCGTCAGCGTCGGCTCGTTGCGGATGTAGCCGGCGAGGCGGGCAGCCGCGCCGAGCAGCGGATTGTTCATCAAGCTGGCCTTCATGATGCAGACCATCCGCGGCAGGCGCGACAGCACCATCACCGCGTCGAGCAGGCAAGGGTGGTTGGGGGCGATCACCATCGGCCCGGCATCGCGCAGCCGGTCCAGCGCCGAGACGTCGAAGCGACAGGCACCCAACCAGGCCAGCCAGCGCAGGTAGAGGTCGAAACCAAAACAGATCACGCGCCGCCCGACGCGCTGTCCGAACGCCCGTGGCAACAGCAGCGCCAGCACCGCCGCCGCCGGCAGCCACAGCAGGCATTCGATGCCGAGGAAACCGAGCCCCAGGTACAGGCAGGCAAATTCCCGCGGCCGCGACATTCTCGGCTCGTCGGCGATACGCGGCGGCAACCGATCGGCCAAGCCCTCACTCCCCGTACTCGACCTGGGTGGCCGATTCGCCGATGATCCACGAGATCGCGAAGCCGGCCGCCCACATGTGGCGGCTGCGCAGCAGCGGGCTGTCGGCGAAGGCCGCGCCGCGCAAGGTATCGTAGCGCGCGAACAGGCCCACCCAGTGGCGCGGATAGCGCTTCGACAGTGCCACCACCCACTGGCTGCCGGCGTAGCCGCCGGCGCTGGCGAAGGCCGGCCGCTCGGCGCTCGCGAAAGCTTCCGCGACGTCGTAGTAGTACGCGTTGTTGCGCCGGTCCGCGAAGATCGGCCCGAGCAGGGTGCCCAGCCGCCAGCCGGCGAACCCGCCGGGGTCGGCGACGTCGAGGTTCAGCCGCGGGCTGAACACCAGCCCGACGTCGCGCGGCGAACCGCCGATGCGCAGCGCCCAGCGCACAGGCAGCCGCAGGTCGATCGACCGACGCTGGTCGCGGCTGCGCCACAGCGTGAAGTCGAGCGAGGGCCCGAACTCCACTGTCGGTCTGAGATCCGGCATGCCACGCCGTGCGTCGTTGCCATCGCTGTCGACCGGCACCGAACCCGACAGACTGAGGTTGAGTTCGACGCGGTCGCTGTCGAAGAACACGCCCCGCAGGCCCTTGCGGTCCGAGCGCAGAAACGCACCCCGGTAGACGAAATACGGTGTCGGCAGCAGGTAGTTGCGACGTTCGTCCGAACCGCGATAGTCGGGAAAGCTCACCGTACCGATGCCCAGGCCCAGTTCCCACAGGGGTTTCAGTTCTGCCCTCGCCGGTGCAGCCACCGACACCGTCAGCGCTGCCGGCAGCAGCAGGCGAAGTGCCACGCGACGCGCAGTGGTCATCGCCGGCCCTCTCCGCAGGCTTCAATCTCCACCAGCAGTTCGCTGCGGCAGATGTCGGCCTCGACGAACATCGGTCGACGCCTCAGCTGGTACTCGGTCGCCAGCAGTCGGCCCACCGCGGCGAGGTCGTCGCGCCGACGCAGATACACCGTGTACATCAGTTCGCCGAGCCGATGCCGGCCACCGCTTCCATGTTCGTCCGCCCGTCCGAGTACTGCCTCGATGTTGGCCATCGCCTCGCGGGTCTGCGCCAGTACGTCACCGGCGTGCAGCGAACGGTGGCCGACGATGGCGGCGGTGCCGGATATCATCAGCAGATCGCCACCCCGCTGCGGCAGCAGCGCGGCGCGGCAGAAGGTGGGACTGCGCTCGCCGTATTCGGCAGGATAGTGATAGGCGCTGGTCTGACGCGGATTCTCGATCGGCACGAAGTCGTCGCGGGTCGCCAGAAAGGCGATGTCGAAGCGCTCGCCGCCGGTGCCGACGGCGCAGGCCGCCGGGACCGCGCCCTCCAGCGCACGTCCGCGCGACTCGAAGGCAAGCTGGCGACCGGCGTTGAATCGCCGGTAGCGCTCCTCGCCATGCTCGATCTGATTGATGCGCGGCAGGTAGTTCCAGACCCGCAGCAGATGACGGCAACCAAGCTCGTCGATGCAGTCGAAGATCTCCTGATAGGCCTGGCGCGTCGCCTCCACCAGGCGCATCGGCGCATCCACGCCGAACTCGGCCTCGCCGATGCCGAGGCGACCGAAGACCACTCCGGTGCCGCTGCGATGCCTGATGCGGCCGCTGCGCCCCTCCGCCGGTCGGTCGTCGGCGCGCAGCACCCACAGCGCGGGACCGTCGGCCTGCAGGGCCGGGGCTGCGACCTCGAGCAAGGCCGGCAGCGTCCCGCCGGCAGGGCCGAAGCCCACCCCCCCGAGCACACGATCGGCGTCGAGCAGACTTTGCAGCGCCGATCGGGGAAGGAACTCGAAGCTCATGCCCCGCCCGATGCCTCGCCGTCTTCCAGGGGCCGGATGTTGATCCGTCGCTGGCGCCAGGCGGTGATGCTGCGCGGCAGATGGATCAGCGCCAGCAGGTAATACAGTGCCTTGAAGGCATACAGCGAGGGGGTGATCGGGGTCGCACGGTAGATGTCGCCGGCGAGCACCGACAACAGCGCCTCGCGCATGCGCAACACATTGCGCGGCCCCATGAACAGCTCGCGCATCGTCGGCGACGTGATGCGATAGATGAACCACGAGAACTGGCGCGGACCGTGGCGGATCATGCGGTCGAAGCGGGCCAGCGCGCGGGCTCGCCGGTGGGGATCGCGCAGGATCGTGTCGACGGTTTCGGCACCGCACACGGCACTCTGCATCGCCAGCATCACGCCGGACGAGAACACCGGATCGATGAAGGCGAAGGCGTCGCCGAGCAGCAGGTAGTCGTCGCCGTGGCTGTGGCGGCTGAGGTAGGAGTAATTGCCGGTGGCCTCGACCCGATTGACCAGTTCGGCGTCCTGCAGCCGTTCGGCGAGCGCCGGACACAGCGCGATCGTTTCCAGGAAGAACCGGTCGAGGGGCTTGTCGCGGCGCTTCAGGAAGTACGGCCATACCGTCGCGCCGACGCTGGTGATGCCGTCGCGCAGCGGTATGAACCAGAACCACCCGTGCTCGAACCAGAAGATCGTGATGTGGCCCTCGTCCTTGCCCTGGAGCCGGCGGGCGCCGCTGAAATGGCCGTAGATCGCCGAGCTGTTGTGCTTGGGATTGCGCATCTTCCAGCGCTGGCGATTGGCCATCAAAGTATCGCGGCCGGATGCGTCCACCAGGAAGCGGGCGCGCCAGCGCTGCTCACGACCATCGTCGTGGCGGGCGACGACCGTCACACCGTCGCCGGCCGTTCCGGTATCGACCGCGGTCACCCGGCAGCCCTCGATCACCGTCGCGCCCTTGGACGCCGCGTTGCGGATCAGGATCTGGTCGAACTCCGAGCGCCGCACCTGATAGGCCTGCGGCATGCTCTTGTCCCAGGCATCGGCGAATTCGAAGGTCTGGTGGTGGCTGTGCCACGGCGACACGAACTCGGCACCACGCTTCTCCATGCCGATGCCGCGCACTGCATCGGCCACCCCCAGTCGCTCGAAGATGCCGAGGTTGGCCGGCAGCAGGGACTCGCCGATGTGGAAGCGCGGGTGTCTCGCCTTTTCCAGCAGGGTCACCCGGTGACCCTTGTCCGCCAGCAGCGCGGCCGCGGTCGAACCGGCCGGTCCGCCCCCCACCACCAGCACGTCACAATCGAATGGCTGCACGCTGCGAACTCCTGTCCCGGCGGTGCCGGCGAAACACGTGACGGCGCCGCAGCGATCGCGGATGAGTCGCCGCGCGGACGGCAAACTGCCCGCCTGCGGGCCACTGCGACCGCCGTCAAGCCTACTCTATCCCCTGACTCGCGAGGTATTCCTCATAGCCGCCACGGTAGTCGATGACATGATGATCCTGGCGGATGTCGAGGATCCGGGTCGCGACCGAGGACACGAACTCGCGGTCGTGGGAGACGAAGAACAGCGTGCCGTTGAAGTCCGCCAGGCCCATGTTCAGCGACTCGATCGATTCCATGTCTAGGTGGTTGGTCGGTTCGTCCATCAGCAGCACGTTGCGCCGCCACAGCATCAGCTTGCCGAACAGCATGCGGCCCTGCTCACCGCCGGAGATGACATTGACCGGCTTTCGTACCTCGTCCCCCTTGAACAGCAGTCGGCCGAGGGTGCCGCGCAGCAGCGTCTCGGCGTCGTCGCCTTCGTAGCCGCCGGCGCGCACGTAGCCGGCGATCCAGTCGGTAAGGCTCTCGCTGCCGGCGAACTCGGCGGCGTGATCCTGGGCGTAGTAGCCGAGCCTGGCCTTCTCGGCCCACTTGATCGATCCCGCGCGCGGCTCCAGCTCGCCCACCAGCAGTTTCATCAGCGTGCTCTTGCCGACGCCGTTCTCGCCGATGACCGCGACCTTGTCACCACCGTCCGCGGTGAAGCTGAAGTTCTTGAACAGCAGCTCGTCGGCGCTGTAACCGAAGCTCAGATTGTCGATCTCGACCGCCTGGCGGTGGAGCTTCTCCTTGTCGTCGTATTCGAACCGGATCCACGGATACTGGCGGCTCGACGGCTTGAACTCGTCGATCTTGATCTTGTCGATCTGCTTCATGCGGCTGGTGGCCTGGCGCGCCTTCGACTTGTTGGCCGAGAAGCGCCGGACGAAGGCCTGCAGCTCGGCGACCCGCTCCTTGGCCTTCTGGTTGGCAGCCGACTGGCGGGCGCGGGCCTGGGTCGAGGCCTCGATGTAATCGTCCCAGTTGCCCGGCCAGATCTGGATGCGCCCGAAGTCGAGGTCGGCCATGTGGGTGCATACCTGGTTCAGGAAGTGGCGGTCGTGGGAGATGATGATCATCGAGCTGCTGCGTTCGTTGAGCACGTTCTCGAGCCAGCGGATGGTGTTGATGTCGAGGTTGTTGGTCGGCTCATCGAGCAGCAGGATGTCCGGGTTGGCGAACAGCGCCTGGGCCAGCAGCACGCGCAGCTTCCAGCCCGGCGCGACTTCCT
>JAGRGB010000040.1 GCA_020445745.1 Rhodocyclaceae bacterium | reverse complement strand
TGCGGATCTGGCTGCAGCCCGACCGCATGGCCCGGCTGCAGCTCACCACCGCCGACGTGATCACGGCGATCTCCGAGCAGAACGCCCAATACGCGGTCGGCGGCATCGGCCAGCCGCCGGCCAGCGATGGCCAGGCGATGTCGCTGACCGTCAATACCCGGGGACGGCTGGCCGAGGTCGCCGAATTCGAGAACATCATCGTGCGCGCCGATGCCGGTGCCGCGATGCTGCGCCTGAAGGATGTCGCCCGGGTCGAGCTGGGCTCGCGCGACTACAACTTCCAGGGCCGCGTCAACGGCCGCTCGGCGACGCTGATGGGCATCTTCCTGAAGCCCGGCGCCAACGCCCTCGACGTCGCCCGCGAGGTACGCGCGACGATGGAGGAACTGGCCGGCCGCTTCCCTGACGGCCTCACCTACACGGTCCCCTACGACACCACCGATTTCGTCGATGTGTCGATCCGCGAGGTGCTGAAGACGCTCGGCGAAGCGATGCTGCTGGTGTTCCTGGTGGTGTTCCTGTTCCTGCAGAACTGGCGGGCGACGCTGATTCCCACGCTGGCGGTGCCGGTGTCGCTGATCGGCACCTTCGCCGGCCTGCTGCTGCTCGGCTATTCGATCAACACGCTGACCCTGTTCGGCATGGTGCTCGCCATCGGCATCGTCGTCGACGACGCCATCGTGGTGCTCGAGAACGTCGAGCGGATCATGCACGAGGAAGGGCTCGCGCCGCGACTGGCGGCGATCCAGGCGATGCGCGAGGTCACCGGTCCGGTGATCGCGATCGTCCTGGTGCTGTGTGCGGTGTTCGTGCCGATCGCGTTTCTCGGCGGACTGACCGGCGAACTGTACCGCCAGTTCGCGGTGACCATCGCGATCGCGGTGGCGATCTCGGGCGTCGTCGCGCTGACCCTGACGCCGTCCCTGTGCGTGCTGATCCTGAAGCACGAGCACAAGGCCGAGAACTGGTTCTTCCGCGGTTTCAACCGGCTGTTCGCGGCCGTCACGCGCCGCTACACCGCCGGCGTCGCGTGGCTGATCCGCCGCGGCACGCTGGCCCTGCTGCTGTTCGCCGGCATGGTGGCGGTCACCGCCCAGTTGTGGCGAACGACGCCGGGCAGCCTGGTGCCGGACGAGGACCAGGGCTACTACATCACCGCGGTCTATCTGCCCGACGGCGCCTCCCTCGAGCGCACCGACCGCATCGTGCGCCGGGTGGACGCGATCCTGCGCAGCAACCCCGACATCGAATACACCGTCGCCTTCACCGGTCTCGATTTTCTCGGCGGCAGCTTCAAGAGCAACGCCGCGACCTTCTTCGTGACCCTGCGCCACTGGGACCAACGGGCCAGCACCGCCGCCCAGCTGGTCGGCGAGACGTGGATGAAGACCGGCGGCATCCAGGAGGCGCTGGTGCTGTCATTCACGCCACCGGCGATCTTCGGTCTCGGCAACGCCGGCGGCTTCGAGTTCTACCTGCAGAGCCGTGGCGACGCCGGTGCGGCACGGATGGCCGAGGTCTCGCAGCAGTTCCTCGGTGCGCTGAACCAGGACCCGACCTTCGCGATGGCGCAGACCCTGTGGCGACCCAACGTGCCCCAGCTCTATGCCGATGTCGACCGCGAGAAGGCCAAGGCGCTGGGTGTGCCGATAGACGCGCTGTACGCAAGCCTGTCGGCCAACCTCGGCAGCTACTACGTCAACGACTTCAACAAGCTGGGGCGCAGCTGGCAGGTGCTGCTGTCGGCCGACAAGCGCTACCGCAACGAGCCCACCGACATCGGCGACATCCACGTGCGCTCGGGCGACGGCGAGATGGTGCCGATCAGCGCGCTGGCGCGCATCGCGCGCAGCAAGGGGCCGGAGACCCTCGAGCGCTTCAACAACCTGCCGGCGGTGAAGATCCTCGGCAGTGGCGCGCCGGGCGTGTCCACCGGCCAGGCGATCGCACGCATCGAGTCGATCGCGGCAGCCACCCTGCCGCCCGACTTCAGCCTCGACTGGAGCGGCGCCGCCTACCAGGAGCGGCGGTCGAGCGGCACCTCCGGCATCGCGCTGGGTCTCGGCGCACTGATGGTGTTCCTGATCTTGGCGGCCCAGTACGAACGCTGGTCGCTGCCCCTGGCGGTGATGCTGGCCCTGCCCTTCGGCACCTTCGGCGCCCTGGCGGCAGTATCGCTGCGGGGCCTGACCAACGACGTCTATTTCCAGATCGGCCTGGTCACGCTGCTCGGCCTGGCGGCCAAGAACGCGATCCTGATCGTCGAATACGCGATCTACAAGCACGGCGAGGGGATGAGCGCCGCCGCGGCGGCGATCGAGGCCGCCCGGCTGCGCTTCCGCCCGATCCTGATGACCTCGCTGGCCTTCATCCTCGGCGTTCTGCCGCTGGCGATCTCGACCGGCGCCGGCGCCGGCGCCCGCCACGCGGTGGGTACCGGCGTGATGGGCGGCATGCTCGCCGCGACCTTCCTCGCGGTGTTCTTCGTGCCGCTGTTCTACCGGGTGATCGCCGAGCGCAAGCTCGCCGAGAAACGCAGCACTGGCGAACTGTTCGCGGAGATCCGCGACCGCCACGAGGAGGCGCATCGCATGCTGATCGAGGAACTCGGCAGCGGCGACCGGCCGGGCCGGCCATCGGCCGGCCATTGATGTCGCCGCACGGGCTAGTTGAAGAAGCCCTCGAGCCGCTCGAAGACCTCGTGGTCGGTGCCGTGGCGGCGCACCGCGATGACGTCCACCAGTTTCTCCAGCTGGCGGACCATCTGATCGAGGCGCTGATCCTCGAACACCAGCAGCCAGATGCGACTGGTGTCGCCCTTGCCGACCGGCATGCACAGGATGCCTTCGACGTTGAACGCGCGGCGTGCGAACAGCCCGCAGATATGGGACATCACGCCCGCGTGGTTGTTGACGTCGATCTCCAGCACGACCTTCTGGAAGCCTTGCTCGGCCAGGGGTTCCGCGACGTGTTCCATGGCCTCAGCCTCCAATCATTTCGGTGTTGGCGCCGCCCGGCGGCACCATCGGATAGACGAACTGCTCGCGGTCGATCGAGGCGTGGATCAGGCATGGCCCGGGCTCGTTGAGGGCGTGGGCCAGCGTCGCGCGCGGGTTCTGCGACCGGTCGAGATCGACGGCGGCGATGCCGAAGCCCTCCGCGATCTTCAGGAAGTCGGTCGGACGGGCATACTTCGACGCATAGGCGCGCTTGCCGTAGAACAGGTTCTGCTGCTGATAGACCAGTCCCAGTGAGTTGTTGTTCATCAGCACGATCTTGACGTTCAGGCCTTGTTCGGCGAGGGTCGCCAGTTCCTGGATGTTCATCTTGAAGCTGCCGTCGCCGGAGAAGCAGACGACCGTGCGCTCGGGTTCGGCCAGCGCCGCGCCGATCGCCGCCGGCATGCCGAAGCCCATCGTGCCGAGACCGCCCGAGGTCAGCCACTGGCGGGGGCGGCGGAACGGGTAGGCCTGGGCCACCCACATCTGATGCTGACCGACGTCGGTGGCGATCACCGCCTGGTCGTCGAGGGCGTTGGCCACTGCCTTGATCAGGCCGTAGTGGCTGCGCGGATCGTCCTCGCCCGGCATCAGCAGCGGGAAGCGGGTCTTCAGGCTATCGACGTGGGACAGCCAGCGCTTGCGCAGCATCACCTTGATGCGCGGCAGCAGGGCCTCCAGGGCCTGGCCGACGTCGGCATTGACCGCGACGTGGGCGGTCTTGATCTTGTGGATCTCGGACGGATCGATGTCGATATGAACGATCTTCGCCTTCGGACAGAACTGGGCCGCCTTGCCGATCGCGCGGTCGTCGAAGCGGGCACCGACGCACACCAGCAGGTCGGCCTCCTCGAGCACGTAGTTGGTATAGCGCGCACCGTGCATGCCGAGCATGCCGATCGACAAAGGGTGGTCCATCGGCATCGCGCCGAGGGCCATCAGCGTCATCGTCGTCGGCAGGCCGGCCTGTTCGGCCAGTGTCACCGCCGCATGGGAGGCACCGGAGGCGACCACGCCACCGCCCAGGTAGAGCACCGGTTGCTCGGCGGCATTGATCATCGCGGCGGCCTGTTCGATCGCAGCCAGGTCCACGGTCGGAATCGGATCGGGCTGCGCCGGCGCCGGCAGCTCGTCGATCTCGATCAGCGCGTTCTGGACGTCCTTGGGGATGTCCACCAGCACCGGGCCGGGCCGGCCCGACATCGCGATGCGGAACGCGTCGCTGATCACCCGGGGCAGATCGCGCACCGAGCGGACCAGGAAATTATGCTTGGTGATCGGGATCGTCAGACCGTAGGTGTCGACCTCCTGGAAGGCATCCGTGCCGATCATCGCCAGGGGCACCTGGCCGGTGATCGCGACCATCGGGATCGAATCCAGCTTGGCGTCGGCGATCGCCGTCACCAGATTGGTGGCACCGGGGCCGGACGAGGCGAAGCACACTTCCGGCCGGCCCGAGACGCGACTCATGCCCTGCGCCATGAAACCCGCCCCCTGCTCGTGGCGGGTCAGCACGTGGCGGATCAGCTCGCTGTGGGAAAGCGCATCGTAGAGCGGCAGGATGGCGCCCCCGGGGATTCCCGCAATCGTTCGAATGCCCTGTCGCTCGAGCATGCGAACGATCAACTGGGCGCCTGTCATCTGTGGCATCTGGTCTTTCTCCTGGAAGATCCGCTGCCACCAGCCGGCGGGAAAAAACAAACCCCCGCCGGCTGGTGCGCCGGCGGGGGTTTCAGTAATTCGGTCTGCTTCCTGTTCCCTATGCCGTGCGCACGCCCACGCCTACGACGCGTACTACGACGACTACGGGCAGCGGCAGGATCTGGGACAGGTTGCGAATCATCTTCGGTGCGTCGAACTCGAAAAGGCAGCAGGTCTTATATAAGAGTGAATCTAAGCATATCGCGCCGCAAAAAACAAGCCCCGGGCGGCACGACGGACAGCGGCCGGCACTGGCCCTCAGGTGTCGCCGGCAGGCGCCGGCTCGCGCAGCCTGCGGCGCAGGATCTTGCCGACATTGGTTTTCGGCAGTTCGTCGCGGAACTCGACCAGATGGGGCACCTTGTACGCGGTGAGGCTCTCTCGACAGTGCTTGATCAGCGCATCCCGGCTCAGCGAGGCATCCTTGCGCACGACGAACACCTTGACCGCCTCACCGGTGCGCTCGTCCGGCACCCCGACCGCCGCCACCTCGAGGACATCGGGATGGCTGGCGATGACGTCCTCGACCTCGTTCGGGTATACGTTGAAGCCGGACACCAGGATCATGTCCTTCTTGCGATCGACGATGCGCACGAATCCGGCCTTGTCCACGGTGGCGATGTCGCCGGTGCGCAGGAAGCCGTCGGCCATGATCGCGCGCTGCGTGTCGTCCGGTCGGTTCCAGTAGCCCTTCATGACCTGCGGCCCGCGAATGCACAACTCGCCCGGCTGGCCGATATCGAGTTCGTTGCCGTCGTCGTCGCGGATCGAGATCTCGGTCGACGAGATCGGCAGCCCGATCGAGTGATTGAATTCCTTCAGGTCGAGGGGGTTGATGCATGCCGCCGGCGAAGTCTCGGTCAGACCGTAGGCCTCTACCAGCGTATGGCCGGTCAGTCGTCGCCAGCGCTCTGCCACTGCCCGCTGCACCGCCATGCCGCCGCCGAGGCTGATGTGCAGCTCCGAAAAGTCGAGCGCGGCGAAGTCCGGGTCGTTGAGCAGCGCGTTGAACAGGGTGTTCACGCCGGTGATCGCGGTGAATCGATGCTTGCCCAGTTCCTTGACGAAGCCCGGAATGTCCCGCGGGTTGGTGATCAGCACGTTCTCGGCGCCGATCTTGAAGAAGGTCAGGCAGTTCGCGGTCAGCGAGAAGATGTGATAGAGCGGCAGCGCGGTGATCACCACCTCGGTGCCTTCCGACAGGAAGGGCTTGATCCACGCGTGCGCCTGTTCGAGGTTGGCGACGATGTTGCCGTGGGTCAGCATCGCTCCCTTGGCGGCACCGGTGGTGCCACCGGTGTATTGCAGGAAGGCGACGTCGTCGTGACCGACATCGCGACTGTCGAGCGACAGGCCGGCACCCTCGTCCAGCACCTCGGGCAGCCGCCGGTGGCCCGGCAGTTCCCAGGCCGGCACCATCTTCTTGACGTGACGCACGACGAAATTGACGAGTTGTCGGCGGGGAAAGCCGAGCAGGTCGCCGAGGCCGGTCACGATGACGTGACGGATGCCGGTGTCGGGCAGGGCATGCTGCAGGGTCTGCGCGAAGTTCTCGACGATGACGATGGTCTCGGCACCGGAATCGCGCAACTGGTGCTCGAGTTCGCGCGTGGTATAGAGGGGATTGCAGTTTACGACGGTATAGCCGGCCCTCAGGGTGCCGAACAGGCACACCGGATATTGCAGCACGTTGGGCATCATCAGCGCGACCCGCGCGCCCTTGTCGAGCTTCAGGACCTTCTGCAGGTAGGCGCCGAAAGCCGCGCTGCGGCGCGACAGCTCGTCATAGCTCAGGCGCGCGCCCATGTTGGTGAAGGCAGGTCTGGCCCCGAAGCGCGCGACGCTGCGCTCGAACAGATCTCCGATCGACGCGAATCTGTGCGGATCGATCTCCGCAGGTACGCCGGGCGGATAGCTTGCGAGCCATACCTTGTCCATGCCCCCTCCTGTTCCGCACCCTGCCGACGGGCGCCGTTCCCGGCCCGGCGGCGCCGTGGATCAGCCCTGTTCGTCGTCCGCGGGCCAGTTCCGGATGTAGTTCTTGAGCATTCGGTTCTCGAAACTCTGCTCCTCGAGCACGGCCTTGGCGACGTCGTGGAACGACACCACGCCGAGCAGGGTGGTGCCGTCCATCACCGGCAGGTAGCGCTGGTGGTGATCGACCATCAGCCGGCGCAGCTCGTCCATTTCCATGTTCGCCGATGCCGTCAGCGGCTCACGAATCATGACCTGGGCGACCGGCAGCTCGGCCCACTGGGAGCCCCCGGAATGGACACCGCGCAAGACCTCGCGAAAGGTCAGGATGCCGGTCATGACGCCGTGATCGAAGACCACCAGGGAACCCACGTCCTGATCGTTCATCACGGCCACCGCCTCGCCGAGCGCCCGATTGGGCCCTATCGTGTAGAGCACCTTGCCCTTGATCGCCAGAATTTCGCTTACCAGCATCGTCTCGCACCCCGCGTCGGTTCCATGTCGCGCGCCGTTCGCCCCCCGGCGCCCATGGGCGCAGATCTTAGTGCATCGCCGCCGGTGGCGAAAGTCGGCGCCGCCGCGCGCTCAACGCGCCAGTTCGTCGAGCTTTCCGGGCTTGCCGAGCCACTCGTCGGCGTCCGGCAGGGGATCCTTGCGCTCGATGATCGCCGGCCACTCCCGCGACAGTTCGGCGTTGAGCGCGATGAAATGCTGCTGGTCGTCCGGCACGTCGTCCTCGGCGAAGATCGCCTCGGCCGGGCATTCGGGCACGCACAGCGTGCAGTCGATGCACTCCTCGGGATCGATCACCAGGAAGTTCGGCCCCTCCTTGAAACAGTCCACCGGACAGACGTCCACGCAGTCCGTGTATTTGCACTTGATACAGTTCTCGGTGACGACGTAGGTCATGGTTGCTCTCCGAATTGAACGGCAGGCGGGCGCTCGTGGATCGGCGACGCCTCCGGCGTGGGGAATCATTGCTCGCGAGCGCCGACTATAGCGAAACATAGACCTTCGTAGCGGATGTGGCCTCGCCGATCGTGCGACCGCCCAGCGCGGGCTTGACGCGCGCGCAGTAATTAGCATAAGTTCCGGTCCAAGATCAGACCGGCCATTCGAACCGGCGTTTCCCATCTCCGGTCCTCCCCCGACCCCCAGCAGCCACCGGACAATCGACCATCCTGTTGTAACCCCTGACGCGAGGAATCATGAGCGAGCATATCAATTACGTCACCGACGGCAATTTCGAGGCCGAGGTGCTGCAGTCCCCTACCCCGGTCCTGGTCGATTACTGGGCAGAGTGGTGCGGTCCCTGCAAGATGATTGCGCCGATCCTCGACGACGTCGCCAAGGAATACTCGGGCAAGCTCAAGGTCGCCAAGCTCAACATCGACGAAAACCAGGACACCCCGGCAAAATACGGCATCCGCGGCATCCCCACGCTGATGCTGTTCAAGGGTGGCAATGTCGAGGCCACCAAGGTCGGCGCCCTGTCCAAGTCCCAGTTGACCGCTTTCATTGACAGCAACATCTAAGCCGAAGGCTTCGCCAGATCCGACTGCGGTGGCGCCGCGCCCGCCGCTGAAGTCCGAGCCACCCCAGACCGCGCCGCAGTCGACGCCCCCACCAACGGCCCTCCCGCCCAGTTCGCCCCCTCAGGTCACCATGCAACTTTCAGAGCTCAAGACTCTGCACGTCAGCCAATTGCTCGAGATGGCCAGTGCCGCCGAGATCGATGGCGCCAACCGGCTGCGCAAGCAGGAACTCATCTTCGCCCTGCTGAAGAACCGCGCGAAGAAGGGCGAGCCGATCTTCGGCGACGGCGTGCTCGAGGTACTGCCCGACGGCTTCGGCTTCCTGCGCTCGCCGGACACCAGCTACCTGGCCGGCACCGACGACATCTACGTCTCGCCGTCCCAGATCCGCCGCTTCAACCTGCACACCGGCGACACCATCGAGGGCGAGATCCGCACGCCGAAGGACGGCGAGCGCTACTTCGCGCTGGTCAAGCTCGACAAGGTCAATTTCCATCCGCCCGAGGCCTCGAAACACAAGATCATGTTCGAGAACCT
>JAGRGB010000039.1 GCA_020445745.1 Rhodocyclaceae bacterium | reverse complement strand
CGGAGCGCTCGGAATGCTGCCTGTCCTCCGCGAGAAACGGTGTGAGCGGGCGAACGACAGCTTACCGGTGCAAGGTCCATCTCAACGTCAGCTTTCGCGCTAGACCGCCAACAGCCGGATTGGCCGACAAGTTGCCGCGCGTGCCAATCTCCAGCCGGTCGGTAACGATATCGAGCAGTTCCCGGGTTCGCGGCTTTAGCCGACTACAGGTCTTCGGCCGGCTCCCGACTTCTGATGGCGCCGATCGCGCAACTTCCGTCGATCCGGCCCCAATTCGCTCCCTGCTGCAACCCGGGGCCGCACAATTCGTCCCGATCGGTCAGGCACTTGCCCATCGACGCGTGCGCCGGGAGCGCAGCGCAACCGGGAGAATCGCAAGCCCTGCCAGCAGCATCGTGTACGGCCTGGGTTCGGGAACCGCCGACACCTTCACGATGTTGGCGACGAAACTTTCGCCGCTGACGCTCACTCCGGGCGGCACATACAGTGACAGCTCGGCGGTGTGCGAAAAATCGAGCACGCCGTGCGACGGCGCAAATTCCGTCCCGTCCGGCGACGGCGCGCTGAGCGCTTCCGGAATCACGAAACCCCCGAGAGACACCTGAAGGCCGTTGTTCTCGCCGGGCAGCAGGTCGAACGCGAGCCTGACGACGGCCGAAAAGGATGACGGGTCCACCGATAGCACATCCTGCGTCGCCCCCGCGTAGTCCACCGTCGTAAAGTTCAAACCGTCTCGATAAAGCGCCGTACCGATTGTCCCCGTATCAATGCCCGACGCGGTACCAGCCAGGACCAGCTCTGAAAAATATACGCCGACGGAGCCATCCACCGGCGCCCCGACAAAGGCCAGAATCGACGCCGACAAGGAAAACCCGGGGTCTCCTGCCAGAGCCGAGAACGAACCACGCATCGTCAATTCTGCCGCGACCGATATCGGTTCGCCGTCCAGCGACTCAAAGCGGAGCGGAGTCGAAAGACTCCCCGTGACCGTTGTCGAAAAAGTCGTCAGTGGAATGGTTACAGCACGGGACAATTCGGTCTCGGCATAGCCGCCGATGATCCCTCGATCGGCATCGACACGGACACTCGAAATGGAATCGAAGCCGTAGTCCGTCGTCACGGTTGCCCGGGACGGATTGAGTTCGATCACGCCGGTCTCGGCACTGCCGAGTTCGAACTCGTCTGCCGCAGGCGTACTTGGGCCACGGGACGCCGTGCCAGCCGCAGTTGCATATGCGGGGTACAGCGTTACGACGGCAAGCAGGCAACTGAATCCGGTAGTCCTGAACATCGTGGTTGCTCCATTGGGCTTGGGGGCAGACTGATCGGGCGAATCCGGAGAGGTCAAGCGGCCGATCGCCTGTTTGAGCATGTCATACGGTCAGCAGCCACTTTACATGATCTGGGGCCGCTCTTTTCATCAGTCGCGACGAATTCATGTGATCGAGGAGGCCGCGAGGGCAGGCATCGATCCGTACAGATTCCAATCTGCGCTTGCATTGCGGTTCCGGCTGACCTAAATCCGAATCTCGGGGCGCTTCTGGCCGATGCCGCCCGACAAGTTGTCCGGGAGGGCTCGCGATGAGAGATCGGATCTATGCAATGGCGGCGACGACCCTGTGGCTCGCCTGTGCGGCTGGCCCAGCTGTTCACGCGGCCGCGCCCCCGCCGCCACGCGACTACGACCACTTCGACGTTTGCAAGGCGGTTCCAGGGGAAGTTTTCGAGAAGGCGCTCGGCGCCACGCTGACCGAGGTACGGCCATTCTTCGACAAGAGCTTCGCGCGCTGCGTGTACCTGTTGAAGCCCACCGCCGGCGGGGTCACGGGCTATGCATTGTGGATCCAGCCAGCCGAGGATTTCGCGGAACTTCGAAAATACATCGACGATCCGGTCACCGCGGTCGACGGGCTCGGTGACAACGCCTACCTGTTTCGCGACTCAGGCGATGGTCGCTACAAGCTCAACGTGTTGAAGCGCGGTGACCTCATGTTCCAGGTGACCGCCGGCAACGAAGCCGACGTGCGTCGTCTGGCAGCGGCGGTGTGGGCCGCGCTGGCAGGGAGCAGCCGGTAGGTGAGCGAATGGGGTCAGGTCTAGCAGAATAGCATTGCTGGATCGAACCGGATCGGTCGGAATGGTGGTAGCGCGAGTGGTCGCCATGCCCGTCGCTCGACATGGCGCCCACCATCGGCAGCGAAGGTCAGGCATGGGACGGCTGTCGCACGGGGCTCAGTGGCTACGCACAATAGTGGCAGCAAAGGCCGGGACAGAATCGCTACGCCGCCGCGGTGGCTGCCGCCCCAGTCGGCAAGCATGCAGCGGCGTCGCCGCGCTCGGTGCCGGAACGTTGTCGACAAGAACCGAGGGAACCGCCAGTGACGATGCAGATGCCGCCCACCAAGCCCTTCATCGCGGTGCGGCTCTTGCCATGGGCAGGGTGCTGTCCCCTTCGCTGTTCATCTCGATAGGGACCGACCATGGGCAGAAGGCGGCCGGGGGAGCGAAAGGGGACACGTCTTTCCGGGCTGCAATGCAAGCACCCAAGACTTGTCCCTATCGATGTATCCCAAGCGGGCACTCCTCTGCGGCAAGCGTCAGAAATTGTCACCAACCGGAGTTCCGCCGATGTAAGTGCCCATTCCATCTGCGGAAATATTGCGGCTGTAGACGCCCGCACTATCTGCGAAGACAATTTCCTTCAGTGTCCCGAGGAATTTGTTATCGACAACCGAAACAAGCCCGGAATTACCACTGACACGGACCCCTGTAAAGCTTTGCGTCCCTGCCGTGGAGATGAGGTTCCCTTCGATCAACGCATTCGAGCTGAAGGAAATCGTGATCGCGTTCGAGCTGACCGAGTTCGGGCTGGTCATGCCAAGAATCGAGTTGCCACTGATCTGAATGCCATTGCCTTTGGCGGAAATCCCGATAATCGATTGGGAGCAGACGCAGTTTGCCTGGAGAAAGCCGCTGACATTCTGAATGCGATTATTGCGAATGACCGCGTTGGAAGTGACGACGGCGATTGCCGTGGCCGAAACGGTATCGACCAGAAGATCCTCGACAAGGGCGCCCTTGTCGAAGATTCCAGCAATGACTTGAACACCTGTTCCGAATCCGCTGATGCGTCCGTTGCGGATCTCTGCATTGCTTACCTGATCGAATTTGACACCGATCGACAACGGAGACCCGGCTACGCCGCCATAATGGGGGCCGATCAGGCTGTAGCCCTTCAGATCGATCGAGACGTCGTCGGAAGTCACCCGAATGGCCTCACTGCCCAAGGTCAGCACCAAATCCTGGTCGAGGCAATATTGGCCCGGCGCCGCAATCGTGACCGGAGCCCCGGTGATTATCGTGCAGCCAAAGGCGCATCCGGCCGACAATGACAAGGAAATCGCTGCGAAGAAGCTCTTGATCATGGATCCTCTGCCTATTGAAATTTTAATACGAATGCAAAATCCATTAAGGATAAAAAGGCTAGCACATTGGGCTGCGCCGGTGCCCACCCGAACCGTTGACTGAAATCAACGAGATGGCCTGTTGAAGATTCCACGCGAGACCTGGAGCCACCCTTTGGCCTCGCCGCTGCGACAGGGCAAACCCAAATGCACACCGGGTCAGGTCGTGATTCGAAGCAATCCTGGGTCGGACCGGATCAGTGGCGATGGGACGAGCAATCGCCGCGCCCGCCGCTCGACGAGAAGGGAGCCATCGGCAGCGAAGGCCAGGCATGGAACGGCTGCCGCACGGCTCGGAGGCGATGCATCATCGCGGCAGCCGAGGGGTCGAGGTGGTATCGCGACGCCACCGCAGAGCTCGGCCGCTGCAGCGCTTCATCATCGCGGCCACCGCGCCCGCGACCGGTCGATGATTCACGCCCTTCCCTGCCCCGCCCGGCTGGCGCGATGCCCGGCCGGCGATAGGCGTCGAGGTCGGCTTCCGCCAACGGCTGGCCGACTTTTCGCGAATTGCCGTGATTGGCCGTCAGCGGCCGCCCGCCTATCATCCGAAGTGTCGATCAATACCGAGGGAGCTGCCGGTGACGATGCAGATGCCGCCCGCCAAGCGCTTCATCGCGGTGCGGGTCTTTCCATGGGTAACGGTACTGTTCGCGTCGCTGTTCATCTGGATCGGGATCGATCAGGTGCAGAAGGCGACGGCGAGCGAGGAGTGGCCATCGGTGCAGGGTACCGTGCGCAGCTCGGGCGTCCGCGAGGAAACCTCCAGCAGCGGCAGTCGCCGCTCGTCGTCGACCACCTATCACGCCAGCGTGGTCTACGATTACCAGGTCGGCGGCCAGGCCTACCAGGGGGAGCGCATCTCCTACGGCGAATATGGCACCGGCGATTCCGGGCGGGCGCAGAAGATCGCCGCCGGCTATCCCGAAGGCGCAGAGGTGCGGGTGTACTACCAGCCGGACGATCCGCAGGAATCGGTCCTCGAGCCCGGCACCGGCGGCGTGCCGTGGTTCTTCCTGGCGATGGGCAGCGCGTTCGCGTCGGTCGGCTTGCTGATGGCGCGATACCTGCCGCGTATGATCCGCTCGGAAGGCGAGCGGGCCGCTGCGGCGAAGCGGCCGGACCACCGATAGGCGCCACGATTGCGCCTGCGCTCCGGGCCCACGCGGCTTCCGCCAACACCTGCGCCTCACCAGCGAAGCGGGATTCGTGCAGTCGGCAAGGCGCCCCCGCCCCTCGCGCTCGCCGGATTTCCCTGTCGCTAAGCGAGATCGAAGGGCCGGCTTCGTACAGCCGGCCCGTTTGCAGGGCGCGAAGCGGCGCTTCGCGAAACCCCCGCCTCACCCTCGTGGCAGGGTGGGCGCCCGGTTCGGGCCACCGGCGGGGGGCTCATCCGGCGGATAGCTGCCGGACGCGCCCGGCGCTGGCCGCATCGGCCGCGAAGAACAGCTCGATGCGCAATTCCTGAGCGGTCACGTCCAGCGGCGTCCCGATCGACGCGATCGCCGAGAACAGGCGGACCTCGAGCGTGCCGAGCACCAGATGCAGGGGCGCCACCGGCAATTCGCCGCCACTGCGAGCGCCGACGGCGGCGGCCGGCAGCCAGCCGCGGATCTCGTCGCACAGCGCCTGCAGGCGCCGGTCGAACGGATTCGCCCGGGCCTCGGCGGCCAGGCGTCCGAACAGCAGCGGCGCCAGTTCCGACCAGTTGCCGATCGCCGGCCGCAGTCCTCGCGGGTGGCAGGCAAAGCGCATCGCGTTGCGGCGCCCGTCCGGGAACAGCTCGCTCGGATCGACGTTCTCCGGCAGGAATGCGCCGAACACGCGCTCGCTCGCCCGATTGGCCAGCAACACGTTCCAGTGGCGATCCACGACCACCGCCGGGAAGGGCTCCTGCTGTGCCAGCATCGACTGCAGCGCGTCGAACACCGGCGCGAACTCGGGGGCGCAGATCTCGCGTTCCGGGAACTCGGGGGCGAATCCCGCCGCCAGCAGGAACTGGTTGCGCTCGCGCAGCGGCACCTGCAGCGCGTCGCACAGGCGCTGGACGACGGCGCGGCCGGGCCGCGCACGACCCGACTCGACGAAGCTCAGATGCCGCTGGGAGACGCCCGCGTCGAGGGCCAGCGCCAGCTGGCTGACGCCGCGCTCACGCCGCCAGCTTCGCAGCAGGCGCCCGAATGCACCGTCGTTCCCGGCTGATTCCGCCATCTCGTGCCTCCCGCTTCGGAGGATAGACGGCCGCCGCCCGGCATGCCGATTACCTGCGAGGTAATTGCCCGGTGTCGGCGACCGTCGCAGCATCGAGGCCATCACGGGATCTTGCGGAGCGCCGGAGATGGACGACCAGCCAGCGGGGATGGGACGAAAGACGCGATGGCGGCGCTGGCACCTCGCCACCGGCCTGGCACTGGCCATCTTCGCGATTCCCCATGTCGCCGGCCAGCTCGCGGCCGTTGCCGGTGCCGAGGGCTACCGCGCCGTGAATGACCTGCTGCGCTCGCTGTATCGCCAGCCGTGGATCGAACCGATCCTGTTGGCGACGGTCGGGGTGCACTTCGCGAGCGGCGCCGGGCTGCTTTTTCGGCAGAAGACGGCTTCCGCGCCCGCCCGGTCCTCGGGCGCCGCGCTGCTGCTGTTCCTGCCGGTGCATCTGGGCGGCGTACTGCTCTGCCGGCATGCGTTCGGGCTCGACAGTGGCTTCGAGTTCGCCGCCGTGGGCCTGCAGCGCGCCTCCAGCGCGTGGTTCTTCGCGCCCTACTACATTTTCGCGACCACCGCTCTGGGCCTTCACCTGGGCAGCGCGGTGGCGCGCCGACGGCCAAGCGCCCGGCCCGTCGTGGGCCTGGCGCTGGCCTGCGGGCTGGCCGGCGGTGTGTTGATCGTCGCGGCACTGGCGGGTGCCTTCGGGCCGGTGTCGGTGGCGCCGGCCTACTACCGGCTGCTCGGCAGCGAGGTCGAGGTCGAGGTTCGGCAATGAACGGGATTCTCGGACTGTACGAAGTGGCCCTGCCGGTTCGCGACCTGGCGCGCGCTGCCGACTTCCATCGCGCGTTGCTCGGCTTCGAGGTGGTGCACGCCGACGATCAGCGCCGCTGGCTGTTCCTGCGCCTGGGCGATGCCGCGATGCTGGTACTGCAGCAGGAAGACGCCCCGCGCCGGCTGCACCTGGCGCTTCGCGTTGCCGAGGATCAACTGGGCGGGTGGCGCCGGCGCATTGCGAATCACGGCATCGCCGTCGAGGGTCCGATCGAGCTGCCGTGGATTCCGGCGCGCTCGCTGTATTTTTCGGACCCGGACGGGCACGAGCTGGAGCTGATCGCGCTGGATGGCCGGCACCGGGAGCACGGCCGGTGAGCGGCTTCGAGGAATCTCTCGCGATCGCGGCGCCCGCCGACCGGGTGTGGGCAGCATTGGCCGATATCGGCGCCATCGCGCGGTGGAATCCGGGCGTCGTCGCCTCGCGCCGGCTCACAGCCGGGGCGGTCGGCAGCGGCGCGCGGCGCCGCTGCGAGCTGGGCGGCGGCGCCTACCTGGAGGAGGAGGTCGCGCGCTTCGAGCCCGGCCGCGAGATCTCGTTCCGGATCACCGCCACCAACCTGCCGCTGGCCAGCGCCGAGATCCGCTTTCGCATCGAGACGCGCGGCGACGGCTGCATGGTCACGGTCGCCCCGGCGTACCGGGTCCGCTACGGCGTCCTCGGCCGGCTGGCCGAGCCGCTGCTGGTGCGACCGGTCTACCGCCGCGGCATGCGCCGCCTGCTGGAAGGTCTCAAGGTGCACCTGGAGGGTCGGACAGGCCCGTGAGGCCGCGGGGGCACCGTGGCGCCGAGGCACCGGCGGGCCGCTGCTGCCCGTCTCAGGCGGCCTTCGGCGCAGGCTGCATCGCCTGCCCGCGCGCCTCCAGGTAGGCCGCGAACGCCTCGCCGACCTCGGGGTGCTTGAGCCCGAATTCCATCGTCGCCTGCAAGTAGCCGAGCTTGGAGCCGCAGTCGTAGCGCACGCCCTTGAACTGGTGGGCGAGCACCGCCTCCTCCTGCAGCAGCGAGGCGATCGCGTCGGTCAGCTGCAGCTCGCCGCCGGCACCCGGCTCGATGCGCCGCAGGTGCTCGAAGATGCTGCCGGTGAGGATGTAGCGGCCGACCACCGCCTGGGTGGTCGGGGCCACCTTCGGGTCGGGCTTCTCGACGATGCCGGTGACCCGCTGCACTTCGCCGCTGTCGCGTTCGGTGCTGACGATGCCGTAGCTGCCGGTCTGTTCGCGCGGCACGTTCATGACCCCCAGCACCGAACAGCGGTGATAGTCGAAGACGTCGACCATCTGCTTCATGATCGGACCGCTGCCGGCGCCGTCGAGCAGGTCGTCGGCGAGCAGCACCGCGAACGCATCGTCGCCGACCACCGGCTCGGCGCACAGCACCGCGTGGCCGAGGCCGAGGGCCTCCGGCTGGCGGATGTAGATGCAATTGACACCGGCCGGCACGGTGTCGCGGACGATCTTGACCAGCGCGTCCTTGCCGCGCGCCTCGAGCTCGGTCTCGAGTTCGTAGGCCTTGTCGAAATGGTCCTCGATGGCCCGCTTGGAACGACCGGTGATGAACACCAGGTCGGTCACGCCGGCGGCTACCGCCTCCTCGACCGCGTACTGGATCAGCGGCTTGTCGACGATCGGCATCATTTCCTTGGGGCTGGCCTTGGTCGCCGGCAGGAACCGGCTGCCCATGCCTGCCACGGGAAACACCGCCTTGGTGAGTTTCTTCATCGGTCACGCTCTCCTTGCTCGTGGCTCACTCGGCGGCGCCGGGCGGCTGCGCAAGCAGGGCCTCGAGCCCGGCCTGGTCGAGCACCCGGATGCCGAGCGCGCGCGCCTTGTCCAGCTTGCTGCCGGCTTCGCTGCCGGCGACCACGAAATCCGTCTTCCTGGATACGGAGCCGGTCACCCGGCCACCCGCCGCCTCGATCAGTTCCTTCGCCTGATCTCGGCTCAGATCCGGCAGGGTGCCGGTCAGCACCACGGTCCTGCCCGCCAGCACACCGGCGGTGTCGCGGGGTTTGCCCTCGACCCAATGCACCCCAGCCGCGCGCAATTGTTCCACGACTTCCACGTTGTGCGGCTCGTCGAAGAATTCTGCAACACTCTTCGCGACGATCGGGCCGACGTCCGGCACCTGCTGCAGGGAGTCGACGTCGGCAGCCATCAGCGCATCGAGCGCGCCGAAGTGGCGGGCCAGATCGCGGGCGGTGGTCTCGCCGACGTTGCGTATGCCCAGGGCATAGACGAAGCGCGCCAGGGTGGTGTCGCGGCTCTTGTCGATCGCCGCGAGCAGCTTCGATGCCGACTTGTCGGCCATCCGCTCGAGGTTCGCCAGCGCACAGATGCCGAGCTTGTAGAGGTCCACCGGCGTCTTGATCACGGCGGCGTCGACGAGCTGGTCCACGAGTTTCTCGCCGAGCCCCTCGATGTCCATCGCCCGCCGGCCGGCGAAGTGCAGCAGGGCCTGCTTGCGCTGGGCCGGGCACACCAGCCCGCCGCTGCAGCGGGCGACCGCCTCGTCCGCGGCGCGGTGCACCTGGGAGCCGCACACCGGGCATTCGGGATAGCGCGCCAGCAGGTCGAAGCGCGGCAGCTCGCCGTCGCGCCGCTCGAGCACCGGGCCGACCACCTCGGGGATGACGTCGCCGGCCCGGCGGACGACGACCCAGTCGCCGACGCGCACGTCCTTGCGGTCGATCTCGTCCTGGTTGTGCAGCGTCGCGTTGGTGACCGTGACGCCGCCGACGAACACCGGCTCGAGGCGGGCCACCGGGGTCAGCGCGCCGGTACGGCCGACCTGCACGTCGATGTCGAGCAGGCGCGTGATCTCTTCCTGGGCCGGGTACTTGTGGGCCACCGCCCAGCGCGGCTCGCGGGTGACGAAGCCGAGCTCCTGCTGCAGGCGCAGGGAGTCGACCTTGTAGACCACGCCGTCGATGTCGTAGGGCAAGGTGTCGCGGGTGGCGGCGATGCGCTCGTGAAAGGCGACCAGCGGATCGACGCCGGGCGCACTCTGGCGATGGGCGCACACCGGCAGCCCGGCGGCGGACAGTGCATCGAGGATCGCCGAATGGGTCGCCGGCGTCTGCCAGCCGACGACCTCGCCGAGGCCGTAGGCGAAGAACGACAAGGGCCGGCGCGCGGCGATCGCCGGGTCGAGCTGGCGCACCGCACCGGCGGCCGCGTTGCGCGGGTTCACGAAGGTCTTCTCGCCGGCCTCGCGACGGCTCCGGTTGAGCCGCTCGAAGGCGTCGCGGCGCATGTAGATCTCGCCGCGCACCTCGAGCACCGGCGGCGCGATGCCGGCCAGCCTCAGCGGCACCTGGCGGATTGTGCGCACGCTGTGGGTGACGTCCTCGCCGGTCTGGCCATCACCGCGGGTCGCCGCCCGCAGCAGTTGACCGTGCTCGTAGCGCAGGCTGATCGCGAGGCCGTCGAACTTCAGCTCGGCCGCGTAGCCGACCGGCGGGTCGTCGTCGCCGAGGCCCAGCGCGTTGCGCACCCGGGCATCGAAGTTGCGCGCCCCCTCGGCGGTGGTGTCGGTCTCGGTGCGGATCGACAGCATCGGCACCGCATGGCGCACGGCGGCGAGCATCGGCGCCGGCTCGCCGCCGACGCGGCGGGTCGGGGAATCGTCCGACAGCAGCTCCGGATGGTCCGCTTCGAGGGCTTCCAGCTCGCGGAACAGGCGGTCGTACTCGGCGTCCGGCACCAGCGGCTCGTCGAGCACGTAGTAGGCGTGCTCATAGCGCGCCAGCGACTGCCGCAGCCACGCGACACGCTCGGCCGGGTTCGCGCTCATGTCGCGAACAGACGTCGTGCGACCTCGCCGCCCGGCTCCAGCCCGCGGTTGTTCATGCGGCCCTGGAAATGATTGATCTGGCCCCGGATGACATGGGCCTCCTGGTCGCCGAACGGCGCGTTGTTGTCATCGACGACGGTGCCGCCGAGGGTCTCGGCGAGGCGGCGGGCATTCGACAGCATGTGCTCGAAGGCCTGCACGCCGTTGGCGATGCGCGGCACGTCGAGCAGCAGCATGATGCCGCGGGTCTGCAGCGCGCGCATCTGCTCCGGCGAGAACGCGGCACCGTCGAGATTCGACACCGAGAACAGCTCCCGCCCCTCGCCGTCCACCGCGTGAAAGCCGCCGTCCTCGGCCAGCACCCAGCCCTGGGACTCGGCCAGCGCGCGGATCTTGGTGCCGACGAAGGGCGCCTCGCGGGCGACCACGTTGAGGCCGATCTGCACGTCCACGCTGGCGCAGAAATGATCGAGCTCCTGCGCCTTCGCCAGCACTTCGTTGCGCGGCGGCAGCTCGGCCGGCACCGCCAGGAACTGGTCGGCCACCCGCTGCAGGCCATGGAAGAAGCGCACCAGCTCGGTCTCGCCCACCGGGCCGCGGCGGTCCACCAGCTGCAGCGCCGCGGCGAACCAGTGGTGGGCGCCGGCCGAGTCCTTGTCGATCTCGACCCACAGGTTGCTGGCGTCCTCGAAGCCGTACCAGCGCAGCGGCTTGCCGACGTCGCCCATCGACTCGGCGCAGGCGGTCCACAGGCGCGATGCCGACAGCGCCTCGATCGCCTCGATGCGCACCACGCAGTCGGCCAGCTCGCTGGCCGCCGTCGGAATCGACGGCGAGCCGCGGCCGGTCGGCTGCTCCAGCACCGGCCGGGCGTGCGCCGCCTCGCCGTCGGCCGGCAGTTCGCCGTCGATGTCGCCGAGCCGCGGCTCGCGCAGACCGGGCTCGAGCAGCACGTCCGGCTGCTCGCCGCCGAAGGCCTGCTCGGCGCGCTTGCGATGGCGGTTCTCCTGCCACTTGTTGTAGGCCACCACGGCGACCACCGCGGCGCCTCCGGCGGCGATCAAGGCCCACTGCAATTCGCTGACTGCCATTCCCTTCCCTCGACTCAGGCCGGCACCGCATCGGCCAGTCGCAACGCTTCCTCGATATCCACTTCGACCACCCGGCTGACGCCCTGCTCCTGCATCGTCACGCCGACCAGCTGCTGCGCGATCTCCATCGTGATCTTGCTGTGGGTGATGAACACGAACTGGGTCTGCGCCGACATCCTGCGCACCATGGCACCGTAGCGGCTGGTGTTGGCGTCGTCCAGCGGCGCGTCCACCTCGTCGAGCATGCAGAACGGCGCCGGGTTGAGCTGAAACATGGAGAATACCAGCGCGATCGCGGTGAGCGCTTTTTCGCCGCCGGACAGGAGATGAATACTTGCATTTTTCTTGCCCGGCGGTTGCGCGACGATCTGCACGCCGGCATCGAGGATCTCCTCGCCGGTCAGCAGCAGCCCGGCCTGGCCGCCGCCGAACAGCTCCGGGAACAGTACCCCGAAGTGGCGGTTGACGAAATCGTAGGTGCTGTGCAGCTGCTCGCGGGTTTCCCGGTCGATGCGGCGGATCGCGTTCTCCAGGGTATCGATCGCTTCGAGCAGGTCGTCGTTCTGGGCGTCGAGGTAGTCCTTGCGCTCGCGCGCCGCGGCGAGCTCGTCCAGCGCCGCCAGGTTCACCGCGCCGAGGCCTTCGATGTCGCGGGCGAGGCGCGCCACCTCGCGCGCCAGCGCCGCCTCGCGCAAGCCTGCGGCGAGCAGCGGTTCGAGGCGGGCCTCGTCGGCCTGGCTCTCGTCGAGCCGTTCCTGGAACTGGGCGCAAGCCAACTCGGCGGCCTGCAGGGCGAGGCGCAGGTCGGACAGCCGGTCGCGCAGCGGCGCGACCTCCTGCTCGGTGCGCAGGCGCAACGCCTCGTCCTCGCGCAGGCGCTGGCCGGCCTCGGCGAGGCGGTCGCGGGCCGCGGCCAGCGTCACCTCGCGCGCGGCGTGCAACGCCACCGCCTGCTGCAGGGCCGCCTTCGACGCTTCGTCGTCGCAGCCCGCCAGTTCGGCGCTGCGCCCGTCGCGCTCGCGGGCAATGCGCACCAGTTGTTCGTCGGCGAGCGCCAGGTTGCGCGCGTTGTCGTCGAGCTTGCCGGCGCATTCGCGCTCGGTGAATCCCAGCTCCTGCGCTTCGCGGGCCACCGCCTGCTCGCTCGCGCGCGCGCCGCGCAAGGCCTCGTGGCGCTCGCGCTGGGCCTGCTCGGCGCTCGCCAGGCGCTCGCCCTGCAGGCTCGCCATCTCGCCGGCGCGGTTGAGCTCCGCTTCGGCCGCCTGCAGGTGCTGCCGCTCGCGAGCCTCGGCGTCGCCGAGTTCGGCGAGGTCGTGGGCGACGCGCGCGGCGTGCTCCTCGGCGCGCTGTCTCGCCTGCACCAGCTTCAGTTGTTCGACCTGCAGCGCGTGGGTGCGCTGTTGCAGGGCCTGGGCCTGCTGTCGCCGGCCGGCCAGCGACTCCTGCAGCGTCGCCGCCGTGTGCTCCGCCTCCTGCACGCGCTGGTGCGCCAAAGCGGCCGATTCGTCGAGGCCGGCCAGGTGGGTCTCCAGTTCGTCGATCTCGCGCTGGCGCTCGAGCACGCCGTGGGTGCGGGCGTCGCCGGCGTGGCGGGTCAGCCCGGTGGCGTCCACCACCTGGCCGTCCTTCGCCACCAGCCGCAGCCCGGCCGGCAGCGTGGCGTGCAGTGCCGGCAGGCGCCGGGGGTCGTCGCAACACAGGTGGCCGCGCAGCCAGTCGTCGAGGGCCGCGCCGATGCGCTGGTCGTCGCTGGCCACCAGCTCTCGCATCGGCCGGCAGCCCTCCGGGCAGGCGGCATCGCCGGCCCTTGGCTGCGGCTCGAGCATCAGGCTGACAGTGGCCGGCGCCGGATCGGCGATCAGTTCGGCCAGAGCGTCGCCGCGCCCGATCGCGAACGCCGACAGGCGTTCGCGCAGCACCGCCTCGAACGCCGCCTCCCAGCCGGCTTCGATGCGGACCTGCTGCCACAGCGGCCGTTCGGCATCGATGCCATGGCGGGCGAGCCAGGCGCCGAGTTCGCCGCGTTCGCGCACCCGCGCCTGCAACTGGCTGAGGGCCTGCAGCCGCGCCCGCGCCTCGGTGCACGCCCGGTGGGCGCCGCGCTCGCCTTCGGCCGCCTCGCGCAGCGCCGCCTGGCGTTGCGGCAGTTCCGCCTGCAGGCGCGACAGCGCCTCGTCGAGGCCGGCACGTTCGCCGTCCAGCATGACGATCTCGGCCTCGATGCGCGCGATCTCGAGATCGTCGGGAGCCACCGGAGACTGCGCCCCGCGGTCGAGCCGGGCGCGCCGCTCGGCGATCGCGTCGAGCGCGCGACGCGCGCTCGCGCGATGGGCTTCCTGCACCCGCAGCTGCTGCTCGACCTGGGCCAGCTCCCGGCGCACGGCCTGGGTGGTGGCCTCGGCGCCGGCGGCCATGTCCTCGAGCTCGGGCAGGCGCGCGGCCGCCTCGTCATGCCGCGCAATGGCCTCCTCGGAGCGCCGGCGGGCGTTGTCGAGCAGCTCGTGCCAGCGTTCGCTCTCCGCCAGCAGGTCGGATCGGCGGCGCTGCCAGTGGCCGTTCTCGTCGCCGAGTTCGCCGAGCCGGCGGACGATGCGTTCGCGATTGTCACGCAGACGCTGGCCCTCGGCCTCCAGCCGGCTGACTTCCGAGGCCGCGGCGTAGAGTTCGCCCTGGGCACCGTTGACCGCTTCGGAGGCCACCATGTGGGCTTCGCGCCCGGCTTCGACCGTGGACTCCAGTTGCTGCAGGCGGGCGCTGCCGGCTTCCATCTGCCGGCCGATGTCGGCGACCTGCTGGCGCAGGCCCCCGGCCTCGTCGCGTGCCTGATTGCGTTTCAGCAGCCACAGCAGGTCCTGGCGCTCGGCATGGGCGTCGCGCAGCTCGCGGTAGCGTGCCGCGACCTCGGCCTGGGTGGCGAGGTGCTCGATGCGCTCGCCCAGTTCCATGCGGATGTCGTCGAGGCGCGCGAGGTTGTCGCGCGCGTCGGCCAGCCGGCCCTCGGTCTCGCGGCGGCGCTCGCGATACTTGGTGACGCCGGCGGCCTCCTCGAGGAAGCCCCGGATCTCCTCGGGCCGCGCCTCGATGATGCGCGAGATCATGCCCTGCTCGATGATCGCGTAGGCGCGGGGCCCGAGACCGGTGCCCAGAAACAGGTCGACGACGTCCTTGCGCCGGACCCTGGCGCCGTTGATGAAGTAGATCGACTCGCCGCTGCGGTCGAGCACCCGCTTGACCGAGATCTCGGCATAGCGCGACCACTGCCCGGCGGCCAGGCCCTCGGCATTGTCGAACACCAGCTCGACGCTCGCCCGCGACACCGGCTTGCGCGTCGTCGAGCCGTTGAAGATCACGTCCTGCATCGACTCGCCACGCAGCGCGGAGGCTCGGGACTCGCCGAGCACCCAGCGCACCGCATCGATGATGTTGGACTTGCCGCAGCCGTTGGGCCCGACCACGCCGACCAGATTGCCGGGGGCATGCACCGTGGTCGGGTCGACGAAGGTCTTGAATCCGGCGAGTTTGAGCTTGGAGAGGCGCACTTGCGGGTAGGGGCGGGCAATCGTCGCGGGCGGCCGGGCGGGGCCGTCGCGCAGGCGCGGCATGATAGCATTTTTCCTTTTCCGCCCACGGCACCGCGGCTCGCCGCCAGACGCCCGTCATCATCGTGAATCCGAAGCTCGAAAGCCTCCAGCCCTACCCCTTCCAGAAGCTCGCCAAGCTGTTCGACGGCGTCCGTCCACCCGCCGGACTGGCGCCGATCCGCCTGTCGATCGGCGAGCCCAAGCACCCGACGCCGCCATTCATCCTCGACGCGGTCGCTGCCCATCTGGGCTCGCTGGCCAGCTACCCCGCGACCCTCGGCGGCGACGACCTGCGCGAGGCGATCGCGCACTGGCTGCGGCGCCGCTACGGGCTCGGCCAGATCGATCCGGCGCGCCAGGTGGTGCCGGTCAATGGCTCGCGGGAAGCGCTGTTCGCGTTTGCCCAGTGCGTCGTCGACGGCAGCCGGCCCGGGGCGCTGGTGGTCAGCCCCAACCCCTTCTATCAGATCTACGAGGGCGCGGCGCTGCTCGCCGGTGCGCAGCCGGTGTTCATCGACACCGTCGCCGAGACCGGCTTCGCGATGGACTTCGAGCGGCTGTCCGCCGACCACTGGGCGCGGGTGCAGCTGGTATACGTGTGCACCCCGGGCAACCCGACCGGCGCGGTGATGAGTCTCGACGCCTGGCGTACCCTGTTCGAGCTGTCCGACCGGCACGGCTTCGTGATCGCGGCCGACGAGTGCTATTCGGAGATCTACTTCGACGAGGCCGACAAGCCCCTCGGCGGCCTCGAGGCGGCCGCGCGCTGCGGCCGCGACGATTTCCGCAACCTGGTGATGTTCTCCAGCCTGTCGAAGCGCTCGAACGTGCCCGGCATGCGCTCCGGCTTCGTCGCCGGCGACGCCGCCGTGCTGGCCAGGTTCCTGCAGTACCGCACCTACCACGGCTGCGCGATGAGCCCCGCCTACCAGGCGGCGTCGATCGCGGCGTGGAACGACGAGGAGCATGTCGCCGACAACCGGCGCCGCTATCGCGACAAGTTCGAGCGCCTGGTGCCGATGCTCGCACCCCACCTCGGCTGCCGGATGCCCGACGCCGGCTTCTACCTGTGGGCCAGGACACCGCTGCCGGACACCGCCTTCGCCCGGGGTCTGCACGCCGAATATAATGTGACGGTTCTCCCCGGCACCTATCTCGGGCGCGACAACGACGGCGCGAATCCCGGCGCCGGCTACGTGCGCATCGCGCTGGTGGCGGAGCTCGAGGAGTGTCTCGAGGCCGCCGGCCGCATCATCGATTTCTGTCAAAAACTCTGAACCGGACCCATCCCATGCCCAATCTGCAAAACCTCATCGAGGAGGCCTTCGAGGCCCGTTCCACCCTGTCCCCCACGTCGGCCCCGGACGCGGTCCGTGATGCGGTCGAACAGGTCATCGCCGGCCTCGACGACGGCTCGCTGCGCGTGGCCGAGAAAAAGGACGGCCAGTGGATCGTCAACCAGTGGGTCAAGAAGGCGGTGCTGATCTCGTTCCGCCTGCGCGACAACCAGCTCATGGAAGGCGGCGCCACCCAGTACTGGGACAAGGTAGACACCAAGTTCGCGAGCTACGACGAAGCGCGTTTCCGCGACGGCGGCTTCCGCGTCGTGCCGCCCGCCACCGCCCGCCGCGGCAGCTACATCGCGCCCGACGTGGTGCTGATGCCGTCCTACGTGAACATCGGCGCCCGGGTCGGCCGCGGCACGATGGTCGACACCTGGGCCACCGTCGGCTCCTGCGCCCAGATCGGCGAGAACGTTCATCTGTCGGGTGGCGTCGGCATCGGTGGCGTGCTCGAACCGGTCCAGGCGGGCCCGGTGATCATCGAGGACAACTGCTTCATCGGTGCCCGCTCCGAGATCGTCGAAGGCGTCGTCGTCGAGGAGAACTCGGTGATCTCGATGGGCGTGTACATCGGCCAGAGCACCAGGATCTACGACCGCGAGAGCGGCGAGGTGAGCTACGGGCGGATTCCGGCCGGCTCGGTCGTCGTGTCAGGCAACCTTCCGTCGGCTGATGGCAAGTACAGCCTGTATTGCGCCGTAATCGTCAAGAAGGTCGACGCCAAGACCCGCGCGAAGACCGGCATCAACGAATTGCTGCGAACTTGACGAAGGACTGAACGGAGCCTGCCGATGATCCTAGACAAGCTGTTCCAGCTGATGGCCGAAAAGAAGGCATCGGACATCTTCATCTCGGCGGGAGCACCGATCCACATCAAGATCGAGGGCACCTCGATGCCCGTCAACCAGCAGGTCATGGACCCGACCATGATCCAGCGCATGGTCTACGAGATGATGGCGGCTGAACAGATCGCCCAGTTCGAGCGCGACAAGGAACTGAACCTGTCGTTCGGGCGCCGCGACCTGGGCAACTTCCGGGTCAACGTCTTCTACCAGCGCAACAGCATCGGCCTGGTGGTGCGCTTCATCCAGGGCGACATCCCCAAGCTCGAGAACCTCGGCCTGCCGCCTGTGCTGTCGGAGGTGGTGCTCGAGAAGCGCGGCCTGGTGCTGGTGGTCGGCGCCACCGGCTCCGGCAAGTCCACGACGATGGCGGCGATGCTCGACCATCGCAACGAGAACCGGACCGGCCACATCCTGACCGTCGAGGACCCGATCGAATACCTGTTCCGGCACAAGCGCTCGGTGGTCAACCAGCGCGAGATCGGGCTCGACACCAAGGGTTGGCACGAGGCCCTGAAGAACGCCATGCGGCAGGCGCCGGACTGCATCCTGATCGGCGAGATCCGGGATCGCGAGACCATGCAGGCGGCGCTCGCCTACGCGCAGACCGGTCACCTGTGCCTGGCAACCTTGCATGCCAACAACGCCTACCACGCGCTGAACCGCATCGTGAACTTCTTCCCGCTGGAGAACCGGCCGCTGCTCTACCTCGACCTGGCGGTGGCGCTCAGGACCGTGATCTCCCAGCGCCTGGTGCGCAAGCCCGACGGCAAGCGCATTCCGGCGGTCGAGATCCTGATGAACACGCGCCACGTGGCCGAACTGATCGAGCGCGGCGAGCTGTCCGAGATCAAGGAGGCGATGGAGCAGTCGCTGGCGCCCGGTTCGCAGACCTTCGAGCACGACCTCTACCGGCTGTTCAAGGATGGCACGATCTCGCTCGAGGAGGCCCTCGCCAACGCCGATTCGCCGACCAACCTGTCGTGGCTGATCAACAATTCCGAGTTCGGCGCCACCAAGCCGGGCAAGGTGGCCGAAGAGGCCAGGACGCCGGTGATCGAGCTCGACAGCGCCGAGGGCGACGGCGAAGCCTCGTTCAAGGAATTCACGCTCCATCTCGACGGCAACGCGAGCTACGACTAGCGCAAGGTTTCGCGACCCGGCAGGCGGCGCGGACCGGGCGCGACGTGATTTCCGGCGATCCCAGGCGATGGCCTGGTGTCTCCAACGGCCTTCGCGCGGCCCGCTCACAGCAGATCGATCGGCAGCGCCGTCTTGTACTTGACCTGCTTGAGGGTGATGCTCGAGCGGATGTTCGAGACGTGCGGGATGCGCGCCAGCCGGTCCACGATGAAGCTCTGCAGCGACTTCAGGTCGGGCGCGACGACGCGCAGCAGATAATCCGAATCGCCGGTCATCAGGTAGCACTCCATCACCTCCGGATAGCCCTCGATGGCCTCCTCGAAGATGCGCAGTGCGCTGCCGACCTGCTTCTCCAGGCTCACCTGGATGAACATCGACACGTCCAGACCGAGCGCCTCCGGATCGAGCAGGGTCACGTAGCCGCGGATCACCCCCGACGTCTCGAGGTCCCGAACCCGCCGCAGGCAGGGAGCCGGCGACAGGTGGGCGCATTCGGCGAGGGCGACGTTGGTTACCCGCGCATCGGTCTGGAGGCGCCCGAGCAGGCGCCGGTCCGTGGCATCCAGCGCGGTCGCATTCCTTTTGTTGCTCATGCCGGCCAATGGATTCTCGAATATTGCGTATTCGAGCATATCGACGCCCGAATCCGCAATGAACCGATCCGGCACCGGTCATATAGTGCTCGAACGGCGGCGACACCCGCCGCCGACACCGAGGAGCCGGCAGATGGATCAGACCAGCAGCGCGGCGCTGCCCGACCCGATCGGGGAGGACAGCGACAGCGAGGAAACCCAGGACTGGCTCGACAGCCTGGCCGACGTGATCGAGCGCGACGGCATGGCGCGCGCCGAGTTCCTGGTGGACCGGCTGATCCAGTCCGGGCGACGGGCCGGGGGCCGATTCCACACCCGCCACACCACCCCCTACCGCAACACCATCGCGGTGGACGACCAGCCGCCCTACCCGGGCGACCTCGACCTGGAGGCGCGCATCACCGCGATCCACCGCTGGAACGCGCTGGCGATGGTGATGCGCGCCAACCAGGCGCACCCGGAACTCGGCGGCCACATCGCGACCTATGCGTCGATCGCAGACCTGTTCGAGGTCGGCTTCAATCATTTCTTCCGCGCGCCAGGTGACGCACACCCGGGGGATCTGGTGTATTTCCAGCCCCACGCCGCACCCGGCGTGTACGCCCGCGCCTTCCTCGAGGGACGGCTGACCGAGGACAAGCTCGAACATTTCCGTCGGGAGGTTTCCGGCGGCATCGGCCGCGGCCTGTCTTCGTATCCGCACCCGACGCTGATGCCCGGCTTCTGGCAATTCCCGACCGGCTCGATGGGCCTGGGACTGCTGACCGCCATCTACCAGGCCCGCTTCCAGCGCTACCTGCAGCACCGGGGCGTGATCGCACCCGACGATCGCAAGGTCTGGGTCTACGTCGGGGACGGCGAGATGGACGAGCCGGAGTCGCTGGCCGGCATCTCGCTGGCCGCCCGCGAGCAGCTCGACAACCTGATCCTGGTGGTGAACTGCAACCTGCAGCGCCTGGACGGCCCGGTACGCGGCAACGGCAACATCGTCCAGGAGCTGGAAACCCTGTTCGCCGGTGCCGGCTGGAACGTCGTCAAGTGCCTGTGGGGCAGCAACTGGGACGTGCTGTTCGCGCGCGACCGCGAAGGCTGGATCCTGAAACGCATGGCCGAGGCTGTGGACGGCGAATTCCAGAAGCTGTCGGCGACCGACGGCCACTACAACCGGGAGCATTTCTTCTCGCGCTACCCGGCGCTGGCCGCGCTGGTCGCCAACATGTCCGACAGGGACATCGACGCGCTGGTCCGCGGCGGCCACGACCCGATCAAGATCTACGCCGCCTACGCCACGGCCGTCGCGCATCGCGGCCAGCCGACGGTGATCCTCGCCCAGACCACCAAGGGCTACGGGATGGGTGCCTCGGGGCAGGGCGCGAACACCGCGCACCAGGCGAAAAAGCTGGCCCACGACGACCTGCGCCACTTCCGCGAACGCTTCGGCCTGCCGCTGACCGACGACGATCTCGACAACGCCCGCTTCTACCACCCGGGGGCGGGCAGCCGCGAAGTCCGCTACCTGACCGAACGGCGCACCGCGCTCGGCGGATTCGTGCCGCAGCGCCGTGAGCAGGCGACGCCGATCTCGGTCGCCGCGCCGGAACTCTACAACGCCTTCCACGCGGACTCGGGCGAGCGCCGCATCTCGACGACGATGAGCTTCGTCCGGCTGCTGACCAAGCTGATGCGGGACAGCAACCTCGGCCGGCGCATCGTGCCGATCATCGCCGACGAGGCGCGCACCTTCGGCATGCAGGACATGTTCCGCCAGTTCGGCATCTATTCACCCTGGGGCCAGCGCTACACGCCGCAGGATTCCGACCAGTTGGCCTTCTACCGCGAGGACGTCGGCGGCCAGATCCTCGAGGAAGGCATCTCGGAGGCGGGCTCGATGGGTTCGTGGCTGGCCGCCGGCACTTCCTGGTCGCACAGCGACGAGCCGATGCTGCCGTGCTACATCTTCTATTCGATGTTCGGCTTCCAGCGTGTCGCCGACCTGATCTGGAACGGCGCCGACTGCCAGGCCCGCGGTTTCCTGCTCGGCGCGACCGCCGGCCGCACGACCCTGTCCGGCGAAGGCCTGCAGCACGAGGACGGCCAGAGCCAGATCTATGCGGCGACGATCCCGACCTGCCGCGCCTACGACCCGGCGTTCGGCTACGAAGTGGCGGTGATCGCCGAGGACGGCGTGCGCCGGATGATGCAGGAGGGTGACAACGCGTTCTACTACGTCACGCTGTACAACGAGAACTACCCGCAGCCCGCCCTGCCTGCCGGCGCCGAGGAAGGCATCCGGCGCGGCATCTATCGGCTGCGCGCCTCGTTGCTGGCAGACGACCGGCCGCATGTGCAGCTGATCGGCAGTGGCAGCATCCTGCGCCAGGTGCTCGACGCTGCCGACCGTCTCGAGGCCGAGTTCGGCGTCGCCGCCGACGTCTGGAGCGCCACCAGCTTCGGCGAGCTGCGCAAGGACGGCATCGCCTGCGACCGCTGGAATCTGCTCAACCCGGACCGGGTGCCGCGCATTCCCTTCGTCACCGAGCAGCTGCAGCCGAGCCGCGGCCCGGTCGTCGCCGCCAGCGATTTCATCCGCGCCTATCCGGACCTCATCCGCAACTGGGTGCCGCGCCGCTACACGGTGCTCGGCACCGACGGCTTCGGGCGATCCGACACCCGCGTCGCACTGCGCGATTTCTTCGAGGTCGACGCCCGCTACATCGTGCTCGCCAGCTTGACGAGCCTCGCCGACGACGGCGCCATCGATCGCGCCAGGCTTGCCGCCGCGCTCGCCGGCCTCGGCATCGACCCGCACAAGCCGGGCCCGCTGGGATTCTGAGGAGAACGGATCATGGGTCGGCTGATCGAGCTGGTGGTGCCCGCGCTCGGCGACCTTGCCGAGGTGCCGGTCATCGATCTGCCGGTCACGATCGGTCAGACGATCCGCGCCGGAGACCCGATCGCGACCCTCGAATCGGACAAGGCGGCAATGGACGTGCCGGCGAGCACGGGCGGCGTCGTCACGGAGCTGCTCGTCGCGCTCGGCGACCCGGTTTCCGAAGGCAGCCCGCTGCTGCGCATCGAGGGCGTGGCGCCCGCCGCTGCGTCGAGCCCGGCGCGCGGCGGCACCCCGGCGAGCACCGACAGCCCTGTTGGCTTGCACCCGCGATCGCGGCACGATGCGCCCGCGGGCGCTGCACCCGGCCGCCGCGCGGCAGGAGATCCGCCCAGGCCCGCCAGGCGCGTCCGTGCCGCTCCGGCGGTCCGCCGTCTTGCCCGCGAGCTGGGGGTGGCGCTCGACCGCGTGCGACCGGGCGAGCCCGCCGGCCGCATCGCCCGGGAGGACATCATCGCCCACGTCAAGGCGGTCATGCAGGCCGCCGCGGCACCTGCCGGCCGGGCGTGCGGGGAGGCTGCCTTGGGACTGCCACCGTGGCCGACGATCGACTTCGAGAAGTTCGGGCCGGTCGAGCGCCAGCCCCGCTCGCGCATCCGCAAGCGCTCGGCCGCCAACCTGCACCGCAACTGGGTGACGATCCCCCACGTCACCAATTTCGACGAGGCCGACATCACCGATCTGGAAGCCTTTCGCGTGCAGATCAACCGCGAGAAGCGGGAGGGCGACGTCAAGCTGTCGCCCCTCGCCTTCGTGATCAAGGCAGCCGTCCATGCGCTCCAGGCCCTCCCTGCCTTCAACAGCTCGATCGACGGCGACGACGTGATCGTCAAACACTACTGGCACATCGACTTCGCGGCGGACACGTCGGGCGGCCTGGTGGTGCCGGTGATCCGCGACGCCGATCGCAAGAGCGTCGCAGAAATCGCACGGGAGTGCGCACGGCTTGCCGGGCTCGCCCGCGACGGCCGGCTCGCGCCGGAACACATGACGGGCGGCACGTTCACGGTCTCCAGCCTGGGCGGCATCGGCGGCACCGGCTTCACGCCGATCATCAATGCGCCGGAAGTCGCGATCCTGGGGGTGACCCGCGGCAGCCTGCGGCCGGTCTGGGACGGCGACGCGTTCCGACCCCGGCGCATCCTGCCGCTGTGCCTGTCGTGGGACCACCGCGTCGTCGACGGTGCCGCCGCGGCCGGCTTCCTGGCGCACCTGGCGCGCCTGCTCGGCGACCTGCGCAGGCTGCTGGTCTGAACCGCAGGTCGGCCGTGCGGGCCGGATTCGCACGACTCGGCGACCTGCATGCTTGCGGCTTCGCGGTGTTCGCGTGATGATCCAGCCTGACACTCGGCACGGGGGCGGCATGCTGCGCAAGGCGGTTCTGGAGGACGTGGATGCACTGGTCGCCCTGGAGAACCACTGCTTCGTCAGCGACCGTCTCGCGCGGCGCAATTTCCGCTACATGCTCACCCGCGCCAACGCATCGGTGCTGGTGGACGTCGACGACGAACGGATGCGCGGCTACGTTCTGCTGCTGTACTCGAACGCCTGCTCGATGGCACGCCTGTATTCGATCGCGGTCGATCCGCGCTGCACCGGCCAGGGCCTGGGCAGCGCGCTGATCGATGCCGCCGAGCGCGAGGCGCTGGATCACGATTGCGTGTCGATGCGGCTCGAGATCCGCACCGACAATGCGGCGTCGCTGGCGCTGTTCGCGCGCCATGGCTACCGGCAGTTCACCAAGGTGCTCGGCTACTACGAAGACCAGATGGACGCCCTGCGTTTCGAGAAGCACCTGGAGCCGCAGTCGCGGCCGGCGCTGCGCGAGGTCCCGTTCTACCGCCAGACCCTCGATTTCACCTGCGGCCCGTCGTCGCTGATGATGGCGATGAAGGCCCTCGATCCGGCCATCGACCTGTCGCGCAAGCTGGAGCTGCGGATCTGGCGCGAGGCGACGACGGTGTTCATGACGTCCGGCCATGGCGGCTGCGGCCCCTACGGCCTCGCGCTGTCGGCCTGGCGACGCGGCTTCGAGCTGGAGATCCACGTCAATGACGACGGCGTCTTCCTCGGCGATTCGGTGCGCAACGCCGAGAAGAAGGAAGTGATGCGGCTGGTCCAGGAAGATTTTCTCGACGAGCTGGCGGAGGTTCCGATCCCGGTGCAGCGGGGTGCCCTCGACGTCGCCGCCCTGCAGGCCAAGTTCGACGACGACGGCATGCTGCTGGTGCTGATCAGCTCCTACGCGATCTACCGCGAGCGCTTTCCGCACTGGGTCGTGGTGACCGGCTTCGACCAGCGATTCATCTACATTCACGATCCGCTGGTGCAGTACGAGAAGGGCGAGGCCCTCACCGATTCGCTGCACATGCCGGTGCCGCGGCGCCTGTTCCAGCGCATGGTGCGCTATGGCAAGGCCGGCCAGAAGGCGGTGCTGGTGCTGCGCCGCCGTTCTGCTGCCAACCGTTGAGGAGATCCCCATGGCCGACCACGTGGTGCTGGTGGAGAACCGCGCAGACTGGAAATCCGGCTTTCCGGAGCTGCAGGTGATCGCCGCCAAGGACTACCTGGCGAAGCCGGAGTTCTCCGGGGCGCGCAACCTGGGTGTGCTCAACCTGTGCCGCAGCCACCGCTATCTGTCGGTCGGCTACTACTGCTCGCTGCTGGCCGAGGCGCGGGGACACCGGGTGATACCGAGCGTGCGCACGATCAACGACCTGTCGCGGCGGTCGATCTACAGCCTCGACATCGAGGACCTCGACCAGCGCGTGCAGAAGACCCTGGGCATTCCATCGCCGGGCTTCACCGCCACCGCGATGGAGCTCGACGTGTTCTTCGGCCAATGCACGGTCAAGGGCCTGCAGGATCTCGCGCGCCAGCTGTTCGAGACCTTCCGCTCGCCGCTCCTGAAGGTCGAGTTCCGGCTGCAGGGCAAGTGGCGCATCGCCGGTCTGCGGGCGCTGTCGCTGCACACCCTGGACGCCGATCAGCAGGAGGCCTTCGTCGGCGCACTGAACACCTACCTGAGCAAGCGCTGGCGCCAGGCGAGGCCCAAGGAGAGCGGCCACCGCTACGACATGGCGATCCTGCACAACCCGGCCGAGGTGCTGCCGCCGTCGAACGCCCGCGCCCTGCAGCACTTCGTGCGCGCCGGGCGCGAATGCGGCGTCAACATCGAGCTGATCGAGAAGCGCGATTACGGCCGGCTGGCGGAGTTCGACGCGCTGTTCATCCGCGAGACCACCGGCATCGACCACTACACCTATCAGTTCGCCAAGAAGGCGGAAGCCGAGGGACTGGTGGTGATCGACGATCCCGACTCGATTCTCAGATGCACCAACAAGGTCTATCTGGCCGAACTGCTGCGCGCGCGGCGGGTGCGCACGCCATTGACCGAGATCGTCCGGCGCGACAACCTCGACGGCCTCGAGGCGCGCATCCCCTACCCGATCGTGCTGAAGATCCCTGACGGTTCGTTCTCGCGTGGCATCTTCAAGGTGGCCAATCGCGCCGAACTGGTCGACACCGCGGGGCGGCTGTTCAAGAGTTCGGATCTGATCCTGGCCCAGGAATTCCTGTACACACCGTTCGACTGGCGGATCGGCATCATGAACAAGGTGCCGATCTTCGCGGCCCAGTATTTCATGTCGAAGAAGCACTGGCAGATCGTCAATCACAAGGGCGACGGTCGCTTCTCCGAGGGTGGCTTCAAGACCTTCGCGATCGACGACGCACCGGAGGAGGTGGTGCGCACCGCGCTGAAGGCGGCGGGCCTGATCGGCTCCGGACTGTACGGCGTCGATCTGAAGCAGACCGACAAGGGCGTGGTGGTGATCGAGGTGAACGACAACCCGAACATCGACGCCGGCGTCGAGGACGTGATCCTGAAGGACAAGCTCTACACGACGGTGATCGGGGACTTCGTCTGGCGCCTCGATCGCAAGCGGAGCCGGCGCTGAGGACCGTCGACCGGCGCCCCCGACCGCGCCCGCGATGATCGCCGCGGCTGCGCGACGCGCCTGACTCGGCGATAATCGCGCCATGCGACACACCCCTCTGAGCGAGCGCACCCTCGCACTGGCGTGCCAGCTGATCGCGCGCCCCTCCGTGAGCCCCGACGATGCCGGCTGCCTCGAATTGATCGGCGAACGCCTTCACCCCCTCGGCTTCGTTCAGGAGCGGGTCGACCGGGCCGGTACCGCGAATCTGTGGGCGCGGCGCGGCACCACTGCGCCGATCGTCTGTTTTGCCGGCCATACCGACGTGGTGCCGACCGGCCCCGTCGACCAGTGGCGATCGGACCCCTTCGTGCCGAGCCGGCGCGACGACATGCTGTACGGGCGCGGCGCCGCGGACATGAAGACCTCGCTGGCCGCCTTCGTCACCGCGATCGAAGATTTCGTCGCCGCCGAGCCGGATCATCCCGGCTCGATCGCGCTGCTATTGACCAGCGACGAGGAAGGCCCGGCAACCGACGGTACCGTGCGCGTCGTCGATCTCCTCGAAGCGCGCGGCGAGCGGCTCGACTACTGCATCGTCGGCGAGCCGACCTCGTCCGACCGGCTCGGCGACACCATCAAGAACGGCCGCCGCGGCAGCCTCTCCGGGCGACTCGTGGTGCACGGCGTGCAGGGCCACATCGCCTACCCGCAGCTTGCGCGCAATCCGATCCACCAGCTCGCGCCGGCCCTGGCCGAGCTCGCTCAGCGGCGCTGGGACGACGGCGGCGAGTACTTCCCGCCGACCAGCTGGCAGGTGTCCAACATCCATGCCGGCACCGGCGCCAACAACGTGATCCCGGGCCAGGTCGAGCTGCTGTTCAACTTCCGCTTTGCGCCGGTGCAGACGGTGGACGGCCTGAAGGCGGCCGTCCATGAGGTGCTCGATCGCCACCGCCTCGACTACCGGCTGGAGTGGTCACTGTCGGGCATGCCCTTCCTGACCCCGCGCGGCTCCCTGGTCGAGGCGATCTCGGCGGCGATCCTCGACACCACCGGCGTGCAGACCGAGCTGTCCACCAGCGGCGGCACCTCGGACGGACGCTTCATCGCCCGCATCTGCGAACAGGTGGTGGAATTCGGCCCGGTCAACGCGAGCATCCACAAGATCGACGAAGCGGTCGCCCTCGACGCGATCGGCCCCCTCGCCCGGATCTATCGCGACACCCTCGGCCGGCTGCTCGGCACCCATCGATCCGGAGGACATCCTGCATGAGCGACGGCCTTTCCAGCCTTGCCGACGAGCACCACGAGCACGATCACGAACATCCGGCTTTCGAGGATGGCCCGGTCGGCGAACTGGTGACCCTCCGCGACTGGCTGCGCTACGCGCTGTCGCGCTTCGTTCGCGCCGGCATCTTCTGCGGCCACGGCCTGGTCGAGCCGTTCGACGAGGCGGTCTACCTGCTGACCGATGCCCTGTCGATCCCGTCCGAGCGGCTCGAGCTGTTTCTCGACGCCTGCATCACGAGCGAAGAACGCCCGCCCCTGCTGGCGCTCGTCGAGCGACGGGCGGACGAACGTGTACCGGCCGCCTACCTCACCGGCGAGGCCTGGCTCGGCGAGTTTTCGTTCCGCGTCGACCCGCGGGTGATCATCCCCCGCTCGTATTTCGCCCGCCTGCTCGAACAGCGCATGCGGCCGTGGATCACCGACCCGGATGGGCTGACCTCGGCACTGGATCTGTGCACCGGCTGTGGCTGCCTCGCGGTGCTGATGGCCCACGCGTTTCCCCACGCCCGGATCACCGCCGCCGATCTGTCGCCGGATGCCCTCGACGTCGCCGCCGAGAACGTTGCCGACTACGGCCTCGACGGCAGCATCGAGCTGGTCGAGTCGGATCTGTTCGCTGCGCTGCAGGGGCAGCGCTTCGACCTGATCGTCTGTAATCCGCCCTACGTCACCCGCGACTCGATGGAGACCCTGCCGCCCGAGTACCTGCACGAACCGGCGATCGCGCTGGAAGCCGGCGAGGACGGGCTGGACGTGGTCCGTCGGCTGCTCGCCGACGCGGCCGCACACCTCAACCCCGGGGGTATCCTTGCCGTAGAAGTGGGACACAATCGCGACCTGGTCGAGGCTGCCTTCCCGAAGCTTTCATTGACGTGGATCGGTTCCGACGAGGGCGAAGACAAGATATTCTTGCTCGGGCGCGAACAACTGATCGACGCTGCCTGAGGGCGCCGGCCCGCCACGGCCGGCAACGGAGAACCGAATCAATGGCAAACGAACGCCCGATCCTGCTGGTGGAAGACAACCCGGACGACGAGGCGCTGACCCTGAGGGCCTTCGGCAAGAACAAGATCAGCAACCCGGTGGTGGTGGCCCGCGACGGTGTCGAGGCGCTCGACTACCTGTTCGGCACCGGCGCCCATGCCGGCCGCGACACCTCGGTGATGCCGGCGGTGATCCTGCTCGATCTCAAGCTGCCGCGCATCGACGGCCTCGAGGTGTTGCGCCGCATCCGCGCCGGCGAGCACACCTCGCTGCTGCCGGTGGTCGTGCTGACCACGTCGAAGGAGCAGCAGGACATCAGCGAGGCCTATCGCCTCGGCGCCAACAGCTACATCCGCAAGCCGGTGGATTTCGAACGTTTCATCCAGGCGGTCGGGCAGCTCGGCGTCTACTGGCTGTCGCTCAACGAGCCGGCCAGCGGCATCTGACCACGGCGCTGCGCCGGCGTCACGCGCGCTCGTCGATCCAGGCCTGCTGGATCGCCTCGAGGATACGCTCGCCGCAGTGCGCGGGGTCGTCGTCGAAGCCCGGCAGGGCCAGCACCCAGTTCATCAGGTCCACGAAGTTGACACCGACCGGATCGACCTCGGGATGCGTCTCGTCCAGTTCTATCGCGATGTCGGTCACGTCGATCCATTTCATCAGTGCTTGCCCTCGCTGACCATGTTGATCGTGTAGCGCGGAATCTCGATCACCAGTTGCTGCTCACCCAGCCTGGCCTGGCACGACAGGCGCGAGGTCGGCTCCAGGCCCCAGGCCTTGTCGAGCAGATCCTCCTCTTCCTCGTCGGCGTCGTCGAGACTGCCGAAGCCTTCGCGGACGACGACGTGGCAGGTGGTGCAGGCGCAGGACTTCTCGCAGGCGTGCTCGATCTCGATGCCGTTGGCCAGCAGCGCGTCGCACACGCTCTGGCCGGGCTCCGCCTCGATCACGCTGCCCTCCGGGCACAGCTCGACATGGGGCAAAACGATGATCCTTGTCATCTGCGCGTCACACCTCCAGTTGATCGATGTTGCGCCCGGCCAGTGCCGAGCGGATGCTCTTGTCCATGCGGGCCGCGGCGAAATCCTCGGTGCCCCGGTTGAGCGCCGCCGTCGCCTGCTTGATGGCCCCGGTGTCGCTGCCGGCGGCGGTAGTCTCGAGCTCGGTGAGCAGGTGCTCGATCGCCTCGCGTGCCGACGGCTCGAGCAGTTCGCCGTCGGCTTCCAGCGCGTGGCGGGTGGCTTCCGCCAGCCGCCTGGCCTCGACCTGCTGCTCGCGCAGCGCGCGCGCGCCCATGTCCTCGCCGGCATGCTCGAAGCCGGACTTCAGCATGTCCGCGATTTCCTGGTCGGTGAGGCCGTAGGACGGCTTGATGATCACGCTGGCCTCGACGCCGGACGACATCTCGCGCGCCGAGACCGACAGCAGACCGTCGGCGTCCACCTGGAAGGTGACGCGGATGCGCGCCGCACCGGCCACCATCGGCGGAATGCCGCGCAGCTCGAAGCGGGCCAGCGAACGGCAGTCGCTGACCAGCTCTCGCTCGCCCTGCACGACGTGGAAGGCCATCGCGGTCTGACCATCCTTGTAGGTCGTGAACTCCTGGGCCCGCGCCACCGGAATCGTCGAGTTGCGGGGAATCACCTTCTCGGCGAGCCCCCCCATCGTCTCCAGCCCCAGCGACAGCGGAATCACGTCGAGCAGCAGCCAGTCCTCGTCGGCGCTGCGGTTGCCGGCCAGCGCGTTGGCCTGCTTGGCGGCGCCCAGCGCCACCACCTTGTCCGGATCCAGGTTGGTCAGAGGTTCCTGGCCGAAGAATTCGGCCACCGCCTTCTGCACGTGGGGCATCCGCGTGGCACCACCGACCATCACCACGCCCTTGATGTCCTCGGCGCGCATCCCGGCGTCGCGCAACGCCTTGCGCACCGGCGCCAGGGTCTTCTTCACGAGATTGGCGGTGATCGACGCGAATTCGTCGCGCCCGACCTTCAGGTTCACCTCCTCGCCGGAGCCGAGCGTGCACACGATCGGCGCCTCGCTGGCGTGGGACAGGAGCTCCTTGGCCTCGCGGGAGCGCGCCAGCAGGCGGCGCAGATCCTGGGCGCTGGGCGGCTCGATCCGCGCCCGGTCGAGACTCCAGCAGAACAGGCGATGGTCGAAGTCGTCGCCACCCAGCGCCGCGTCGCCGTTGGTGGCGAGCACCTCGAACACCCCCCGCGAGAGGCGCAGGATCGAGATGTCGAAGGTGCCGCCACCGAGGTCATAGACTGCGTAGACGCCCTCGGCGGCGTTGTCCAGGCCGTAGGCGATGGCCGCCGCGGTGGGTTCGTTGAGCAGGCGCAGGACGTTCAGTCCGGCCAGCCCGGCGGCATCCTTGGTGGCCTGGCGCTGGGCATCGTCGAAATAGGCGGGCACGGTGATCACAGCGCCGGTGAGCTCGCCGCCGAGGCTGGCCTCGGCGCGCTGCCGCAGCGTCCTGAGGATCTCCGCCGACACCTCGACCGGACTCTTCGGGCCCTGCACGGTGCGCAGCCGCACCATGCCGGGCGCGTCGACGAAGTCGTAGGGGGTCGATTCGATGTAAGCGACGTCCCGGAGTCCACGCCCCATGAAGCGCTTGACCGAGGTGATCGTGTTGCGCGGATCGACGGTCTGCGCCTGCATCGCCTCACGCCCGACCGTGACGCCGCCGTCGGCCCGGTAGCGCACCACCGACGGCAACATCGCCCGCCCCTCGGCATCGTTCAGGCATACGGCGATGCCGTTTCTGACCGTGGCCACCAGCGAGTTGGTGGTGCCGAGATCGATGCCGACCGCCAGCCGGTGCTGGTGCGGTGCGGCGGACATGCCGGGTTCGGAAAGCTGCAGCAATGCCATCAGGACTCCAGCGCCGCGAGGGCTTCGTCGATTTCTTGATCCAGTTTCTCGAGAAACATCAGCCGGCGAACCGTCTCGGCCGCAGCCTCGAGATCGTGCCGGTCGTCGAACAGGGCCGCCAGTTCGTCCTCGACCGTCTTGGCGGCGGTACGCAGGCGCCGGTGCAGGTGCTCGAGTTCGTCCACGTCACCCGCCTCGTGGGCCTCGGACACCGCCTCGCGCCATTCCATCTGCTCCATCAGGAATTCCGGCGACATCGCGGTGTTGGTCTCGAGCGCGGCATCGACCCCGGCCAGGTCCAGCAGGTAGCGCGCCCTGGCGAGCGAGCGCCGCAGGGTCTGGAAGCCCTCGTTGACCCGGGTCGCCCACTGCAACGCCCGCCGCCGCTCGGCGTCCGGCAGGTGGGCGTGGCGGTCCGGGTGGACCTGTTGCTGCAGCGCCAGATAGCTGCGTTCCAGGGCGTCCTTGTCGATCCGGTAGCCGCGCGGCAGCCCGAACAGTTCGAAGTAATCCTTGTGCAGGTCGATCGACATGCAGGCTCCTGCCGCGGGTCGGCCCGGGGCGCTCAGACGTTGAAGCTCTCGCCGCAGCCGCAGGCGTCCTTGACGTTCGGATTGTTGAACCTGAAGCCCTCGTTGAGGCCTTCGCGAACGTAGTCGAGCTCGGTGCCGTCGAGATAAGGAAGGCTCTTCGGATCGACCAGGATGGTTACGCCATGGCTCTCGAAAGTGAGATCCGCGTCGTCACGCTGGTCGGCGAACTCGAGCTTGTAGGCCATGCCCGAGCAGCCCGACGTGCGTACGCCGAGGCGGATGCCGATGCCCTTGCCACGCTTGGCAATGAAGTTGGAAACGTGCTGCGCTGCACGCTCGCTCATCGTTACGGACATCGCGCTTACTCCGAAGTCTTCTTCTTGTAGTCGGCGACCGCCGCCTTGATCGCATCCTCGGCGAGGATCGAACAGTGGATCTTGACCGGCGGCAGCGCGAGCTCCTCGGCGATCTGCGTGTTCTTGATCTCCAGCGCCTGGTCGACGGTCTTGCCCTTGACCCACTCGGTGACCAGCGAACTCGAGGCGATCGCCGAGCCGCAGCCGTAGGTCTTGAACTTGGCGTCCTCGATGACGCCGTCGGCCCCGACCTTGATCTG
>JAGRGB010000038.1 GCA_020445745.1 Rhodocyclaceae bacterium | reverse complement strand
TGTCGGCCTTCGGCACCGTGATCGTCAGGCGGGCCGGTACCGGGCTGTAGCGGTCGCGGGTGTCGAGCGCCGCGGCGAGGATGTCCCAGGTGCCGACCGGCACCAGCTTGCTGCGCACATAGGCGCCGACGCCCGAGCGTGCGCCCTCGAACGCGAACTCCTTGGCGGCCGCCCAGCTGCCGCCGACGGCGACGTAGCGCAGGCTGTAGCCCGCCATGTTCTTGTCGATCGCCGGCCCGACGGCGAGATGCACCTCGCCGCGGGCGGCGACGCCGGTCAGGCTGGAGACGTTGCCGGGGTCGAGTTGGTCGCCCTGGGCGGTGATGGCGTCGCTGACCGGCGCGGAGACGGCGCCGCTGGCGCTGACGGTGCGGATGTCGATCTGGTAGGTAGTGCCTTCGCGCAGCGCGCCAGTGAGGAACTCGCGGTCGTCGGACCGTGGGCGGCCGCTCCAGGGGATCGCGCCGCCGGGCTCCAGCACGTTCACGATGTACTCGGCGACCCACGGGAAATCGACCGGCGCCGGCCAGGTGATGCGCAACCGGGTGTCGGTCTCGCCGTCGTCGCGCTGGTAGTTCTCCTCGACGATCGTCATCGACGCCGGCGGCGTGGGCTCGTTGGGGCTGGACAGCGCCGAGTCCCCGAAGGTGGGGGCGCTGGCCACCTCGTCGCTGTACATCAGCGGGTCGTACTCGGCGGCGGTGAAGTCGTAGTCGCCGAGGCCGCCCGAGCGCGAGAAGACGCGCAGCAACTTGCCGGCCAGGGCTGCGGCGGCGGAGGTGAGCTGGACGCCGTCGCCGGGCTCGATCGCGATGCCCTCGTTGAACAGGCCGTAGTCGACGGACAGGTCCGCCAGGCGCAGCTTGTTCAGCCGCTCGCGGCCTTCGCGGTGCGCCTGGGCATAGTCGGGGATGCCGGGCAGGCGCACGTCCTGGTCGCGGTAGGGTACGCCGCCGCCGGCGAGCAGCGGATCGGCCACCTCGGCGTAACGCTGGCGCCAGGGGATCTGGCTGCGGTCGGTGTACCAGACGCGCAGCAGCGTCGGCGTGGCCTCCGGGTCGCTCTTGCGGGTCTCGGTGATCGCCCGCAGCGGGATCGCCGTGCCATCACCAATCGCCGTGAAAGAGGCGATCGGCCGGTCGGGCACGAAGCGGGCGCCGTTCTCGCCCTCCAGCACGAAGACGCCGGCGTAGGTGCGCAAGGCGGCCAGCATGTCCTTCACCGGCACGTCGCGCTCGAGCACCAGCGACATGCGCCGGCGCGGCTCGCCGCCGAGCAGCTCGTCGTTGGCATCGGCGCAGGCCGGCAGCGTCGAGTGATCGACCGCCATGCCCATGCCCCAGTCCGGGTCCTCGATCCAGCGGGCGGTCAGCAGGCTGGCGTTGTCGGTAAAGACCGTCAGGCCCGAGCGTTGGTCGAAGGCTCGCGGGCCGCGCACCACTGCGGCGATCTGCGGCAACGCGCCCTGCCCGGCGAGGCTCGCCGGCATGCGCACGGCCGACCAGCACCAGCCGGCCAGGTCGTCCGGATAGGTCACGCCGATCGCCGCGAAGGCGGCCAGGAACCACGGGTCGATCGGGTTGGCGCTGCCGTCGTAGTGCGTGACTTCGACCGAGGCCGGCAGCGGCTTGTCGTCCATCGTCACGCTCTGCACGCCCTCGTTGCCGTCGCGGTTCCAGCACCACAGGCACATCATCAGGAACTTGCCGTCGTGCACCAGGGCGTTGCGCAGCAGCGCGCCGACGCGGTGTTCGCCGAGGATCACGCGGATCGTCGTGCCGTCGGGCACCAGGCGCATCTGCTGGACATTGCCGCCGCTGGCCGGCTGGCTGGCGCGGGCGGCGCTGTACAGCGCATCGCGCGAGGCGGTGCCGCCGGTGTTGGGGTCCGGCGGCGGGAACAGCACGTCGGGCAGCTGCGGGCGCGCGCTCATGGGGTGACCAGCTCCAGGCGCAGATCCCACAGGCCGGGCTTCGCCAGGCTCCACTCGGGATCGCGGTCGGTGTAGGTGACCTGCAGCACCGCGCCGCGCCAGGTGAAGTCGAAGGCGAGCCCCTCGTGCAGCGCCAGGTGGGCGTCGACGGCGTCCTTGTCGGCCTGGGTCAGCTTCTCCCAGCGCAGGTCCAGTCGCTTCTTGCCGGTGAAGAAGAGCCGCGTGCGCAAGGTGCCGTCCGGGCCGCGCTTGGAGACGCGCTTGCGCACCGCGACTTCCTTGCTGTCGTAGGTGTAGTTCCAGGTGAGCGTCGGGAACGCACTCATGCGACGACCCTCCCGTCGCTACGCGACACCCTCCCCCGGGGAGGCAGAGCGCCCCCTTCGGGCGGCCGGGCGGGGGCGCTCATAGCCTTGGATCCTCGACCACGATCGAGGTGTTGCCGACGCGCAGCACGCTGCCGGGCGGCAACTGGATGGTGGTGCCGGTGGCCGGGCCGATCTTCATGCGCGGGGTCATCGGCGCCGCGGCGCGGTTGGGCGCGAGGCGCGCGGTGACGGTGCAGCGCTCGGGCTGGTGGGCGGACTGGGCCAAGGAGCCGGTGAACTCCAACACCGGATCGCCGGCGGCCAGCGCGCTGGCATCGACCGACCAGACCTTGCAGGCCTGGCCGTTCAGCTGGCCATTCAGGTGCAGAGATGCCCAGGCGAGATCCGGGTCGGCGATCACGATGCGCCCGCCGCTGGACAGGTTGCCGCCCTGGGTCAGGCCGGAAATCTCGATATCGGCGCCGAGCCAGGTCAGGCCCATCGCGGTGACGTCGCCGAGGCTTGCGATGCGCGTGCTGTCGCCGATCTGCACCAGCCAGCCGGGGACGGAGCCCATCGCCGTGCTGGCGGCCGCCATCGCGGCGGAAAGCGTCACGCTCACTGAACTGCCCTCCTGTCGCTGCGCGACATCGTCCGGGGCTGGCTTTGTACAGCCAGCCCGTTCGGCGGGCGCAAAGCAGCGCTTCGCGAAACCCCCACCTCACCCCCACGGGAGACATGAGCGCCCCCTTCGGGCGGCCGGGCGGGGGCGCTCATGGCCCATCCCCCAAAGCGCTGACGAACGGCGCCTGCTGGCCCGGCGCCGCCGGCGCCTGCGTTACCCGCAGGTTGATATCGACGTCGCTCGGGATCGCGTCGGCAGCGCGCTGCAGGCCGCCGACCATCACATCCACGGCGCGGCCGATGCCCGCGATCATCGCGTCGGCCAGCGCGTCGTTGGTCTGCACCTGGGCGTCCACCACGGTATCGGTGACCTGCTCGATACGGTCCTGGATATAGGTGTTGGCGTCGGCCAGGTAATCCAGGAAGTCCGGCAGCTCGGCGGCCTGCTGCTCCGGGTCGAGCAGGCCGAAGGACTTGCCGACGACTTGTTGCAGGCGCTGGGACTGGCGGACGATCTCGTCCGGGTCCAGCAAGCCGGAGATCACGTCGAGGATCTGGTCGGCTTCGGCCTGCAGATAATCGTAGCGGGCCTGGTCGGTGGCGAGCGCCTGATATTCCAGGCTGGACGCGGTGTCGCTGAACATGCCGGCCACCTGCTCGGAGGCGCGGGCCAGTTCGCTGAGCAGGCGCACTTCGTTGGCGTAGTGCTCGGCGGCCAGTTGCGACAGTTGCTCGACCGACAGCGCCCCGGCGGCCGCCGCGTCGCGGATCACCTCGCCGGAATGGAACCAGCTGCTCGCGGCCGACAGGCCGGCGATGCGGGCATCCTCCAGCGCGTCGCGCTGGCCCAGCGCGCGCACCCGCTCGGCCTCGGCCGATTGGCGGGCGACCTCGTCGGCGAAGCCGAGGGCCTCGGTCAGCACGTCGAGGCTGTCGGTGAGCGGATCGACGGCGCCCACGATGTCGGAGAACCATTCGCCGAGGTCCGAGGACTGCAGCGCCGCGATCTCGGCGCGCAGCGCATCGGCGGCAAATTGCTGGCTGGCGTCGTCGGCGCTGCCGTAGTCGTGGTAACGCTCGAAGACCGTCTCGCCGCTGGCGTCCTGGACACGATAGGCGCCGCGGCCGTCGTCCGGATCGACGGCATAGCGGCCGGTCAGGCGCACGCC
>JAGRGB010000037.1 GCA_020445745.1 Rhodocyclaceae bacterium | reverse complement strand
GCCGCCGTGCGCGACTACCTGCGCCTGAAACTGGTCGCGGAGCCGAACGAAATCTTCGCCGTCGTGTTTCTCGACAACCAGCACCAGGTGCTCGCCTTTGAGCCGCTGTTCCAGGGCACGGTCGACCAGACTTCGGTGTATCCGAGGGTGGTTGTCCAGCGTGCGCTGGCGCTCAACGCTTCGGCGCTGATCCTGGCGCATCAGCACCCCTCGGGGACCACCGAGCCATCGGCCGCTGATCGTGCGATCACCGAGCGGCTGAAGAGCGCCCTGGCCACCGTCGATGTCCGAGTGCTCGACCACTTCATCGTCGGCAAGGGCAGCCCGTACTCGTTCGCCGAATCCGGCTTGCTGTAGCCCGCAGGCGTCCCTTTCGGGGGGCGCCTGTGCCTCTTGCCCCTCTCCACAAGAACTGCCATGGAAAGTTCCGGTTGACACGTTCGCGATGCGCTCTGTCTGATGGTCACGATTTTCGGAAGCGCGCCATGTGCTTGCGCGCGAGCGCTCTCAAGAGGAGGGTTCCTCGTACTTCCGAAACGCGAGCCAAAGTGCAACGTCATACGCGATCTTGAGCAGGCCGCAGGCCACTAGCGGCAGCGCCAGCCAGCCAGCGGCGAATAGGGCGCCGCCGATGGCGGGGCTCGCTGCGGCGGCGAGGCTCCTGGGAACGGCGGTGAAGCTCGCAGCCGCGGCGCGCTCGGCCGGCGTCACCACCGCCATGACGAAGGCCGATCGCGTCGGCACGTCCATCTGCGACAGGGCGCTGCGCAGGAACAGCAGCGCGAGCGCCACCGGCAGGCTGTCGGCGAAGGCGGCGAGGATCAGACAGACGCTCGACGGGATGTGGGTGAACACCATCGTGTTGATCAGGCCAATATGGCGCGCTACCCAGGGGGCGGCGAGCTGGGAGCCGGCCGACAGCAGCCCGGCCCAGAAGAAGAACTGTCCGGCGGCGGCGAGCGAGAGGTCGAAACGCTCGAACAGCCAGAGCGCGAGCAAGGTATTGACGATCAACCCGCCGGCGAAGGCATCGACCGAGAACAGCGCCGCCAGCTTGATCACGATGCCGCGCGAAGGCCCCAGTCGCGCGGGTGCCGCCTGCGCATGCACACGGTGGTCCGGCAAGGCGCGATACAGGACGAAGATCGCGACGCCGGTCAGCCCGTAGGCGACGAACATCAGACGCAACGCGTCGAGCTGGGCCAGGCCGGCATCGGTCAGCACTTGCGGGATCACGGTCGCCAGCGAACCGGTCGCGGCACACAAGGCGCCAATGAACGTGTAGCGCGCGAACAGGAAGGTGCGCGCCTCTCCTTGTGCCGATTCGGCCAGCCGCGCATGCTCCAGCGGCAGAAAGACGCTGACGTCGCCGGAGCTGGGGTTCATTGTGCCGACGAAGGCGACGATCAGCAGCGGCCAGAAAGCGCCGATGCCGCCCAGGCCGGCCAGCAGAAGACCGGTGGCGGCCATCAGCCAGGCGGCGGCGAGGAGTAGCCGGCGCTGCGGGAAGCGATGTCCCCACTGCCCGACCGCCAGGGTCGCCAGCGCCGATCCGAGCAGGGTGGCGGTGCTGATCAAGCCGACTTCCCACTTGCCGAGCCCGAGCGTGAGCAGGTAGACCGGCAGCAGAATGGCGACAAAGCCGTCGGTGAAGGCTCGCAGTGCCCGGCCGATCAGCAGCAGACGTGCATCGGGCGCGGCTCCGGCGGGCAGCAGCATCACTTCAAGCCAAGCAGGCGGGCAACCTTCTTCAGTGGCGTGTCGGCGCACCAGGCGTAGAGCGCGTCGTACATCACCATGCCGTGCCGGAGCATCTCGTGGTCGTCGGCGAAGTTGAGCGACAGCCCTTTCGAGATGGCGAGCAGGCCGGCCGCTTCCTTCGCCAGTTGCGGCTGGGCGCAGTC
>JAGRGB010000036.1 GCA_020445745.1 Rhodocyclaceae bacterium | reverse complement strand
GGAAGCCGGTGATGCCGCCGCCGGCGGTGTAGAAGTCGGACGCCGAGGTGGTCTTCTTGGCGGCCCACTTGGTGATGCCCATCGTGAAGATCACGAAGGCGATGAACATCGCGATCGCGGTGATGTTGAGGGGCTGCTTCTCGGCCGGCCCCTCAAGGGCGCCGGCGGCGACGGCGAGCCCGGAGAAGGAGGCCAGCGCGAGGGCGCACAGCAGCTTGTGATGGCGCGTCATCATTTGACCTCCTTGACCAGCTGTTCCGTCATCTCGTCGAATTCGCCGTTGGCGCGGTGCACATATACGCCGGTGATGATCACCGTGAAGATGATGATGCCGATGCCCACCGGGATGCCGACGGTCATGACGCCGTCGCCGAGCTTGATCGCCAGCAACTCCTTGTCGAACGCAATGATCATGACGTAGCCGTAGTACACGACCATCATGATCGCCGTCAGCACCCAGCCGAAGCGACTGCGGGTCGCGACCAGATGCTGATACTGCGGATTCTCTTTCATCCGCCGAACCGCTTCTTCGTTCATTCGAGCTCTCCCTCTTGTTATCGCACAACGATTGCTGCGCTGTGGAGGCACGATGATAGTGCGATTCGCTTACTGCCGGCTTACTTTCTTGACGCATGGCGTGTGTGCCGCAAGCCGCAGTCCGGTCGCGACGCGGGACCGGGGGGCAGCGGCGCTGCGCTTGTAAGGCTTTCGTCTCCGCCGCGGTCAATCAATCGGGTCGGGGAGAACGAGCCACTGACGGAGGGCGCCATGGGATCGTCGGCATGGCCAGCCGAGCCGCCCACGGGGACACTGACCAGGACCATCGCGATGCTGGTGGTCGCGGTCGTGCTGGCGGTCCTCGCATGCGATGCGCTGGCGCAAAGACGCAACGGATTCGACCTGTCGGACTCCGAAGTTCCTCCGGCCCGGATCCTGGCTGGCGGTCCGCCTCGCGACGGCATCCCGGCAATCGACCGGCCGATCTTCATCGACTACGGCGCCGCGACCCATCTCGCCGACGACGACCGGGTGCTCGGCCTGGAGATCGACGGTGACGCCCGTGCCTATCCGGTCGCCATCATGAACTGGCACGAGATCGTCAATGACGAGATCGGCGGACACGCGGTGGCGATCACCTATTGCCCGCTGTGCGGCAGCGGCATCGCCTATCGCTCGGAACTGGCAGGGCGCCGCTTGCGATTCGGCGTCTCGGGCCTCCTCTACAACAGCGACGTACTGCTCTACGATCGTCAGACCGGCTCGCTGTGGTCCCAGATTGCAAGCCGCGCGATCAGCGGCCCGCTGCGCGGCACCGAACTGCCGATGCTGGCCCTCGAGCACACGAGATGGGCCGACTGGCGGAGCCGCCACCCCGGCGGCCGCGTTCTCAGCCGCGAAACCGGCTACTCGCGTGACTATTCGCGGGATCCGTATCGGCGCTACCGGTTGCAGCCGGGCACGATGTTCCCGGTCGCCGGGTCGGATCGCCGCTATCCGGCCAAGACCTGGGTGATCGGGCTGCGCCTCGGCGGCGAGGCCCGGGCCTACCCGTTCCCGCAGCTCGAGCGGGTCGACGGCGGGCGCATCGACGAGGTGGTCGGCGGCCGTCCGGTCACGGTAGTGTTCGACCGGGAGCATCGCAGCGCCCGGGCGTTCGACGCCGCAGGCAGGCCGCTGCCCGGCATCACTGCCTATTGGTTCGCGTGGATCGCCTTCCACCCCGATACGACGGTGTTCGCTGCGGATGCCGGCGCGCCGGCCAGGGCGCCGCGTTGACCCCGCCTTCAATCCAACGCGAGGGCATGGCGCAATTCGGCCGCAGTCAGCGCGCGCCCGAACACCACGCTGCCGACGTCGAACTTGCGGGCTGCGGCAAGTGGCCCGACGACGACCGCGTCGAAGCCCGCGTCGTCGACCAGCCGGCGAGCCACGGCGAGCGCTTCGGCGTCGTCCGCGGCGAGCGCCACGGCGACGCGCTCGCCGGCACGATGCGCTTCGCTGCGCAGAGCTCGATGGGGAATCGAAGTGAACGCCCGCACCAGACGGACGCCTGGCAGGTACTCGCCCGATGCCGCCCCGGTTCCCTTGGCCCGGGCGAGGTGTGCCATCTCGCCGTCACGGCCGGGAAACGGGTTGCCGGTGTCTAGCACGACCTTGCCGGCGAGCTGCGGCGACAGATCGGCACCGATCCGCGGCAGGGCGCCGTAGGGAACCGAGATCAGGACCACCTCGCCGAAGGCCGCCGCGTCGGCCGGTGTGCCGGTGCGTACCCGCTTGCCGAGGCGCCGGGCGAGGCCCTCGAGCCGCTCCGGATGGCGCGACGAGATTACCAGGTGGTGCCCGGCGGCCGCCCACAGCTCCGCCAGCGTGCCACCGATGCGCCCGGTGCCGATGATGCCGATGCGCAGTCCACTGTCTGCGGCGGCCCCCCTCGGGGTCAGCACGTGGGCGCTCGACAGCACCAGCGCCGCCAGGATCAGACGGCGCCGCGACCGCGATCGCATCACAGGCCGACCCATCGGCCGCGCACGCCGGCCTGCCATCCGCGCAGCCCCGACGGCCCTGTCGGCGGGTGCCGCGAGGGGACACCGGTCGGCCGTCGTGAGCGGCGCATGCCGGCGCACCGGCGTGCGACGCCTGCCGCCGGGCCATTGTGACGAATCGGCAACGACTTGCCACGCCTGCAGGACAGTGTGTGCAGCGATCCGTGTCAGGCGCCGAGCAGGCGCTTGAGCCAGCCGAGCAGACCACCACCGGACGGTGCCGGCCGGGTCGCTGCCGGTTCGGCGCGGGGCGGTGCCGCCGACGCAGCGGCGGCCGGTGTCGCGGCGGCGCGCGGCGTGGCCGCCGCCTTCGCCGCCGGCTGCAGCGCCGGCTTCGCCGGCGACGCTGATCCTGCGGCGGCCGCCATCTGCCTCAACTGCGCGTAGTGGCGCTTCAACACCGAGTCGGTCGGCGGCAGACCGAGCTGGCGGTTGCGCTCGGTTTCCGCATGGCGCCTCAATACGGAGTCTTCGGGAAGGGCGTCTGCGCTCATGGGCTGATCTCCGGTGTGCATTCTGCCGACATCGTCCGGGCAACGGATGTACTCGTGCGGTCGCGAGGAAGGCCCGCTGCTTCGGGTTCCATTCAGCAGCAAGAGGCGCGCCAGGGATCCTGCACGAAGGGGAACATCCGTCGTCTGCCGGCCTCGAAACCCCAGTGCCGACGACACGGAGCGAGCAATCGAATGGGCTGGACGCAGGGAACGGTGGTCGAACGCAAGGCTTGGACCGAGCGCCACATCTCGCTACGGATCGACGCGTCGTTCGGCAATTTTCAGCCGGGTCAGTTCGTGCGGCTAGGACTCGAAGTGGACGGCGAGATCGTCGGACGACCGTACTCGCTGGTGAACGCACCCGCCGATCCGCTGCTCGAGATCTATTTCGACGTGGTGCCGACAGGGCCCCTGTCTCCCCGCCTCGCGGCGCTGGCGCCCGGTGATCGGGTCTTGGTCGGGACGGCGGCCTACGGATTCCTGGTGCTGTCCGAAATGCCGGCGGGCAGCGAGCTGTGGCTGATCGCCAGCGGCACCGGCATCGGCCCCTTCGTATCGATCGTCGGCGACGGCACGCTGTGGCGGCATTACGACCACCTGCGGCTGGTGCATGGCGTCCGCCACGCGGCCGAACTCGCCTACGCCGAGCGGCTGCAGGCCGTCACGGCCCCTGCCGGGAAGGGTTGCCGCTACCTGCCGTTGCTGTCGCGTGAATCCCGGGCCGGCACCTTGTCGGGTCGGATCCCGGCGGCAATCGCCGATTCCCGCCTGCAGCGCGCCGCAGGCCTGTCGTTCGATCCCGCCCGCAGCCGGGTGATGCTGTGCGGCAACCCGGCGATGGTCGAAGACACGATGGCGGCGCTGGCGGCATACGGCCTCGGCCGCCACCGCCGGCGTTCTCCGGGGCAGATCCTGATCGAGGAGTACTGGTCGCGACCCGCGTGACGGGCCGCCGCGGGCCTCATTGCTTGCCGACCACCTCGGCCAACTCGACCTCGAAGATCAGGGTCGCGCCGGGCGGGATCACCTTGCCGGCGCCGCGCTCGCCGTAGGCGGTGTCGGCCGGGCAGGTCAGCCGCGCCTTGCCGCCGACCTTCATCATCGCGACACCTTCGGTCCAGCACTTGATCACGCCATTGAGCGGGAACGTGGTCGCCTCGCCACGCTTGTAGGAGCTGTCGAACTCGGTGCCGTCCGGCAACGTGCCGCGGTAATGGACCCGGACCACGTCGCTGCCCGACGGCTGGGCGCCGCCACCTTCGACCAGCGGCAGGTAGACGAAGCCACTGTCGGCCTTTATGGCACCCTTCTCTGCCGCCGCGGCAGCCACCACCGCCTTGCCCTGCTCGGCGGCCTTCCTGGCGGCCAGTTCGCGCCGGACCGCGGCCAGGGCATTGACCTTCGGTCCATAGACGGCCATGTCCACCGCGCTGTCGGCACCGCTGGCCGCATCCCGCCATCCCTGCTGGACCGTCGCCAGTTCGTCGGCACTGAGCTGGAACACGGCGGTCTGCCTGGCGACCAGCTGGCCCAGCGCATAGAGGGTTTTCTGTTCGTCGGACATGTCGGCGGCGACGGCGCCGGGAATCGCCAGTGCGAGGCCGATTGCGAGAAGAAGCGGTCTGGTCATCATGATTGCCTGTCGGTTGCTCGGACGCACCGACTGCGGTGCGGGACGACAAGCATAGTCGATCGCGAACTTCGATGCCTGCGGCGCCACCTGCGCCGGCGCCCGGATTCCCGCCCGGGTTCGAAACTTGCATTTCCGGACGCAGGCGAGGAGGCGATGGAGGCGACGCCATGCGGATCTGCACCGGGCTGTGTGTTGCCGCGCTGCTGGTGGCGGGTGCCGGGGCCGCGGCAGAGCCGCTGCGGGCCGGTGAAGCCCGCCGGCTGCTGCTGCTCGACTTCGAGCTGATCGACGAGCAGGCCGGCGTCACGCCGTTTCCCGAGGCCGCTGCGAGGCTCGCGATGGCTGGCGAGCGCTTGCGCGAGCGGCTCGGCGAGGCGGGTATCTACGCAGTGCTCGACGATGCTCCGATCGCCGATGCGCTGCTTGCCGCGCGGCGCGCGAATCTCACCTTGCTCGATTGCAAGGGATGCGAACTCGATCTCGCCCGCCAGCTGGGTGCGGAGCGGGTCATGCTGGCGTGGGTGCAACGCGTCAGCAACCTGATTCTGAATCTCAATATCGAAGTGCGGGACGTCACTACCGGGCGCACGCTGCTCAACAAGTCGGTCGACATGCGCGGCAATACCGACCGTAGCTGGCGGCGCGCGGTGGACTTCGTGGTGCGCGACATGGCCGACCGCGGCCAGCACAATCGATGAACGCGCCGGAACCAAAGGCTGGCCGTCGCGATCAGTGCACCATGGCTGTTCGTCGCCTGATCCCGCTGTTGTTCGTGGTGGCCGCGCTGCTGGCATCGGGCCGGCTGATGGCCGAGCCCTACGCGCAAGGGGTGTTCTGGCTGGTGCAGGCACCCAACGGCGCGCGCAGCCACCTGTTGGGCACCCTGCACGCACCGGATTCGCGGCTGAGCCGGCTGTCGCCGCCGGTGCTGGCCGCGATGAAGGCATCCGCCCAGGTGGCCACCGAACTGGTCGGCGACGATGTGTCGGCGCACCGCTTCCGTCGCGCGATGATGATGCGCGAGCCGAAGCTGCCGGAAATCCTCGGCAGCGAGGATTTCGCGCGGGTCGAGTCGCTGCTCGCCCGTTCCGGCGTGAGCAACCGCGCCCGAGCGCGGATGAAGCCGTGGGCGGCCCTGCTGGTGATCGCGCAGCCGCCGCCGGCCGAGGGCGGCGCCAGCATGGACGAGGCGGTACTGGCCCGCGCCCGGGACGAGGGCAAGCCGGTGCGGTCGCTGGAGAGCATCGACGAGCAGATCGCTTCGTTCGAGGGCGTACCGCAGGATTCCCAGGTGCAGCTGCTGCGTCACGCCGGCCGCTTTCCGCAGCTCATGCGCGCCAGTGTCGAGCCCTTGATCCAGGCCTACCTTGCCGGCAACCTGTCCGAGATGTTTCGCATCAACGAGTCGGTCATCGACGATGCCCCGGAGCTCGAGCGCCCCAATGCGGATTTCCTCGGCAGCGTCCTCTACTCGCGCAACCTGCGCTTCGTCGAGCGGCTCGAGCCATTGCTGCGCGAAGGCGGCCTGTTCGCGGCCTTCGGTGCGCTCCACCTGTTCGGCGAGCGTGGCGTGCTGTCACTGCTCGAGCGCCGCGGCTATCGCGTCCGCAGGGTCGACCGGTGAGCCGGTTTCAGCCGGGCTTGGTCGCCTGGAATTCCGCGAACACCGACAGGGCCGGGGTCTCGATGTGGTGCCGGACGTCCGTGAAACCGGCGGCCCGCAGCGTCGCCAGCACGTCGGCCGGCGACGCGCAGGCGTCTATCGTGTCCCAGTAGTAGCGCCACAGCCGGGCAGTCTCGGCGCCTCCGCCGACGACCCGTGCCAGGGCCGGCACCACACCCCGCATGTAGCCCTTCAGCAGTGCCCGGCTCCAGAAGTGGGCCGGGCGCGTGATTTCCAGCAGACAGACCCTGCCACCCGGCTTCAGCACCCGATGGAATTCCGCGAAGGCCGCCGCCAGATCACCGATGTGACGCAGCGCGTAGCCCATGCTCAGCATGTCGAACTCGGCATCCGGCAGCGGCATCTCCTCGGCGCGACCCTCGACCAGGCGGACACCTTCCGGCAGGTCGGCATTGGCCATCATCTCGGGGCTCGGATCGACACCGACGACCAGTGTCGGATCGCCGGCCAGCGTCGCGGCCTCCCGCGCCACCAGGCCGGTGCCGACGCCGACATCGACGATCCGCATGCCGGGAGCGAGGCCGGCGCGCATCAGCGCCTGTCGCCGGTACCAGGGGCCGGTACCGAGGGCCAGCAGACGTTCGACCCGGTCGTAGTGGCGCGCGGTGCTGTCGAAGATGCTGCGGACGAAGCCCCGCCGGTCGCTCTCGCTGGCGTAGTAGGCGGTCAGCGGGCGGTGCGGGGAATGGACGATTCGGTCGTCCGGCGGCGTGCTCATTCGGTCAGGCCCGGGAAGGTGGTTTCGGCTGCCTTTGTACCCGATAGCGCGCATTCGTGCACCGACCCGGATCAAGCTTTGCGCCCGGGCGTGCCGGTCGCGACCAGCTGGCGCGCGACCACGTCGAGCGGTGACGGGATCTTCAGCAGATGGGCGTTGCCGCTCTCGGCCATCTCCGACAGCGCGCGCAGAGACACCAGCAGCAGGGATACGCCGTCGGTGCCGACCAGCGTCAGCAACTGCCGCATCGGTCCGACCCAGCCCACGCAACCGTGCCAGCGTCCGATCTCGTCGCCCTGCAGGAACAGCCATTCGCCGACGTCCACCGACTGCAGCCACTTCGGGGCGACGGCATCCCGGGGACTGTGGCCGCCGTGCATCAGCAGCCGCGCGTGCTCGATGTCCGGCACCGGACGCAGCCGCAGTCCGACCGGTCGTGCCCGGCGATAGGCCGGCGGAGGCGCATTGCACACCATCGCCGAGTGCAGGTCCATGCACGGCGCCAGCGCCGCGGTGCGCCGTCGGGGCTCGAGGCCGAGCAGCTCGATGCCGCCCTGCAGCCGCCTGATCAGCTCCGGCAGCCGCGACCGCAGCCGTTGGCCGTCCGCTACCGGACGCACGCTGTCGACCAGTTCGACGGCGGTGCGCAGCAAGGATTCGTACTCGGTGCTGCGATCGCCCTTGGCATAGGCGGTGCGGGCCAGCACCTGGATCCAGTAGAGCTCGAGAAAGTCCACGACGGCATCCGGCGTGCGCGCTTCGATCATTGCCCGCAGCGCCCGGCTGGCCCCGGCCAGGCACGCGTCGTGGCGCTCCGAGCGCAGTGCCGCGTCGGCTGCGACGCGGGCGGCATCGCGCATGTTCTGCAGCCGCTCGTCGATCAGGGCTTCGGTGGCACCCAGCGCCTGCCGCATCGCCTGGGCCGGCTCTCCGGTCGGCTGCGACAGCGCCCGCGCGGTCGCATCGACGCGGGACAGCCACGGCGACTCGTCGGTCGTGCCGGCCTCGATGCCGGCACAGGCGGCAGCCATCGCCTGCGCCAGGCGGTTGGCAGGATGCTCGGCGGAGGAGAACAACGCGTCGCTCTCCAGCGCGAGCTTGAGCAGCGGCACCCGCAGATGTCCGAGGGCCGCCCTCAGGCCGGCGGCCAGCGACGGCTCGACCGCCAGCGCGTCGAACAGCCTCTCGACGGTGACCACCGCGGCTGCCCGCCGCGGCGACAGCAGCGACGCGAGCCGGCTGCCCGCAAACGGCTCGCCGGCGCCGCAATGCTCGTCGATCCACTGGCCGATCAGGCGCAGCAGGTCCGGCGGTACTGCCTGGCCACCGGCGCTGGCCGCGTCGGCCGGCAGCATCGACCTGTGCAGGGAGGCGATCGCGCCACCGACCTGCGCAGCGCCCGCTGCGGCCTCGCGGCGCGACGACGGCTGGCGCGTGGCAGCGGCCAGTTCGGCGAAGCCGGCGTCCTTGAACTGCTGCATCAGCCGGCGGTAGAGGGCGTGCAGGCAATGCGCCAGCTCGTCGGCGTTGTTGCTGAGCAAGCGCAGCCTCAGTTCGGGATCGAGTCCGGCCGCTTCGGCGAGTCCGCGCAGGCCGCGGCAGGCTGCTTCCGGACCGATCGGGCACTGTTCCGAGCTGCTGTCGCGGCGGCCCAGGACACGCATCAGGCAGGCGTGCACGCGCGCCAGTTCGCCCTCGCAGCGATCGCGCGCGCGCCTTGCCACGTCGTTGAGGACGATCGAGAATTCGAGGTCTGCTTCCTGCAAGAGACTGATTCGGGACGAGGTCAGGCCCTGCGCCGCCTCGAATCCGCGATGGCCCTTCAGTCCGGCAAGTTCGTCGAACGCCAGGCCGGCTTCGTCTGCGAGGCCGGCAAGTTCGTCGCGGCGCACGAAGCCGCGGTCGCGGGCGAAGGCCTCGAGCACATCGAGAAACTGCTTCCGGCAACTCGCCAACAGTGCCGGATAGGTGGACTCGGTGACGGCGTTCAGGGCTGGAACTCCATTGGTTTCAATGGGCTTTCGGGTGATGCTGACGTAACTTCGAGGTCTTCGCAAGATCTCGCGGAAATCACTGGACGAAGGGCGCCACGGCGCCGCCGCGTGGGGGGGAAATTCGGGTGCACCCGTTGATGCCATGGCATGCTGTGATCGGTGGTGGCGGTGGGATCATCCTCGGCATCTGCCTCGCCGGCGGCCACCCCAAGACCGCGCTGCTGGTCACCGGCCTGTGTGCCTATTCGTGGGGTGCGCTGCTGGTGGAGGCCGGATCGCGCTTGCCGGCGCTCGTTCGCCGTATCCATTACCGTCGCTGGGAGGGGCGCTACTACGCCTTCGACGGACTCCAGATACGGATCGAGGAAGCGCCGGCGGGCGAGCCCTGGGCCTGGCTCGACGACGTCCTGCAGGCCCTCGAGCTGCGCCGGCCGGGGTTGCGGCTGGGCGGCCTGTCGTCCACCGAGTACCGGCAGCCTCCCGGGGGGCCGGAGCTGGTGTCGCGGGCCGGCATCGAGCGGTTGGCGAGGCTCGCCGGTGGCCGTTCCGCTGCCCGCTTCGCGCTCTGGTTCGAGCGCCAGGTGTGGCGCCCGGCAAAGCAGCGGGCGGCTGTCTACGGCGACCACGGTCGATCGTGACGGATCCGTCGCCGTGGGCAGCGCGCTGGCACGCGGCCGGCCCTGCCCGGCGGTCAGCGCTCCGATGGTCGCCGTCGCGCGGCGAGCAATTCGCGCAGCACCTCGCCGGCCGGCCCCTGCAGGTTGAAATCGGCCACCTCGTCGAGCGCGGTCGGCTGCGGATTGACCTGCACCACGCAGGCCCCGCGGCGGGCCGCCCACAGCGGGATCTCCGCAGCCGGCCAGACCAGCGACGAGGTTCCCACGCTGAACAGCAGGTCGGCTTCGTCGAGCGCCTGCATCGCTGCCTGCCAGTCGGCTGCAGGCAGTGCTTCGCCGAACCACACCACGCCGGGGCGCAGCAGGCCGCCGCACTTGCGGCAGGCGGGCGGCTCGATGCGGGCTCCGCCTTCGGCCACGGCCGGCACCCCGGGCGGGTGGCGTGCGGGCGTGCCGCAATCGAAACAGCGGGGTCGGTCGAGGTGGCCGTGCAGGTGGGCGCGGACATCGCTGCCGGAACGTTCGTGGAGGTCGTCCACGTTCTGCGTGACGACACTGACCGGGCGGTCGGCAGCCAGCGCCGCGATCGCCTCGTGGGCCGGATTCGGACGAGCGCGCAGCACCTTCATCCGACGCCACTCGTACCAGCCCCAGACCAGTGCAGGATCGCGCCGGAATGCCTCGGCGGTGGCCAGTTCCGCGGCCTCGAAGCGTGCCCACAGGCCGCCCGGCGTGTCCCGGAAGGTCGGGATGCCGCTCTCCGCCGACACGCCGGCTCCGGTGAAGAACATCACGTGGCGTGCGCCGTCCAGGCGTGCCAGCAATTCGGCGGAAATCTTCATGGTCGCGCGGCAGGTGACGATGGGGCGGCGCCAGGGGTACGCGGTCCGGCGCGGCCAAAAAACATCGGGCCGGTGTTCAACCGGCCCGATTTCGTTCGCCCTCTCGGGGCGATTCAGGCAGATGGCTTTTTCGGCGTACTCATCCCGCCACGGTCGTCCGATGCATGGTCGCCCGAGCACCCGGCCCAGACATTGACGCTTGCCACGGATAATAGGGTTGCCATCAATGCCACCAACAAACGTGACATTCAGTCTCCTTTGCCGTTGCCACGATCCATTTCTAGACAGTGCCCCGGGGCGGCGCAAGGCGATTTCCCGGGCGGCCGGACGAGTGGCGGGAACGACGGCGCGAGCGGCATGCCCCGCCGCCGCTGCCGATTTGGCGGCTGTATCGTATCGTTCGACGATGTCGGCGCGGCGCCGGGAGGCGGTCCAGTGAGCACCAGCCACGATCTGATCGACGTTCTGAAAGCCGAGCTGAAGGCGGCGGGCCTGACCTACGGCGCGCTGGCGCGGCAACTCGGTATCGCCGAGTCCAGTGTCAAACGGATGTTCTCGGCGGCCGGAGACATGCCGCTGTCGCGGGTCGACGCGATCTGCCGCGTGCTCAAGCTGGACTTCGCCGAGCTGTCGCGCAGCGTCGCCGAGCGCGAACCGCTGCTCGACGAACTCTCGCTGGCGCAGGAGAAGGCGGTGGTGTCCGACCGCGACCTGCTGCTGGTGGCGATCTGCTGCCTGTCGGGGTGGTCCCTCGCGCAGATCGTCGCCACCTACCGCCTGTCCGAAGCCGAGTGCATCCACGCCCTTTCGCGGCTCGACCGGCTCGGCCTGATCGACCTGCGGCCCGACAACCGCTATCGGCTGAAGCTCGCCAAGGGCTTCCGCTGGCTGCCCCATGGGCCGGTGATGAACTTCTTCCGCAGCGAGGTCATCGACGACTACTTCGCCGGTGGTTTCGACGGCGAATCCGAGATCCTGATGGTGGTCAATGGCCAGATCGGCAGCGGGCCGGCCAGGGCCCTGCGCGAGCGCTTGGCGCGCATCGCCCAGGACTTCGCGCGGCAGCACGTCCTCGACCACAAGCTGCCCGGCGACAAGCGCCGTCCGTACACGCTGGTGATCGGCATGCGATCGTGGTTGATGGCCGCGTTTCGTGATCGACTGCGGGCCGAGGGCGAATGGCCGCCACGGGCCTGAGCCACGCGATCGCCGCTCGTGCCGTGCCGTCGTCGCAAGGCATCGTCGCGCCGCGGGGGCCGGGCCGATGAGTCCGCGGCCGCTCGTACCCGCCCGCCGCCGCTGGCTCGAGGGATCCCTCGCCGTCGCCGCCCTGGCGCTGGCCGGTGTCGCCGGCCATGGCCGTCCGCGGCTGATCAATCCCTGTCACGCGGCCCTGTCCGCCGAGCTGGCCGCCCATCCCCTGGTCGCCGCGGCCTGGTCCGGCCTCGACCCGGCCCGGGTGTGGGACTGCCACGTCCATCTGGCCGGCGTCGGCGATGGAGGCAGCGGCATCCGCGTCACGCCGAGGATGTTGCGCCCCTGGCATCCGCTCGAGTATGTCCAGCGCCTCTTCTACATGAACGCCGCCTGCGTGGATGACGCCCCGGGACGGGTGGACGACAGCTTCGTCGAGCGCCTGCAAGGCCTGATGGCCGACATGCCGGCTGGTTTCAAGCTGATGCTGTATGCGTTCGAGCAGGCCCATGACCGGGCCGGGCTGCCGCTGCCCGGCCAAACCAGCCTCCACGTACCGGATGGCTGGGCGCGGCGGGTCGCCCGCGCGGCTCCCCAGGCCTTCGAGTGGGTGTGCTCGATCCATCCGTACCGCGCGGACGCCATCGCAACGCTCGCCGCGGCCGCCGCCGACGGCGCCCGCGCGGTGAAGTGGCTGCCTCAGGCGATGGCCATCGACCCGGCCGATGCCGCCTGCGATCGCTTCTACGACGCGCTCGCCCGCCTCGATCTGCCGCTGATCACCCATGCCGGCGAAGAGTGGGCGGTGCAGGGCGCCGGGCCGCCCGACTGGGGCAATCCGCTGCGCCTGCGGCGCGCGCTCGACCGCGGTGTCCGGGTCGTGCTGGCCCACTGCGCGAGTCTCGGCGAGCTGGCCGATCTAGACCGCGGCGGCGCCGCGCCGTCGATCGCCAGCTTCGAGCTGTTCGCCCGCATGATGGACGAGCCACGGGCCCGCAGCCGGCTCTATGGCGACCTCTCGGCGGTGGTGTTCCGCAACCGCGACCCGGGCGTGGTCAGGCGCCTGATCGAGACCGAAGACTGGCACGATCGACTGCTGTTCGGCAGCGACTATCCGCTGCCGGGCGTCGTGCCGCTGACCGCGCCGTCGTCGCTGGCCGCGGCCGGCCTGCTCGACCTCGACGCGGTCGACGTGCTCGAGCGCCTGCAGCTGTTCAATCCACTGTTGTTCGATCTGGTGCTCAAGCGCGCCCTGCGCAGCGGCGGCAGCGCGCTGCCTGCCGGCGTCTTCGAGACCCGGCGGGTGTTCGCGCCGACGCCGGCATGATTGCGCCCGCTCCGTACACCGATAGACTGCGCATGGTGGTGGCGACGGCCTGCCCGGCCGTCACCGGCCGTGGCGGCGGCGGCGGCGATGATGACGGCGGTGGCGGCGGTGCGCAGGGCGGGTGGCGCGGCGACAGTTGATGCGGAACGCGACGATGAAGCGATTGATCCTGCTGGGTGGCGGTCACGCCCATGTCCATGTTCTCGAGGCCCTCGCCGGTCGGGCGCTGCCCGGCTGCGAGGTGGTGCTGGTGTCGCCCCATGCCCGCCAGATCTATTCGGGCATGTTGCCGGGCTGGATCGCCGGCCACTACCCGATCGAGGCCTGTGCCCTCGACCTCGCGCGACTCGCCGCCGACGCCGGGGTGCGCTTCGTCCAGGCGGCCGGCGAAGGGCTCGACGCCGCCGGCCGCGCCCTCGCCTGCAACGACGGCACGCAGCTCGACTACGATCTGCTGTCGATCGATACCGGCTCGCGCACGTGCTTCGAGGCGATCGCCGGGGCCGCCGAACACGCCCTGCCGGTGCGTCCGATCGAGTGCTTCGTCGGCGCCATCGAGGCCTTGCTGTCGCGCTGCCGCGAAGCCCGTGACAATCCGGTGACGATCATCGGCGGCGGTGTCGCGGCGGTCGAGCTGGCCTTTGCGATCCACCACCGGCTCGCCGGCGAGGGCGTGTCGCCGGTGTTGTCGGTGATCGGCGACGCCGGCCTGCCGCTCGACGGGCTGGCCAGACGGCTGCAGTGGAAGTGCCTGCAGATGCTCAGCGAAAGGGGCATCCAGTGGCATGCCGGCAGCCGCGTCGCCGCCCTCGACGGCACCCACGCGGTGCTGTCGGACGGCACCCGGATCCCCGCCGGCTACGCGCTGCTGGTGACCGGCGCCAGCGCTCCCCTGTGGCCCGCCGGATCGGGTCTGGCACTCGATCCGGAGGGCTTCGTCCGCGTCGCGCCGACCCTGCAGAGCGTCTCCCACCCCGGCGTGTTCGCGGCCGGCGACGTCGCCGCCTATGCCGACCAGCGACCGAAGTCGGGCGTGTTCGCGGTGCGCGCCGGGCCGGTCCTGGCGGACAACCTGCGTCGCGCGGTGCAGGGCGAACCGCTGGCCGAATGGCGGCCCCAGCGGCGGGCGCTGTACCTGGTGGCCACCGGCGGCCGCTACGCGCTGGGCGCCTGGGGCCCGCTCGGCTGGTGGGGCGGCTGGGTATGGCGCTGGAAGGATCACATCGATCGCAGCTTCATGCGCCGCTTCGGCAACTCCCACGTCGGCTGAAGGCGATGAGTTCCCAGTTCCGGCTGCTGCGCGAACGACGCTTCCTGCCCTTCTTCCTGACCCAGTTCCTCGGTGCCTTCAACGACAATCTGTTCAAGAACGCCCTGGTCGTTCTGATCACCTTCCAGGCGGCGCGCTACACGACGATGGCGCCCGGCATCCTGGTCAATCTGGCCGCCGGCATCTTCATCCTGCCGTTCTTCCTGTTCTCCGCGAGTGCCGGGCAACTGGCCGACAAGTTCGAGAAGAGCCGCCTGATCCGTTACGTCAAGCTCGCCGAGATCGCGATCATGGCACTGGCGGCGCTCGGTTTCGCGCTCGATTCCCTCGGCGTGCTGCTGGCGACGCTGTTCCTGATGGGCTCCCAGTCGGCGCTGTTCGGCCCGGTCAAGTACGCGATCCTGCCGGCCCACCTGCAGGAGCACGAACTGGTCGGCGGCAATGCCCTGGTGGAATCGGGGACCTTCGTCGCGATCCTGCTCGGAACCATCGCCGGCGGGATCATGATCGCGATCGACGGCGGGGCGCTGTGGGTATCGCTGGTGGCGCTGGCGGTGGCCGGCGCCGGCTATCTGGCGAGCCGGCGCATTCCCGCCGCGGCGATCGCGGATGCGGCGCTCGGCATCGGCTGGAATCCGCTCACCGAGACCTGGCGCAACATCCGCTTCGCCCGCCAGGACCGGACCGTGTTCCTGTCGATTCTCGGCATTTCCTGGTTCTGGTTCTACGGCGCGCTGTTCCTGTCGCAGTTCCCCGGCTACGCGCGCGAGGTGCTCGGTGGCGACGAACGTGCCGTGACGCTGCTGCTGGCGGTGTTCTCGGTGGGCATCGGGGTGGGCTCGCTGCTGTGCGAGAAGCTCTCCGGGCGGCATGTCGAGATCGGGCTGGTGCCGTTCGGCGCGATCGGCCTGTCGCTGTTCGCCCTCGACCTGTGGTGGGCCAGTCCGGCCGCCGTGCACGCCGGAGCGCCGCTGGCGATCGGCGCCATCCTCGGCGACGCCCTGAGCTGGCGGGTGATCTTCGACCTGGTGATGATCGGCGCCTTCGGCGGCTTCTTCATCGTGCCGCTCTATGCGCTGGTGCAGAGCCGCTCGGCAGCTGCGTGCCGCTCGCGGGTGATCGCCGGCAACAACATCCTCAATGCCGCCTTCATGGTGGTCGCCGCGCTGCTCGGTGCCGGCCTGCTGGCCGCCGGCGCGACGATTCCCCAGTTGATCCTGCTGACCGGCCTGCTCAACGCCGTGGTGGCGCTCTACATCTTCACGCTGGTGCCGGAGTTCCTGCTGCGCTTCATGGTCTGGATGCTGGTCCACAGCGCCTACCGGCTGCGCGTCGAAGGCGAGGAGCACCTGCCCCTGCGGGGAGCGGCGCTGATCGTCGCCAACCACGTCAGTTTCGTCGATGCCCTGGTGATCATGGCGGCCTGCCGGCGGCCGATCCGCTTCGTGATGGATCACAAGATCTTCCGCTGGCCGGTGCTGTCCTTCGCCTTCCGAACCAGCCGGGCGATTCCGATCGCTTCGGCGCGCGATGATCCGCACGCCACCCGTCGTGCCTTCGACGAAGTCGCCCGCGCCCTCGACGCCGGCGAAATGGTCGGCATCTTTCCCGAGGGACACATCACCCCTGATGGCGAGCTGCACAAGTTCCGGCCCGGCGTGCGCACGATCCTGAAGCGCAATCCGGTGCCGGTGGTACCAGTGGCCCTGCGTGGCCTGTGGGGCAGCTTCTTCAGCCGTGTCGGCGGGCGGGCAATGAGTCAGCCGTTCCGGCGCGGCCTGTTCAATCGCATCGAACTCGCGATCGGACCCGTGGTGGATGCGGCGGAGGCGACACCTGGCCACCTCGAGTCGCTGGTTCGCAATCTATGCAACAAGAATCCATGAACCATTTGCAAGCAAATGTCGACAGAGCGAGCGAGCCGCTGCATCATCCGCCCCTCTGGATCGTTTGGTGAAGCGGTTTGCCGCGATTTGTAACCACAACGGGAGACATCAACATGAAACATTTGTTTGCAATTGCTGCATTCGGCTGCCTGCCGGTGTTCGCCCAGGCGGACTGTCAGCCGGTCTCGGGCGCAGTCCAGCTGACGCCCGGTGCCAGCTGCGAAGCCCTCGAAGGTCAACTGCAACATGCGCATTTCACCGGGGACTGCTTTGCGGTCACCCTTGCGCTCGACGGATTTCCGACCTCCCGGGGCCTCGCCGGTCTGACCCGCGAGGTCACCGCGAGCCTGGAAGGCGACGTCGCGCTGACACCGCTGTTCATCCCGGAAGACAGCGACCCGAGCCTGGTGCGACAGCAGATCCTGACCGCACGCAGTGCCATCTCGATCGGCTGGGGTCGCCATCGCACGACGGTCTACACCAGCGATCTGATAAACGTCAGCCGCCCACAGTTCGGCGCCGCTGGCGAACTGGTCGGTGGCTTTACGACCGAGCAGGTCACCATCACGCATACCGACGGAAAGGGTCCGCTGGCCGGCGTGAGCGGCACCCTGGCGGTGCTCGGCAACAGCATCGGGCGGGGCGCGCCGGTGGTCGGCGAACTGTGCAACTGAGCCGCGGACACCGGCGCCGCGGCCATTGAGACCGAGGAGCGGCGCGTGACCGACATGTTGGTGCGCCTGTACGACCTGCCCGACATGGCATCGGCTGCGGCCACAGCGGCCGCAGCCGGCATCCGCATCAAGCGTCCGCTGGCGCTCGATACGCGCCGCATCCTGGCGGCGGTCGCCGAGCATTTCGGCGACGCCGCACCCGGCTGGGTGGACGAGTGCCACGCCTGCCTGCTGCGCCTGCCGCCGACCTGCTTCATCGCCGAACGTGACGCGATCGTGCTGGGCTTCGCCTGTTACGACGCCACCGCCCGTGGCATGTTCGGCCCGGTCGGCGTCGCCGAGCCGGCGCGCGGCACAGGCATCGGCCGGGCGCTGCTGCTCCATTGCCTGCATGCGATGGCCGCCGACGGCTATGCCTATGGCGTGATCGGCTGGGTGCACGACACCGAATACTATCGCAAGGCCGTCGGCGCGATGCCCATCGATGGCTCGGAGCCGGGGATCTATCGGCGCGCGCTCGGGCGCTGACGGGCGCCGGCTGATGCGCCGCGACTTGATCCTGTAAGCCATCTCCGACACAGTCGGTCCATTGTCCATTGCCACCGGACCGACCGAGCCCATGTCGATGCCCCCGCTGCTGACCCGTACGCCGCTGCTTGCCGGCAACGATCCGGAAGCCAAGCGCGCGGAAATCCTGCGCTATTTCCACGACACCTTCGATCGCTACGAGTCCTTGTTCGACACCCTGCGCGGCGACGAGGCCTACTTCGAGAAACCGATCGCGCTGCGCCATCCGCTGCTCTTCTACCTCGGCCACACGGCGACCTTCTTCGCCAACAAGTTCGTCCTCGCCGGACTGCTGCCGTCGCGGATCGATGCCCATCTGGAATCGACCTTCGCGGTCGGCGTGGACGAGATGAGCTGGGACGACCTCGACGACGCCAACTACGACTGGCCGAGCGTCGACCAGGTCCGGGCCTATCGGCGCCGGGTCCGGGAGACCGTGGACCGGGTCATCCGCGAGACGCCGCTGACCCTGCCGATCGGCTGGGACGACCCGTTCTGGGCGGTGCTGATGGGCATCGAGCACGAGCGCATCCATCTCGAGACCTCGTCGGTGCTGATCCGCCAGCATCGACTGGAGCACGTGCGGGCGACCGCTGCCTGGCAGCCCTGCCGCGACCATGGCGACGCGCCGCAGAATGCGCTGGTGGACATCCCGGCGGGCGTGGTCCGGCTCGGCCGCGCCTTCGACGACCCCCATTACGGATGGGACAACGAGTACGGCGGCCACGAGCACCGGGTCGCCGCCTTTCAGGCCGCCCGCCATCTCGTCAGCAATCGGGAGTTCCTCGATTTCGTCGACGCCGGCGGCTATGCCGACGACACGCTGTGGGACGAGGAAGGCCTGTCCTGGCGCCGGTTCGCGCGCGCCGAGGCGCCGACCTTCTGGCTGCCGGACGGCGGTTCGTGGCGGCTTCGGCTGATGGCCGAGGAGGTGCCGATGCCGTGGAACTGGCCGGTCGAGACCAACTGCCACGAGGCGCGCGCGTTCTGCACCTGGAAGGCGCGCGAAAGCGGATTGCCGGTGCGTCTGCCGACCGAGGACGAATGGCACCGCATGTACGACCATGTCGGGCTCGCCGACGTCGCCGCGGATGCCCGGGCCGACGCCAACCTGCATCTGGACCACTGGGCGTCGAGCTGCCCGGTGGACCGCTTCGCCCACGGCGAGCTGTACGACGTCGTCGGCAACGTCTGGCAATGGTGCGAGACGCCCACCTATCCGTTCGACGGCTTCCGGGTGCATCCGCTCTACGACGACTTCACGACGCCGACCTTCGACGACCGCCACAACATGATCAAGGGCGGCTCGTGGATATCCGCCGGCAACGAGGCACGGCACGTGTCGCGCTATGCCTTCCGCCGGCACTTCTTCCAGCACGCGGGCTTCCGCTACGTCGTCACCGATGCGCCGACCGCCTACGTGTCCTCCCAGTACGAGACCGACTCGCTGCTGTCCCAGTACGCGGAATTCCATTACGGCGAGTCCTGCTTCGACGTGCCGAACTTCCCCAAGGCGCTGGCCGAGCTGGCGGTCGAAGCGATGGCGCGGCGGCCGGCGCGCAAGGCGCTGGACCTGGGCTGTGCCACCGGCCGTGCCAGCTTCGAGCTGGCACGGCACTTCGACCGGGTGGTAGGCGTCGACTTTTCGGCCCGCTTCATCAATGCCGGGGTCAAGCTCGCCGAGCAGGGGGTGCTGCGCTACACGATTCCCGACGAGGGCGAGCTGGTGCTGTACCGCGAGTGCCGCCTCGACGATCTCGGGCTCGCCGCGGTGCGGGACAAGGTCGAGTTCTGGCAGGGCGACGCATGCAACCTCAAGCCGGTGCTGACCGGTTACGACCTGGTGCTGGCCGCCAACCTGATCGACCGGCTCTACAGTCCGAAGAAGTTCCTGTCGTCGATCCACCAGCGCATCAACCCCGGTGGCCTGCTGCTGATCGCGTCGCCCTACACCTGGCTCGAGGAGCACACCAGGAAGGAGGAGTGGATCGGCGGCATCAAGAAGGACGGCGAAAGCTATTTCACGCTGGACGGCATCCGGGACCTGCTGCAGCCCAACTTCCGTCTGCTGCGCGGTCCGCTCGAGGTGCCGTTCGTGATCCGCGAGACCCGGCGGAAGTTCCAGCACACGATCTCCGAGGTCACGATCTGGGAGCGCCTGCCGGACTGAGCCGGGCACGCCCGAGGGGCCGACGGGCGGGCTTGCCAGCCCTCCTGCAACTGTATAAATTTGCACTGTGCAGATAAACAGTCATCGGGAGGCCCCATGGACAGATTGCTATCCGCGGCGATTGCCTGTGCCGGCGTCGTTGCCGGTCTGCTGATCGCCACCGGCCACGTCGCCGACGTCGCGGCGCCGCTGATCGTCGCCGTGGCTGCCGCGGCGGGCTGGCGCCTGCAGCGCCGCGGCACGCGCAGCGAACCGTGACCCGGCATGTGCCGGGTTAGCGGCGAGCCGGTCGGTCCACTATCATCGGGCACCGCCCCTTGAAGAGGATGTTCCGATGCCGACGCCGCCCTCCGGCGATGATCCGACCCCCTACGCGAGCCTGACACCCGAGCGCATCCTGGACGCGGCGGAATCGGTCGGCATCGACTGCGACGGTGGTCTGCTGGCCCTCAACAGCTTCGAGAACCGGGTATGGCAGATCGGCGTCCATGACGGCCCGCCGGTCATCGCCAAGTTCTATCGGGCCCGTCGCTGGTCCGACGACGAAATCCTCGAAGAGCACCGCTTCACCCGGGACCTGGCCGAGGACGAGATCCCGGTGGTGGCACCGCAGCTAGTGGCCGGCGCCACCCTGCATCACTGGCAGGACCTGAGGTTCGCGCTGTTTCCCCGACGGGGCGGGCGCGCACCGGAACTCGAAGATCCCGCGGTGCTCGGCTGGACCGGGCGCTTCCTCGGCCGCATCCACCGGATCGGTGCGCGGGCGCGCTTCGCGCACCGGCCGACGCTGGACGCCAACAGCTTCGGTCGCGAGCCGATCGACACGATCCTCGCCAGCGGCGTCGTGCCGCCGGAGCTGTTGCCGGCCTGGCGGACCATCGCCGGACAGGCGCTGGAAGCGATCGAGGCCTGCTATCGACGCGCCGGCGAACCCGCCCGCCTGCGGCTGCATGGCGACTGCCACGCCGGCAACCTGCTGTGGACGCCCGACGGGCCCCACTTCGTCGATTTCGACGACGCCCGCAACGGCCCGGCGGTTCAGGACCTGTGGATGCTGCTGTCCGGCGACGAAGACAGCATGGCGCGCCAGTTCGACCACGTCGTCGAAGGCTACCAGACCTTCATGGCGTTCGATCCGCGCGAGCTGCACCTGATCGAGGCACTGCGCACCCTGCGCCTGCTCCACTTTGCCGCCTGGCTGACCCGCCGCTGGGCGGATCCGGCCTTTCCGCCGGCCTTTCCCTGGTTTGCCGACGGGCGTTACTGGCAGGATCATGTCCTCGCCCTGCGGGAACAGGTGGCCGTGATGTCCGAATCGCCGCTGGTGCGGCTGTGCGGCTGAGCCGGGCGCCTTCGCGGGCTGCGGACGCCGGCTTCAATCCGGTCCGAAGACCAGCCGCAGGCGCTCGCGCTGGGCATCGAGATCCGCTTGCGGATCCGCGTAGCGCTGGGCAATTTCCCGGAAGCGGCCGGACAGCGCGATGAAGGCGTCGGCTACGTCGGGGTCGAAATGGCTGCCGTGGCCGGCGCGGATCAGGTCCACCGCGTCGTCGTGGCTGAACGCCTTCTTGTACACCCGCTCGCTGATCAGCGCATCGTAGACGTCGGCGATCGCCATCAGCCGCGCCGCCACCGGGATCTCGTTGCCGGCGAGGCCTTTCGGATAGCCGCTGCCGTCCCACTTCTCATGGTGGCAACTGGCGATCTCCTTGGCGAAGCGCAGGAAGGTCACCGACAGCCCGAGCATGCGTTCGGATGCCACGATGGCCTGCTCGCCCAGGCTCGGGTGGCGCTTGATGATCTCGAATTCGTCGGCGGTCAGCTTGCCCGGCTTGAGCAGGATGCGGTCGGGAACGCCGACCTTGCCGATGTCGTGGAGGGGCGCCGACTTGTAGATCAGCCGCATGTTCTCGTCGGACAGGATGGGGCCGAAGCGTGGGTGTTCGCGCAGATGTTGGGCCAGCGCCAGCACGTATTTCTGGGTCCGCCGGATGTGGTTGCCGGTCTCGGCGTCCCGGGTTTCCGCGAGCGACGCCATCGCCATGATCGTCGCGTCCTGGATGACGCCGACCTCGCGGGTCCGCCGGTCGACTTCCCGTTCGAGAAAGGCGTTGCGGTCGCTCAGGAAATCCCGCGCATGCTTCAGCGTCAGATGCGTGCGGATGCGGGTCAGCACGATCGGCGGGCTGATCGGCTTGGTGATGTAGTCGACCGCGCCGGCGTCGAATCCGCGCTGCTCGTCGCATTCGTCGTTGCGCACGGTCAGGAAGATCACCGGTATGTCGCGCGTCGCCGGCGACGACTTGAGGTGCTCGCAGACGGCGTAGCCGTCCATGCCGGGCATCATCACGTCGAGCAGGATCAGGTCGGGGCGGGGCGGGGCCGCTGCCAGCTCGATCGCGCGCGCCCCCGAATTGGCGATGCGGGTCCGGTAATGGCCGCCATGGAGGCACTGGACTATGGGTTCGATCGATTCCGGTGCGTCATCGACGACCAGAATCGTCGGCTGGCCGTTTTCCTGCGCGATGGTCGGCGTCATGGATTGCCTCCAGGGTGTTCTACCACCTGTTTCATCAAGGTTTCGAGGGTCTGCCGCGCGGCTGCAAAATCGTAGTCGTGGATCTGCTCGGCCAGGGGTCCGATCGCGTCTGCGCCGTATTCGTCCAGCAGACGGCGACGCAGTCGTTGGAACACGCGGGGCGCGTCGCCGTCCGCGCTGGCCAGCAGGCGCGCCAGCTCGTCGACCTCCGCCGCTCCGGTCGCGCCGTCATCGACCACGCCACCGTCCACCCGGGGCCGCGGCAGGCGCTCCTGGAGCATCACGATCAGGCGCCTGAGGTCCACGGTGGCCTGTTCGAGGGGCAGCTCCATCGCCCAGCCGTCGCGCAGCGCCTGCTCCAGGACGCGGAAGTGCTCGGCGGCATCGGCCGCGCCGATGCTGGCCAGGGCGCCGCGCAGCTCGTGGGCCAGATGTTCGGCCCTGGCCCTGTCACCGACCGCCAGCGCGGCGCGCAGCGCCATCGCCGAGTCGGCGTGGGCGGCGACGAAGCGTGCCAGCAGGTCGTGGTAGGCATCACGATCGCCGCCCATGCGCCGCAGCGCCGACGCGGTCTTCAGGCCCGGCCAGTCTTCCGGCGAAGCCGAAGCGGCCGGACCGCGCGATCGCAGCGACGCGATGCGGGCCAGCACGGCGAACAGCTCGGGCGGATCGATCGGCTTGGGAACGTGATCGTCCATCCCGGCGTCGAGACAGCGGCGGCGCTCGTCGGCCATCGCGTGGGCGGTCATCGCGACGATCGGAATCGTCGCGAGACGTGGATCGGCGCGTATCTGCCGGGTCGCCTCGAAGCCGTCCATGACCGGCATCTGGAGATCCATCAGGATCGCCTGGAAGGTGCCGGGGGCGGCGCGCAGCACGGCCAGCGCTTCGGCTCCGTCGCCGGCACAGCGCACGTCGACGCCCACCCGCAGCAGCGTCTCGCGGGCGACCTGGCGGTTCACCTCGTTGTCCTCGACCAGCAGCACGTGCATCCCGGCGATCTCCGGCGGTGCCCGCTCGTACAGGGGCAGGGATTCGACCACCGCGCCGGCACCGAACACGTTCATGACACTGTCGAGCAGTCCCGAGGTGGTCACCGGCTTGTGCAGGTAGCCATCGGCACCGACATCCAGTGCCGCCTGCTCGGCGGCGTTGTCGCCGAACGCCGAAACCACGATCACCGCCGGCACGTTGCGCAGGTTGCGATCGTTCTTCAGCCATCGCGTGGTCTCGATGCCGTCCATGCCGGGCATGCGCATGTCCACCAGCACCAGGCCATAGGGATCGGACTCCGGTGCAGCCCGTATCGCGGCCAGGCATTCGCCGCCCGACGCCACCGCGTCGGCGCGCAGGGGCAGGCCGGCCAGCAGGCCGAGCATGACGTCCCGCGCGCTGGGGTGATCGTCCACCACCAGCACCCGCAGCTTGGCGAGAATGCCGGGCAGGCGCCGGACCGTTCCGGCGTCGTCCACACGGCCGAACCAGGCGTTGAACCGGAAGCAGCTGCCGCGCCCGGCCTCGCTGTCCACGCCGATCGTGCCTTCCATCATGTCGACCAGCTCGCGGGCGATCGACAGGCCCAGGCCGCTGCCGCCGAAGCGGCGCGTGGTCGAACTGTCGCCCTGGGAAAAGGCCTCGAACAGGCGCGACTGCTGTGCCTCGTCCATGCCGATGCCGGTGTCGCGGACCTCGAAGCACAGCTCCAGCCGCCGGGCCTCGCGCTGACCGCAATGGACGGTGACGCGCACCTCGCCGGCGCTGGTGAACTTGATCGCGTTGCCGACCAGGTTGGTGACGACCTGACTCAGGCGCAGCGGGTCGCCCACCACGCGCCGCGGCACGTCGGGTGCCACCTCGAGCAGGAACTCCAGCCCCTTCTCCTCGGCCCGCTGGCCGACGAAGGTGACCACCGTCTCGAGCATTTCGTCGAGTTCGAAGAGGTGGTGCTCGAGTTCGAGCTTGCCGGCCTCGATGCGGGAGAAGTCGAGGATGTCGTTGATCAGCGCCAGCAGGCTGCGCCCGGCGGCGTTGATCTTGCCGACGTAGTCGCGCTGCTGGGCATCCAGGTCGCCGCCCAGCGCCAGCCTCGACAGGCCGATGATCGCGTTCATCGGCGTGCGGATCTCGTGGCTCATGTTGGCCAGGAAGCGCGACTTGGCTTCCGCCGCCTCTTCCGCCAGGCGCTTGGCGCCGGCCAGTGCCCGATGGGCTTCGCGGCTGGCCGTGATGTCCTCCAGCGCCCACACGCACTGCACCAGCTCGCCGCCCGGAGAGAGCAGCCCGCTGACCGAGATCACCACCCACGGCGACGGGCCGGAACGGCTGCGCAGGCGGCACTCGGTGCGCCACAGCTTGCCGTTGGCGAGGGCGGAGCGCATCGGCTCGACGAAGGCGAGGGGCCGGTCCTCGTCGTCGAGCAACTCGGGCAGCCCGCCCCGCAGCTCGTCGAGGGTCCGGCCGCTGACCCGGCAGTAGCGCGGATTGGCATACTCGATGATCGCCAGCGGGTCGCTGATCGCGACCATCGCCGGGCTCTGCTCGACCGCCCTCGACAGCTTGCGCAGTTCCAGCTCGGCGTTCTTGCGGCCGGTGATGTCGTAGGCCCAGCTGATCACCGCGGGTGCGCCGTGGACGTCGATCTGCGCCATCGTCAGCAGGGTCCAGAAGGTTTCGCCGCGGGCATTGACCATCGCCACCTCGCGGTCGCGCACCGGCCGGCCATCCTTCAGGTGGGCGAGCAGCCGTGCCGCCTGGTCGTGGTCCCGGAACCAGCCGATCACCGAGCGTCGCATGTAGTCGTCGCGGTCGACACACGCCAGCTCGCATGCCCGCTGGTTGCCGAACATCGGCGTGCCGTCCGGACGGTTGATGACCACCGCGATCGGGCTCGACTCGAGCATCCGCGTCGCCCGCTCCTCGGCCTCCCGGGCCGCCCGCTCGGCGCGTTTCTGGTCGCTGATGTCGACGATCAGCCCGAGCAGCCCGCCGGGCTCGCCGTTGGCCAGCCGAAAACCGGTGACCCAGTACAGGGTGTCGTGATCGCGGCCGTCGGCGAAGGGGATGACCGTTTCACGATGGACCCGGCCCGCGGACGCGATCGCGCGCACGTCCTCTTCCTGGTAGGCGATGCGCGCCTCGGTCGACAGGTAGGGCAGGTCCAGCACCGTCTTGCCCATCAGGAAGCCGCGGGTCGTGCCGAAGGCTGCCTCGTAGGCCTTGTTGCAGCCCAGGAAGCGCGCGTCCGGGCCCTTGTAGAACAGCGGGTTCGGCAGCGCATCGACCAGCACCTGGACGAACAGCAGCTGGTCGGCCAGCCGCGCCTGGTTCTCCGACAGCGCCGCGGTGCGCTCTGCCACCTGGGCCTCGAGTTCGCTGCGGGCGCGATGCAGCTCGTCGGTGGCGCCGCGCAGGTGCTCGCGCATGCGCTCCTGGGCCTGCACCAGACGCTCGATCTCGAGCCAGTCGGCCTGCATCGGCTCGCCGGGGGAAAGGTCCAGGTTGCCGATCCGCTCGCTGCGCTCGGCCAGCAGCTGCAGCGGACGGCCGACCCGCCGGGCGAAGCGCGTCGCCGCGCTGGCGCCGGCCAGCCCGACCAGCAGCATGATCAGGCCCACCGCCGCCATGTCCTGCATCCCCGCCGGCACGAAGTCGCTCTCCCTGGCAAAGGCGCTGACCCACAGCGTCTGGCCCCCCAGGCGAAAGGGTTCGTAGCGGCCGATCCAGCCCTCGTCGTCGACGCTGAAGCGGAAGCTCTCGGCGGCCGGCCGGGCCGCCCGAACCCAGGCCTGGTGTCCGGCACGCAGGTAGGGCAGGTCGCTGTCGGCGACCGGCGCCAGCAGCAGCTCGCGACGCACCGCCTTGTCCTGCAGCCGGTTGTCGTGGGGCAGGCTGAGCAGGCGCTCGTCGCCGGACAGCAGCGCGGCGCCGCCGACCTCGCCGATACGCTGTCCGAGGGTCACCGTGGACAGGTCGGCGAGCAGGATGTCGAAGGCCAGGATCCGCGCACTGCCGTCGGCGGCCTGCCACCGCGAAGATACCGTGATGCCCGGCTGGCGCGCGGTGAAGAACATGTAGTACGGCGTCCAGTAGTGCTGCTGCTCCGAGGCCAGCGCCATCGCGCCCTTGAACCAGGGCCGGGTGCGGGGGTCTTAGCCGCTCTTCTGCCATTCGGCGCCGACCTGGACGAGGTCCGCGTTCCAGCGCAGCCAGGCACTGCGCTGGCCGATGTCGGCGGGGGTCGTGCGGCGGCTGCGCCAGCCGTCGCCGTCGCGGATCAGGAACAGTTCGTGGCCGTCCTCCTCGGCCAGCAGCACGCCCGAGATGCGCGGATGGGCGGCCAGCAGCGGCGCCATCAGCGCCACGAAGCGGTCGCTGTCTTCGGCGTCCACGCGGCCCTGGCGGCCCCACGCGCCGGCGGTCACGAGCAGCGACTCGGCGGCCCGCAGGTCGCGCGACACCAGGTCGCCGATGCGCGCACCGGCCGCCGCCAGCGAATCCTCCGCGAGGGCGCTGGTGGCGGGCCGGATCACCACCAGGTACCAACCCAGCGCCAGACCGGCGAGGCACATGGCGAGCAGCGCCCAGGTCCTCAGCAGCAGGCTGCGGGCCAGCGTGGATCGCGATCGGAGGACTGCGGGAGCTGCCATGGGCAGGGCCGAAGGGTGCGCTACGTCATTGTCTGCCAAGCATGCAGTCTATCGCCGCTGCCTGGACGACGATAGCCCGAATGACGTGTGAATGGCGCGCGCTCAGCGTCCGTCCCGTTCCAGGCGTTCCAGTTGTCGTCGTCGTTCCGCCATGGCGGCCTCGAGTTCGCGCTGGACGTCCTGCTGCATCGCGCGGGCCTTGTCGAGTTCCTGCTTTCTGGCAGCGGCGACGGTGGCCACCGCGCTGCCGCCGTCGGCGACGCCGCATCCGCCGAGCCACGCCGCGGCGGCGATCGCCAGCCCCAATCTGCTGATCATGCATCCGTCCTGTCGTTCTATCGCAGGACGGTCAGCATCGATCCGCCGTGCGCGGCGGACAAGCCCGGCGCTACCGACGGCCGGGCTGGCGGCGACGACCGGCCGCAGCGAGGAATTCGGTTGCGGGCAGGCGGTCCCTCGGGTATACCGGCAGGCTTTGCCGGGGCCGCGGGCCGGCTACCGGCGGCGAACGAGCGAGTTGAGCGGCCATGACCACCCCCTACCCTCCCGATCTGGTGCGCGACGTCGACAAGCGGCGAACGTTCGCGATCATCTCGCACCCGGACGCGGGCAAGACCACGCTCACCGAGAAGCTGCTGCTGTTCGGCGGCGCGATCCAGCTGGCCGGCACCGTCAAGGCGCGCAAGAGCGCCCGCCATGCCACTTCCGACTGGATGGAGGTGGAGAAGCAGCGCGGCATCTCGGTGAGCAGTTCGGTGATGCAGTTCGAATACCTGGGCAACACCATCAATCTGCTCGACACCCCGGGCCACGAGGACTTCTCCGAGGACACCTACCGCGTGCTGACCGCGGTGGATGCCGCGGTGATGGTCATCGATGCCGCCAAGGGCGTCGAGGCGCAGACCATCAAGCTGCTCGACGTCTGCCGGCTGCGCGACACGCCGATCATCACCTTCGTGAACAAGTTCGACCGGGAAGTGCGCGAACCCTTCGAGCTGCTGTCCGAGATCGAGGACGTGCTGTCGATCGAATGTGCTCCGGTGACCTGGCCGCTCGGCATGGGCAAGACCTTCCGCGGCGTCTACCACCTGCTCGAAGACCGCCTGCTGCGATTCACGCCCGGCGAGGAGCGGCGCACCGTCGCCGAAGTCATCCAGGGCCTCGACAACGCCGAGCTCGACCGCCAGTTCCCGGGAGAGATCGGCCAGCTGCGCGACGAGGTCGAGCTGATACAGGGCGCCAGCAATCCGTTCGACGTCGCCGCCTTCCTGGCCGGCCGGCAGACGCCGGTGTTCTTCGGCTCGGGCATCAACAACTTCGGCGTCCAGGAGATCCTCGAGGCGCTGATCCGCTGGGCGCCGCCGCCCCAGCCCCGCGACGCCGGCAGCCGCCGGGTGGCGCCGGCCGAGGCGCCGTTTTCCGGCTTCGTGTTCAAGATCCAGGCCAACATGGATCCGCGCCACCGCGACCGCATCGCCTTCTTCCGCATCTGCTCCGGCCGCTATGCCTCCGGCATGAAGGTGCGCCACGTGCGCGCCGGGCGCGAGATCAAGCTCGCCAACGCGCTGACCTTCATGGCCAACGAGCGGGTGCACAAGGAAGACGGCGTGGCCGGCGACATCATCGGCATCCACAACCACGGCCAGCTGCAGATCGGCGACACCCTGACCGAAGGCGAGGATCTCGGCTTCAAGGGCATCCCGTACTTCTCGCCCGAGCTGTTCCGGGCGGCGCGGCTGCGCGATCCGCTGAAGACCAAGCAGCTGCAGAAGGGCCTGCAGGAACTTGGCGAGGAAGGGGCGATCCAGGTCTTCGAGGCGATCGGCGGCAACATGCTGCTCGGCGCCGTCGGCCAGCTCCAGTTCGAGGTCGTGGCCCAGCGCCTGAAGGACGAGTACAAGGTCGACGCGATCTTCGAGCCCGCCGAGATCTACACCGCCCGCTGGCTGACCTTTGCGGACGAGCCGACCCGCCGCAAGTTCGAACGGGAGCAGTCGATGCGCGTCGGCAGCGACGTGGACGGCAACCTGGTGTACCTGGCCTCGTCGCGCTACAACCTCGAGGTGACGATGGAGAAGTGGCCCGACGTCGGTTTCCACGCCACCCGCGAGCACGGCCAGAAGCTCTGAGCAACGGGCGTGCGGCGCGCGGTCGCGGCCCGCCGCCACGCCGGGGCGGCAGCGGGCTGGGCCGGGTGCTCAGCCGTGGGCGATGTCGCCGTCGGAAAACAGATAGTCCTTCAGTTCCTTGTCGAAGCTGGGGTCGCGGCGGCGAATCCACTCCAGCACCATCGCCGCGTGCTCCTTCTCCTCGTCCCGGTTGTGGGCGAGGATCGCGGCCAGCTCCTTGTCCTTGCAGGCGTCGACCCGCTGGTTGTACCAGTCCACGGCCTCCAGCTCCTCCATCAGCGAGGTGATCGCGCGGTGCATGTCGCGGGTTTCGTCGCTGAGTTCGTCGATCGGTTCGTGGTAGCCCTCGTTGGCCATTGAGTTACTCCGGTGGTTGATGAATCGGGGTCCGACGGCAAGGTGATGCGGCGCATGGCGGCCCGGATCACGGCGCCTTGCCCGGCCACGGCCGGCATTCGTGGTGCTGTTCGCCGAAGCCGTCGATGCCGGCGCGGATGCGGTCGCCGGCGGCGAGCCAGCGCTGGGGCCGGAGCCCCATGCCGACTCCGGGGGGCGTACCGGTGGCGATGACGTCGCCGGGATAGAGGGCCATGTGCCGGCTGATGTCGCTGATCAGCTGCGGTACCCGGAAGATCATCTCGGCGGTGCTGCTGTCCTGCAGGCGTTGGTCGTTGACCTCCAGCCACAGCCGCAGCCGATGGGGGTCGGGCACCGAGTCGACGGTCGCCAGCAGCGGGCCGATCGGCGCGAACGACGGGAAGCTCTTGCCCTTGACCCACTGGCCGGGTCCTTCGAGCTGCCAGGCACGCTCGGAGAAGTCGATGAACGCGGCATAGCCGGCGACGTGGTCGAGGGCATCTGCCTCGGCCACGCAGACCGCCTCGCGTCCGATCACCACGGCGAGCTCGATTTCCCAATCCACCTTGGCGTGGCCGGGCGGCAGCCACAGCGGCCCGTCGGGCGCGCTGACCCGGCACGCCTTCATGAACAGCAAGGGGGCGGGCGGCGCCTGCATGCCGGCTTCGCGCACGTGGTCGGCGTAGTTCAGGCCGACGCCGACGACCTTGCCGGCGCTGCCGATGCAGGCGCCGAGCCGGGTGTCCGGCGGCAGCAGCGGCAGGTCCTGCGGATCGAGCCGGGCCAGCGCTGCCAGCACGTCCGGGTCGAGCGGCGTCGCGGCGCTGCCGCCGAGCGCCGGCGACAGGTCGCGCAGGCCGCCGTCGGCATCCACCAGTCCCGGCCGCTCGCAGTCCTCGGCGCCCCAGCGCATCAGTTTCATGATCGTCTCCCGGCATCGACAGGGCCGGCGGCCCGGCCGTGCACCGCCGGCGGTTGACAGGCGGGCGGTGCGCCCCCATTTTGCAGGTGATCGACAGCGGTTGGAACTTTCGTGCCACGATGCGGACCCACCGCCCAAGCTAGGAGATCGAGATTCATGTCGAAAGCCCGTTCATTGTTCATTTCCGGCCTCTGTGCGGCGGCATTCCTGCTGGGCGCTGGCCCGCGGCCCGCTCTGCCCGAAGCCGCGGCGGCGAGCGCGACGCCGGCGGCCGCCGCGGCCGTCGCACGGTTGGCGCCCGGGCGCTATGGCCTGCCCGACTTCGCCGACCTGGTGGACAAGGTCGGCCCGGCGGTGGTCAACATCAGCACCACCCAGCAGCTTGCCGGCGGCCGCAGCGGCATCAACCCCAACGACCCGCTGTACGATTTCCTGCGCCGCTTCGGCGTGCCGATTCCTGGCATGCCGCCGCGGGGCCGGACGCCGAACCCCCACGGCGAGGATGGACCGCAGCGCCGCGGCATCGGTTCCGGCTTCATCGTATCCGAAGACGGCTACGTGCTGACCAATGCCCACGTCGTCAGCGATGCCACCACCGTCACCGTCAAGCTCAGCGACAAGCGCGAGTTCCAGGCCAAGGTGGTGGGCTCCGACGAGCGCACCGATGTCGCGCTGCTGAAGATCGACGCGGATGGCCTGCCGGCGGTCACGATCGGTGACGCCGAGAACACCCGGGTCGGCGAGTGGGTGGTGGCGCTCGGATCGCCGTTCGGCTTCGAGAGCACCGTCACCGCCGGCATCATCTCCGCCAAGGCGCGGCGCCTGCCTGACGAGACCTATGTGCCGTTCATCCAGACCGACGTCGCGATCAACCCCGGCAACTCCGGCGGCCCGTTGTTCAACCTGGCGGGCGAGGTGATCGGCATCAACTCCCAGATCTACTCCCGCTCGGGTGGTTTCATGGGGATTTCGTTCGCGATTCCGATCGACGTCGCGATGAACGTCAAGGAGCAGCTGCAGGAGTTCGGCAAGGTCAAGCGGGGCAGGCTCGGCGTGCTGATCCAGGGCATGGACGAGGATCTTGCCCAGTCCTTCGGCCTGCCGGACTCGACCGGCGCGCTGGTGGCGCGGGTCGAACCCGACAGCGCCGCCGACAAGGCCGGCCTGCAGCCGGGCGACGTGATTCTCGAGGTCAATGGCGACAAGGTCGGCGAGAGCAGCGAGTTGCCGAGGATGATCGGCGAACTGCGCCCCGGCACCGAGATCGAGCTGAAGGTGTGGCGCGACGAGCGCTCCCGCAAGGTCGAGGTCACCCTCGGCGCGATGGGCGAGGAGGGCGGACCCGGCACCATCGGGCGTGGCGAGGAGGCCGGCAAGCTGGGCATCACCGGCCGGGCGCTGGCTGAAGCCGACGCCGAGGAGCTGGGCGTCAAGGGCGGCATCGTGATCGAGTCGGTGAGCGGCCCGGCGGCCAAGGCCGGTCTGCTCGAGGGCGACATCGTGCTCGCGCTGAACAATCAGCCGATCACCGGCATCAGCCAGTTCCGCAAGTTGCTCGACGCCGCCGGCAATCGCTTCGCGCTGCTGGTCCAGCGCAACGAAGCGCGCATCTTCGTGGCGGTGCGCATCGAGTGAGCGACCGCTGCGGCGGGCGCCGCGGTCGGCGGCGCTCCCCGCAGCGGGTCACGCGCGCTATCGGCGACTACTCGCCCCGCGAAAACACCGCCTCGAAGACGCCCTTTCGTTCGAAGATGATCGCGAACAGGGGCGTGCCGGGCGTGAGCTGCAATTCTGGTGGCGGAAAGTTTTCCGGATCTTCGAGGTGCCTCTGCATCAGGCGCTGGGGTGCCGCTTGCCGCACAAAGGCAGCTGCGATCGCATTGCGTTTAGGGGTGTCATCTTCCATTGCGGCCTTGGCGGCGTCGAAAGCCGTCTTGGGAAGATCCGACCACTTGAGCTGGCCCTTCAGCAAACCGGTGGTCACGTCCTCGTAGAACTTGAACGCGCCATAGGTGGCGCGCGACGTGCCGTCCAGCGCCCGCGCGAGATACAGCGCAATCACGGCCGTCTTGGGCTGTATCTGATCATCGGTAAACTTGAGCCCCGGGTAGACGAAGCGCAATGCCATGCCGGCGATCTTCTGCATCTCGCGCTCGCCGGCCGTATCGGAACTGCTGTCGAGAAAGCTCATGCGTGGCGGTCCTCGTGACGGGTCTTCGTCATGTGCCCCCAGGCGACGGCCGCAGGGCCGGAGGCGGTTGTGATGCCGTGAACCATGATGGTGCCGAGCTGTCGCCGACGTCCAGCGTTCCGCTGCAAGATTAGGGAAGTTCGCCGGGGTTGAAAAGCGCCTGGACAAGTTTGCGGCGCATCCCCGAAACCGGTCCCGTTCGGCACAGCGGGGCACCTTCCCGGTCGCCGCCTCGACTTGCCGATGGCGACGCCATCATGCCGGGTCACGCCCTGTCACTCGACCCGGGCCGGCCCGTGGCTACAGCCACTGCGCCAGCGACACGCCGATGCCGAACACGGTCTGGCGGTGGTTGTAGTCGATCAGGGTCTCGCCGTAGCCGGTGAATACCTGAAGGTGGCCCTTGAGGTAGCCGCGGATCGGGAAGGCCCAGTCCAGCGTGGCGGCGCCGCGGCTCGGATGGGCGCGCAGCGAATGACGCAGGCCGAGCGAGACGACGTGGCCCTGCCGCTTCCAGATGCCGGTCAACTCGCCACGCCCGATGTAGTCCTCGATGTCGCGGTTGTCGTCGCTGCCTTCGTCCTCGGGCAGCCGCAGCCACGGCTTGACCAGCAGCGCGAAATCTTCGCCCTCCAGCCCCAGCTCCGCATAGACCCGGTTCCAGCTGCGCGAGGCGGGCTCGGTCTTGCCGTTGGACTGGTGGTTGAACCCGAGGCTGACCATCCGCCAGCGCAGCCCGGGCAGCGCGATGTCGGTGCGCCACACGGCGATCAACTCGGGCTCGTACACGCTCTCGCGGAAAGGCGCCGAGTCGCCCCGGTCGTAGACCTGCCAGCTGGCCTGCTGGGTGTAGCCGAACCACAGGTCGCCGTTGTCGCCGAATACGCTCTCCAGCACCTTCGCCTTGAAGCTGATCTGGAACTTGGCCTCGACCGGCTTGAGCCCCTGGCCCGCGGGCGTGTTGCGCTCGGTGTAGCCGCGCGGATTGCGGTTGGGGCTGTCGGACCAGCGCAGCGGCAGCATGTAGACCGGCTTGTACGGCCGGAACAGGAAGGTGCCGCGCTTGTGCGCCGGCTCCAGCTCCCAGCGCAGCGACAGGCTCGAGCCGAGGCTTTCCCGGGCCGTCACCCGGCCGCGGGAAGCGGCCGTGCCCTGCTCCATGCTCAGGGTGTCGGCGGGCGGCGCGACCCGGCCCAGCACCTCGTCGTAGCATGCCAGCCGGCGGGCGTCGACGACGATGCGCTTGCACGCCTCGAGGTTGTCGGCCTGGGCGCTACCGATGGCGCTGGCCAGCAGCAGCAGCGTTGGGGCACGCTTCATCGCGATCTCCGGCTTCGATGCAGGCCGGATTTTCCCATGAAGCGGCGGGCGCCGTTCAACCCGGCTTGCCGTCCACCCGGGCGCGGACCAGCATCGGCCCGTAGCGGAACAGGTAGAGCCCGAACGCCAGGCACCAGCCGACCGCCGCGACCACCAGGCCGGCCATCGTGTGCTGCGGCGCGAACAGCGGCGGCAGCACGCGCGCCAGCACCGCCAGGTGCAGCGCGACATAGGCCGCGGTCTCGACCGGGCCGGCGTGCAGCAGGCGGCCGGTGTGGCCGAGGGCGGTGCGCGTGATCATGCCCAGGATCAGGCCCGACATCGCCCCCAGCGCGAGGCCGTGGATCGCCGCGGTGAGCGGCACCGCGCCGGCCTCGGCCAGGGCCAGCAGCGTCAGGCCGACGGCAATCCAGGCATGGGACAGATGCAGGATCCACAGCAGCGGCACGCGGCGGGTCGCCCACGGATGCCAGCGCAGGATGCGATTGAGCTGCGCCAGCGCCGCCAGCGCGGCAAGGGACGCCGACAAGGCCGCCGGCAGCGCCAGGGCCCAGGACAGCAGCGCCGTCACGGTCAGCGCGATGGCCACCGCATCGTGGCGCGTGTTGGCCGCGATCGACACGCTGCCGCGCAAGCCATTGACCGTGAACATCGGAATCACGCGGCCGCCGATCACCGTCGCCAGCGTGATGATCAGCGCCAGCGCGAGATGCACGCCCTGCATCGGGTCGCCGCCGACGGTCCCTGCGGCCCGCAGGTGGAACAGCAGGTTGGCGCCGGCCAGGGCACCGAGCAGCACCAGCACGAAATAATTGCGGCGACTGCCGGCCTTGACCAGCACCCGCCCGAGGGCGATCGCCACCAACGGCAGGAACGCCAGGTCGACCAACGCGCCGACCGCGCCCGGCCCGGCCAGCATCGCCGCCCGTCCGGCCAGCCACAACAGGGCCAGTGCTGCCAGCGCGCCGCCGGTGGGGGTGTCGATGCCGGTCCAGTTGCGGCCGGCGGTGAACAGGAAGCCGGCGATCACCGCACAGCCGAATCCGAACAGCATCTCGTGGGCGTGCCAGGCGAGCGGCGGCAGCGTGGTCGGCAGCGGCATCCACCCGGCGAAGGCCGCCAGCCACAGCGGAATGATCGACACCGCCAACGCGGCGGCGAGCAGGTAGAAGGGGCGGAAGCCCAGCGCGAACAGTGCGAAGCCGCGGGCGGGCTCCTTCGGTCGCAGCGTGGGCTCCCCGAGGGGAATCAGCACGGTCGAACTCTCTGGGGTGGATGCAGACGGCGCCGAAGATAGCGCGGATGTCATCGCTGCAACCTTGCGCGTCGTCAATTTTTCCGGAAGCGCCGCGGTCGCGCCGTGCGGACCGCGCCATCCTTGTGCCCCCGCCTTGCTCACCCGCCCGGACACCAGGCTCTCGTGAAGGTCGTCAGCGCGGGCACGGCTGCTTGTCGGGGCGCACGCAGTCTTCCGGCCTGGACTTGTCTGGTCCAAGGCTGCAGCCCCGGTCGCGTGGGAGGCACCGACCGTCGGCCGGCGTGGCTGGAACGCGGGGTCCACGCGGGGGACAGGGCCGGGAGCGAATCGATGGGCGACTCAGCGGAATGCCGCGAGTTTCGCGGCGCAATACCAGTCGGTACTCCGCCCCGCGCGAGCGGTGCGGCGCCCGGTGGTGGACCCAGCCTTTCGCGACACTGGTGCCCTTGCCCCGGGCTAGCGGCAATGGGCGCCCATGCGCGCCAGCTCCGAAGGCTTGGTGTCCTTGCCGACCACCGCCTCGCAGGCCTTGACGATCTGCGGGTCGGTATGGAACTGGGTCAGGCAGAAACACAGATCCGGCCCGCCCGCCGGCGCCGATTTCGCCGTGCACCGGCCCTTCAGATCGACCACCTGCCCCGGCGACAGCGACTCCAGCAACGGCCCGCAACGGCGTACCTCGGCATCGGTGTCCATCGCGCCCGAGACGCAGCCGCAATTCTCGGCACTCGCCGCGACCGGACCCTGGCCATCCGCCAGCGCCATGCCAGAAGCCGAGCCGAGCAAAGCAATGGCAAGGACTGCAAGCTGGTGTGATTTCATCGGCTACGCTCCCTTCGGCTTCGTGTCACTGGCGCCATGGTACGCCCCTGCGAGTCTGTCGGCCGCTCCCGAATGTTCATTGCGGTGAAATCGCGTAGCGCTGATCTCGCCGTCGTCCACCAATTCGTCGCCCCCAGCTGCCAATGGCTGGTTGCAGGTTCGAGCGGTCATTAGGTGCGACTGCCGGCCTACAGCTCATCGGCCTGAGCTGCCGGCCAGCCCGCGCCAACTGAACGCCTGCAATGCGGCCCATACCTGCCGCCGTACGACCTTCAGCGCCTTGGAACGGCAGGTCTCAAGGTGATCGAAATGGTGGCGGCATCGC
>JAGRGB010000035.1 GCA_020445745.1 Rhodocyclaceae bacterium | reverse complement strand
TGAAGGCAGTGCTCTACCGCTGAGCTAACCGCCCCAGCCAAAAGAGCGGGGATTTTAGGGTTGGGCCGGAGTCGCGTCAAGGCGGCGTGGCGGGGCAGGCGGCCCGCGTTCGCGTAGAATGCCCGGCTTTGTCGCAGCCCCTCCGAGCACGATCGATGTCCAAGCCCGTCCGCACCCGCTTCGCCCCCAGCCCCACCGGCTACCTGCACATCGGTGGTGCCCGCACCGCGCTGTTCTGCTGGGCCTACGCGCGCCGCCACGGCGGCCGCTTCATCCTGCGCATCGAGGATACCGACGTCGCGCGCTCGACGCCCGAGGCGGTGCAGGCGATTCTCGACGGCATGCGCTGGCTGGCGCTCGACTGCGACGAAGGGCCGTTCTACCAGATGCAGCGCATGGACCGCTACAAGGCGGTGATCGGCGAGCTGCTGGCGGCCGGCCAGGCCTACCATTGCTATGCCACGCCGGAAGAACTCGAGAGCATGCGAGAGGCCCAGCGCGCGCGCGGCGACAAGCCGCGCTACGACGGGCGCTGGCGGCCGGAGCCGGGCAAGACCTTGCCGCCGCCGCCGGCCGGCGTGTCTCCGGTGGTGCGCTTCCGCAATCCGACCGACGGCACGGTGGGCTGGGACGATCTGGTCAAGGGCCCCATCGCGTTCGCCAATGCCGAACTGGACGACCTGGTCATCGCCCGGCCGGACGGCACGCCGACCTACAATTTCTGCGTCGTCGTCGATGACCGGGACATGGCGATCACCCACGTCATCCGCGGCGACGATCACGTCAACAACACGCCGCGCCAGATCAACATCCTGCGGGCCCTGGGCGCCGAGGTGCCGCAGTATGCGCATCTGTCGATGATCCTCGGCGACGATGGCCAGAAGCTGTCGAAGCGCCACGGGGCGGTCAGCGTGATGCAGTATCACGAGGCCGGCTATCTGCCCGACGCGGTCGTCAATTACCTCGCCCGGCTCGGCTGGAGCCACGGCGACGACGAGATCTTCTCGCGCGAGCAGCTGGTCGAGTGGTTCGACCTGGACCACATCACCGCCTCGGCTGCGCAGTTCAACACCGACAAGCTCAACTGGCTGAATGCGCACTACATCAAGCAGATGGACGATGCCGCGCTGGCCGCCGAGGTCGGCGAGCGGCTGGTCGGGCGTGGCGTGGCGATCGCCGGCGGGCCGGAGCTGGCGGGCCTGGTGGCGCTCTACAAGGACCGGGCGGCAACGCTGGTCGAGCTGGCCGACAATGTCGAGGCCTTCTTTGTCGAGCCCGCGCCGTCGGCCGAGTTGCTGGCCGAGCAGCTTACCGCGGCGTCGCGTGCCGCCCTGGCGGATCTGGCCGGGCGCCTCGCCGGACTCGACTGGCAGCGGGACGCGATCGGTGCCGAGCTGAAGGCGGTGATGAAGGCGCACGGGCTGAAGATGCCGCAGGTGGCGATCCCGCTGCGGGTCGCGCTGCTCGGTGTCAAGCAGACGCCGTCGATCGACGCCGTGGTCGAGGCGATGGGGCGCGCGCGGGTGCTGCAGCGCCTCGCGGCGGTGCTGTAGCGCGGCGCGCGGCCCGCGGTCGGCGGCACGTCCGGCCTCGCCAATCCGCTAAACTCTGGGGGTTGCGGTGCGGCAGGCAGCTGTCGGCAGTCGGCGAGGGGCCGCAGCTGGAGTGCAAGGAATGCCCGACGAATCCGCGAGAGTCGTGATCGCGATCGCGCTGGCGGTACTGCTGCTGGCGATCCTGCTGGTGGCGCGCCACGTGCGCGGCCGCGCGCGCAGGGAAGGGGAGCGGGCGGAAGCCGTGAATGCGGCCGAGGTGCTCGCCGAGGCGCCGTCGCTGGCGCCGGGCAGCGCCTTCCTCTATGCGGTCGCCCTGGCTGCCCACGGCACGCGCCCGATGCAGTTGCTGGTGCGCAACCAGGACGACGCCACGGTCGGCACGATCGGCTATCCGAATGCACGCGACAGCATCCTGCGCACCATCGACTGTGTCGAGGGACAGTTCGAATGCCATCGCATGTTCGGCATGACCGCCAACAAGGTCACCCTGCACCGGCGTGGCAGCGATGCCATCCGGATGTTGTTCGAACCGGCTGCGGGGCTGGAGCGTTATCTGTGCGATGGTGACGTCCGCTACGAGCGCAAGCTGTTCGGCGGGCAGATGCAGCGGGAATGGCGGATCGAGTCGCGCGGCGAGACGGTGGCGCGGCTGATCGTCCTCGGGGCGGGGTTCGGGGCCGGCGCGCGGATGCTGGTTCCGCTGCGGGAGATGCCGCTGGTCGATCAGTTGTTCGTGATCGCGATGTCCAATCGCAGCCAGGCGCGGGGCTGAGCCGATGGCTGACGGTCCGCGCGCGACGGCACCCGATTTCTCGCCATTGACGCGGCTCGGGCTGAACATGCACGCGATACTGCCGCTGGCTTCACTGGAGCGCTGCTGGCTGGATCGGCTGGCGGCGCAGATCGACCTGTCGCCCTGGCGCCGGATCGTCGTCCTCGCCAACGGCGGCCCGCTGCTGTGGCGCACGATGGCGGCCCGCGGCATCGCCGGCGACGATCCGGTCGACCGCTTCAGCGTCACCGCGGTCGTCGACTGGTTCGCCAGCCATGGCGGAGACCTGCGCTGGCGAACGCTGTATCCGGGCGAGGTCGGGGTCGATCTGCAGGCGCTCGGTCGCGCCGTCGGATGGCATCAGCCGAGCCCGTTGATGCTGGGCATGCATCCGCGCTGGGGAAGCTGGTTCGGCTATCGGGTGGTGATGCTGACCGACGCCGATTGGCCAGGCGATGCGCCCACGGCACCCGCTGCGATCTGCGCGCGATGCGAAGCGAAACCCTGTGTCGATGCGTGCCCGGCCGGCGCGGTCGGCGTCACTCTCGACATCGAGCGCTGCATCGGGCATCGGCTGCTGCCGGAGTCCGCTTGCGCCGCCGACTGCGCAGCCCGCTTGGCCTGTCCGGCCGGCGCCGAACACCGCTACGACGAGGCCCAGCGGCGCCACTGCTACACGGAATCGCTGCGCGCGATTCGTCGCTGGCGCGGCGGGCAAGGCTGACGGGTCAGCCTGCGCCCTGTGCCGCCGCGATCGGCTCAGTGGATGAAACTGCCCTCGCGCGAGATGATGGTCAGATCGACCAGGCCCGAGCCGTTGTGATTTTCCGGGGTAAAGGCCACCTTGAAACCACCCATGTCGAAGCTCGACATCGATTCGAAGGCCTCGATCAGGCGCCCGCGGTTGAGGTTGCGGCCTGCCCGCTGCAGGCCTTCGACCATCACCTTGGCGGCGATGAAGCCTTCGAGGCTGGTGAAAGAGAACTGGCTGAAGCCGGCGGCCTGCATCTGGCTCTGGTAATCGCGCACGACGTGATCGACACCGCTCCAGGGCAGCGGCACCACCTGCGAGATGACTACGCCGCGGGCCTCGGTGTCGAGGGCCTCGGACAGCGCGCGGCTGCCGACGAAGGACACGTTGAAGAACATCGAGATGCTGCCGGCCTTGCGCATTTCCTTGATCAGCGCGGCACATGAGGAGTAGGCGCTGATCTGGATGATGGCGTCCGGTGCCGCCGCGGAAAGCGTTTCGACCGCGGCTGCCACGTCCACCGAATTGCGTTCCACCGTCGCCTTCGCGATCGGCTCGAGGCCACGCTTCTTCATCGCGCGCTCGACCCCGGTGAGTCCCGCCTTGCCGTAGGAGTCGTTCTGGTAGAAGACCGCGATGCGGTTGACGCCGGTCGTCACGAGGTGCTCGACGATCCGCTCGGTTTCGTCGAAGTAGCTGGCACGCACGTTGAAGATCTGCCGGTTGAGGGGGTTGCGCAGCGCTTCGGCGCCGGTAAATGCACCGACGAAGGGGACCTTGGCGGCGGAGAAGATGGGCATCGCGGCGAGGCTGGTCGGCGTGCCGACATAGCCGAACAGCGCGAACACCTTGCGCTCCTCGATCAGGCTGCGGGTATTCGCTGCGGCTCGGTCGGGCTCGTAGCCGTCGTCGAGCGACGTGACGTCGATGCGACGACCGTGGACGCCGCCGCGCGCATTGACGCCGTCGAAGTAGACCTTGGCGCCTTGCAGCATTTCCTTGCCCAGGGCCTGGGCCGGGCCACTGAACGCAGCCGACTGGCCCAGCAGTATGCGGTCGTCGGTGACGCCGTCTACAGCCTGGGCGGCCGTAGCGGAAAATCCTAGGATCGCGCCAGCGATGATTGTTCGTATCCGGTCGGCTAGCCGCATGGTATCCCCCAGCACATATGATCAAATGAGCCGCCGTGACCCGTCGCAGCGGGTTGGGCAGGCACTGCCGAGTTCTTACGGCAGCATTGAGCCGCGAGTTTAGTGTGATCGTCGAACGGTTCGTGCAATAGTCAACAGATTGCCCCGAAGCCCCCGGCCGCTGGTGGCGAGGCCGAGACCGCGTGCCCGCTCAGATCGCCTTGAACAGGGCGTTGAAGCGGTCGGCGGCCTCGTCGTCGCCGCGCATGATGGCGCGCGACAACTCATAGACCTGTTCCGTGGTGGCGATGATCTGCCGCTTCAGCTCGCGTTCCTGGTCGGCCTGCAAGCGGTCCTCGGTGGCGTAACGGGCCAGCAGGCGATCGACTGTGCGGCTCATTTCGGTGGCCAGTTCGGGTCGTTCGCGGGCGATCAGGGCGGTGCGGTCGGCAATCCGCTGCGGGTCGGCGACCAGCTTCGCCAGCCGCTCCCGGTAGGCGCCGACGAAGCGGGGTGCCCGCTGGATGAACACGCCGTTGCTGCTGTCCATCATCAGGCTGCGGACATCGGCATTGGCCGAGCCGATGAAGATGTCGTTGCCGAACACCATGACCTTCGAGTGGAGCGAGAGCCGCTCCGCCGTTGCCGGCAGGTATTCGAGATAGCGCAGCCTCGTCGCCGTGGCGGCCGGTCCGGCGGCCGCGAGGTGGTCGGCGAGGGCCTTCAGTTGCCACGCCGCCAGCAGGTTGACGACCTCGAGGTCGGTGGTCTCCAGCGAGTTGGTCAGCATCGTCACGGTGGTGGCCTTGCATGGCCGGCTGCCGTCGAGCACGGCTGCCAGATCCTGCAGCAGGCTTGCCGGCAGGAACAGGTAGGCGTTGTGGAGGACGATGTCCTGTCCGGCGCTGTCGTCCGCAGAGCATGCCCGGGCGAGGGCGCCGCGCCAGACCGACTGGATGTGCTTGCCGGCCTCTGCCTCGTCACCGTGGCGCGCTCCGTAGCTGCGCTGGCCGTTCGCCACCGGGAGGTTTTCGACGTAGTGGATCCGCGCCGCGGCGTCGAGCGCCAGCCCGCCGTCGGTCGGCGCCGGCCGGTAGGCCTTGCGGAAGGTCTCGAGCCGTTGGCGATGGGTTTGCGCGATGTGATCCATGCGCTCGTCCATTCCCAGCATGTGCTTGTCGAGGTAGCGGTCGAGGCAGCCTTCGTCACGGCCCCGGTTGCATGCGACCTGGGCCGCTTCGATGATGTCGAAATTGACCAGCAGGTCGTTCGGGGCATGGCTGCGGACTTCGTCGATGGTCGCCACCGAATCGAGCATCCACAGCCGCTCGAAGCTCGCAGAAAGGCGCGTCGCGGGCTGGCCGAGGTCGATTGCGAGATCGGTGTCGATGAAGATCTGTCGCGTCGATAGCCGGTTGGGCCGCATGTGATGGGCGTTCTCGACGTTGCGGCCGCCGAGCACCAGGGTCGCCTGGTCGGCGAGCAGGAACCTGTGCTGGAGGAACTCGGTGAGGTAGTCCCAGTCCCGGCGGGCAAGCGCGTCGTTGCGACGCTCGACCGGGAGGTAGGCGGAGACGCTGTCGAACACCGGGTTGACCGCCTCGGCAAAGTCCTGGCGTGCGAAGGCCAGTTGCAGCCGTGTGCGGATGCCCTCGGTGTCAGCCAGGTAGCGCGACCGGAAGTAGCGCTTGGCGAGCTGCATCGAATGCGCGCTGCGGCCATGGCCAGCGAAGCCGCCCGGTTGCGTCAGCGCGTCGGCGTCGATGTCCTGGCCACGGGCGACGGCGTAGGCCATCAGCCTCGCGTGCCTTCCGTAGAGCCCGGACAGGAACAGGCCGGAGCCGGCAAACGCGCGATTGCTGATGTTTCTGCCGGAGCCCGAGTCCACCGCGAATTGGCGGGCGATCGCGGCCTGCTTGGCAAGGTCGCAGGCGGCGCCCCCGGCGCCGACGTCGGCGCAACTGGTGGTCAGGTAGGCGGCGTCGCGGATGATCTCGAGGGTGGGGCGGTTGTAGAACCGTACCTGCAGCCGGCTGCCTCCTTCGCGCTCCAGCCACGAGAAGCGGTCGAGGTCCGGATAGGCCGAGAAGTAGTCGACCAGGATGCGCACCCGTACGCCGCGGCGCGCGGCCGCGATCAGCGCCTGGCTCAAGCGCGCCGAGGAATGGTCGTCGGCGAAGATGTAGTAGGCCAGATCGAGGCTCTCCTTGGCCTCTTCGATGGCCTTGAGCTTGGCCGCGAAGGCAGCATCATTGTCGAACAGCCCCTGCGCCTGTTCGAAGGCGAGGGGCCCGGCGCTGGCCTCGCGCTCGAGCCGGGTCTCCAGCGCCGGTCCACCGGGCGTGGTACAGGCGGCGAGCGCGAGTGCGGCGCACGCGGCGAGCACGCGCGTCCGGCTTTCAGCGAGTAGCGAGGGGCAAAGTGAGCGTGTCATCTGTGATCGGCTCCGAGAAGGCCGCGGGCAGTGGCGTCGATGCTGCGCGATATCCGCCCGGCGCGCAGCCGTTCAATGGCCGGACGGGTGGTGCAGGCGTCTGATCGGCAGTGGCAGGGCGCCGCGCGGCGTCCCGCGTTCGGGGGCTGCGCGTCGGCTTGACAAGGAAATGCGAATCATTATCATTGTGGTTATCATTTTTGTGGAGACCGATATGTCCCGATTGCTTGCCCTGTTGCTGTTGCTGCCGGCCGCCGTGATGGCAGCCACGCCGATCATTCCCGTCGTGATCCAGGACCACCGCTTCGATCCGGCCGAGGTGCGCGTACCTGCCGGAACCAAGGTCCGCCTGGTGGTCGACAACCGTGACGCCACGGCCGAGGAGTTCGAGAGCCACGAACTCAATCGCGAGAAGGTGATTCCGGGCGGCAGCAAGGCGAGCATCTTTATTGGTCCGCTGGCGCCTGGGCGGTACCCGTTCTTCGGTGAATTCAACGAAGCGACGGCTCAGGGCGTCGTGATTGCGGAGTAGATCGAATGCTTGGCGCCGCGATTATCGTTTTTCGCGAAACTCTTGAAGCGGCACTGCTGATCGGCATCGTCGCCGCTGCCGCCCGATCGCTGCCGGCCCGTGGTCGCTGGCTGGGGCTCGGCGTGATGGCTGGCGTGGCGGGGGCGATGGTGGTGGCCGCCTCGGCCGGCTACATCGGTGAACTGGCCGACGGCGTCGGGCAGGAGCTGCTCAACGCCGGGGTGCTGGCCGCCGCGGTGCTGATGCTGGCCTGGCACAACATCTGGATGAGCCGCCACGCCCGCGAAATGGTCGATGGTGCCCGCTCGGTGATCCGGCAGGTCGCGGAAGGTTCGCGCGAGCTGTCCGCGATCGCGCTGGTGGTCGCGCTCGCGGTGCTGCGCGAAGGCTCGGAGACGGTGCTTTTCCTGTACGGCATGATGGCGCAGGGTGAGTCCGTCGTTCAGGTCGCGCTCGGCGGCATGCTGGGTCTCGCCGCCGGTGCACTGATCGGATTCGCCATCTATGCCGGGCTGTTGCGGGTTCCGGTGCGCCACTTCTTCTCGGTCACCGCGCTGCTGGTGCTGCTGATCGCTGCGGGCATGGCCGGGCAGTGCGCGCGATTCCTGATCCAGGGGGATCTGCTGCCGGCCTTGGCGACGCCGCTGTGGGACAGCTCCGCCCTGTTGTCCAACGATTCCGCACTGGGTGCACTGCTGCACGTGCTGGCCGGCTACGACGCACGGCCCAGCGGCATGCAGGCGCTGTTCTATGGGGCCACCGTGCTGTTGATCATGGCCGGCATGCGGCTGGTACGGAACGATCGGGCGTCGCGGCCGAGCATGCGCCCCTCCGTGCAGACCTAATCCGATTTTCACAAGCGTGGCCGTCACCATCCGCATCCGCGGAGGGGCGGTCGCGCCCTGTTTGTTTCATCATCCAAGGGGAATCCTCATGAAGAAGTCACTGCTTGCCGCGAGTCTGGTGGCCTGCAGCGCAGCGGCGTCGGCCGGACCTGCGGCCTACGTGCACACACCCACCGTGGAGTACGGCGAAACCGAACTCGAATTGCATCTCGGCACCACCCGCGAGCACGGCGAAGAGCGCGAGACGGCAGCCGTGCTGGCCGTCGGGCGCGGCGTGACGCAGCACTGGTTCACGGAGATCGAGGCCGAATTCGAACGCGAAGGCAGCGGCGGATCGCGGCTCGAGGCGATCGAATGGTCGAACACGCTGATCTTTGCCGAGCAGGGCGAACTGCCGGTCGATATCGGATTGCTGCTGGTGCTGGAGCGCCCGATGGATCACGACGAGGGTTGGGAGGTCAAGGTCGGCGCCCTGTTGCAGAAGGACGTCGGCAAGGTCCAGCTCAACTTCAACCCGATCCTGGAACGCCATTTCGACGCCGAGGAAGAGAGCGAAACGGAACTGGTCTACGAGTGGCAGGCCAAGTATCGCCACGCCGAGGCCTTCGAGTTCGGCATGCAGGGCTTCGGCGAGGTGGGCAAGTGGAACGACTGGGAGGAGTCCGACGAGCAGACCCACATGGCCGGGCCGGCGGTGTTCGGCAAGTTGCCCCTCGGCGACCATGACGCGATCAAGTACGACCTGGCGCTGCTCTACGGTCTCAACGAGCATACCGCCGACCACACGCTGCGCATGACGATAGAATACGAATTCTGAGCTCCCTGCCCGGCGCAACGGGTGCCCGCCGCGGCCACTGTCCGTGGTGGCGGCGGACGGGCACCGTGTCGGCGGTCCCCCTTTGGCGCGCGTGGCGGCGATACGCTGCTAGACTGCGCGCCATGCAAATCGCGAAACTCCCCGGTTCGATGCGCCGCGCCGCACTGCGGGGTGTCCGGCGTGCCGTGGCGTGCACGCTGCTCGCCCTGTCCGGATGCGCCGGCCACGGGCTGGTGCTCCACGACCATCCACTGGTGGGTCGGATCGTCGAGGTCGATGGCGGCAGGGCGTTGCCGCTCGACCAGGCGCTGGCGCGGATGGCCGCGGCGGATGCGCTGCTGCTCGGCGAGGTCCATGACAATCCGGTGCACCACCGGCTCCAGCTCAAGGTGCTGCAACACGTCGAATCGACCCGCGCGCCGGCGTTGGCGATGGAGCAATTCGACAGCGAGTACCAGGCGGCGATCGACGCTGCCCGGTCGGCGCCCGAGGCGAGCGCCGAATCGCTCGCCGATGCCGGCCGATTCGCCCGCGAGGGCTGGGGCTGGCCCCTGTACAAGCCGCTGGTGGACGAGGCGGTGGCCCACGGGCTGCCGCTGGTGGCCATCAATCTGTCCCGCGCCGAAGCGCGACGCGTGGCTCGCGAAGGATTCGACGCGATGCCCGCGGGCGCGGGCCGGCAGGTCGTCGACAAGCCGTGGACGACGGAGCGGCAGCGGCAGCTCGAGGAGGCGATCCGGGTCGGGCACTGTGGCCAGGTGTCTCCGCATGTGATGAAGATGATCGTCACCGCCCAGCGCTCGCGCGACGCGGTGATGGCCGCCAACATCGCACCCCATCTGTCGCGCGGCGTGGTGGCGATCCTGGGCTCCGGTCACGCCCGCCGCGACCTGGGGGTGCCTCAGTACCTGCAGCGGCTGGCACCGGATCGGCACGCGCTGAGCGTCGGGCTGGTCGAGGTGCGCGAGGGCCTCGACTCGCCGGCGGACTATCCGGCGGTCGCCCAGGGTCTGTTCGACCTGGTGTGGTTTACGCCACTCTTCGAACGCCCGGACCCTTGCGACCGCCTCAGCGCCGCCGCGATGAGCAAGGCCATGAAGAAATGACGCGGCGGTGGTCCGGTACCCCAACCAGAGCGGAGGACAGCCGATGACTTATGACCGCAACAACGTGTTTGCGCGCATCCTGCGCGGCGAACTGCCCTGCATCAAGGTATTCGAAGATGCCGCCACGCTGGCCTTCCTCGACATCATGCCGCAGTCCGACGGACATACCCTGGTGTTGCCCAGGGAGCATGCGGTGACCCTGCTCGATCTGACGCCCGAGGCCGCGTCGGCGTGCATCCTGACGACCAAGCGGGTCGCGGCGGCGGTGCAGCGCGCGGTCGGTGCGCCCGGCTTGCTGATTTCCCAGTTCAATGGCGAGGCCGCCGGCCAGACGGTCCCCCATGTGCATTTCCACATCATCCCGCGATTTCCGGGGCTGAAGCTCAAGGCCCATGGCAGGGAGCGGGGTGATCCGGACCGCCTCGAGCAGATCGCGGCCCGCATCCTGTCCGAACTCGACGCGGGGCGCGCCCGCGAGGTCGGCACCTAGCGCGGAAGATTGGCCGGACCACGGCCCCGATCCCGGCGCCGGCCGGCAGCCCGCGCCGCGACGAAACTTCCCGGCTAGGCCGGGCAGCCGACCTCCGCGAAATCCACCCGCCGATCGATGGCGTCACCGGCATCGTCGCTGCCCGAGCCGATGATGTTCTGGCGGAAGCCGTAGCCCTTGGCGCGCACGCGGGAAGCCAGCTCGGGCTCGGCGGCGGTCATGTAGCGCATCACCCGCCGCGCCCGCGCCGTCGACAGCGCGTCGTTGTAGGCGGCGGTGCCGCTGCGGCTGGAATGCCCCTTGATTTCAAAGCACAGGCGACTGGCCAGCATGCCGCGGGCCACCTGGCGGATCCACATCGGGTACTGCTGGTAGAGCGGGCTGCGGCGGTCGAAGTCGTCCTGCTGCACCGCGAACAGGAACTTGATCGACAGCGCGTCGCGGGCGATCGCGACGTCGATCAGGCGGCCGAAGACCTGTTCCGCCTCGTCCTTGCGTGCCAGTTGCCAGAGGCTCTGGAAGCGGCCCGACAAGGCCAGCAGGTCTTCCGAGTCCCCCTGCTCGAGGATCTCCTCGAAGCGGCGCGCCGCGACTTCGTACTGTTCCCGCTCATAGGCGCCGCGGGCGCTTTCGTAGGCCAGCGACCGCCGCATCGCGCGCTGCATCCCGGCGTCGCCGCTTTCGGCCGAGGCCAGCGCCACCAGCTCCTTCTGCTGCTCGCTGGCGAAATAGATCGGCGCGTCCTTGTAGAAGCGCGTCGGGGTGGCGTCGAAATGGCGTGCATTGACCAGCGCCGATCCGCTCAGCAGGACGTCGGCGTCCGGGTAGGTGCGCACCGCATAGGCGATCTTGAACCAGCTCGATTCGTTCTCCGTGGAGGTACCCGGCAGGTAGCTGACGACACCGTGCAACATCAGGGCGCTGGGCAGGTCCCCGGCTTCCTCGAGGCGGGCGACGGCGGTATCGGGCATGGTCTGCCGCAGATCGAGCAGCAGCAGGTCGCGCAGGTGGTGGCCGGAGACCATCGCCTCGGCCGTGCTGGCCTGCGGGAAGCCGCCCAGCAGCAGCGGCTTGGTCAGGCCCAGGCCCTGCGGCAGCGTGAGGCCGGGAATCGGCGACGAGAAACGCTTGGCCACCTCCAGCGAAATCGCGCGCGAGACGTCCCGCACCTGCTGGAAGCGCGTCTCCGGCAATTCGACACGGGTCGCGCAGGCGGCCAGCGCGAGCCACGCCAGCGCACCCGCCAGTCGCCACCACCGGACCATCGCCTTCATCCCTTGCAGGGCACGATCTTGAATTCGACGCGCCGGTCGATGGCATCCTGCGCATCGTCGGTGCCGGATCCGACGATGTTCTCCGCGAAGCCCTTGCCGGTGGACGTCAGCCGGCCGCGCAGCTCGGGGCGGATCGCGACCAGCGATTTCGCCACGGACTCCGCGCGGCGTGCCGACAGGCGGTCGTTGTAGGCTTCGGTGCCGGTTCGGCTGGCATGTCCCGAGACCTCCAGGCAGGCCCCCTTTTCGTCGATCTTCTGGGCGATCTGGCGCTGCCACATGGGGTACTGGCGGGTCAGGTCGCCGGTGGCGGAGAAGGCCGTGCCATTGACCTCGAACAGGAACTTGATCGACAGGTTGCCGGACGCGATGGCCGCCTCGACCAGGCGCCCGAAGGCCTGCTCCGCCTCGTCGAACTGGCCGCCGCGGAAGCTCGACTGGTACAGGCCGGAGAGGGCCAGCAGGCTCTTGCCGCCGGAGGCATCGAGGGCCTCGGCGAACATTCGCTTGGCGTCGTCGAAGTTGCCCGCGTTGTACTGTTCGGTGGCCTCCGCGATGCGCGCCGAGACACCGATCACGTCCTTCACCGGCGCCGCGTTGCCGGTGGCGACCTGCAGGCGCTGGCGGTGTTCTTCGCCGGCCAGGAACATCGGCATGTCCATGTACAGCCGGGTCGGCGTGGCGTCGAACTGCTTGCTGGCGACGAAGGCCACCGCGCTGGCGACCACCTTGCCGCCCTCGACCTCGCGCACCACCGCTTCGATGCGCGCGTAGGACGCTTCGTTGCCGGTCGCCTTGCCGGCCAGCCGCACGCTGCCCAGGATGGCGAGCGCAGACTGGGAAAGGCTTCTTGTCGACAGCGTCGCGAATTCGTACTTGTCGGTCAGTTCCCCGAGTCGAGCGACCATCGCCTTCTGCACCTGCACGCCGGAGTTGGTGACTTCGGCCGACTGCTCGTTGAAGAAGGCATCGACGACGACGATCCGCCGCTCGTTGCCGAGCGCCAGCAGACCCCCGGGCAGTTGTTCGGCAAGTCGGCCGGCGAGCGAGTCGATGGCACCGTCCAGGGTGTCGTGGTAGGTCGGTGCGGCCACCTTTCCGGCGCAGGCGGCAAGCGCGAGGACGAGCACCAGTGCGACGACGAGGCGCTCAGCGACAGACGGATTGAATGAATGCTTGTTCATGTTTCGTCAAACCCTCCAGGCCTAGGGACAACTTGGTAAAAAGGCTCGCGCAGGTGCAGTTCGGGCAATCGTCACCCGACCGCGGCGCTTGCTCCGCAGCCGGCGCGATGGGCCGGGAGCGTGGTGCGCCGAAGCTGAAGCGGCTGATCAACGACGTGCTCTCCCACGGGATCTGGCGCCCAGCGGTGGCCTGCACGACCAGACTGCGTACCTGTTTGAAGATTTCCTCGACACCGACCTCGGGCGTCTCCAGCGCCTTCAGCAGCGCGGTCATGTAGGGGCTGTGATCGCCGCTGCCGTCTTCGGCGGTATAGCCGGGCGCCGTCGAGAACGCCACCAGGGTGCCGAGCGGGGCATTCATCTCGGCGAGCCCGCCGGAGGCGTTGGCGGCACTGCTGTACGGGTTGTCCCGGCAGGCGTCGAGGATGATCAGCTTGGTGCGCGCCGACAGGCCTTCGAGCCGCTCGGTCAGGAAGCGCAGGTCCACCAATGTGAACACCAGGTCGTTGCTGCCGATCTTGGCATCCAGCGGCACGATGTAGTTGCGCCCGTTCACCTGGATCGCATGGCCGGCATAGAAGAACAGCACTTCGCTGGCGTTTGCCGCCTGCGCCAGGAAGTGGAGAATGGTGTTGTAGGTCTGTGACTGGTCCAGGTTGCTGGCGGTCTCGACCGCGAATCCGAACTGCTCGAGTCTTGCGGCCAGCGCCGCGGTGTCGTTGGCGACGTTGGGCAGGGCGCCGAACTCGTAGTCGCTGTTGCCGAGCACCAGGGCCATGCGCTGGGCGGCCGGCACGCCGCTCGACCACAAGGTCAGCAGGGTCAGCAACAGCACGAAGAGCGCCCCACCGCGGGTGGGACGCCTCGGCTGCGATCGCGAATGGGTGTGCGCGGGCTCGTGCAAGCTCGGTGTCCTGCTGGCGCGGAGCCGGCCGGGACGCCGGCCAGCACGCCGTCGCTGGGCGGGTGCCGCGGCAGCTTGTTCGATTCTAGTGGCCCGCCCGCGGCGGCTCAACGACGCAGGCCGGCAATTTTGTCCCGGGCGTGGGATTGTGCACGCCGGCGAGCGCCGGTGGCCGATTAATCGACGTTTAAGATTGCCTGCCTAGTCTGCTGGCAAACCCATCGAGATACACGGAGGAATCATGCGACCGACGCGATCCTGGCTGCTCGTCGCAGCCCTGTTGGCGGGACCGGCCTGGGCCGAGCGGCCGGCGGATTTCCTGGCCCGCTTCGAGGCCGAAGCCCGTTCCCAGGACGCCTCGTTCGCCGCTTCGGCCAGTCGCGGCCGGCAGTGGTTCGAGTCGCGGCACGGCGAGGACTGGAGCTGTTCCACCTGCCACACTCGTGATCCGGCCCGCAGCGGACGCCACCAAGTCACCGGCAAGGCGATCGAGCCGATGGCGCCTGCCGCCAATCCCCAACGGCTGACCAGCGGGCGCAGCGTCGCCAAGTGGTTCCGCCGCAACTGCCGGGACGTGCTCGGCCGCGAGTGCAGCGCGGCGGAGAAGGCGGACGTGGTGGCCTGGCTGATCGACGCCGGGCGTTCGACGGGAGAGGGAAGATGACGACCAGAACATTGACGATGCTCGTCGCCATGGGGGCAGCGATGTCCGCGCTGGCCTCCGGTGGCGGCGACGACGACCGGGATCGACGGCGCGATCCCGTTGCCGATCGGATCTACGTCGAGGAGTGCGGGAGCTGCCATGTGGCTTACCCGCCGGCGCTGCTGTCGCGCGCGTCGTGGAAGGCGGTGGTCGGCAGGCTGGCAACGCACTTCGGTGTCGATGCCAGCCTGGAGCCGGCGATGGGCGCCGAGATCAACGCCTATCTGCAGGCCCGCGCAAGCCTGCGCGACACCGTCGATGGCGACGGTCGGACGGCGCTGCGGATCACCGAGACGGCGTGGTTCCGGCACGAACATCGACCCGGCGAGCACGGTCTGTACAGGGGCGTGTTCGAGCAGGCGTCGGTAGGCAGCCCGGCGAAATGCGATGCCTGCCACCGCGGTGCGGCCGGGGGGCGTTACGGCGAAGGCGAAATCCGCCTCCCCTGACAGGGGACAGCGATCGGACACATTTCGAGGAGAACGACATGCAAGCGAGCATCGAACAGCAACACGCCGGAGTGGACGGTACCGAGCACCCGGCGGTGGAGCGGACCCGGGTCTGGGATCTGCCGACCCGCATCTTTCACTGGAGCTTCGCGGCCACCTTCGCGCTGGCGTGGCTGACTTCGGAAAGCGAGAAACTGGCCGACCTGCATCTGATGCTGGGTTACACCTTCGGTGGCCTGCTGCTGTTCCGGCTGATCTGGGGAATCCTCGGCAGCCGCTACGCGCGTTTCTCCAGCTTCCTGTTCCAGCCGAGCGCGCTGCTGCGCTACCTGCGATCGCTGCTGTCGGGGGCCCCGGAACACCACCTGGGCCACAATCCGGCCGGTGCGCTGGCGATCTTCCTGATGCTCGGGCTCGCCCTGGCGGTGGCGATCAGTGGTGTCGCGACGTCGCAGGATCTCGGCGGCGAATGGCTCGAGGAATTGCACGAGGGTGCGGCATCGGCGATGCTGGCGGTGGTGGCGATCCATATCGCCGGCGTGATCGTCAGCAGCGTGCTGCATCGGGAGAATCTGGCCCTGGCGATGGTCACCGGCTGGAAGCAGGGGCGCGCCGCGGACGGCATCGCCCGTTTTCATCACGTCCTCGGTATCCTGCTGCTGCTGGCCGTGTTCGGCTTCTGGGGCTTGTGGCAGTCGGGAGTCGCCGTCGACTGGCTGCCGGCACCGACCGCGGCGGTCGGCGAGCACCACGGCTACGCCGGTGACGACGACGACTGAGGCCGGTCGGCGGCCGGGAGCGCAGCGCTGATGAGGTTGCTGGTGGTCGAGGACGATCAACTGCTCGGCGATGCGCTGCAGGTCGGGCTGCGCCAGGCCGGATTCGTGGCGGACTGGATCACCGACGGCATCAGCGCCGAGCACGCCCTGGCCACCACCGACTACGTCGCGATGGTGCTCGACATCGGCCTGCCGCGACGCTCCGGGCTCGACGTCCTGCGCCGCCTGCGAGCCGGCGGCAGCAAGCTTCCGGTACTCATTCTCACCGCCCGCGACACCCTGGACGATCGCATCGGCGGCCTCGACAGCGGCGCCGACGACTACCTCGTCAAGCCCTTCGAGATGGCTGAGCTGGCCGCCCGCCTGCGGGCCCTGGTACGGCGCTCGGGCGGCACTTCGCAGCCCTGCCTGGTCCATCGCGGCATCGAACTGGACCCGGCGGCACACCGGGTCAGTTTCCGGGGCCGGCCGGTGGAGCTGTCGGCCAAGGAGTTCTCGCTGCTGCAGGTGTTCATGCAGAACAGTGGCCGCGTGTTGTCGCGCCACCAGCTCGAGGAACAGCTCTACGGCTGGGACGACGAGACCGGCAGCAACACCATCGAGGTGTACATCCATCACCTGCGCCGCAAGTTCGGCCGTGACGTGGTGCGTACCGTGCGCGGCGTCGGCTACCTGATGCCGCGGGAGACGGCTTGAGGGCGCCGTCGATCCGCAGCCGCACCACGGCGCTGGTGGTGCTGGTGGTGGCGGCGGTGTGGCTGCTGGCCGCCTATTTCACGTGGCGGGAAGCGGAACACGAGGCGGCCGAAGTGTTCGACGGCCATCTCGCCCAGGCCGCCTCGATGCTGATCGCCCAGAGCACGATGGAGGTCGAGGACGACCACGGCCGCGGCGAGTTGCATGCGCCGTTGCCTCATCGCTACGCCCGCAAGGTGGCCTTCCAGCTGTGGCAGGACGGCCGCCTGCTGGTGCATTCCGAAAACGCGCCGAACGAGCGGCTTGCCGCGCGCGAGCAGGGTTTCAGCGACAGCGTCGTCGATGGCGTGGCGTGGCGCGTCTATTCCGGCTGGAACCCGCGACGCGAGATGCTGGTGCAGGTCGGCGAACGGCTCGACGCGCGGCGCGACATGGCCGAAGAACTGGCGGTCGGGCTGCTGAAGCCGCTGGCATGGACGCTGCCCTTGCTGGCCTTGGCCCTGTGGCTGGTGATCGGTCGCGCGATGCGGCCCCTGAACGCGGTCGCCAGAGAACTCGAGGCGCGCGCACCCGGCCACCTGGCGCCGGTCGATGGCGTGCCGGTGCCGCGCGAGGTGGCGCCCCTGGTGACGAGACTCAACCAACTGCTGCAGCGGGTGGACGAGGCGCTGGTGATGGAGAAGCGCTTCACCGGCGATGCCGCCCACGAGCTGCGGACGCCGATCGCGGCGCTGTGTGCCCAGGCCGAGGTGGCGCTCGCCGCCGCCGCCGACGACGAGCGCCGCCGCGCCCTCGAATCGGTGCTGGCGGCCGCGCGGCGCAGCGCCCGGCTGGTCGAGCAACTGCTGACCCTGGCACGCGCCGACAGCGTGCTCGAGCGGGAGTGGCCGCCGGTGGATCTGGCGACGATCGTGCGCTCGGTGATGGCCGAGGTCGCCGCCGAGCCCCATGCCGGTCATGTCGAGTTCGAACTGGACGCGGCGCAGGCGCAGGTCGTCCGCGGCGAGGCCGCCTGGCTTCAGGTGCTGGTGCGCAATCTGCTGGACAACGCGGCGCGCCACTCGCCCAACGGCGGCATCGTGCGCGCCGTGGTGCGACGGGCTCCCTCCGGCAGCGTCGAACTGGTGGTCGCCGATCAGGGGCCGGGCGTCGCGCCGGAGCTGCGGGCGCGGCTCGGCGAGCGCTTCTGGCGCGGCGATCCGAGCGGAGGCGGCAGTGGCCTGGGCTTGTCGATCGTCAGACGGATCGCCTCGCTCCACCACTGCGCCCTGGAGTTCGGCACGGGCGACGGTGGTCGCGGGATGTCCGTGCGGCTGCAGTTCGCGTCCGCGCCGGCCACGTCACAGCCGGCCGTCGGCGAGGAATCCGGCGACGTGTTCGGCGACTGAGCGCGAGATCAGCATGCCGGAATGGTTGACCGGCAGGACCAGCGGCGGCGGGAGGCCGTCGAGCTGCGCTTCACTTACCGCAACGTTGCCGTCGTGGGGGCTCGGGAAGTCGGGAAAGCAACAGGCGCTACCCAGCGCTCGGTTGCCGGCGATCACGGCGATCTGATGAGCGGTGGCGGGCCGAGGTCGTGGCGCCCGTTGCCAGTCCGCCATCGATTCACCGACCAGCCAACGCAACAGCGGCTGGCGATCCAGCCGCCGGGCCAGGCCCGAACCGCGCACCGGCGCACCGAGCAGGACGACGCGAGCGACCGGCAGGTCCGGGTGCCGGGCCAGCATTCGCAGGATCAACAGGCCCCCCAGGCTGTGCCCCACCAGGTGCGATCTGCTGCCTCGCCCGAACGCAGCTACCGCGTCGGCCAGCCGGTCGGCATTGTCGTCGAGATTCCGGCGGATCGACGGGTAGCTCGGCGTCAGGGTACGGAAGCCGCGGCGCCGCAGCCGGGCGGCGAGCAGCGCCATCGCGACGCCGCGCATCCACAGGCCATGCACCAGCACGACTGCGGTGGCCGCGGCGCTGTCGTCCAAGGGCTGCGGGGGTTCGCCTATTCGGCGAAGTGTTCGCCGACGATCCGCCAGCCGTCTGGCTCGCGCACCAGATCGAGGCGCTTGCTGTTGACCACCTTGTAGCCTTCGGTCTGGTAATTCTGCACGAAGCGCGCAATTGCCCGCTCGCCGTCGATCTCGACGTTCACATCGCTCAACACCACCTGGAAGGATTCGGGTGAGCCAGCCCGTTGACGGCGCTGCTCCCGCCAGACCTCGGCGGAGTTGCCGTCGGCCGGATGGAAGTCGCGCGAATAATTCGCGAGGTACGCCTCGACGTCGCCGGATGACCAGTCCCGTGCCCAGCGCTCGAGCGCATCCCGGACCTCCTGCCGTGGATCGACGGCCGGCACGGATTCTTCCGCCGTGGCCGGCGCTGCAGCACTGGCCTCACCTTGGGCAATCGCCACTTCGGAGGCTGTCGCCTGCGCCGTCGCTGCCGGCTCGGCCAGCTGCCCGTCGCTGGCCTGCCGGGTGCCTTCGGCGCTCTGCGACGGGGCTGCCGGTGGCGGCGAGTCGACCCGCTGCGGCTCGTCGGTGGCCGGTCCGGGCTCTGGCTTCCAGGTCAGTGCTGGCTCGGCCTGGGCTGCACCAGTGACCTCGGCCGGCGCTTGCACGGCCGGCGGCTCCTCCGGCGCCTGCGGCTCGGCAGCAGCCGTGCCGGATGCCTGCGGGGCGTCAGCGGCGGTCGCGTCGGCCGCCGTCGCCGGGCCCTCGGTGGATGCCTCTATGGCTGTCGCCGTCGCCTGCGGTGTCCCGGACGGGGTCGCCTGCGGCTCGGCTTCGGGCGCCGGTTCGGAATCGGCCGGTGGCGCCACCGCGGCCCCGTCGGCTGCCCGGGCTTCTGCCTCGGGCGGAGTTTCGGTCGGTACCGGTTCCGAATCGGCCGGTGCAGCCGCGGCAACCGCCTCGCTCGCCTGGGGGGCGGCTTCGGGTGCCGGTGCCGGTGCCGTCGGCGCCGCATCGGAGTCCGGCGGCGGCGCCTCGGCGGCCGCCTCGCCGCCGTCAGGGCTGGCGACCTTGGTCTCGAATTGCAGACTAGGTTGCGCGGTGGTTACCGCGCCGGTGGCTTCGGCCTGGGCCAGCAACTGCTCGAGCGGCTTGCGGTCGCCGCGCAGCGGATTGATGACGCGGGTCGTAGCCGCCGCCATCTCGGCTCGCGGCGAGCGCCCCAGGTCGTTGGTCAGCCGCGCGTCGGCGCCGAACGCCAGCAGCTGGCGCAGCATCGCGACGGTCGCGGCGCTGGCCGGCCGCCCCACCAGCAGGTGCAGGGCAGTGTTGCCGCGGGCGTCCGTCGCATTCGGATCGGCGCCGGCATCGAGCAGCAGTGCGAGGATCTCCGCGTCGCCACGCTGGGCGGCGTGGTGCAGGGCGTTGCGTCCGGCGTAGGCCGGTCGCGGGTCCGACGAGTCCAGCGCGGCAGCGGCCATCACGCGGTCGCGCACCCGCTCGAGATCGCCGCAGGCGGCGGCGTCGACGAGCGTGCGCGGCATCGGAGCGAGCCGCGGACAGGTGACCTGGGCGGCGTCATGCAGACCGGACCAGGGCGACCCGGACCCGGCATCCTCGGCGGCGCCTGCCGAGGCCGGCACGGCGAGGGTGGCGGCGAGGGCCAGCAGGCGGATCGGCCGGTACTTGAGAGCTGCAGAATTTTCCATGTTCCAACCCTGAGCGGAAGTACGCGATTCTAGCCTGGATCGGCCGCCTCCTCGTCGCGGTGTGTGTCGCCGGTCAACCCGCCTGTTGGTCGATCTGGGTCAACACGCCACCGCGCACGGCGACCCGGTCGCCGGCGCGCCATGACGGCAGCCCGTTCACGCGAACCACCCGACGCTGGCCGTCGTCGAGGCGCACCGCGACGTCGTAGGCGGTCGTGGTCTTGACCTCGCGTTCGATCCGGTTGCCGGCGAAGCCGCCGAGTACCGCGCCTCCGATCGTCGCGAGGTCGCGGCCGAGGCCCTTGCCGACGCGGTTGCCGATGACGCCGCCGACGACACCGCCGGCGATCGCGCCGGCGCCACTGCCGGCACCGGGCAGTCGGACCGGGGTCACCGATTCGATCACGCCGCACTCGGCGCAAACCGCGGCTTCGTGGGCGCTGGGTGTTGCGGGCGGGGCCTCGCGGTCGGCCGCAAGCGGATTCGGCGCCGACGCTTCGGCCGCGACCATGCGGCTCTCGGCGCGGATTTCCTGGTGGCTGTCGGCGGTCGGGATGAGGCCGGTGATGGCGGCAATTCCGACCGCGCTGAAGGCAGTGACGGACAGGGCCGCGAGCCACGCCATCGGGTGCAGTCGGGAAGCATTGTGGTCGGTTCGCATCGCTGGATTCTCCGTGAGTCCTGGTCTCCGGAAAATCTATCGTGGCTGCGTCCGGCGCAGGTCGAAGTTCGAGAATTGCTTACAAATCAACCGATTCTGCTTACGAGTGCTTACTTCTTCTGCGGCGTTGCGGCCGCAGCAGGAAGCGCGCCGGATCCAGCGCCGCGACGATGTCGCGCTCCAGCGGCAGCGGCTCGCCCGACAATCGGCTGGCCAGCAGTTCCGCCGCGATCGCCGACCATACCAGGCCCCGCGCGCCGAATCCGGAAATCGCGAAAAGGCCCGGCCGGCGTTCGATGGTGCCGTCGGCCATCGCCGTGGCGCCGGCCGCGTCGGCGGCCAGCCCGCCGACCATCGGCAGGCGATCGGGAGAGGCAGCGCGGAAGCCCACCCGGCCGGCCAGCGCTGGCTCGGCGAGGCCATCCCGGTAGCCCGGCAGCATGAATTCGAGGCGCCCGAGGTTGTCGTGCTGGTCCGATGGTCGCAGCGCGTCGTCGTGATCCTCGACCTGGAAGCTGGCCCCTGCGCAGCGGACGCCGTCCACCGGCGGGCTGATGTAGCCGAGACCGCATACCACCACCTGCGGTGGCGACCCGTCGGCGGCCGGCAGATGGGTCACCTGGCCGCGTGCCGAACGCAGCGGCAGGGCATCGGCCTCCGGCAGATCGCGCAGCTCGATGCCGTTGGCGAGCACCACGACGCCGGCTGTGGCGATCGTCTCGCCGGCATTGTCGCGCGCGAGCCACTGTTCGCCCGAGCGTTCGAGCCGGGCCAGGTGGCGGCCGAAGTGGCTGCGCAGGGCGTCCCCGCAGGCGGCCAGGTTGGCCGCGCACAGCGACGGTGGCATCACCCAGCCGGCGCCGGGAAACCACCAGCCTCCGGTCGCCACCGGCCAGCCGGCGATGGCGGCAGCTTCGTCACGGCTGACGAAGCGCAGGTAGTCGGACGGGGGCATCTGGCGCGCGACGAGTTCGCGCTGCTTGCGTTCGTGCTCGCCGTCGCGGGCCAGATGGAGCACGCCGCAAGCGTCCCAGCGCGGCGCTCGTCCCCGCTCGGCGAGGTGGACCAGATGGCGCAGCCCGTACAAGGTGCCGGCGCGGGTTAGCCGGGCGAGGCGGTTGTCGTCGAGGCTCGGCAGCGGACGCAGCACGCCGGCCAGGTTGCCCGACGCACCCCGTCCGGGCGCGTCGGCGTGTTCGATCAGGTCCACCTGCCAGCCACGGCTGGCCAGTCGTTCCGCGATCGCGCTGCCGGCGAGACCGGCACCGACGACGATGGCGTTCGCCGGCGCGCGTGCAGCGACGGCCCCCTCGTCGCGACCTCCGCGAGCGGCGAGCCTGCCGACCAGCATCTCGCGCTTGGCGGCGAAGCCGGGGACGCGCTGTACCGCGAAGCCGGCGTGGGTCAGCGCGCTGCGCACCGGCGCCGCGACCGACCAGGTGGCGAGGGTGGCATCGGGGGCGCACACGCCGGCCAGCAGATGGCACAGGCGCGGCGACCACATTTCGGGGTTGCGGGCAGGCGAGAAGCCGTCGAGGAAGAGGGCGTCGGCGGCGCAGTCGAGCCGGGCGAGGGCAGTGGTGGCGTCGCCGAACAGCAGGGTCAGGGTGACCCGCCCGTCGTCCAGGTGCAGCCGATGCACTCCGGGCAGCGCCGGCGGCCAGCCGCGGCAAAGCACCGCCGATTGCGCCGCGAGATCCGGAAAGCGGCCATGCAGGCGGGCGAGATCGCGCGCCGCGAAGGGATGCTTTTCGGTCGACACGAAGTGCAGGCGATCGCTGCGCAGGGGGTCTGCACGCCACGCCGCCCAACAGGCGAGGAAGTTGACGCCGGTGCCGAAACCGGTCTCCACGACCGTGAAGCTGCGGCGATGGCGCCAGCGCCCGGGCAACTGGTTGCCGCCCAGAAAGACGTGCGATGCCTGGCCGAGCGCCCCGTGCGCCGAATGGTAGACATCGTCGAAGCGCGCCGAATAGGGCGTGCCGTCGCCATTGAAGCTCAGTTCGGCCGGTGTGATGACTTCATACATGGCCAGTCCCGGGGGCGGCGCGCGGCCGGCCGTCGGTTCAGTGCAGGGTGGTGGGTCGCTGGCCGGATTCGCTCGCGACCGTGCCATCGCCGTCGCCGAGCGACAAGCCCCAGTCCGCGGCGTCGACGGCAGCCCGCAGCATCGCGCAGAAGACCCTCAGCAAGGACGGATTCAGGGTCAGCGAGAAAGCGCGCTGGCGGCGCTCCTTCAGCTGCAGCTGGAGCCTGCCCTGGTCGTCCCGTTCCATGCGCGCTTCGGCGACCAGCAGCGGCGTGGTGCCGAGCGGGTGTTCGACGTCGGCGGGTGCTTCGTAGGGCCGGTCGAAGCGTCCGCCCCGGGTCTCGGTCGAGGTGGCCGGGTCCGACGGCGCCGCGGCCGCCAGCGAGGCCGCCAGTCCGGGCCATATCTGGGACACGAAGCGCCGGGTGAGATGGGCCAGGTACTCCTCGCCGGCGCTGGTGCTGAGCCGCAGCAGCAGGCGATCGGCCAGTGCATCGTAGGCGATCTGCAATTGCTGGATGCCCATCACCCGGCGCTCCGCGTCATTCCGGCCGCATCTGGGGAAACAGGATGACGTCGCGGATCGCCGGACTGTCGGTCAGCAGCATCACCAGCCGGTCGATGCCGATGCCGCAGCCGCCGGTGGGCGGCAGGCCGAATTCGAGAGCGCGGATGTAGTCGGCGTCGTAGAACATCGCTTCCTCGTCGCCTGCCTCCTTGGCTTTCATCTGTTCGAGGAAGCGCTGTGCCTGGTCCTCGGGGTCGTTGAGTTCCGAGAAGCCGTTGGCGATCTCGCGTCCGACGATGAACAGCTCGAAGCGCTCGGCAATGTCGGGCTGGCTGTCGCTGCGGCGGGCCAGCGGCGACACCTCGGCCGGGTAGTCGATGATGAAGGTGGGCTCCCACAGGTCTGCCTCCGTGGTCTCCTCGAACAGCGCCAGTTGCAGGGCGCCGAGGCCCATGCCGGGCCGCATATCGACTTCCATGCCGGCCAGCTTGTCGCGCAGCCAGTGGGCATCGCCGAGCTGGTCGGCCGTGAAGCCCGGGTGATGCTTGCGAATGGCGTCGACGATGGTCAGCCTCGCGAAGGGCTTCGACAGGTCGAGTGTCCTGCCCTGGTACTCGAACACCTCGGTGCCGAGTGCTTCGCGGGCGGCGTGCCGGAGCAGGCCCTCGGTGAAGTTCATCAAGCTGCGGTAATCCGCGTAGGCCTCGTAGAACTCCATCATCGTGAATTCGGGATTGTGCCGGGGGCTGAGGCCTTCGTTGCGGAAATTGCGATTGACCTCGAACACCTTCTCGAAGCCACCGACCACCAGGCGCTTGAGGTAGAGCTCGGGCGCGATGCGCAGATACAGTCCCATGTCGAGCGCATTGTGATGGGTGACGAAGGGCTTGGCGGCGGCGCCGCCCGGTATCGGGTGCATCATCGGCGTCTCGACTTCGAGGAAGCCGTGCTCGACCATGTAGTTGCGGATCGACTGCACCAGCCGGCTGCGGGCAACGAAGGTGAAGCGCGATTCCTCGCTGACGATCAGGTCGAGGTAGCGCTGCCGGTAGCGGGTCTCCTGGTCGCTGAGGCCGTGGAACTTCTCCGGCAGCGGGCGCAGGCTCTTGGTCAGCAGGCGGATCGACGTGCAGTTGACGGTCAGCTCGCCGGTTCGTGTCTTGAACAGCGTACCGACGGCACCGACGATGTCGCCCAGGTCCCAGTGCTTGACGGCGTCGAGCATGTCGCCGCCGGCATCGCTCTTGGAGACATAGAGCTGGATCCGCCCCGACAGGTCCTGCACGGTCAGGAATGCGGCCTTGCCCATTACCCGCTTGAGCATGATCCGGCCTGCGACCTTGACCGCCACCGGCGTCGCTTCGAGATCTTCCCGGTCCTTCTCACCGTACAGCTCGTCGAGCTTGCCCGCGGTGTTCTCGCGTTCGAAGTCGTTCGGGAAGGCCTGGCCGCTGGCACGCCAGTCGGCCAGCTTGGCACGGCGCTCGGCGATCAATTGATTGTCGTCGGAAGCTTGGGGCGGTGTCGGTTCGGACATGGTTCGCTCTTGCTGTTGCCGGTGCATCGTGCGGACGGGCCGCAGGATGGAAAAGAGCGAAATTCTGACACAAGCGGCGGCCGGCGTCGCGTCGGCGACCCGGCGCCGGCCCGCGTCAGTCGAAGAAGATGTCGGCTTCTGCCTGATGGGCGGCCGAGATGTTCTCCTGGGCGTGGATCAGGCCCTGGGCGATCAGCACCTCGTACTGACTGGTCCGGTTGCGCCCGGACTCCTTCGAGTAGTAGAGGGCCTCGTCGGCCTGGCCGAGGAGTTCCGCCGGCAACCGCGACGGGTCGATCCGGGTGAAGCCGATCGAGCACGTGACCTGGCCGATCTGCGGGAACTGGTGCGCTTCGACGGCTTGCCGGAAGCGGTCGAAGATGGCCGCGATGACCTCGTCCTCGGCGTGATGGATCATCGCCACGAACTCTTCGCCACCGAAACGGAACAGGCGATCGCTGGCGCGGAAACTGTTACGCATCAGGTTGGCGATACGCAGCAGGACCTCGTCGCCGAAGAGGTGGCCGTAGCCGTCGTTGATGCGCTTGAAGTGGTCGATGTCGATCACGCCGAGCCAGCACGGCCGGGTCAGTTCGACCGGGCCCCGCGACATCAGACGTTCGTACTGGGCATTGGCGGCGCGGTCGATCAGGCGATCGAAACTCTCCTCGAAGGTCTTGCGGTTGAGCAGCCTGGTCAGGGTGTCGAGGTTGGCGTAGTCCCACAGCTCCTGCTGGTTGCGGAAGCAGCGCAGAAAGCTCGCGACGGCTTCGAGTTCGAGATCCGAGGGGCGCATGTCGGCATGGATCTCGAGCAGCCAGTTGGCGCGCAGATGGGGCCCGATCGCGAACACCACGGTCCAGTCTCCCTGATCGCAGTGCAGGCAGCGGCCTTCGGCGGCGCCGTAGCATTCGAGCAGCAGGGCGCCGGGGTCGAAGCTCGGCAGCATCGCGTCGCCGCTCAGCCAAAAATCCTCGCCGTCGTCGGCGATGCGCCAGCCCAGCGGATGTACCTGAAGGCCTTCCCGGTCGGCTGCGACCTTGTAGAGCAGGGCGTGGCGTGCGCCCAGGAAGCGCAACACGCATCCGGTGGCCTCGCGATAGGCCTCCTCGCGGCCGCGCAGACGTCCGAGGGCCTCGGCGCCCAGCAGCAGTTGCAGAATTCTCGATGCTTCGACCAAACCGGAAGTGCCCCGCACGGTCCACGTTTTCCCGGTAACGGCCACCGCTTCCGATACTTTATCCGCCGCCCGGCAGGGACCTGCGGTCAATCGCCGGGACCGTTCCGGGACGGCAACGGCGGCAGGAACAGTGCCTCCTGCTCGCCCTTGACCCGGCTGGTCTGCATCCATTGCAGCAGTGCACGCAATTCGTCCGGCAGCGCCGCGCCGAGCAACTGCTCGGCGAGCGCAGCGTCGCGTTCACTCAGCGGGCGGTGATGTCGCAGGCTCGCGAGCTGGGCGGGCGCCATCTGCCACGGAATCCAGTCGAGGTCGCGGTCGCGCCACAGCGCCCCGGCCTGGAGGGCGATGTGGACGCCGTCCGGATCGGGGTCGCAGGCGATCCACGCCGGCGCAGGAGCTTGCGCCAGCAATCGGGACACCGCCTCGGTCCACCACAGCGGCGGGTAGCCGGGCAGCCACAGGGCCGCACAGCGCGGTGCCAGCGTACATGCCACCTTGTCGAACGCCGAGCGGTTCTCGACCACCAGCCAACGCTCGGGGGGATGCTCGATGGCCTTCAGCGCCGTCAGCGAATCGGTGGCGATGCCGACCAGGCCGGACAGCGCGGCGCAGTCGATGCGACCCTCCGCGCCGATCAGGCTCAGGCTGCCGGCCAGCAGCAGGGTCGGCTGGTGATCTCCGATGCCGTCGGCAGCGAGATCGACGTTGGCACCGAGCCAGGCCCACTCGGCGCTGCTGACGGCCTTGGTGTCGCCACGGGCGAAGTAGGCGAAATCACGCCGCGTCGCGGTCGCGCGCGCACCGCCGGCGAGCCGCCATCGATGCAATGCCTGGAGCAGGCGAAAGCGGGCCACCGCCGTTCGCGGCGGCACCGCGTCGAGGCTGCGGGCCGCCCGGCACAGGTCTTCGTCAGGCAAGGGTTCCGCCCGCAGCGCCTGCCAGGCGCGCTGGTGCGCGCCGGGTTCATCCAGGCCGAGGGCGCGGCGCAGCCCGGCGGGGTCGACGAAGTACCAGGCGACGGCCGTCCAGCCGTGGCTGGCGCGTCGTTCCTCGACGCCCAGCCGGCCGCCGGCGAAGAGGTGCTGGATCAGCCGCAGGGCATCGTTGGCGTGGTCGACGCCGGCCGCACGCAGCAGCGCATCGCGGCGGATCGCTCGCCCGGCCGCCGCCTTGCTCAGCCACTTGCCGGCGATCATGCGCCATGGCTCGGGCCAGACGCCCGGGTCGTCGGCAGCGACGGACATGCGCCGGCGCAGTCGATGGCCGCGCAGGCTCGACCGCGACGGATCGCTGAGCCAGCTCACGCAGATGCCGTCGGCATCGGGTTCGCCCCAGGCGAGGTCGTCCGCGACCCACCGCGCCACGGCTCAGGTCCGTTCGCGCAGCATCACGCCGATCGGTGGCGCCCAGGAATCGGCCGGCGGCTTCTTGCGGGTCACCAGGGTGAGCTGGGCCGGTTCGAAGACGTTGGCGTTGTGGGTCACCGGCGTGGTGATCAGGTACTGGGCGCGGGTGGCCCGCAGGAAGCTGCCCACCCGGTCGATGTTGGCGACGTCGAGGTGGGCGAAGGGTTCGTCGATGAAGACGAAACCGCCCGGCCGTGCTTCGTCCATCAGCAACGCGATCAGCAGGATCAGCGACTTCATGACCTGCTGGCCGCCCGACGCTTCGCCATCGTTGAGCCCGACCGCGCCCTTGCGGTCGAAATCGAAACGCACGTCGAGCCCGGCCTGGGATACCGACAGGTCGTCGTTGTCCAGCATCGGCGTGTTGCATTCGACGCCGACATGAGCCAGTTCGCCGAGGGCGCGCAGGTTCTTGCCGTATTGACGCACCGTGGCGCGCAGCTTGGCGATGTACGCGGCGCGGGCCTCGTCGGTGTGGTGCCGGGCGGTGGCGCAATAGCCCTGGCGCTGCCGGTAGTCGCGATCGCGCTGGTCCACCTCGGCGCGCAGCCGCTCGGACAACGTCATCACCGCCGCGTCGGTGACCCAGTCGCCGTCGGCCAGGCGGGCCTGCAGCCGTTGCAGCTCGCGTCGGGCGCCGGCGGCGCCATCGTAGCGCTCCGCGATGGCGGCGATGTCCACTTCCGCCAGCCATTCGGCCTTCATTTCGCGGCGCCGGCGACGCAGTGCGAGCAGGCGCTCGGCCTGGCCGTGGCGTCTTGGCCCGCTGTCCCGGACGATTGCCGCGATGCGCTGTTCGAGGCCCAGCCGCGCGCGCTGGCGGCGGTCGAGTTCGATGTCGATGCCGTGCAGCGTGTCGCGCCGCTCCTCGAGGCTGCTGCGGACTTCGCCGCGGGCGCGCTCGGCCGAGGCCAGCGCGACACGGGCATCGCCGATCGCGGCCTCGGCGGCGGCATAGTGGTCGGCGTTGGCAGCCAGCAGCTGGGCCGACTGCAGGCCGAGCAGACGCTGGCGCAGCGCTGAAAGCTGCTTCTCGGCGGCGTCGCGCTGCGGTCGCAGGCTCGCCAGCCGCGCGTCCAGCGCCGCCACATCCTGTTCCAGCGCCGTGATGCGGGCCTGGCGCGCGAGCTCGCCGAAATGGAAGTCGCGTGGCCGTCCCAGGTGGCGGGCACCCCGCCGCTCCCGGTGGTAGCCGTCGCGGGTCAGCCATTCGACCTCGGGCGGCAGCTCCCGTGCGGCCTCGACGCTGTCGACCCGGCGGATGCGGCCCAGCAGATCGACCAGCCAGCGCGGCACCGCCGCGGTGAAGCGCACGACCTCGGCGAGGCTGCCGGGCCGGGGAGGTGCCGCCGCCTCGCGCTCCGGTACGACGAAATGGCGGAATCGCTCGCGTTCGCCCAGCGCCCAGGCCTGGTGGCGATCCGCCGTGCGCTCCAGCAGCAGCACGTGGCGGTAGGGGCGCAGCACCGCCTCGAGCGCACTCTGCCAGGCGGGGTCGGTGAGTTCGACGGTTTCGGCGAGCGCCAGATGGTCGATGCCCGCGTCGTTCAGGATGGCACGAAAGCGGCCGACCTCGGGGTCACCGGGCGGTCCGCTGCGGGTACGGGCATCGCGCAGCTCGGCGGTCCGTGACTCGAATTCGGTGAGCGCCGCGCGCTCCTCGCCGCGCAGCGTGGTGAGCGCCGTTTCCGCCCGCTCGTGCTGTTGTTCGAGCGCCACCGCGTCCTGGCCATGCTCGGCGGCGACGCGGGCGCGCAGTGCGTCGCGTTCGGCGAGGATCTTGTCGACATCGCGCAGCCGGTCGTGGGCGTCGAGATGGGCTCGGTCGGCGACCGTCTCTGCTTCCCGCAGCCGTGCGCGATCGGCTTCGGCTGCCTCGCGTTCGGTGGCGAGACGGGCGATCGCGTCGAGCTGTGTCTGCAGCTCGGCGCGCCGATCGAGGCGCTCGCGCTTCAGCAGGGCCAGTTCCCCGCGTTCGGCGCGGGCGGTGCGCAGCAGTTCGGCGGCTTCCAGCCGGGGCACGATCTCGCCTTCGAGGGCGCCTGCCTCGTCGTGGAGCTGCTTCCATTCGAGGTAGCGGTCGGCCTCCAGGCGCTTGGCCTCGGCCTGGGCGCTCAGGCGTGCCAGGTCGAGGCCGAGTTCGTCGAGCTCGCGTTCGGCGTTGCGCTGCTCTTCGCGGGCGGCGGCGTAGTTGTCCAGCACCTCCTTGTCGCCGAACACGTCGAACACCAGCTCGAGCAGCGCCTTCGGCGAGTACTCGCACAGCTTGTCGGTGTCGCCCTGTTCCAGTGACAGCACCTTGGCGATGGCCGGCGTCAGCCCGCCCCAGGCGAGCCGGTTCTGGTAGTCGCGCAGGCCGGCCCAGTCGGCGGCACCGTCCTCGACCGACTCGATCGCGACGTCGCCGTCGAGGATCGCGTAGTCGCGGGTCCAGTCGCCGCCCGCACGGCGGATGCGGCAGAGCAGCGTGACCTCGTCGTGCAGGCACGGAAAGAACGGCCGGCGCCCGGACGGCCCGGGCTGGTTGGCGACCACCGCCCGTATCCAGGCGAAGCTGCGGTCGGCGCGCCGGACGTAGCGGCGGAAGTCGCGCTTGCCCGAGCAGCGCAGTGCAAACAGCGTGCGCAAGGCATCGAGCAAGGTGGTCTTGCCGGAACCGTTGGGGCCGACGATGGTGATGATCTGGGCGTCCAGCGGCAGCGAGAAGCGGCGCCAGAAGTCCCAGTGGACGAGTTCGAGCTGCTTGATGTGGAACATGGCTCAGGGCTTCGAAGCCGGGGTATGGGGGAGGCCGATGGCGCCGCCAATGGCGGACAAGCGCGGCAACGGTGGCTCACTCATCGATCGCCTCCGCGTCGTCGCTTGCCGTGTCGGCGATCTCGAAGGCATTGCGCTCGGGCAGCGCACGACCCGCGCCGGCCAGCACCTCGCCGAGCGTGCCCTGGATCACGCGATCGGCCATCAGCCGGTAGTCGAGCAGCACGTCGAGCAGCGGCCCTTCGTGCACGACGCCATGGCGACGCTCGATGAAGCCGAGCCGGGCGAGCTTGCCGAGCATGAAATTGCGGACCTTGGTCTTGCCGCCGAGCTGCGCGCCGAAATCGGCGATCAGCGACGCCTCCGGCAAACCGGCCGAGACGCCGCCACCGTGCTCCACCGGCTTGTCGGCACCGAACATGTCCTCCTGTCCGTCGTCGGCGAGATCCTGGCGGGTGACCTGGCGCTCGCGCTTGGGCAGCACGATCAGCGACCAGATGATCACCAGCAGGGCGACTTCGTCGCGGGTCAGGCCGAGATTGCTGGCGGCGTACTCGCGGCCGGCGCCGAACACCGGCTCGTGCATGTCGGGCGTCAGTCCGATCGAGACATGGGCCGCGTAGGGGTTGTCGAGCAACTGCATGCCGATCGCCGCGAGCCGCCGGTCCAGCTCCAGGCGGAAGGTCTCGTCGACCAGTGCGCGTCGCACCAGGCGGTCGCTTCGCGGCAGCGCGCGGGTCGCCAGCAGGCGCGCGGTGAGGGTGCGTATCTCCGGATCCATCCCGTCCCTAGTCCTTTGCCGACGCAGCCAGCGGCTGCACCCGGCCACGACTGATGGCAGCGATCTCGTCGCCGCCCACCGCGTCCAGTCCGGTCTCGAAGGTGACGCCGACCGGCACCCGCATGAAGGTGGCGATCGGCCCCGCGGCCGGGCCGCCCTCGCCGCCGTCGGCCAGCAGCGCCAGCAGCGAAAGGCGATAGCTGGCCGTGCCGAAACCGCCGCCGGCCACGGTCGGGCCGAGCCCGGTCGGCATCTCCAGCGCCCTGAGGCGAGCGCCGAAATGCTCCAGCAGCCGCAGGTCCTCGACCTCGGGGGCCGCCGAGACGTCGGTCTCGTCGGGCGGCGGCAGGGTGTGATCGGCTTCTGCGCGGCGCACCTCGTCCGACAGCACCGCCTCGGCGCGGTCGAGCAGTTCGTGGCCACCGGCCAGCAGCGCCGGTTGGGGCGGCATCGAGACCGCGCCGGCGGCCAGCGCGGCCAGCGCCTCCGTGGGCAGGCAGCGCAGCCAGGCCGAGACGTCCGACGACGAGATCCCCGACGCACCCAGCGTCACCCGTTGCGATTCGATCTTGTTCAGTGCGCGCTGGAAGGCGGCGTCCACCCTGGCCAGGCGCGACTGCGCAAGGCCTATGCGCTGGGCGATGCGGGCGATTTCGAAATCCACCTCGGGATCGGCCAGCAGGCGCCGCAGCAGTTCGGTGCCGCGGTCGAGCCAGCGGCCGTTGGCGGCGAGCCGGCGACGGGCATCGACGATGCGGAATTCGGAACCGGACGCGATCGCCTCCTCGAAGTGCAGCGACAGGTCGTTGAGCTTGCCGAGCAGATGCCCGAGGGACTCCGGCGTGATGCTGCCGGTGGCCTGCAGGCCGGCAAGCTGGGCGGTCAGGAAGCCGAGTTCGGCGTCTTCCTCTGCGCCGAACTGCAGCAAGGTGGTCAGCGCCGCGACCGCGTTGCGGCCGAGGTCGCTGAGCCGGTAGTGGCCGTCGTCGCCGAACCGCAGCAGCTCATGCTCGCGCAGCCGCTTCAGTACCGTCTCGAGCTTGACCGCATCGAGATAGGCGAAGCGCTGGCGCAGCCCCTCCGGCGTCCACCGCGGCGCGTCGGCCTGCTGGCCGATTTCGCGCAGCACCAGCAGGCGCAGCACGACCTCGGTGTCCGAACCGCGGAACAGCGAGATGAAGCTGCCGAGCACGTCCCGGGCGGCGAGCAGCGGCGCGAGTTCGGGTACGTCGTCGGCGTGCACGCCGGCGGCGAGGACTTCCGACAGTTCGGCTTCCAGCATCGGTCGCGCGGGCTTGCGTCAGACGCCCTGCTTCAGGCTGGCCTGGATGAAGCCGTCGAGGTCGCCGTCGAGGACCGCCTGGGTGTTGCCGACTTCGTGGCTGGTGCGCAGATCCTTGATGCGGCTCTGGTCGAGCACGTAGGAGCGGATCTGGTGTCCCCAGCCGATGTCGCTCTTGGTGTCCTCGAGCTGCTGCTGTTCGGCCTGGCGCTTGCGCAGCTCCAGCTCGTAGAGGCGGGCCCGCAGCATCTTCCAGGCTTCGTCGCGGTTGCGGTGCTGGGAGCGATCGTTCTGGCACTGCACGACGATGCCGGTCGGAAGATGGGTCAGGCGCACAGCCGAATCGGTCTTGTTGATGTGCTGGCCGCCGGCGCCGGAGGCGCGGTAGGTGTCGGTGCGGACATCGGCCGGATTGACCTCGATCTCGATCGAATCGTCCACCTCCGGATAGACGAAGACCGAGCAGAAGCTGGTGTGGCGACGGGCGTTGGAGTCGAACGGCGACTTGCGCACCAGCCGGTGGATGCCGGTCTCGGTACGCAGGAAGCCGTAGGCATAGTCGCCGTCGACCTTGATCGTCGCGCTCTTGATGCCGGCCACTTCGCCCTCCGACTCCTCCAGCAACTCGGTGGTGAAGTCCTTGCGCTCACAGTAGCGCAGGTACATGCGCTCGAGCATGCCGGCCCAGTCCTGAGCCTCGGTACCGCCGGCGCCGGCCTGGATCTCGATGAAGCAGGGGCTCGGGTCGAGCGGGTTGGAGAACATGCGCCGGAACTCGAGCTCGCCGACCCTGGCTGCGAGTGCCGCGAGATCGGTCTCGACCGCAGCCATCGTGTCGTCGTCGTCTTCGGATTCGGCCAGGTCGAACAACTCCCTGAGGTCGTTGGACTGCCGTTCGATGTCGTCGAGCGCTAGCACCACCCGTTCGAGCTGGGACTTCTCCTTGCCGAGTTCCTGGGCGCGGGCTGCGTCGCTCCAGACCGCGGGATCTTCGAGTGCGCGGGTGACTTCTTCGAGCTGGGTCGCCTTTTCGGCGTAGTCAAAGATACCTCCGCAGCTGCTGGCCCCGGGTATTGAGGTCGTCGATCGTGTCGGCGATGGTATTGATGCGTTCGGCGTCCATGTGGCAATTCCCGAAGGTCGGCGAAACGCCGAACTATACCGTAACGGAATCATCACCGCAGGCCGACCGGGCAGCGAGGAGTGCGCCGGCCCACCGCGGCGCGGCCGCATGACGACAGGCGGGCCGTAATCCGCCCTGCGATACCGTTCCCGGCGCGCTCTCAGCCCTCGACGACGGCCGCGATCGCGTCCGCGACGTGATCGATGTTGCCGGAATTGAGTGCCGCCAGGCAGATGCGGCCGGTGGACACCGCGTAGATGCCGAATTCCGCGGCCATGCGCTCGACCTGCGCCGCGGTCAGACCGGTGTAGGAGAACATGCCGCGCTGCTTGATGACGAACGAGAAATCCTGGCTGACGCCGCGGGCCGTGATCTTGTCCACCAGGCCGGTGCGCATCGCGCGGATGCGCTCGCGCATGCCGGCCAGTTCGTCTTCCCACATCTGTCTGAGCTCGGGCGAGCCCAGCACCGCGGCGACGATCGCGCCACCGTGGGTCGGCGGATTCGAGTAGTTGGCGCGGATCACACGCTTGACCTGGGAGGTGACGCGCCTGGCTTCATCGCCGCTGGCGGTGACGATCGACAGGGCGCCGACCCGTTCGCCGTAGAGCGAGAACGATTTCGAGAAGGAGCTGGCAACGACGAACTGCAGGCCACTGGCGGTCAGCGCCCGAACTGCGACGGCGTCGGCGTCGATGCCTTCGGCGAAGCCCTGATAGGCCATGTCGAGGAAGGGGACCAGGGAACGGACGCGGCACGCCTCGACCACCTCCTGCCACTGGCCTTCGTCGAGATCGGCGCCGGTGGGATTGTGACAGCAGGCATGCAGCAGCACGATCGAGCCGGCCGGCAGGCCGAGCAGCCTGTCCTTCATCGCCGCGAAGTTCACGCCGCGGCTGGCGACGTCGTAGTACGGGTAGCTGTCCACCTGGAAGCCGGCGCCCTCGAAGATCGCGCGGTGGTTCTCCCAGCTCGGATCGGAGATATACACCGTGGCAGCGGGCAGCAGCTGGCGCAGGTAGTCCGCACCGACTTTCAAGGCACCGGTACCGCCGAGCGCCTGGAAGGTCGCGACGCGGCCGTCGGCCAGCAGCGGCGAGTCGGCGCCGAACAGCAGGTTCTGCACGCCCTTGTTGTAGGCGGGGTTGCCGTCGATCGGCTGGTAGCCCCGCGGCGGTCGGGCTTCGAGGCGGGCCTTCTCGGCGGTGGCGACCGCCTTCAGCAGCGGGATCTTTCCGGAATCGTCGTAATAGACGCCGACGCCGAGGTTCGCCTTGTCGGCACGGCTGTCGGCAGCGAACGCCTCGTTCAGGCCGAGGATCGGGTCGCGGGGCGCCATCTCGACGGCGGCGAAGATCGAAGCGGTCATGGCATCTCCAGAAATGGGGCGGTTCGCGTGTCGGAAACCGTCGAATATTCTAGCATTCGGCGCTCCCCCCGGCGCGGGCGGCGGGCACTTTGCAGCGCGCTTATAATCTGCGATTCGAAGGCCGGCGGAGGATGTCGGCCGGAGTGCTCCGGAGTCCGCCTGCTTGACGATTCCCGCCGATCTTTCCGTGACCTGCCTGTGCGCCGACTGGTGCAGCACCTGCCGTGACTACCGACCGGCGTTTCGCCGCCTCGGCGAGGAGTTCGCGGATACCGACTTCGTCTGGTACGACATCGAGGACGACGCCGACATCGTCGGCGACCTCGACATCGAGACCTTCCCGACGCTGTTGATCCGGCGTGCCGGGCACGTCGTCTATCTCGGTCCGGTGCTGCCCGATCCGGCCCACGCCCGGCGACTGATCGAGACCTACGCCGCGATGGAGGCGGGCGAGGCGGTCCGCTACGCCACCGCCACCGCCGAGCGACGCGAATGGCAGCGCATCTGCGATTTCGGGGAGGCGGGCTGATGGATGCTTGTCCTGTCGTCGCCTTCGACGGCAGCCCGTACCGTCTCCACCAGCCGTTCCTGCCGGCCGGCGATCAGCCCGAGGCGATCCGCCAGCTGGTCGAGGGCATCGAGGACGGGCTGATGTACCAGACCCTGCTGGGCGTAACCGGATCCGGCAAGACATACACGATGGCCAACGTCATCGCCCGGCTGGGCAGGCCGGCGCTGGTACTGGCCCCCAACAAGACGCTGGCGGCCCAGCTCTACGCCGAGTTTCGCGAGTTCCTGCCGGACAACGCGGTCGAGTACTTCGTTTCCTATTACGACTACTACCAGCCGGAGGCCTACGTGCCGTCGCGCGATCTGTTCATCGAGAAGGATTCGTCGATCAACGAGCATATCGAGCAGATGCGCCTGTCGGCCACCAAGAGCCTGATGGAACGCCGCGACGTCGTGATCGTCGCCAGCGTGTCCTGCATCTACGGCATCGGCGATCCGGTGGACTACCATTCGATGGTGCTTCACCTGCGGGAGGGCGAGCGCATCGCCCATCGCGACGTGCTGCGGCGGCTGGTGGCGATGCAGTACTCACGCTCCGACGTGGACTTCCGGCGTGGCACCTTTCGTGTGCGCGGCGACGTCATCGACGTGTTCCCGGCCGAGAACGCGGAACACGCGGTGCGCATCGAGACCTTCGACGACGAGATCGAGCACCTCACCCTGTTCGATCCGCTGACCGGCCACATGCGCCAACGCATGGCGCGCTTCACGGTCTACCCGTCGAGCCACTACGTGACCCCGCGGGCGACCGTGCTGAAGGCGATCGACCGGATCAAGGACGAGCTGGCGGAGCGTGTCACGCAGTTTCAGCGTGCCGCCAAGCTGGTCGAGGCGCAGCGCATCGAGCAGCGCACCCGCTTCGATCTCGAGATGCTGACCGAGATGGGTTTCTGCAAGGGCATCGAGAACTATTCGCGCCATCTCTCCGGGCGGGCGGAAGGCGAGCCGCCGCCGACCCTGATCGACTACCTGCCGGCCGACGCGCTGCTGTTCGTGGATGAATCCCACGTCACGGTGCCGCAGGTCGGGGGCATGTACAAGGGCGATCGCTCGCGCAAGGAGAACCTCGTCGAGTACGGCTTCCGCCTGCCGTCGGCGCTGGACAATCGCCCGCTCAAGTTCGACGAGTTCGAGCGGCTGATGCCGCAGACGGTGTTCGTGTCGGCGACGCCGGCCGACTACGAGGCACGCCATCAGGGCCAGGTCGTCGAACAATTGGTTCGCCCGACCGGTCTGGTCGATCCGCAGGTCGAGGTGCGGCCGGCCTCGACCCAGGTGGACGACCTGTTGCCCGAGATCAAGCGGCGGGTTGCCGGCGGGGAGCGCGTGCTGGTCACAGTGCTGACCAAGCGCCTGGCCGAGCAGCTCACCGAATACCTCGCCGAGAACGGTGTGCGCGTGCGCTATCTGCATTCGGATGTGGATACCGTCGAGCGGGTCGAGATCATCCGCGACCTGCGCCTGGGGGAATTCGACGTGCTGGTCGGCATCAATTTGCTGCGCGAGGGCCTCGACATTCCCGAGGTGTCGCTGGTCGCGATCCTCGACGCCGACAAGGAAGGTTTCCTGCGTTCCGAGCGCTCGCTGATCCAGACCATCGGCCGGGCGGCGCGTCACCTCCACGGCACGGCCGTGCTCTACGCCGATCGCGTCACCGATTCGATGAAGGCCGCGATCGACGAGACCGAGCGCCGACGTGCCAGGCAGGTCGCCTTCAACGACGCCAACGGCATCGTGCCGAAGTCGGTGGTGAAGAGGATCAAGGACATCATCGACGGCGTCTACGATGCCGCTGCCGACGAAGGGCGGCGTCACGCCAGGCCGGCCGGGCCGGACTATGCGACGATGGACGAGAAGGCGCTCGGCAAGGCCATCAAGAAGCTTGAAAAGGAGATGCAGGAACTTGCCCGCAACCTCGAATTCGAAAAGGCCGCTGCGGCCCGCGACGAACTGTTCCGGCTGCGTGAACGCGCCTTCGGCGCCGACCAGCATGGAGGCGCGTGAGCGCGGCCATTCGCGGGAGGAGCGCTGATTGAGCCGGCACTGCGTGCTCTTCGTGTGCACCGGCAACATCTGTCGGTCGCCGACCGCGGACGGGGTTGCGCGGCAGATGATCGCCCGTCTCGGCCTCGAGCGGGAGATCGTCGTCGATTCCGCCGGCACCACCGGCTACCATGCCGGCGAGCGGCCCGACCCGCGTGCCTGCGCAGCCGCGCTGAAGCGCGGCTACGACCTGCGCAAGCTGCGTGCGCGCCGGCTCGAAGTTCAGGATTTCGAGCGCTTCGACCTGCTGCTGGCGATGGACGACGGGCATCTCGACACCCTGCAGCGCAAGTGCCCGGCAGAGCACTTGCACAAGGTGCGGCGCTTCATGGACTACGCCCGGCATCACGATGCCCGTGAGGTGCCGGACCCCTACTATGGCGGTGACCGCGGCTTCGAGGTGGTGCTCGACATGATCGAGGACGCCGTCGGCGGCCTGATCGCACGGATCACCGGTCATTGACGATGCCGGCCGGCCGCGGGTCGCCCCGGCGGCCGGTCGGCTCGGCTGTTGTTCAGGCGCCGCCGCCGGGGGCGTCGCCGCCCTGGGTTTCGACCTGAACCAGTTCCTCCTGCTCCTGCGGCTCGCGGCGGCGTGGCTTGCGGCCGAGCCTGGGCGCCTCGTCCGCCGGGGACGAGGCCGCCGGGCGGGCGCTCGAGGTGGTCTCGACCAGCACCAGGCCGTCGTCATCGGCCAGCAGCTTGTCGAGATCGACCTGGGCGGCAATCGGCGGCAATTCGTCGGAAGTGGGGGCGGCGACGCCATCGGTCGCTGCCGGGGCAGCGGTGTCTGGCGGGAACGGCGCGGGTGCCGCCGTCTCGTCGTGGCCGCCGGCAGCCGGAATCGCCTCGGCCATCAACGGTGCTTCTGTTCCGGCTGGCGTGCCTGGCCCGGCGGCGGCATCGCCAGGGTCTGCCGAACCGGCCGCGGCGGGCTCGGCGGCCGCCACCGGCTGGGGAGCCGACAGGTCGGAGGAAACCGCGTCGACCGGGGCGGCGGGTGCCTGGACTTCGGTCGTGTCGCCGTCCGGCGTCTCGGCGCCGCGCGTCTGTGCGGCGAGCGGTTCGGGCGCCTGGGCTGTGTCGCCGTCGCTGGCCGCCAAAGCGACCGGCGCCGGCATGTGGTCTCGCCGATCTGCCGCTGGCTCGCTCGCGACCGGCGCGACCGCGGACTGCTCCGGCATCGTCGCCGCGAGCGGCCTGACCGGCAGCGGTGCGTCGCTGGCACGTGCCTCGACCTCGGTGGGTGCGCCTGCGACCAGCGGAAGTTGGGCGTCGACCGGCATTTCGCCGCTGCCTGATTCGGCAGCGCCGGACTCGCCGGCGGAGCCTGTCGCCACCGCACTGCGCTCATCCGCGGCGCCCGCGTCCGCAACGGCGGTCGGTGTAGCGGCGTCGGAGTCCGCGACGGCCTGGTCCTCGGCGCCTGACTGCTGGGCATTTTCCGGGGATTCCTCCGGCTTGCGTTCGGCGCCACGCCGACCGCGGCGTCGCCGGTTGCGCTGCGGTGCCGGATTTTCCTCGGCCGGCGGATTGCCCTCCGCCCCGACGGCAGCGTCCACGGCATTGTCGGCTGCCGCGTCCTGAACCTGCTGCGCGTCCTTGTCCTGCTGCCGCTGGCCGCGCTGGCCGCGCTGACGCTTGCGCTGCTGGTTGCCGCCCTGCTGTTCGTCGGCCTGCGCCTCCTGGCGCTTGCGACCGCGCTCGGGACGCTCGTTCTGGGTCTGTTCGCTGCGCTCGCCGCGATCCTCGCGCTCGCCCCGCCGGCTGTCGCTGCGACGTTCGCCATCCTTGCGGCCGCGACCGCCGCGGCGGCCCGACTCACCACGGCCGTGCCGGGACTCGCGCTTCGGTGCCTCCTCGATCGGCGTTGCCACTGGCGCCGGCTCCGGCTTGGATTCGCCACCGCGGAACCACGAGAACATGCGTGCGATCAGGCCGGGCTGCCGGGTCTCGACCGGAGGCGGCGGTGCCGCGGCGGCCGGCGCCTGCTCGGCCACCGGTGCCGGCTGGCCCGGTGCGACGCCCTTGACCGCCGCTTCCGCGCGGACGGGCTTCTTGTCCTTGCGCTCGCCTGCGGGATCCGCCTCCTGCTCGGGCGGCTTGTTCACCAGCTCGTAGCTCGGCAGCGGCGTATCTTCCTGATTGAGCTGATCGTGACGCAGCCGGATTATTTCGTGGTGGGGCGTTTCCAGGTGGCGGTTCGGTACGATCAGCAGGTTGACCCGGTGGCGCACCTCGATGCGCGCGATGTCGACGCGCTTTTCGTTGAGCAGGAAGGTGCCGACATCGACCGGCACCTGGCAGTGCACGGCGCCGGTGTTCTCCTTCATCGCCTCTTCTTCGATGATGCGCAGGATGTGCAGCGCAGAGGACTCCGTGCTGCGGATGTGGCCGGTGCCGTTGCAGCGCGGACAGGGGATGTAGCTGGTCTCGGCCAGGGCCGGGCGCAGGCGCTGCCGAGAGAGTTCGAGCAGGCCGAAGCGGCTGATCTTGCCCATCTGCACACGGGCCCGGTCGTAGCGCAGGGCATCGCGCAGACGGTTCTCGACCTCGCGCTGGTTCTTTTGCGACTCCATGTCGATGAAGTCGATGACGATCAGGCCGCCGAGGTCACGCAGGCGCAGCTGGCGGGCGACCTCCTCGGCCGCCTCCAGGTTGGTGCGCAGCGCGGTTTCCTCGATGTCGGCACCGCGGGTCGAACGGCCGGAGTTCACATCCACCGAGACCAGCGCCTCGGTGTGGTCGA
>JAGRGB010000034.1 GCA_020445745.1 Rhodocyclaceae bacterium | reverse complement strand
CAAGGAGTCGCTCGCCCACGCGCGCCCCTACGCCGACTGGCTGCGCCGCATCAACATCAAGCTCGACGACCTCGATTCGCCGCCCGCGGCGGCGTCCGCCGGCAGCGAGCGGGCTTCGCTGCTCGATCGCCAGCAGGCCTTCGGCTTCACCCAGGAGGACATCAAGTTCATCCTCGAGCCGATGGCCCGGGCGGGTGAGGAGGCGACCGGCTCGATGGGCAACGACTCGCCGCTGGCGGTGCTGTCCGGCCGTGAAAAGCCGCTCTACAACTATTTCCGGCAACTCTTCGCCCAGGTCACGAACCCGCCGATCGACCCGATCCGCGAGCAGCTGGTGATGTCACTGGTGTCCTTCATCGGGCCCAAGCCGAACCTGCTGGAGATCAACGAGATCAACCCGCCGTACCGGCTCGAAGTCAGCCAGCCGGTGCTCGATTTCGCCGGCATGGCGACGATCCGAAACATTGCCCGCCACACCAACAACAAGTTCCGTTCGGCCGAACTCGACGTGTGCTATCCGGTGGCCTGGGGCAAGGAAGGGGTCGAGGCGCGGCTGGCGACCCTGTGCGCCGAGGCCGAGGACGCGGTGCTGCAGGGCTATAACATCCTGATCGTGTCGGACCGCCATGTCGACGCCGACAACGTCGCGATTCCCGCGCTGCTGGCGACCTCCGCGATCCACCAGCACCTGGTCAACAAGGCCATGCGCACCAGTACCGGGCTGGTCGTCGAGACCGGCACCGCGCGCGAAGTACACCACTTCGCAGTGCTCGCCGGCTACGGCGCCGAAGCGGTGCATCCGTATCTCGCGATGGAGACTCTGCAGCAACTCGCCGTCGATGCCGAAGCGCGCGACAAGGCGGTCAAGCATTTCGTCAAGGGCATCGGCAAGGGTCTGATGAAGGTCATGTCGAAGATGGGCATCTCGACCTACATGTCGTATACCGGTGCCCAGATCTTCGAAGCGGTCGGCCTCAAGCAGTCGTTGGTGGACAAGTACTTCAGCGGCACGACCACCCAGGTCGAGGGCATCGGCGTGTTCGAGGTCATGGAAGAGGCGGTGCGCCTGCATCGCAAGGCCTTCGGTGAAGATCCGGTGCTCGCCAACATGCTCGACGCCGGCGGCGAGTATGCGTTCCGGATCCGCGGCGACGAGCACATGTGGACGCCGGACGCGATCGCCAAGCTGCAGCACTCGACCCGCTCCGGCAAGTACGATTCCTACAAGGATTACGCCCGCATCATCAATGACCAGACCAGGCGCCACATGACGTTGCGCGGCCTGTTCGAAATCAAGCCGGCCGGCGCGCCGGTGCCGATCGACGAGGTCGAGCCGGCCAAGCAGATCGTCAAGCGCTTTGCCACCGGTGCGATGTCCCTCGGCTCGATCTCGACCGAGGCCCACACCACGCTGGCGATCGCGATGAACCGCATCGGCGGCAAGTCGAACACCGGCGAGGGCGGCGAGGACCCGACCCGTTTCAAGCCGGTGCACAAGCCGACCAGGCTGGCGGAGCTGATCGGCGCGAGTCGCATCGAGCGTGACCTCGAACTCAACGCCGGCGACAGCCTGCGCTCGGCGATCAAGCAGGTGGCCTCCGGCCGCTTCGGCGTCACCACCGAGTATCTGGCCAACGCCGACCAGCTCCAGATCAAGATGGCGCAGGGTGCGAAGCCGGGCGAAGGCGGCCAGTTGCCGGGCCACAAGGTTTCCGAGTACATCGGCTATCTGCGCCATTCGGTGCCGGGGGTCGGCCTGATCTCGCCGCCACCCCACCACGACATCTATTCGATCGAGGACCTGGCACAGCTGATCCACGATCTCAAGAACGCCAACCCGGTGGCATCGATCAGCGTCAAGCTGGTCTCCGAGGTCGGCGTCGGCACGGTCGCCGCGGGCGTCGCCAAGGCCAAGGCGGATCACGTCGTGATCGCCGGTCACGACGGCGGCACCGGCGCCAGCCCGCTGTCGTCGATCAAGCACGCCGGGTCGCCGTGGGAGCTGGGGCTTGCAGAGACCCAGCAGACCCTGGTCATGAACCGTCTGCGCAGCCGTATCCGGGTGCAGGTGGACGGCCAGATGAAGACCGGCCGCGACGTCCTGATCGGTGCCCTGCTGGGGGCCGACGAGTTCGGATTTGCGACCGCGCCGCTGGTCGTCGAAGGTTGCATCATGATGCGCAAGTGCCACCTCAACACCTGTCCGGTCGGCGTCGCGACCCAGGATCCGGAACTGCGCAGGAAGTTCTCCGGCCAGCCCGAGCACGTTGTGAACTTCTTCTTCTTCATTGCCGAGGAAGTGCGCGAGCTGATGGCGCAGATCGGCATCCGCAGCTTCGATGAACTGATCGGTCGCTCCGACCTGCTCGACATGAAGCAGGGCATCGCCCACTGGAAGGCGCGCGGTCTCGACTACTCGCGGATCTTCTATCGCCCGGCGGTGCCGGAATCGGTCGGCCGGCTGCATTCGGAGTCGCAGAATCACGGCCTCGACAAGGCCCTCGACAATCGCCTGATCGAGCTCGCGGAACCCGCTATCGAGCGCGGTGAGCGGGTCGCCATCGACCTGCCGGTGCGCAACATCAACCGGACGGTCGGGGCGATGCTGTCGGGCAAGGTGGCGCTCAAGTACGGCCATGCCGGATTGCCGGAAGACAGTATCCACATCAAGCTGTCCGGTACCGCCGGCCAGAGCTTCGGTGCCTTCCTGGCCCGTGGCGTGACGCTGGAACTGGTCGGCGAAGGCAACGACTACGTCGGCAAGGGCCTGTCGGGCGGACGCATCATCGTGCGCCCGGATGGCGATTTCCGTGGCGAGGCGATGGGCAACATCATCATCGGCAACACGGTGATGTATGGCGCGATCGAGGGCGAGGCCTTCTTCGCCGGGGTCGCCGGCGAGCGCTTCTGCGTGCGCAACTCGGGCGGCACCGCGGTGGTCGAGGGTGTCGGTGACCACGGTTGCGAGTACATGACCGGTGGCACGGTGCTGGTGCTCGGCGAGACCGGGCGCAACTTCGCGGCCGGCATGTCCGGCGGCATCGCCTACGTGCTCGACGAGGCGGGCGACTTCTCGGGCCGCTGCAACATGGCCCAGGTCGCCCTGGAGCCGGTTGAGGAGGAGATCGAGGCGCGCAAGGGTTCGGAGTCGGGCGACGAGCTCGAATCCCACGGCCAGGTCGACATCGATCATCTCGAGATGGCCGACGAGCGCATCATCAAGGCCCTGATCGAGCGCCACGTGCGATTTACCGGCAGCGTGCGCGGGTCATCGATCCTCGACAACTGGGCGAGCTACCGCGACAAGTTCGTCAAGGTGTTGCCGCACGAATATCGCCGCGTGCTCAGTGAAATGGCCGCGGAGAAGCAGAAGCAACTGGAGGCTGCGTAACATGGGGAAGCCCACCGGATTCATGGAATTCCAGCGTCTGTCGGAGGCCTACGCCCCGGCCGGCGAGCGGGTCAAGAACTACAAGGAGTTCACCGTCGCGCTGTCGGATCAGGACGCCGCGACCCAGGGTGCGCGCTGCATGGACTGCGGCATCCCGTTCTGCAACAACGGTTGTCCGGTCAACAACGTCATTCCGGACTGGAACGACCTGGTCTATCGCGGCGACTGGCAGGAGGCGATTCGCGTCCTGCATTCCACCAACAACTTCCCGGAATTCACCGGCCGGGTGTGCCCCGCGCCCTGTGAAGCCGCATGTACGCTCAACATCAATACCGATCCGGTCGGCATCAAGTCGCTGGAGCGGGCGATCATCGACAAGGCGTGGGCCGAAGCTTGGGTCAAGCCGCAGCCGCCGACCACCAAGACCGGCAAGAAGGTCGCCGTCGTCGGTTCGGGTCCCGCCGGACTCGCTGCCGCCCAGCAGCTGGCGCGCGCCGGACATGACGTCGTGGTGTTCGAGAAGAACGATCGCATCGGTGGCCTGCTGCGCTACGGCATCCCCGACTTCAAGATGGAGAAGCATCTTATCGATCGTCGCGTCGAGCAGATGGAGGCCGAAGGGGTCGAGTTCCGCGCCGGTGTCTGCGTCGCCGCGACGCCGCCCAAGGGCGTCATCAACGATGCCGGCTCCGAGATATCGGCGGCGCAACTCACTGCGGACTTCGATGCGGTGATCCTTGCCGCCGGTTCCGAGACGCCGCGCGATCTGCCGGTGCCCGGGCGCGATCTGGACGGCGTCCATTTCGCCCTCGAGTTCCTGATCCCGCAAAACAAGGAAGTCGCCGGTGGCGACAGGAACCCGATCTCTGCCGACGGCAAGCACGTGGTGGTGATCGGGGGTGGTGACACGGGTTCGGACTGCGTCGGCACCTCGAACCGTCATGGCGCAGCGTCGGTCACCCAGTTCGAACTTCTGCCGGCGCCGCCCGAGCAGGAAGACAAGGAACTGACCTGGCCCTACTGGCCGATCAAGATGCGCACTTCGTCGTCCCACGAGGAGGGCTGCGCCCGGGACTTCGCGGTCGCCACCAAGGAGTTCATCGGTGAAGACGGCCGGGTCAAGGCGCTCAAGGGCGTGCGCCTCGACTGGAAGGACGGCAAGATGAGCGAGGTGCCGGGTTCCGAGTTCGAAATTCCGGCAGGGCTGGTGCTGTTCGCGATGGGCTTCACCAACCCGGCCGCCTCGTTGCTCGAGGCTTTCGGTGTCGACAAGGATCCACGCGGCAACGCCCGCGCGAGCACCGACGGCGAAGGCTGCTACGCGACCAGTGTCGACAAGGTGTTCGCGGCGGGTGATGTGCGTCGCGGCCAGTCGCTGGTGGTGTGGGCGATCCGCGAAGGCCGCCAGTGTGCCCGTGAGGTGGACGCCTACCTGATGGGTGAGTCCTTGCTGCCGCGCTAGTCGCGATCCTATGCCGCAGCACGGCGACGGGCTGTGTCCGTCGCCGTTTGCGTTGACAGTGCCCGCTCCGGCCTTGCCCTCAGGGTGCCGTAGCCGCTTCGGCGAAGGCTTTCAGTGCCGCGGCGATGTTGCCCGTCACCGGGCAGTCGCCGGCGTCGTGGCGTGCGGCGATCCAGACCGGATCGTTGTAGCCGAGCCAGACCTTGCCGGCACCGTCCTCCCACACCAGCGCCTTCAGGGGCAGGTCGATCCCGACGCTCTGCGCGCACGCCATGAAGGGCGTGCCGCCCTTGGGATTGCCGAAGATCAGCAGCTCGGTGGGCCGCATGTCCCTGCCGATCGAGTTCGCGCCGGCGGCGTGGTCGATGCGGGCGAAGACCTTCATGCCCTTGCCGACAGCGGACTTTTCGAACCGATCCATCGTGGTGGCCACCGGATGGGCGCTCTCGACGACGATCAGGCCATCGGCGGCGCTGGCGAGCACCGGAACGGTCAGCAGCACGGCCAACAGCGGGCTTCGGAACTTCATGACGGACTTCTCCTGGGACGGTTTCCAGTCATTGGACTGTGGCGGGCGACGTATCCTTACGGCGCAGGGCAGGGAAATTTCGGTGTGGGATCACACCTGGGCCGCCAGCCGTTCGGCGAGCTCGAGCCGTTGGCGGGCGTCGCTGAGGCCGTCGACGAAGCGGGCCGGAATCGCGCCGAGGCCGACCTGGGCGCCGACCAGTGCGCCGGTCATCATCGCCCGCGAGAGATTCTGGCCGCCGCCGTTCACCGCATGCAAAACCGCAGATTCGAAATCGTCGCGAAAGCGCGCTGCCAGATAGTAGACGGCCGGCAGTTGGTGATAGATCGCGCACTGCATGCCGTACACCAGCGATACCTTCCACGCCGGCTCGATGCGGATCGACGGATCGGTGGCGGCACGGGCGACGCAGGACGGTGTCAGCAGCGCGTCCGGCGATGAAAAGCGGCCGGCCCGGGACGCCTCGGGCGCGCTGCCCGGCACCTCCAGGTCGACGCCGGAAGTCACCGTATGGAAGGGCAGGCGCCCGTCCTTGCACAGGGCCATCAGCCGCCGCGAGGTCTGCGCGTCCAGCGGTGCGCCGGCGACCAGCAGTCCGAGGACCGAGCAGAACGCGACGCTCATCGCCACGATGCTCTCGTCGGTCTGGGTCAGCATCGTGTTGCTGGCGGTCGATGCCGCCAGCCGCGCCGGATCCCTGGCATAGCGGATAGCCAGCGCGATGGCGCGCTCGATGGCCTCGGTGGTGTCGGCCGAGCCGCCACACTCGCCCCACGGCAGGCCCTGGGCGACCCGCTTGCGCCAGCATTCCCGGATCGACTGGTTGGTATAGCCGCCCGGGCCGCCCATCGGCGAATCATCCAGCGAAGGAAACAATTCGCTGTCGAGGCGGCGGCAGAAGTCGGCTTCGTCGTAATCGCCGCAGTCGGCCAGCGAGCGCGCGGTCAGATCCAGCAGCAAGCCGGCCTGGGTGGCGTCACCGGCGGCAAGGCCGGCGTGGTAGTGATCGTCGCGCGGCGCGGTGTATGTGTCGATCCACTCGCCGTAGCGGCGGCGCAACTCGTCGAGATCGTAATACCAGTGGGGGCCGAGCGCCAGGGCGTCGCCGATGAAGGCGCCCATCAACGCACCGCGGGCCCGGTCTGCCAGGTCCGGTTTGGTCATCCGTCTTTCCTTTCCGTCGCATCCGGCTGCGCGTGCGTCAGGCGGTGCCCGCATTCGCCGCAGAACTGGTCGGTGCTCTCGATCGCCGAGTGACAGGCGGGGCAGCGCCCGGGCATGACGATCATGGTTACCTCGAGGCCGGCGTCCGCAGCCATGAACTCGGCATCAGATTCCGGCGGTGGGGCTGCGGGATCGGCGACCGGCGACTGCCGTGCCACTGCTTCCTCGCCCGCCGGTCGTCCGACCGGGTCCGATTCGCACGGTTCGGTCGTGATCTGTATCGGCCGCTCGTCGACGACGGGCACGGCCTGCCGGCCTTGCGGGGGCTGCGCCACCGTCTTCAGCGTCGATGACAGGCCTTCATCCGTCGGCGCGGCCTGCGACGGTTGGACATGCGGCGACTCGGCGCCGGAAGGCCGCGCCGCCATGGGTCGGGCCGCGCCGAGCATCCGATGGATGTGACAGAGGCCGCCGATCTGGGCCGCCAGTGGCACCGTCAGGCCGAGCAGCAGCAGGATGCCCATGCCGGCGGCCGCCGCGAGCGCTTGCCCCTCACCGGCAGCGATCGCTGTGAACAGATCATCGGCGCTCAGCGTGGCGGCCATCTCGACACCGGCGACGGCGCTCGCGAGAGCGGCGACGATGGCGCTGCCGACGGCGTAGAAGACTCCGACGCCGAAGCTCAGCAACGCGGCCAGCGAGAACAGCAGCAGCACCGCCAGCAGGATCTCGATCGGCCTGCGCCGCAGTCCCGCCAGCGTTACGGTCAGCGCCGCGCGCAGCGACTGGCCTGACCAGAATGCCGGCGCGGCGAGCAGCAGCGTTGCGAACGCGCCCGCCACCAGCACCGCGGCGCCGCTGATCAGCGCCGGGAGCAAGACGACCAGGAGCACGGGACCGACGATCGGCAACCAGCATGCCCGCAACAGCGCGGCCGCCGCCAACGCGAACGCCAGCAGGGTCGCCGTCGTGATCAGCGCGACGACGATCAGCATGGCCAGCGCGCGAGCGCCGGCGAACAGCAGTGCCGGCAGCGATCGCCGCGGATGGTCGCCGACCCGGTCCATCATCGCGACCCCGGCCGCATTCGCCACCGACATCGCCAGCAGCGCGATCAGTAGGCCCGACAGCGCGGCGACGACCGTCGACTCGGCCATCATGGCCAGCGCATCGGCGGCAACCACGGCGACTCCGAAAACCAGCAGGCCGGCGAACAGCAGACCTGGCACGACCGGCCTGCGCAAGCCGTCGAGGGCGCCGCCGAGCACGCCGGCGGAGATCTCCAGCAGCTGACGGCCACGTTCCGTCGCGCCCATCCTGTGCGCCTCCGGGCCCGCCGGCGGGGCGGAACTCACTGGCCGCTCACCTCGCATTCGGGCACCGTATCCCAGCGATCCGGCGCGCAATATTGCCACCGCACCTTCTCGCGACAGATGGCCTTGGTGAAGAACGACTTGCGGTCGCAGACCGCCAGTTCCTCGCGCAACTGGCGCTGCCAGGCGGGTAGCGCAGGTGGTGGCGGCACTGGCTCGGTGGCGGGCAGCGGCTCCGTCGGCGGTGGCGGCGGCGGAGTAGGCACGGGTGCCGGCTTCGCGATCGGTTTCGGGCGCGGCTTCGGGCGCGGCCTGGGCTTGGGAGCGGGAGCCGGTTCCGGAGCCGCAGCCGGCGCCGGCTCTGGCTCGGCAATCGGTGCCGCGATGTCGTCGGCGGTTTCCGATCCGTCGTCGCCCGCCGGTTCACCGAGATCGGTGGCGTCTGCGGGTGGCAATGGATCGCCGTCGGCGATCTGTGGCGCCACGATCCCGCCGGGCGCGGTCACGTCGGCGGGGATCGCCGGCGTGTCGGCCTGCAGCGCCGGCGGCTGCACCGGCTCGTCGGCGGGCGCAGCCGCCGGTGCCGCGGGCGGCTCGGGCTGGGCGATCGCGGGCGTCGTGTCGCCGCCTGTCGCGGTCGCATCGGGTGCCGCGCTCGGCGGTGTTCCGTCATCGCCGGCGTACCACCAATAGAGCAGGCCTGCGAGCGCGACGACGACGATCACTGCAAGCATCGCCAGGCGCCGCGGTGGCCCGGGGGAGGCGGGCGCCGGCGCCAACGCGTCCCGCTCTTGCTGCAGGGCTTCCGCACTGTAGCGGACCGTTTCGGCACCCCATTCGGCGGAACCGGTGGATTGGTCATCCGATTCGGGCAGCGGTGCCTCGCCCGCCGGCGCCTCGGGCGGCAAGCCGAAGCCCGAGCGCATGATCACCGTCCTTTCCAGGTCCTTGTCGGAGGTCGGCTGGATCGGGACCGAATCCGGGAATGGCTGGTCATCGCGTGCCGGCGACGTTGGCGATGGTGATGGCGGCGGGGCCGGGTCGGGTGGGGCGGCGGCTTCCCCGGCTGGCAGCGTCGGATTGGTGTCCGCGTCGATCTGCCTCGCCAGATCGCTCAGTCCGCCTTCCGGCTGCCAGTTGCTCTCGAGAAACATCTCGGTAACCGGCTCCTCCCAGCCGTCGAGCAGATCGTCGGGCCGACGATCCCGCGCATCCGGGAAGTCCGCATCTGATTGATCGATCACCTCGTCGCCGTCGCCGGGAATGAACAGGCGCGTCAGGTCGTCGCCGTCGGTGCTCCCCTCCGCTTCACCCGACTCGCCGGCCAGCGTGGCGCCACACTGGGGACAGAACGCCCTCCCTTCGACGACCGGCGCATGGCAGGCGGGGCAGGGTATCGTCGACTCCTGTGCAGCACCGCACAACGGACAGAATTTCGAGCCGGGTCTGATCGGCTGCTGGCATGAATGACAATTCGTTTGGGACGGCGGTGGCATCGTGATAATCCGGACCCCGGCATTGCAGCATAGCGAAATTCGTCGCGCTGCGCCGCTTCCTCCCCCGCCTGCCGGCGCGGGGAGGGTAGCGCACGATCGCGGTCAGGCAGGATCGGCCACGGGCGTGGCGGTGGGGCGCAACTGGCGCCCCTTGCGCCGATACAGCATCACCGGCGCGCAGCGCTCGGCGTCGTGATAGATGCCGACACAGTCCAGGCACTGGAAGCATTCGTCATAGTCGATCGAGCCGTCGCGGACGATCGCGTCGTAGGCGCAGTCATGGCGGCAGCGCTGGCAGGGGCGGCCGCATTCGTCACGGCGCGGCAACCAGGCCAGCACGCGCAGCCGGCCACCGATCACCATGACCGCTCCCAGCGGGCACAGGTAACGGCAGAAGAACTTGTAGTAGACACCGGACAGGGCGAGCAGCAGCAGGGCATAGGTGACGAATGGCCAGCTGCGATCGAAGACCACGGTGATCGCCGTCTTGAACGGCTCGATCTCGACCAGCCGCTCGGCGATCCCGGGTGCGGCCGCCGCGCTGCCGACCAGCGCCGCCAGGATCAGGTAGCGGCCGCGCGACAGCACGACGGACATTCGCACCGGCAGGCGGCGGGACCTGACGCCGATCATCTTCATCAAGATCGCCGAGAATTCCTGCAGCGCCCCGAACGGGCACAGCCAGCCGCAGAAGGTGCCGCGCCCCCAGACCAGGAAGGTCACCAGCGTGGCCGCCATCAACAACAGCGACACCGGGTCGTACAGGAAGCTGCCGAGGCCGGCGCCGGCGTCGAGCGACTTGATCGCGCCGGTGACCTGGACGATCGACAGCTGGCCCTGCGCAATCCATCCGATGTAGACCAGCGTGAAGGCCAGAAAGCCCCAGCGGAACCACCGCAGACGGCGCGCGTCCTCGACGATCCAGCGCGGGCGGGCGAGCACCGTGAACAGCAGCAGCAGCGCGGCGCCGATGGTGAACAGTTCGGTGCGGCGCGCGATCCAGGCCTGCAGCCATTCGGGCGGCGGCGGCGGTGGGCGCTCGAACCAGTGCTCCGGCGGACGATAGGCGAGCACGGCATGGCGAAAGACCAGTTCCGGCAGGATGAAACCCTTCTTGCGCAGCAGCGTGAAATCGATCCTGATCTCGCCGCCGGGATCGAGTCCCGAGATCGGCGGCAGGGCGAGGTTGAGCTGGCTGTTGAATTCAGGCAGGCCTGGAGGCGGCGGAATGTCCATGTCCAGGTCGCGCGCTTCGAAGGGCGTGTTGCCCTGGCTGAGGGTCATCTTGTGGGGGTTGGTGCCGCGCACGAAATCATCGTCGACGAGGGCCTCGCGGCCGGCGGTGGCGACCCAGTATGCATGCTGGCCGGGATCGAGGCGATCCTTCAGGCGGGCGAAACCGTCGTCGCCAAGCAGCGCGCGACCGATGCTCGGGACATTGAGGTACGCGACCCACAGCTCCAGGGAGGTACCGTCCGGATCGTTCGGTGCGTCCGCGGCGTCGCCGGCCACCGGGGAATCCGCATACAGGGCGTCCACGTCGGCATTGCTGAGCCTGAGGTGGGCGATGGCGCCGCTCGACAACAGTTCCTCGAAGCCGAGCTTCTGGTAGACGGCCTCGCGCACGGTGGCCGGTGGTCCGCTGCGGGCTTCGCCGGCGAAACCCAGCCTGGCGCGGGCAACGGCAAGGGCGCTGGTGAGCACGGTCTGGTTGATGATGCGGATCGAGGCGGTAGCCTTGGTGACCCCGTCGAGCACCACCCGGCGGTCGTCGCGGGTGGCGTCGCCGCCATACCTGGAGCCGACCGAGATCGGCGAGGACAGGCTGAGGCCCGGATACTGCTTCAGGAATGCCTTCAGCGGTTCCTCGCCGAGGCCGCCGAGGAAGACCGGCTCGTGTTGTCTCAACAGGGCTACGTCAAGGAAGCTGCCCTCGCTGTCGACGGCGATCAGAAGATTGATCGGGGTGCCCTCGAAGCCGGGGATCGGTGCCAGGTCGATCGATTCGAAGACATAGCCGAGGGGGCCGTCGTCGGGGCGCAATTCGCTGCTGATCGGCCACGCCGGCAGATCGTGGAGACGCTCGCCGACCTTCAACGGCGGCGGAAAGTAGGCCGCCAGCGCGTCACGGCCGAGATCGCCGGCGACGGCCGGCATCGGAGCGAGCGCCAGCCAGCACGCCGCCAGCACGGCCATCAGGCAGCGGATCATGCCTCGATCAGTCCTGCACGGACGGCGATCAGGGCGAGTTCGGCGGAGTTCGACGCATTGAGCTTGCGCTTGATGTTGTACAGGTGGGTGCCGACGGTGCTCGGCGACAGGTGCTGGCTCTCGGCCACCTGATTGACCGACTGGCCGCGGGCGAGCTGCAGGAAGACGGCAAACTCCTTTTCGGTGAGGGCTTCGGCCGGATCGCAGGCCTCGCCGAAACGGGCCAGCGCGAGCCGGGGTGCCAGATCCGGGTCGAGGAATCGTTCGCCACGGGCGACGCGGGCCACCGCCTGCACCAGATCGCCGGGGTCGGCCCGCTTGGACAGGTAGCCGGTTGCCCCGAGCCGGAGGGCGCGCGACGGAATCTGCAGATCGTCGTGGGCCGAGAGCATCAGCACCCGCGCCCGATCGTCGTGGGCGCGTATGCGTTCGAGGGCGCCGAGTCCGCCGATGCCCGGCATGCTGACGTCCATGATCAGCACGTCGGGGCGGTGCTGGTCGTAGACCCGCATGGTCTCCTCGCCGCTCGACGCCTCGGCGACGATGGTCGCACCGGCACCCTCGATCAGCATGCGGAAGCCGGCGCGTACCACCGCGTGGTCGTCCGCCAGCATCACCCGCAGTCCGGTCAGCGGTTGGCTGCTCATCTCTCGTCTCCGTGATTCTGATGCGGGGCAGGGCTGCGCGGTGGAAGCGCAGCGGCCCTCGGCAGCGGCAGCAGCGCGGTGACCAGCGCGCCGCCGTCGGTGCCGCGTTCGAGTCCGAGGTGGCCGTTCAATGCCTCGACCCGCTCGCGCATCCCGGTCAGGCCGTAGCGATCGGCGCCGGCCTGGGCGGCAAAGCCCTGGCCGTCGTCACAGATGCTCAGACTCAGGTGGGTGTCGCTGCAACTGGCACGTACCGCGACATGGCTGGCGTTGGCGTGGCGGGCGACATTGGTCAGGCTCTCCTGCAGTACGCGCAGCACGGCAAGGCAGAAATCTTCGTCGAGGGCCACCGATTCGGCGCTGATGTCCTGCTCCAGAACGATGTCCGGGTAGAGCTCCGACCAGTGGTCGCAGTATTCCACCAGTGCCGCGGCCAGGCGGCCGCGGGGGAGCGGTTCGGGGCGCCGCAGGCGGGCGAGGATGTGGCGCACGCCGTCCTGCATCTGGCCGGTCATCGCGAGAATCGCCTGGGCGCTGCCGTGGATGCCGGGGTGCGTCTCGCTGCGCTGCTGGATGGCACCTGCCATCGCGCGAACGGCGGTCACGCTCTGACCGATTTCATCGTGCAGTTCGCGGGCGATCTGCCGGCGCTCTTCTTCGAGGCGGCGCTGCAGGGCCTGGTTGAACGCCTGATCCTGTTCCAGCCGGGCATTGCGGGCGAGGCTCGTTTCGAGTTCGTCGACCATCCGGTTGTAGCGCTCGGCGAGCCGGTCCAGCTCGGCGACGCCGTGGTATGGCAGGCGCACGTCGAAGCGGCCGTCGGCGGTCCTTTCGAGCGCGGTTTCGAGCGCCACCAGCGGACGCAGCGTGCGGTTGATGGCATGACGCACCGCCAGCCCGAGCACGACCAGCAGGGCCAGGGCCCAGCCGGCGATCTGTACCAGATCGTCCCACGCGTCGGGGGTTGCGCGGGAGGCATCCGGAATCAGTGTCAGGCGCAGCCCGTCCACATCGAGGACGGTCGCCTCGAAGCCGGGCATCAGCAACGCAGCGAACCACCCCGGCGCATCGCGACCGAGCTTGTAGGTGGAACCCGGCGAGCGATAACGCAGCTGTCCTTCCGAATCGCGGACCTCCAGCGAATTGGCGCGCACGCGGCCGACCGCGGCGAGCTGCTCGGTGAGCATCGCGGTGTCGCCACGTGCCCTGGCCTCGTCCGCCAGCACCCTCATCCACTGTTCGGCGACGCGGGTCGCCGCGGTGATCTCCTCCTGGATCGCGTTACGGGTGGTGACCCCCCACCACGATCCGGCGAGCAGCAGGATCAGCGCTGCCGCGCCGGTCACCAGCAGGCCGATGCGGTCGTGGAGTCGATGGACCACCTTGCGGAACATCTAGCCTCCCCAGCAATGGCAGACGCCGGCTAAGGCGATGCGCGGCATCCCGGTTGCGACGAGCAACTCGCCGGCCCGCGGGCCCGGGTCGGCCAGGCATTCGCCCGATCGATCGCCGGCGCTCGCCCCGGCGCGCCGGTCGCGCAGGAATGCGACGGCACGGACGGGCGTGCCGAAGGACATGGTATCGGTCACCGGCGAGCCGGTCGTGCGGGTTCGACCGCAACGCTCGCTCACGAGTTCGGCCTGCCTGCCGACATCGACACCGCGCGTCTCGGCAGGCTCATCGTCGCGGGCGGTCTGCCCGCAGCACCGGCGGTGGTGATCACGGGACAGGCCAGTCGTGGCCGTTGCGGTCGGCCGCGGCCCGCTGGCCGGGATGTGCCGAGCGCGACGGCGGCGGCGAGTCGGGACGGGGTCGGATGTCTCAGGTCGGTTTTCGTCATCGTGGTTCCGAGAGCAGGAGTCGTGCCTAGCCCGAGCCCAGACGATAACGCACCGGCACCGTGATCCGGAGGTCGTCCTTGTCGAAGCCCGCCGGTGGCCTCGGCAGGGTGCCGCTGCCCTCGACCAGGGCGATGGCGTGCCGGTCGAGGACCTCGTGTCCGCTCGAGCGAAGGATCCGCACCGACAGCAGGTCGCCGGTGGCGGCGACCGTGAGTTGCAGGAGTACCTCGCCTTGCCAGCCGCGTAGCTGCGCGAGCCGGGGGTAGGTCTGGGAGCGGGCGAAGCGCCGCGACAGTTCGTCGCCGTAGCGCTCGAGCAGTCGCGGGTCCGGTGGCGGCGGAGGGGGCGGCGGGGCCGCGACGACCGGCACCGGTGGCGGAGCGGATTGCGGCTGCGGCCCGGGAATCGGCGCCGGGAGCCCGACGACGTGCTCTGGAGTCGGCGCCGGCGCTGGCCGCGGATTCGGCTTGGTCTGCGGCTTCAGCTTGGGCGTGGGCTTGGGCGTGGGCGTGGGCGTTGGGACCGTCTCCGGCGGCGGCTGGACGAGCGGCTCCGGCGGCGCCGGCGAGAACACCGGTGGCGGTACCTCGACGACCGGTGGCGGCACCGGAAAGTCCGGCGGCGGGGCGGGCGCCGGCGACGCGACGATGAAGGCCATCAGCGGGTGATCGTGCGGTCGTGCCGGGCCGTGCCGGTCGGGCAGGGCGAGGAGCAGCGCACCATGTATCAGCAGCGATGCCAGCAGCGCCGACAACGCACGCCAACCGGTGGTCGATGGATCCCACGAACTGGGCAGCGGGGCAGCGGTGGCGAGGGTGCTCAAGGCAGGAATCGAGACGGCTCGGCGCTGGCAGAGTTCAAGACCTTCGCAAGCGCGATGCCAGTGATGGTACGCGTATTCACCACGGTCCCGATTCTTGCCGGTGCGCGGGTGTGACATCGTGTGCCGGGTAGTGTCTTGTTTCAATTCGGAGCAACTGGCAATTTTCGGAGCAGCCCGCGACGGTGTCGCGGATCGCCCCGGCGACTCCCCCGGGCGGCTGCCGACAGACGACAGCGTATGGACCGCCAACCGTTTGGCTGCGCCTGATCCGGCTCGAATCGGATCACGCCGGTGTGGCGATTTTCGCGAGTGCGAGCCGGAAAAATCCGCGGCCCGGCAAGTGGCATGTCCCTTGCGCAACGGGATTCGTACCCCGCTCAGATCCGGTCCCGGGCGTTCGGGGACGCACCGAAAAAAATGAGGAGGTATTTCGATGAAAGACTGGAGCAAGACTCGTCCGGCTCGTGGACTGACCCTGAGTGTCATTGCAGCCTCGGTCCTGGCCTGGGGTTCGGCCACCGCCGGCGTCACCGATGCGGACATCGTGAACGACGCGACGACCACCGGCGACGTGGTGTCCTTCGGCCTCGGCACCCAGGGCCAGCGCTACAGCACCCTGGACAAGATCAACACGTCGACCGTCGGCAACCTGGTGCCGGCCTGGACGATGTCCTTCGGCGGCGAGAAGCAGCGCGGACAGGAGTCCCAGCCGCTGGTGCACGACGGCCGCCTGTTCGTGACCGCCTCGTACAGCCGTCTGTTCGCGTTCGATGCCATGACCGGCAAGAAGCTGTGGAAGTACGAGCACCGCCTGCCCGACGGCATCATGCCCTGCTGCGACGTGATCAACCGCGGTGCGGCGCTGTACGACAACCTGGTGATCTTCGGCACGCTGGACGCCCAGCTGCTGGCCTTCGACGTCGAGACCGGCAAGCGCGTCTGGCGCGAGAAGGTCGACGACTACCATGCCGGCTACTCGATGTCGGCCGCGCCGATCATCGTCAACGGCATGGTCATCAGCGGCGTCTCCGGTGGTGAATTCGGCGTCATCGGCCGCCTCGAGGCGCGCGACGCGAAGACCGGCAAGCTGAAGTGGATCCGCCCGACCGTCGAAGGCCACATGGGCTACAAATTCGACGACCAGGGCAACAAGGTCGAGAACGGCATCTCGGGCACCACGAACGCTACCTGGCCGGGCGACCTGTGGCAGACCGGCGGTGCGGCGACCTGGAACGGCGCCACCTACGATCCGGAGACCAACCTGATCTTCGTCGGCACCGGCAACCCGGCACCCTGGAACAGCTGGAACCGCCCCGGCGACAACCTGTTCTCGTCCTCCACCGTGGCGATCAACCCCGACACCGGCAAGATCGTCTGGCACTACCAGAACACCCCCCACGACGGTTGGGACTTCGACGGTGTCAACGAATTCGTTTCGTTCGACTACAAGGATCCGAAGTCCGGCAAGGTGATCAAGGCCGGCGGCAAGGCCGACCGCAACGGCTTCTTCTTCGTCAATGACAGGACCAACGGCAAGCTGCTGAACGCCTTCCCGTTCGTCAAGCAGATCACCTGGGCCGAGAAGATCGATCTGGCGACCGGCCGCCCGGTGTATGTCGATGCCAACCGTCCGGGCAACCCGGCCAAGGCCGGCGACGGCAAGAAGGGCGAGGTCGTGTTCTCCGCACCCTCCTTCCTGGGTGGCAAGAACCAGATGCAGATGGCCTACAACCCGGGCACCGGCCTGTTCTACGTGCCGGCCAACGAGTGGGGCATGGACATCTGGAACGAGCCGATCGCCTACAAGAAGGGCGCGGCGTATCTCGGCGCGGGCTTCACGATCAAGGCCACGCACGAGGACTACATCGGCGCGCTGCGCGCGATCGATCCGGTCAAGGGCGAGATCGTCTGGGAAAACAAGAACTATGCTCCGCTGTGGGGCGGCGTCTTGACCACCGCCGGCGGGCTGACCTTCTATGGCACGCCGGAGGGCTACCTGAAGGCGCTGGATGCCAAGACCGGCAAGGAATTGTGGAGCTTCCAGGTCGGCACCGGCATCGTCGCGCCGCCGATCACCTGGGAGCAGGACGGCGAGCAGTTCATCGCCGTGGCGGCTGGCTGGGGCGGCGCCGTGCCGCTGTGGGGTGGCGACGTCGCCAAGCGCGTGAACTACCTCGAGCAGGGTGGCTCGATCTGGGTGTTCAAGCTGCACAAGTCCTGAGCGATGACGAAGCCCCGGTACCTGCCCCGGGGATCGCGGCACGGCAGTTTCGGCTGCCGTGCCGCTGCTTTTCGGTGGTGGCGGCGACGAAGCCATGCTGCCGTTGCGTCGGGATGTCGGCGGTCCTTGCGGCCGCGCAGGGCGGGTGGCCGCCCCAACGTAATTGGCATGAGTGTTGCGGGATCTGAGCAATCTGTCCTCGATGGCGCAATCTGTGAAACGTTTGCGAGGCCTGCGCAGCGGCGAGCCCGGAGCGCTTGCCCAACACCCATCCCGTCCGAATTCACGATCGGCGTGCCGCGATGGCAGGCCGAGGTTTGCTTCTCGTGCGTCGCGGGGCCGGCTGTCGAAGCCGGTTGCGCTGTCGGCCCCGGACGCATCGGCGCGGTTTTCAATGACAATCCGTCAGGAGGATTCAAATGAGAGTTGCAGTGACAACCCTGCTCGCAACGGTCGGCGTGGCGCTCGCGGGCGCCGCCGTCGCGGCCAATGAAAACGACGAGGCAATGCGCAAGCTGGCTGCCACCAGTGGCTGCATGACCTGTCATTCGATCGAGTCGGGCAAGCCCGGGCCGAAGGGCATGGATCCGATCGGACCGGCGTGGCAGGACGTGGCGCGCCAGTATCACGGCAAGCCTGGCGCCCAGGATTTCCTGACCCGTGTCGTGCTGGAGGGCTCGAGCCCCTACAACAGCCACTGGAAGGGAAAGGTCAGCGGCCTGTCGATGCCGCCCAATGCATCGGCGATCAAGGAGACCGATGCCCGTCTGCTGGTGAGCTGGATCCTGTCGCTCGGCGACTGAACCCGGCCCTCGCGGGGCCGCGGGCGCTGCTACGGCAGCGCTTTTTTTTCGCCGAGTGCGGCGACGGCACGGCAGCGAATCCTTCGGGCCGCGGGAGATGTCACGCCCGGGCCGCGTCCCGGCGGTGTGCCGAATCGGAGCAGGCCCGGTGGCGCCGCCTGCCAGGCGCCCTGCCCGCACCTTGCGCCGCTTTCGCAATCCCGTGGTCGGCTCGCGTCAGCGTGCCCGTCGACCCGTCGCGGAGGCATCCTCCGCGCCGCTCGTCACGACGGGCGCCGATGTCCTTTCATGGCATATCGCACGGTCGGGAGCTCGTACCGATTGAAATGCCATTCGACCATGCTATCAATGTACTTACCGAGAATAAAATGTGTTGCACGACGTGACGACGGCTGATCGGCGCGTCGCAGCAAACGTGAGTCAGGCGCGCGTCGCACGGCCCTCGCCGCGTGACCGAAGGCCCCCCGGCAGGATCGGCTGATTGGCGGCATGGACTTCGCCGGGGGAAGGACCATTACCCCAAGCGGGAGGTTTCATGAAAGGCGTAATGCAGTTGATCCATGCCCTGGCGTTCCTCGCGGTGGCCTGGGCTGGTGTGCCGGCCCTCGCCCAGTCGACTTCCGAGGCGGCGCCCGAATGGGTGCGCGACCAGGGGCCGGCCCAGGTCGCCGGTCGCGCGGTCACGCACGAGCAGGACATTCCCTACTACGAGGCCTGCGCGCGCGAGGGCCTGAACGATTCGGAGTGCGCCGGGCGCTTGATCTGGTTCAAGGCCACGGCGGGCAACGACCGCTTCCACACCTACGTCTTCCAGCAGCGCATCGGCGTCATGATCGACTGGTTCCGCGTGCTGCGCTCGGACCAGCGAGGCGACCGCTTCGCGGCCTGGGGAGCGATCAACGATCCGAGCTGCTGTACGCCCGGTTCGGCCGGCTGCCCGGCCAGGGACAAGGACGAGACCTACGGCTTCGACTGGTGTCCCGGTGACGAGCAACTGCTCGCCCATGTCGGCAAGACCGGCTACCGGGATCCGGCATGCGACTTTCGCGACGCACCGCTCGCCAAGCTCGATGTGCACGGTCCGCAGGACCAGCGCCAGTCGCCGTGCGACCTCAAGTTCGGCACGTCCACCGGCGCCCTCGGCATTCGCAAGTTCCCGAACCCGCGCTTCGATCGCGAGCGCTGGATCGCGGTCAATGGCAGCGCCGGAAGCTGGGAAGGCTACGGCCGGAGGATCGCCGCCGCCGGCGGCGACGAGGAGGCAGCCAAGAGCCACCTGTGGGACGGTTCAATCGAGCCGCCCTTCCTGATCGGCACGTCCTGCGGTTCCTGCCACATCGCCTTCGACCCGCTCAACCCCCCCGATGATCCGGCTCGACCGCGCTGGGAGAACATCGTCGGCCTGATCGGCAACCAATACACCCGGATCTCCGAGGTCATGGTTTCGGGGATGCCGAGCAACACCCTCGAATGGCAGATGTTCGCCCACGCCCGGCCCGGGACCACGGACACCTCGGCGATTCCCAACGACCAGGTGAACAATCCCGGCACGATCAACGCGCTGATCAATATCGCGCGGCGCCCGGTGTTCGACGGCGAGTCGGTGCTGAAATGGCGCAAGGCACGCAGTTGCGACGGTCAGCCGGCCGACGCCTGCTGGTGCGAGCCCGGACGCGTCGGCAAGTGCTGGTCGAAAGGGCTGCACGACGAGACCGTGCACCACATCCTGAAGGGCGGCGAGGATTCGATCGGCGCCATCGAGGCGATCCAGCGCGTCTATTTCAATATCGGTTCGTGCTCGGAGCAGTGCTGGGTCAATCACCTGACCGACCTGCGGGTGGTCGATCCCCAGCAGCGCGGCTACGGCCAGACGGCGTTCGACATCGGCCAGTGCCGGCGCGACTGCCCGAATTTCAGGGCGATCGAGGACCGGCTGCAGAACATCTTCGACTTCTTCGTGTCGGCCGAGGCGCACAGCGCGGAGTTGCGGGTTGCGCGAGAGCGGGCGATCAAGTCCTTCAATCCCCGTGCCGAGTACACCGAGGCCGATTTCATCGAGGATCTCGAGAACGAATTCGGCGACGGCGCGGTCGCCCGCGGCGCGGAGGTCTTCGCCGCCAACTGTGCGCGCTGTCATTCGAGTCAGCCGGGGGCCGCCGACGGCCAGACCGCCGGGCTGGACTTCCAGCGCATCGACGAGGAAAGCGGCCTGCGCGCCGACTGGCTCGGCAACGACCGTCCGACGCCGGTCTCGGAAGTCGGCACGTTCCGCTGCCGGGCGCTGCACTCGAACCACGTGACGGGCCACATCTGGCAGCAGTACGGCTCGGAAACCCTGCGTGCCCAGCCGCCGGACCCGAACATCGCCGAACCGGCGGACGGTGGGCGCGGCTACTACCGCAACATCTCGCTGCTGAACCTGTGGGCCCACGCGCCGTTCATGCACAACAACGCGATCGGACCGGAGATCTGCGGCAAGCCGGAAAACCGCGCCAACGACTTCTACGCGATGCGGCCGCGCTACGTCGATGGCAGCAACATCCGGTTGCTGCCGCCGGACGAACAGCCCGGCTGCCTGGCGTACGACCCGAGCGTCGCCGGCCGCTTCGATCTCTACAAGCGTTCGATGGAAGCGTTGCTCAATCCTGACCGGCGGATCCCGAAGGTCACGCTGCTCAACGAAGATGTCACGCTGCGGATCGGCCCGCGGCTGTGGGACGGTACCGACAAGGAAAAGCTGCTCGGCTTCCAACTGACGATCCCGGCCGAGATAGACGGTCGTGGCGTCACCGCGGGCACCATCGGCAACTTCCGCCACAAGGAGTTCGTCGTCGATCTGGTCCAGGCCAAGCTCGCGCCGGATGCGGTCGAAGCCCGCCTCGAGCGACGTCTCGGCCCGCGCGAAGGCAAGCAGGTGCTCGCCGAACTGAAGGAGATCGTCAAGGAGGTGCGTAAGTCTCCCAACGGTCTGGTCGAGGCGCTGAAGAAGCGGCCGCATCTGGTCAAGCAGGTGTACAGCAGCTGCTTCGCCGAGATCGAGAACGCCGGCCACCGCTTCGGTGAGACGCTGTCCGACGCCGACAAGAAGGCCCTGACCGCCTTCCTGGCAACCCTGTGAACCGGAGAAACGCCATGCATTTCAAGCGATTCGCGATTGCCCTGGTTGCCTGTGCGCTGACCGCCGGCTGTGGCCAGGAAGAGAAGCGCAAGAAACAGGAGTTCGAGATCGACTTCCCGTTCGCGCCCTACGGCGAGGCCTATTCGGCCAAGCCGGACTTTGCCGCCCTCGAGCACGACCATCCGCTGTCGGTGGACGACCTCTACCGGATCACGCCGGAACTCCTGTCGCTGCTCGAGCAGGAGCAGGTGGACCAGATCTACGCGCGGCTGTCGGCCGGGCCGATTCCGGACGGACCCTACGAGGGCGATCTCTTCTTCCCGCGCGGCATCAGCGGCAAGCTGCGGCTCTCGGAGGTGGTCGGCGGCGGCCTCAAGGGCCTGCTGGTCAATGTCGCCGGCCGCAAGCTCGACGCGATCGGCGAGATCCTGTGGAAGGGCAAGGTCTTCTATCGGGACCAGCGCCTGCTGCGCAACCGCATCGAGGATCTGAAGCCCCTGAAGCGTGTCGGACTCGTCGACGACGGCGGCAGCACCAATCCGCTGACGAAGATCGAGGTCGGCGGCCATGACCAGTGGCTGTTGTTTCCGGCACGCCTGTACTGCGGCCAGAGCCTGCTCGACGGCCGCCGGGAGTCGATCATCATCGACTACGCGTTCACCGACGAGTTGCCCGGCTACCGCCGCATGCCGGACATGATGGCGGGGCGCGACGGCTTCGCGATCCGCGACGAGATCCGCATGGTCAGGCCCGGCTTCTACCTCGGGAGGGCTTACCTCGATCGCGCCTTCGTCGTCAATTTCGTGCTGTGGAACGACCAGGCCGCCAAGGCCGGGGAGGCCGAATTCCGGCGTACCGGCCAGGTCGCCGAGGACTGCTGGAGTGGCACCCAGGTCCATCGGCTGGACGTCGCGGCACAGTAGGCAACCGAGCATCGGGAGAGCCGCCGATGGGGGCCGTCACGACCATGCGTTGCCTGCTGACGCTGGCACTGGTGCTGGCCGCCGGCGTCGGCGCTGCGGCCACACCGCCGTCGGTGTTCCGCGCGCTGCTCGGCGGCGACCAGCAGGTGCCGTTCCCGCTGCCCCGGCTGCTGGCGCTGATCGACGCCCAACTGGCGTCCGGTGCGCCGTTCGCCGGTCGGCCGGCGGTGCTCGTGCCCCTCGGCCGCTCGCTGCAGCGCCATGCCGCAGGTGACGCCGACTATTTCCGCTATCCGCGAGTCGTCATCGCGGTGACCGGCGAGCCGCGGGATACGGCGGCACCGCTGCTGCGCGATCGCCTCTATCTCGGCTATCACGAGAAGGCCGCCGTGCTCGAGGTGATCAGCTACAACCCGGGTCTCGGGCGCTTCGAGTTCGAACTGGTGGATGACTATCGTGCGGGTGGCAGCCCTCGCATCCGCGCCGCAAACCGCAGCGTCTGCCTGGCCTGTCACCAGAACGCCGCGCCGCTGTTCGCCCGTCAGACCTGGGACGAAACCAGTGCCAGCCCACGCATCGCCGGTCTGCTGGCGGCGACCGGTCGCGACTACTACGGCCTCGACTGGCATCGCGGTGTGGACCTGGCGAATGCGATCGACGACGCCACCGACCGCGCCAATCTGCTGTCGGTCGCCCAACGCGTCTGGCAGCAGGGCTGCGGCGCGGGCAGGGCCGGCGCGGCCTGCCGCGCAAGGCTGTGGGGGCTGGCGGTGCGCGCCCGCTTCTCCGGCGTGCCGGCCGCGGACGGCGAACTGCACGACGCGGCACTGGCGCCGCTGCGGACCGGCTGGCAACGACATTGGCCGGACGGCATCGAGATTCCGAACCCGGACATACCGAACCGGCTGCCGTTCGCCGCGTTGCCGCCGGAGGCCCTCGACCGGCTCGACCCGGACGCGCTGCGCCGCGCCGCGGATGTCGCCGCGCGCTTCGACCCGTTGGCGCTGCGGGATCCGCTGGCCCACTGGCGGCTCGACGAAGCGGGCACGCTTGCGCGGGTGGTCGACGCGCTGGCCGAGTTTCTGTCGCCGCGCGACATCGACGCGCTGGCCGTCGCGGTCGCCGCTGATCCCGCGGCCGCGACCCGCGGGCAGAACCTGGCGTGCCGCTGGCGGGAGCGGGGTTCGCGGCGCGATGTCCAATGTGGCGGCGCCGACGGCCTCATGCTGTCCGGCCGCCTGTCCGACGGTCGCCTGCGGATCGACCGCCTGGTGCTGGGCGGTGGGCTGGCGCGCTACCGCAGCGAGTTCGTCGCCGACGGCGGTGGCTACCGCAGCACCGGCGCCACGGTGCGTGGCGCCGGTGGCGCTGCGCTGCGCCGCCTGGAGCCGATCGACGGCGGTCTGCTAGCGCTGTGGGTGGACGAGTTTGCGCCGATCGACGCCGCGATCACCAGGCTGGAGGCGCTTTCCGGCGTCGACGGCGCCAACCTCTTCGACGACGGTCCTGTGCAGCGCGAGCGCCTGCTGGCGCCGCTGCTGGCGCACTTCGGCCTGCCGGCGCCGGAGCCGGCGATCGCGCTGCCGGCCATCGATCCCGTACCGGCGCCGACGGCCGGCGCGACTGCAGACGCGGCGCTGCAGCCTTTCTACCGCTACTGTGCCGCTTGCCACGATGCCGCGGACGCATTTCCTCCGGGTTTCCTGAACGGCACTGCCGATCGTGTGCGCGAGCGCCTGGCGTCCTGCGCGCCGCGCATCCTGCGGCGACTGCAGATGTGGCAGTTGCCCAGCGACGCGCGCAGCAAGACACCGATGCCGCCGCCGTCCAGTGCCCAGGCCACGGGATTCGCACGATCGGAGGCGCTGGCGGCGATGCGGGGCTACCTCGAGCGAAGCTTGCGGGCCGCCGGCCTCGACCCCGACGACATGGCCGCGATGGCCTATGCCGACCTGCCGAACTGCGCGACCTACTGATCCTGGAGGGATCCGATGCAAGCACCCGACGACGACATCCAGGCCTCCGGGCCTCGCTGGTTCCGCCAGTTGCGGCGCGCCGTGCTGTGGGCGCCGTGGGTGGTGGCGACGCTGGCCGTGGTCTACGGGGTGGGCCGCTTCGGCGCCGACGAACCGGTCGCCTATCGTGGCATCGCCGAGCACTTCAAGTACGGTTCCACCGGCGGCGAGCGGGAATCGGGATTCCCGTACTGGATCTGGCAGGCATTGCCCAAGATCTGCCCGGAGCATCTGCCGGGCGACGGCTACGCCTCGCTGGGGATGATCTACGAGCCCGGCAAGGATCTGCCGGTCGGTGTGTCGAAACGCTTTCATCTCGGCATCGACCGGGTGTTCCTGAACTGCGCGGTGTGCCATGCCAGCACCGTGCGCGACGCGCCCGGCGCGGCACCGCGACTGGTGCTGGGGATGCCGGCCCACCGATTCGACATCCGTGCCTTCGAAAGCTTCTTCTTCAACTGCGCGTCCAGCGCCAAGTTCCGCACGGAGTTCATCGTGCCGCAGATCGAGGCGTTGAACGGCGGCCTGTCGTGGCTCGACCGCAACCTGGTCTATCCGGTGGCGATCGGTCTGATGCGGGAGCGGCTGCTGATGCTGAAGGAGCGCTTCGCGTTCGTGTTCGACCAGCCGCAATGGGGGCCGGGCCGGGTCGACACCTTCAATTCGGCCAAGGTCCTGTTCAACTTCCCGATGCACCAGCTGCCGCCAAAGGAGCTGCTCGGTGCCTCGGACTTCCCTTCCATCTGGCTGCAGGGACCACGCATGCTGCGCGATGACGGCAAGCGCATGGAACTGCACTGGGACGGCAACAACACCCACACCGAGGAGCGCAACAAGAGTGCGGCCTTCGGCACCGGCACGACGCCGCCGACCATCGAACTCGGTGCGATCGCCCGCGTCGAGGACTGGCTGCTGAATCTTCAGCCACCGGCCTGGCCCTACGCCATCGACGCAGAGCTGGCCCAGCGTGGGTTCGCGCTCTACGAACGCTACTGCGCCCAGTGCCACGGCCGCGACGGCCGCGACTTCAGCGGACCGCGCGTTGGTCACGTGACGCCGATCGGCGAGGTCGCCACCGATCGGGCGCGCCTCGATTCGTACACCTACGAGCTGGCGGTCAACCAGGCCACGCTGTATGCCGGCTATCCCCATCGCTTCCGCCATTTCCGGAAGACCTTCGGCTACGCCAACATGCCCCTCGACGGCATCTGGCTGCGGGCGCCGTATCTGCACAACGGTTCGGTGCCGACGCTGAGGGATCTGCTGGAACCCGCCGCCAGGCGTCCACGCTCGTTCTATCGTGGCAACGACGTCTACGACCCGCGGCGGGTCGGCTTCGTCGCCGACCGGGCCGCCGACGGCGACCGGCGCTTCTTCCTGTTCGACACGTCGCTGCCCGGCAACGGCAACGAGGGGCACGAAGGGGCTGCCTATGGGACCGAACTGCCGGGAGCCGACAAGGACGCCCTGGTCGAGTACCTGAAGACCTTCTGAACGGAGTCACCGATGAGCCTGACCGATTGCCGCTCACGCCGTTGCCGACGCTGGATCACCGCAATCTGCGTGCTGCTGATGGTGGCCGCCGCCGCCGGCGTCTGGGGCTGGTATCAGTTCTTCCACGAGGAGCCGCAGCCGGCCTGGATCACCGACAATCCGGAGATGCGCTTCAAGTATGGCTCGATCGGCGCCGAGCACGACGCCGGCATCCCGTACTGGATCTTCTACGTGCTGCCGCGCATGTTCCCGGAAAAGCTGCCGGGGCCCGGTGGCCTCGCGGCCCTCGGCGTGGCCTGGGAAGAGGGCATGGAACTGCCGATCGGCTTCACCAAGAAGACCATCGGCTTTCCCCGGGTCGCCAACACCTGCGCGGTGTGCCACACCGGCAGCTACCGGGTGGCCGAGGACTCGAATCCGGTGTTCGTGCCGCTGGCGCCCAACCATACCCTCAACCTGGCGGCCTTCTTCCGCTTCCTGATCGACTGCGCGAAGGATCCGCGCTTCAACCCGGACAACCTGATGCGAGAGATCAACCTGGTCACCGATCTGTCCGTCAGCCAGCGCCTGATCTACCGTTACGTGCTGATCCCGATCACCAGGAAGCGCCTGCTCGAGCGCGAATCCCAGTTTGCCTGGCTTTACCACCCGGGCTTCCCGGACTGGGGCCGGGGCCGGGACGACGCGATGAACCTGACCAAGTACTTCATGATCGAATGGCCGATGGACGACAGCTTCGGCCCGACCGACATGCCGTCGCTGTGGAACCTCGGCAAGTACGAGCCCGAGCGCGGCATGCGCATGAACTTCGCCGGCGACAGCCACGACGCCTATTCGGTGCTGATCGATTCGGCTCTCGGGCTGCTGGGGGCGGCGCCGAAGGACAAGGACGAATTTCTGGGCCATATCGACTGGATGCTCGAGTACTTCACGGCGCGCCAGGCGCCGCCGTATCCGTTCGCCATCGACCGCCCGCTGGCCGAACGGGGCCGCGGCCTGTTCGTGGCCGAGTGCGCCGGCTGCCACGAAAGCGCCCGTACCGGCACCGTGGTGCCGGTCGAGGAGGTCGGCACCAGCCGTGACCGCATCGACACCTGGAACGAACGGGCCGCCCGCGAGGCCAACGAAGTCGTCGAGGCGATGGGCATTCGCCGCAAGGGCCTGGTCGAGGAGCCCCTGCGCGGCTACGTCGCCGCGTTCCTGGACGGCATCTGGATCAAGGCGCCCTATCTGCACAACGGCTCGGTGCCGACGCTGCGCGACCTGCTCGAACCGGTCGCGTCGCGCCCGGTCACGTTCCGCCGCGGCTACAACGTCTACGATCCGAAAAAGGTCGGCTTCGTCACCGACGGGGCCGAGGCCGAGCGCGTCGGCACGCTGCACGACACCCGCCTGCGAGGCGGCAGCAATCGTGGCCACGAATACGGTACCGCGCTGTCCGCGGCGGACAAGGGCGCCTTGGTGGAATACCTGAAGACGCTGTAGCGCGCGTCCCGGCGCGGCGGGCGCTCAGCGCCTGCCGTGCGAGAGCTTGAGCTTGCGGTACAGGGTGGTGCGGGTGATGCCTAGTTCGCGGGCCGCGGCCGAAACGTTGCCGGCATGGCGCTCGAGGCATTCGCGGACCAGGCGCAGTTCCGCCGTGCGCAGGTCGCCGGCCGCAGCCGATCCGGCTGGCGCCGGGCCTTCCGCCTCCAGGCATTCCTCGGGCAGATGGTCGACGCGCAGCTCGTGCTCGTCGCTGGCGAGCATCGCCAGCGCCACCCGCAGCACGTTGCGCAGCTGGCGCAGGTTTCCGGGCCACGGCTGGTGACGCAGCAGCGCCAGCGTCCCGGCGGCGATGCGTACCGTCCGCGCGGGACTTTCCTCCCGCAGGATATGGCGTACCAGATCGTCGAAGTCGGCGCGATCCCGCAGGGGAGGCAGCCACACCGTGAGGCCGTTGAGGCGGAACAGCAGATCGGCGCGAAAACTGCCATCGGCGACCATCTGCTGGAGCGGCCGGTGGCTCGCGCAAACCAGGCCGATGTCGACCGCGACCTCCTCGTCGGCGCCCAGCGGCATCACCGAACGGGTCTCGAGGACCCGCAGCAGCACCGCCTGCAGCGCCAGCGGCATGTCGCCGATCTCGTCGAGAAAAAGCGTGCCGCCGTGGGCTTCCTGAATCTTGCCGCGGGCGCCGCGCGCGCGTGCGCCGGTGAACGCGCCCGGCGCATAGCCGAACAGTTCGGCTTCGATCAGCGTCGACGGGATCGAGGCACAGTTGACCGCCACCCAAGGGGCGTTCCGACGCGGGCCGCTGCGATGAAAAGCCCGCGCGAACCATTCCTTGCCGCAGCCGGTCTCGCCCTGGATCAGCAAGGCGATGTCGCGGCCGGCGATGCGCCGGGCGCGGTCGACTGCGCGGCGCATGCGCGGGTCGCCGTGATCGAGTTCGTCGAAGCTGTCGCCGACGCCGCTCGGCCGCTCGCGCGCCGCGACCTGGATCGATCGTCGCTGGGGCTGGCGCAGGCGTGCGACGGCGGCGAGCGGGCGGCCCTGGGAGCAGCGCAGTTCGAGGACGCCGGACTCCCCGGCCAGGGTCAGCAAGCGGCGCCAGTCGATCGAGAAGCAATCGCCGAACGCTGGCAGTCCACCCCCCGCGGTGATGCCGAGCAGCTGGCGGGCATTGCTGTTGCAGGCCAGCATGAAACCGTTCTCGTCGAACAGCGCGATCGCCTCGAGCGGGCTTCCGAGGACCTCGGCGTGGCGGCTGAAGCAAAGACTCAGGTAGCCCTCGTCGAGACTCCCCAGGAGCCGATGCTCGATCATGCCGGCGGTGGCGTGCAGCAGCGCGCGGGCGTGGGGCAGCGACACCCGCACGTCGCTCGACAGGTCGAGAATGCCCAGCGTGCCGCCGGTCGGGGCCTGGATCGGCGTGGCGATGCAGGTCAGGAAGCGATTGCGTTCCAGATAGTGTTCGTCGCCGATCACGGCGACCGTGCCGGCCTCGTGGATCGCCGTGCCGATGGCATTGGTGCCCATCACCTGTTCGGCCCAGCGCGCACCGGGCGTCAGCGCCACGCGCTGGGCCCGCGACACGAAGCCACCGTCGCCGAAGGCGCGCAGGATCATGCCTTCGCGGTCGGCCAGCAGAACCATCGACGAGGCGTGATCGAGGGCCTCGTGCAGGTGTTCCATGATCGGCTGGGCAAAGCTGATCAGACGGGCATTGGCTTCCAGGCGTTCCGACAGCTGCACCCGGTCGACCGGCTGCGGTGCCAGCAAATTGCCGGGCGCCAGGCCGTAGCCGGCACACCGCGACCATGACGAGCGGATCTGTTGATGATGAGGCCGGGCCGGGATGCTGGGGCTCATGCGGCGGCCTGTTGCACGAAACATGCCGTTGCGCTGGAGTCGACGCGGCAACCGCCGGATCCCGTTTGCCGGTGACGGATTGCCGTTGCCGGCGGTGGCAGTCGGCGCATAGGCCGCGGATTACCCGTGCCCGCGCGGATTGCAACAATCTGCTCCAGAATTGCACAGCGTGGAGCAGTCGCCATCGTCGTCGCGGCATCGCAGTCGCTCGATCGACGCACTTTGATCGCGTCGATGGCCGGGGCAGGATATTCTCTAGGCTGAGTGCTCGTGATCGCTTCCGAAAAAGGGCTTCCAAGCTATCGACCGATCGATGACCGGATTGCTTCACGGCCTTCCCAGCCGAGTTCGCCTCCTCCTCGCCATGATCGGTGCGGTGGTGCCGTTCGTCGCAGTGCTGGCGTTCGCCAACCTGTGGGTCTATCGGCCGCTGCAGCGGGACATCGAGGTCATCGCGCAGGACATCCAGACCCGATTCGAGGATGTCTCGCGCCTTCAACTGTTGTTGGCCCGCAGCGCCATGCCGCCCAACGATTTCCTGATCCACGGCGGCGAGGACGAGCGCATCCGTTTCGAGTTGATCGCCGGACAGATCGAGAGCCTGTTCGGCGTACTGGTGCGCAACACCGATTTCGATCACCCCACCGAAGGCCAGCGCCTGTCCGAGATGGTGAGGCGCTGGGCGGAGGCGCGGCAGATGGGCACGGTGCTGCTCGCCTGGCCGGTCGAGACCCGGCTGACCGACGGCGCGGTGGCGATGGAGCGCTTCGACCGCGAGGTCGACCAACTGACCGAAGATGCCGAATCCCTGCTCGCCCACGTCCGCCTCGAACTCGACGAGGCGCGGGACGGTGCTCTGCGCCGCCGCCACGATCTGAACCGTTTCGTGGCGTTGGCGACCGCGATGGCCGGCATCCTGACGCTGTTGCTGGTCACGCTGCTGGTACGCGGCTCGCGATTGCCGTCGCTGGCCGCAAGGGCGAGAGAAGCCGGTGTACCGGCGCTGCCGCAGGCGCCGACCCCCGTGCCGATGGAGCCGCCGCCGGCGCCGGAGCGGCAGGCACCCGCCGAGTCTGCCCCGGCGGCGCCCGAGCTGGCGGTCGATCCGCTGACCCGGCTGTGGAGCCGCGGCAGTCTGCAGCGCCAGCTTGCCATCGAGACCGAACGGGCAATGGTGCTGGAGACCCCGTCGTCGCTGGCGATCGTCGAGATCGACGGATTCGATCAACTCGCCGAGCAGTATGGCGAGCATCTATTGAACGCGCTGGTGCTGTCGGTGGCGGATCGGGTGCGCCATGTCAGTCGCTCGACCGATTTCCCGGCGCGCACCAGCACCGGCGAGTTCGCGGTGCTGATGCCTGCCACCGACGTCAGCCAGGCCGCCGAGATCGCCGAACGCCTGCGGCTGCAGATCGCCGACACCCCGGTCGCGATCGGCCGTCGCAACGCCAGCGTCACGGTCAGCATCGGGGTCGCCGGGGACGCCCTCGGGCGCGCCGGCCAGGTCGGCGCCTCGACGCTGCTGGGGCGCGCCGACCAGGCCGTGAACCGTGCCCGCCGAGCCGGTGGCAACCGCGTCGCACGCAGTGGCGTCTGAACCACGCCGGCACGCCGACCGGCGTTCCGAGGTGGAGCACCTGTCCAGTTTCGGCGCATGTGTGACCCTTCCTGAGGATCCCGCCGGTCCGGCCGAATCCGTTGCTGCCAGGGCAATTGCGGTCCAAAGGCAGGTTCAGGCATGAGTAATGCGTCACACAGGCCGTGGGTGACACGGATCGGGCGGCACTCCCTCTCCCGCCCCCTTCCTCGTCGAGCGCCTGACATCGCCGCGGGTTCGGTCCGCGTCACCCATCGTTTCTCCCTCTATGGCGCTACTTGCAGGCGGGCCGCATGGCGGACCGCCGTTTTTTTTTGCCGGCGTTCCGGCGATCGCTGCTGGCACAGCGCTTGCACCCGAGGGAACAACGCGGTTCTATCCGCATCAGACCGGCAAGCTGACTCCAAAAGCCGGCCACGGAAGGAGACTCGAATGATGCGCCGACTGATCGCAGGGCTCGCCGTCCTGCTGAGCTGCCTGACTCCGCTTCCGCTGCTCGCTGCGGAGCCCGCCGATATCCGATTGGGCGTCCTGCAGTACGGCACCGTGAACTGGGAGCTGGACGTGATCCGGCACCACGGCCTCGATGCGGTGCACGGAATCCACCTCGAGGTGGTGCCGCTTGCCCTCAAGGATGCCGCCGCGGTGGCGGTCCAGGGGGGCGCGGTAGATGTCATCGTCAGCGACTGGCTGTGGGTCGCCCGGCAGCGTGGCGAAGGGCGCGACTACACGTTCTATCCGTATTCGCGCGCCGAAGGCAGCTTGATGGTGCGTCCCGATGCCGGCATCGCCAGCCTGGCGGACCTGGCAGGAAAGCGCCTGGGGGTGGCCGGTGGTGCCCTCGACAAGAGCTGGCTGCTGCTGCGCGCCTACAGCCGCCGGCAGACCGGCCGTGACGCCCGCGACCTGGTCGAGCCGAATTTCGCTGCGCCGCCGCTGCTCAATCAGTTGATGCTGCAAGGGCAACTGCCCGCGGTGCTCAATTTCTGGCACTACGCGGCGAGGCTCGAGGCGGCAGGCATGCGGCGGCTGGTCTCGATCGACGAGGTGCTGGCCGGTCTCGAACTCGATCGCGAGTTGCCGATGGTCGGCTGGGTGTTCAAGGAGGCATGGGCGCGGGCCGAACCTGCGGCGATCGACGGTTTTCTGAAGGCCTCGGCCGAGGCCAAGAGGATCCTCGCCGAGTCGGATGCCGAATGGGAACGTCTGCGGCCGCTGATGAAGGCCGAGGACGAGGCCACCTTCCGCGCGCTGCGCGACGGATTCCGTGCCGGTATTCCGACTGCCGCGGTGGCCCAGGCCGAGGCCGCCGCGCGACAGGCTTTCCTGGTACTGGCGCGCGAAGGCGGTGCGCCCCTGGTGGGCAATGCGGCGGAACTCGGTGACGGGGTGTTCTGGCAGGGCAGCGGACGGTGAATCGGCCGGCCGAGGCCTCGACCGCGACCGCTGGCGTGCTGGGCTCTCCAGGCAAGGGCGGGGTGCCGTGGCGGCCGGGCCGGGATGCGCTGCTGCGACTGGCATCGCTGCTGCTTTTCCTGCTGCTGTGGCAGCTCGCCGCGACGCTAGCGGAGGATCCGACCGTACCGATGCCGGCGGTGGTGTTCGCACGCATCGGATCGGAGATCGCCTCGATGGCGTTGCCGCATCATCTGGGCGTCACGCTGTACCGGGTCGCCGTGAGCTTCGCGGCGGCAATGCTGATCGGTGCCGCGATCGGTATCGCGATGGGGCGGTGGGTGGTCCTCGACCGCTTTCTCGACGGCTGGCTGGTGCTCGGGCTGAACATCCCGGCGCTGGTGACGATCATCCTGTGCTACATCTGGTTCGGGCTCAACGACTGGGCGGCGATCCTCGCCGTCGCGCTGAACAAGATACCGACCGTGGTGGTCACCGTGCGCGAGGGCGCGCGCGCCATCGACCCGCGGCTGATGGCAGTGGCGCACGCCTATCGACTGCCGGCCAGCCGCAAGTTTCTCCGGGTATACCTGCCGCAACTCCACCCCTACCTGTTCGCCGCGGCGCGGGCCGGCCTGTCGCTGATCTGGAAGATCGTGCTGGTGGTCGAGCTGCTGGGGCGCAGCGAGGGCATCGGATTCCAGCTCAATGTCTTCTTCCAGTTCTTCGACATCGCCGGCATCCTCGCCTACACGCTGGTCTTCGCCGCCGTCGTGCTGCTCGTCGAGGCGCTGGCGATGCGGCCCATGGAGCGGCGTCTGAATCGCTGGAGGCAGTGACATGTTGACGGTGCATGTGCGCGAAAAACGCTACGCCGATCGCGGCGGTCGGCGCCATCTGGCCCTGCGGGATCTCCGCCTGTCGGCGGGCGAAGGCGAGTTCGTGTGTCTGGTGGGGCCTTCCGGCTGTGGCAAGAGCACGCTGCTCAACATCATCGGCAGACTCGATGGGAAGGCGGACGCCAGCATGGCTGTCGAAGGCGGCGTGCGCGGCGAGGACATCGGTTTCATGTTCCAGGAGCCCCGTTTGATGCCGTGGCTGACGGTGTTGCAGAACGTCTGCCTGGTGTGCAGCGGGCAGGCGGACGCGATGCAGCGCGCGCAGCGGCTGCTGCAGGCGATGGAACTGGGCGAGGTCGTGGATGCGTTCCCCGGCGCGTTGTCGGGTGGCATGCAGCGCCGTGTCGCGCTGGCCCGTGCGTTCGATGCTGATCACGCTTTGGCAGCGGCGCCGGGCGACGGTATTGTTCGTTACCCACGACTTGCGCGAAGCCCTTTCGTTGGCCGACCGGGTGTGTTTCCTGTCGGCATCGCCCGGGCGGATCGTTCTCGAACACCGGGTCGAACTGCCGCGCCCACGGGATCCGCAGTCGGCCGAGATCGGCAAACTCTACGAAGAACTGCTGTCGTGCCACCCCGGCCTGCTGGCCGGGCTCGACGGAGCCGCCCAGGATGCAGCCTGATGACTGACACCCATGACGCCCTGCTGACGGTGGTGGACGCTGCCAAGTCGTATGGCAGCCGCAAGGCGCTCGACGGCGTGTCGCTGGCGATATCGGAGGGCGAGTTCGTGGCCCTGCTCGGGCCCAACGGCGCCGGCAAGAGCACCCTGTTTCAGCTGCTGTCGGGCCTGTTCGTCGCCGACGGCGGTGACATCACGATCTGTGGCCACGACATCCGCCGGGCACCGGTGATGGCGCTGGCGCGGATCGGCATCGTGTTCCAGCAGGCGACCCTCGACCTCGACCTCTCGGTCGAGCGCAACCTGATGTTCCATGCCCGGCTGCATGGCCTCGGCGGCGCCGACGCGCGCCGCCGCGTCGCCGCGGAGCTGGCGGCACAGGGCCTCGCCGACCGTCGACGGGACCGCGTGCGCGACCTCTCGGGCGGCAATCGCCGCAAGGTCGAGCTGGCGAGGGCGATGGTCCATGAGCCGCGGGTGCTGTTGATGGACGAAGCCACCGTCGGCCTCGACCCGGGTTCGCGGGCGGCCCTGCTGGACCAGGTCCATGGCCTGTGCGCGGCGCGGGGGGTCGGCGTGCTGTGGGCGTCGCACCTGGTGGACGAGGCCGAGGGCGCCGATCGCGTCGTGGTGTTGCACCGCGGCCGCGTGCGGGCGGAAGGCACCCCCGCCGAACTGGTCGCCAGTGCCGGTACGGACAGCCTCGCGCGGGCGTTCGCCGAGCTGACCGAAGGCGGTGGTCGCGGCGCATCGGACAACTCGGATGGCAATCGATGAAGGAGACGGGAATGAACGTATCGAGGTTCGCGGCCGCGGCCCTGCTGACGATCTGCTGCGGGAGCGCGGCCGCCAGGGACAGCGGCCTCATCTTCGTCAGCAGCGAGAAGGACCACGCGGTGACGGTGCTGGACGGCAAGAGCCTGGCGGTGGTCAAGGTCATCGCGACCGGAGAGCGTCCGCGGCACATGCAGTTCTCCCCCGATCGCCGGACCCTGTACGTCGTGGCCAGCGACTCGGGGCGAATCGATCTGATCGACGTCGCCAAGCTCGAGGTGGGCAGCAGCGTCGATGTCGGCGACGACCCGGAAGCCTTCGACGTCGGCGTCGATGGCAAGCATTTCTACATCTCGATGGAAGAGGATGCGGCGGTGTCGGTGATCGACGTCGCCAGCGGCGAGCAGGTCGCCGAGATCGAGGTTGGCGAGGAGCCCGAGGGCGTCAAGGTCAGCCCGGACGGCAAGACCGTCTATGCGACTTCCGAGGTCGCCAGCATGGTGCATGTGATCGATGCTGCGACCAACGAGATCCGCAGCAACGTCACGGTCGGCAACCGTCCGCGGCGCTTCGCGATCACGCCGGACGGCGGCGAAGTCTGGGTCACCAGCGAACTGGCCGGCGAGGTCACGATCCTCGACGGCAGGACGGATCGGATCAAGGGCACGATTCCGTTCAAGCCCAAGGGGTTCCGCGACGAGGACGTGACCCCGGTGGGCATCGTCATGAGCCGTGACGGCAAGACTGCCTACGTGACCCTCGGGCGGGCCAATCACGTCGCCGTCGTGGACGTCGCGAAGCGCGAGATCGAGGACTACATCCTGGTCGGCCGCAGGGCGTGGGGTGCCACGCTGTCCCGCGACGAGAAGACCCTGTACGTCGTCAATGGCATGTCGGACGACCTGTCCATCGTCGACACCGTCAAGCGCCGGGTCCTGAAGTCCGTGCCGGTCGGCCGCGTGCCCTACGGCGTGGCCGTCGATGACTGAGGCGGCGGGGACCATGAGAATCGGATTGCGCAGACTGCTGCCGGCCGCCATCGGCGCGGCGATGGCCGGCACCTCGCTGGCGGCGACGATCGACTTCGGCTACCTCGGCTTGTCCCGCGACGACCGCTATCACGAGGATCGCGTCTATGCGCGCAATCTCGCCCAGGGCGAAGGCGAGCCGGAGCCCGGTCTGGCCGTCGCGCTGAGCGAGTCCCGATTCAGTGCCAGGGCGGTCGGCGTCGAGCTGGGCGAGAAGCAGGTGCGGGCAGCCGATGCCAAGGGCCTGATCGAGGCGCTCGAGCGCCTGGCCGGCGAGGGCGTCCGCTACTTCCTGATCGACGCGCCGGGACCCGTGGTGGCCGAGGTCGCCGCAGCGGTCAAGGGGCGTGACCTGCTGCTGTTCAACATCTCGGCCCACGACGACGCGCTGCGCCAGCAACTGTGCCAGGCGAACCTGCTGCACACGGCGCCCAGTCACGCGATGCAGGCCGACGCCCTGGCGCAGTATCTGGTGTCGAAGAAATGGCGGTCGGTGCTGGTGCTGCAGGGCCCGCTGGCCGAGGACGCGCTGATCGCGAAGGCCTTCGAGCGATCGGCGAAGCGTTTCGGCATCGAGATCGAGGCGAAGCGCGACTTCATCCTGTCGAATGATCCCCGCGAGCGCGACCAGGGCAACGTCGGATTGCTCACCTCGAATGCCGATTACGACGTCGTCTTGGTGGCCGACAGTGACGGCGAATTTGCCCGCAGCGTACCTTACCGGACCGTGCGGCCGCGGCCGGTGGTCGGCGCGGAAGGCCTGGTGGCGACCGGCTGGCACTGGTCGTGGGAGCGCAACGGCGCGCCGCAGCTCAATACCCGATTCGAGCGCAAGGCCAAGTACCGGATGAGCGAGGCCGGCTGGGCCGCGTGGATGGCCGCGAAGACGGTCGTCGAGGCGATGCAGCGCACCGGGGGAGCCGACTTCGGCGCGATTCGCGACTACCTGCTCGGGCCCGATATCACGATCGACGGCTTCAAGGGCCATCGCCTGTCGTTCCGCAGCTGGAACCACCAGCTGCGTCAGCCGATGCTGCTGGCGAGCCACAACGCGGTGATCGAGCGGGCGCCGATCCAGGGCTTCATGCACCAGACCAATACGCTCGACACTCTCGGATTCGACCAACGGGAAAGCCAATGCAAGTTCTGATCGAATTGACGCGGAGTCGCCGATGACGCCGGCCCACGGCCTGCGGGTCCTGGGCGCGGTGGCGGGCCGCGAGGTCGAGAAGTTCGTCCACCAGGGCGGGCGCTTCTTCTCGGCCCTGGTGCGGCCGCTGCTGTGGCTGGTGGTGTTCGCCGCCGGATTCCAGAACGTCTTCGGGGTGTCGATCATCCCGCCCTACGAGACCTACATTCCGTACCAGGTCTATATCGCTCCCGGCCTGCTCGGCATGATCCTGCTGTTCAACGGCATGCAGTCTTCGCTGGCGATGGTCTACGACCGCGAGATGGGGATGATGCGGCTGTTGCTGACGGCGCCGGTGCCGCGCTGGTACCTGTTGCTGTCGAAGCTGGTGGCAGGCACCGTCCTGTCGGTGCTGCAGGCGATCGCCTTCCTGGTGATCGCCTCGCTGATCGGCGTCGATCTGCCCCTCGCCGGCATGCTGGCGGTGATGCCGGCGCTGGTGCTGGCCGGCATGATGCTCGGCGCCCTGGGCCTGGTGCTGTCGGTGCATGTCAAGCAGCTCGAGAATTTCGCCGGCACGATGAATTTCGTGATTTTTCCGATGTTCTTCATCTCGCCTGCGCTGTATCCGCTGTGGAAGATGCAGGAGTCGGGCGCCGAATGGTTGTACCAGGCGGCCCGATTCAATCCCTTCAGCCACGCCGTCGAGTTGGTGCGCTACGCGATGTACGGCCAGTTGCAGACGACTTCGTTGCTGGTGGTCGTGGCCTGCTTGCTGTTGTTCTTCGCGATCGCGGTGTTCGGCTACGATCCCCAGCGCGGCATGTTGCGCAAGACGGGCAAGGGCGCCTGATCCGGGCGCCTGATCCGCTGCGCCCGGCCCACCGTTGTGCGCTGCCGATACGTTTTTGCGCCTCGGATACCAGCCGACACATGGGCTGGCGCGCCCCTATGGGCGTCGCGGAAAGCGATTGCTTCCGGGACTCGCTGGGCGCGCCACTGGTGTGCGCGGGGTCATCGAAGGACTGGCGTCGGGCCCAGGGCAGCACACCCCAAGTCACGCTTGCCAATGGGACGGTTGCTCCAATGTGGAGCAATTGTTCAGTTTTGTTGCTCCTGTTTGCGCGCAAGTTGCACAGTTTCCGCTGCGAAGCCGACACTGAATCAGGCCCTACCCGGTGGCGGGCGGGTAAACGACTGGCGCGCCGGCTTCACAGCCGGCGCGGGGGAACAGCGCGCGCCAGGCGGCCGTGGCGCGGCGCGCCGACGACGCCTCAGGGCTTGCGCAGGGTAACGCCGTGGTCGTTGAAGATCCGGGCCAGCGTACCGTCACGCTCGATTTCCGCCATCGCCTTGCCGAGCGCCTCGGCGAGCGCGGTGGACTCCGCCTTGACCGCCATGCCCAGCGGCCAGCCCTGGATCTTGAGTTCGGGCATGCGCAGAGTGGTAAGCTCGAAACGCGGGTCGGTCGGGCGCGCCGCACCCTCGATCTCGGCCCGTGTCGCCATCACGGCAGCTACCTCGCCGGCCTCCATCGCGCTTACCGCTTCGGCGACGCTTCGAAAGTGGACGACGTTGTCGCGCAACCGGCCGTTCAGTACCTGGAGCAGGAAATCGTCGGCCAGGGTGGCGGTCTCGACGCCGATGCGCTCGCGGGTGAACACCTCGAGCGCGCGTGCGGCGGAGCCCTCGACCGGCGGCACCCGCTTCGGATCACGGATCACCGCGAGGCTTTCGAGGTGGTAGGGGCCGAAGATCCTGACCTGCTCGTTGCGGTCGGCGAGACGCTGGTCCACCGGCACATGCAGCATAACGTCGGCCGGGCGGGTGCCGAGGTAGTGACCCTTCCAGACCATGTTGCGCAGGTCGTCGTTCATGTCCTCGTCGGCCGCGAACTCGACCACTTCCGGCTCGAGGCCCAGTCGTTTCGCGAGTTCCCGGCCGAGCGCGACGTCGATCCCCGAACCGTCGCCCGAGTAGGGCGCGAAGTCGTCGTATACCGCTATCCGCAGCCGGCCGGGGGTCATCGTCTCCACCGGCTCGGCGAGCGCCGCGACGCTGGCACTGGCGATCGCCAGCGCCAGTGTCGCAAGACCGCGCAGAGCGCCGCGCCTATTCCACATGCACCGTCTCCAGGTAGGCCCGGATGGCCCACATCGCTTCCTGCTGGAGGATACCCTCGAACGGGGGCATGTACACGCGTCCGTTGCGGGTAGCGCCATTGCGGATGCGCATGATGAAGATCTCGTCGCCTTCGTCTTCGACCGGCAGGTAGCGCAGGTCCGGAGCGATGCCGCCGGATACCGCGCCGATGCCATGGCAGCGAGCACAGTTCTGGTTGAAGGCCGAGGTGCCGACGCGGATGGCTTCCTGGTCGCCGCGATAGGGATTGCTCTCGAGCCATTCGTCGCCGAGCGGCTTGAGGCTGGTGACGTCCACTGCCTGCGGCGTCACGTCGCCGTGGGCAAAGGCGTTGCCGGCGATTCCGACGGCAGCGATGGCGATTGCGCGGCGTAGCGCGAGGCGGGGCTTTTGTGTGGTGGCCATGAATGTTTCCTTGCGTTGGTTGATCGGTCGTCGCCCTGTTGGTGGCGTGCAGACACTCAGGTGCAAGGGCTATGCCACGGCCGCGGGCACCGCGCCGGGCGGCGCGAACCGCCGCAGCATGCGGGGTTTGGCGAGGCAGGGCTGCGGCAGGCATTTGCTGCACCGCATGGCAGGTGGCACGGGCCTTGCCTATAAGTGGAGCAGTCGCTGCGCTGCAGGATTGCTCCAATGTGGAACAGATGCTAGGGTCACCCGGCCAAAGGTAAATAACGAAAGCGACAGTAATCAAGATCGCGATTGGGAGAGGAGGAATGGAAGTCATGAGTGGACTCGTATTGCCACTGGAGGCCCGAGATGCGCAGGTGCGCGATGCGCGGCGCGCGTTCTTCGAAGGCAGGGACAAGGTCGATTCGCCAGAGGTCGCACCGGCAGGCATAGTCAAGTCGTGGCAGCGCTGCCGTCAGCTCGGACTCGACCACGACGTGCGCGGCGGCGACGTCGGCTGCGCGGCCCAGGCGGCGCTGCGCGAGGCGCGCGAGCGCAACGCCTTTCTGCTGTCGCATTCGCGCGGCATCCTCTATCACCTCTACGAACAGATCCGGTCGACCGGCAGCGTGGTGATCCTTTCCGACAGCGCGGGCATGGTGCTCGAGAGCCTCGGTGATCCCGAATTCGTGGATCGGGCCAATCGCGTCGCGCTGCGCGCGGGGGCATCGTGGGCCGAGACCATGCGCGGCACCAACGCGGTCGGAACCGCGCTGGTCGAGCAGCGGCCGGTCGAGATCGTCGGCAGTGAGCATTACTTCGACTGCAACAGCTTTCTGACCTGCAGCGCTTCGCCGATCTTCGACGCCCGCGGGCGGCTGCTCGGTGCGCTCGACATCTCCGGCGACTTCCGCGCGCACCAGCGTCACACCCTCGGCTTGGTCAGGCTGACCTCGCAGATCATGGAGAAGCGACTGTTCGAGGCCGAGTTCGCCCAGGAGTATCTGGTGTTCTTCCATCCCCGCATGGAGTATGTCGGGACCTTGCAGGAGGGCGTGCTGGCGTTCGGGCCCGAGGGCACTCTGCTGGCGGCGAACCGGCCCGCGGTCGAGGCGCTCGGCATCAATCGGGTGATGATCGGCCAGATCGACTTCGCCATGCTGTTCGAGGGCGATTTCGGCAGCTTCATCGACCGCGCGGCGCGCGACCCCCACACGCTGAGCTCGCTGGCATTGCGTCATGGCGAGCGCGTGTTCGCCCGCATGCGGGTGCCCACGACACGCGCGGTGGCGTCAACGACGCCGGCAGCGGCGCCGCCAGCGCCGGTCGTCGCCGACGGCGCCAAGCGCAGGACGCGCAGTTGCGAATCGCCCGAAACGCCGACCCTGTCGTGCCTCGACACCGGAGACCAGCGTCTGCGGGCGGCGGTGCAGCGTGCCAGCAAGGTCGTCGGCAAGGACATCCCGCTGCTGATTCTCGGTGAATCCGGTGTCGGCAAGGAAATGTTCGCGAAGGCCTTCCACCACAGCGGTCCGCGCCGGGACAAGCCCTTCATTGCGCTGAACTGCGCGGCGATTCCCGAGAACCTGATCGAATCGGAGCTGTTCGGCTATGTCGGCGGCGCCTTCACCGGCGCGCGCAAGGAAGGCTATGCCGGCAAGATCCAGCAGGCGAGCGGCGGCACGCTGTTCCTGGACGAAATCGGCGACATGCCGCTGTCGCTGCAGGCAAGGCTGCTGCGGGTCCTGCAGGAACGGATCGTCGTGCCGCTGGGCGGCGTCAAGTCGGTGCCGGTGGACATCTCACTGGTCTGCGCGACCCATCGCAACCTGCCCGAGGCAGTACGTTCGGGAGCCTTCCGCCAGGATCTCTACTATCGGGTGAACGGCCTCACCGTGACCTTGCCGGCGCTTCGCGAGCGCTCGGACATCCGCAGCCTGATCGACTCGATCATCGAGATCGAAGCCGATCCCGGGCAGCTGGTCGCGGTGTCCGAAGAAGTCCAGGACTTCTTCGCCCGTTATGGCTGGCCCGGCAACATCCGGCAATTGCAGAACGTGCTGCGGGTGGCGCTGGCATTGCTCGATCCCGACGAGCGCGAGATCACGTCGGCACACCTGCCCGAGGAATTGTTCGCGATCGAATGCGACAGCGACCTCCCGCCCGAGCGTTTCGATGCGCCGCGATCCCTGCAGGGCTCCGCGCCGCGGCGGCCGATGGCGTTCGAAGCGCCGCCCGCGCCCGCGGCGGAATCGCTGGAGATCATCGAGCTGCGCGCGATCGAGAGAGTCCTGGCGGAGTGCCAGGGCAATGTCTCGGCCGCCGCACGGCGGCTGGGCATCAGCCGCAACACGCTCTACCGCAAGCTCGGCCGCATGTGAGCTCGCTCGCCCGGGGCCTCGGGCCCCGGGGACCGTCTCAGTCTGTCCCCGCGGGCGCCGGGCAGGCGCTGCAAAGGATGGTCAGCGTCGCCTGCAGGTGTTCGACCACCTCGAGTCCGAGGCTGGTCAGGTAGCCGCCGTCCGCCTGGCTGATCAGGCCCTTGTGATAGAGCCGCCGGGTCGCTTCGACGACCGCGCGGTCGGCGCTGCCGTGGATCTTGATGCCCTGCTGGTGATTGCCCGGATCGAATCGCGACAAGACTTCCAGTTCCTGGATCAACTCGGGAAAAAACAGCATCAGGCGCCCCGCAAGCAAATTCGAAGCGATATTCTATCCGGCTTCCGGCGCACCGAAGCTGCGGCGGCCCGGTGTGTCTGCTCAGGTCGATATCGCTCCGCCCGGGGCGGCCGTGCCCGCAGTTGCGCCGCCGGCCGAACTCAGGGCTGGGGCGGCACCGTCGGATTGCCCAGCGCCTTCCAGCCGATGACGCCACCGTCCACCGTGTAGACCCGGCTGTAGTGGCGCTCCTTGTCGAGGAACTCGGCCACCGCCCGGCTGCGGCTGCCGCTGCGACAGATGATCATGACCTCGTCGTCCGGGCCGGCAATGGCCTGGAAGCGCTGCATCCATGCCTGCGGATCGGATTTGCCCTGTTCGTCGAAATAGGTCAGCGTCCGGCTGCCCGGCACGATGCCCGTCTGGCGCCACTCGCCGGCGGTGCGTACATCCACCAGCGGCACGCCGCGCGCGACCATCGTGCCGAGATCTTCGGCGTCGAGGGTGACGACCTCGGCCAGGCAGCTCGTCGTGACAGCCATCAACAGGGCTGATAGGAGGCTCTTCTTCATCGTGAAATCCTCTCTGAAGGGAACGGCAATTCCATTGTGGTCGAGGCGCCGCCGGACCGCACCGCCCACCGTCGGGTGACGGTGCCGTTGCCGGCCGATCTGGGCCCGGTTCGGCGTCACTCTGCCGCAACGGGGATATCCGGATCTGTGACCCGGGTCACCGTCGCGAGGCTGCGGGCGGCCAAGGTGGACGGGCCGGCGGCGGCGCGCCAGGGGGCACCGTGCCGGCCACGAGGGAGCGCCGCGCGTGCCGCCCAGGCGCGGGAGGTGTGCGCCGCGGCGCCAGGGGCGGATCAGCCCCCGCCGCGATGCATGTACAGGTCGAGCCGTCCGAGCAGGGCCGAGCGGGCCTTGCTGTCGCCATTGGCAAACCGGTAGTGGAGCTTCAGCGTCGGCAGCCGCAGCAGTGCGATCTGGCGGACGGGGCCGGGGGTGGCGACGAGTTCGAGCACGGCAATACCGTCTTCGATCCGAAAATGGCCGGTGTCGAGCCGCTCGGCTTCCGGATAGGCCTTGCCGATCCACGCGGCGAGCTCTTCGAGCGTGGCCGAGACGTCACGTTCGAATTCGACGGCCGGCACCGTCGCTCAGCCGCCTGCGACCGGTGGCCAGATGGCCAGCGTGTCGCCGTCGCCGAGGCGATGCTCGGTGCGCGCCTCCGGTGCGACGTAGGCACCATTCACCAGCACCAGGTGCACCAGCTTCGCGGGCAGCCGCAGTTCGTCCAGCAGGTCGCCGAGGCGGGCCCCGTCGGCCAGTTGCATTTGCGCGACATTGCCCTTGGTGCCAGCCGGCAGGTAGTCGGTCAGGGTCGCGAACAGCTTGAGCGTGATGTTCATGCGCTAATCCGTCTGTTGGGCGCCAGTGGGACCGCTGCCGCGGTCTGGAGTTCGCCACCGCCCGCGGCGGCGGGGCGGTGGCGGGACTGTCGGCTCAACTGGCGATCGACACCGGCTGGCTGGTGGCGATGTAGGCATCCACGAAGCGCGTCGGGTTGTCCATCAGCACCTTCTTCCAGCGGCCGAGCGAAGTCCGGTTCTGGATCAGGCCGCGCAGCACGCCGACCTGGTCGGTGCGCCCGATCGCGGTCGCGCCGATCAGCACGTCGCCCTTGAATTGCAGGCTGAGGTAACGCCACAGCCCTTCGTCGGCGAGCTCGACGCCACTGCCATCGTCTTCGGGCTTCTCGCCCCACCACTGGCCGAAGGACACGGAAATCAGGCCCAGGGTGTCGAGCACGTTGATCGGCAGCACACCCGGCAGTTCGACCTTGCGTCCGGCCATGCCCAGCGCGGCGATGCGGCCCTGGTCGGCGGCGTTGGGCTGGATCGCCGAGACGATGTTCTCGCCGGTCAGCAGATCCGGCGCCTCGGTGACGTCGCCGGCGGCATAGACGCCATCGACGCCGGTTTCCATCGCCAGGTTGACGACCACGCCCTTGTTGACCTCGATCGCGGTACCCGCCAGGAAATCGACGTTCGGCGCGACGCCGGCAGCGACGATCACCAGGTCGCACTCCAGCTTGTCGCCGGTGGACAGCGTCACCGTCAGCGCAGCGGAGTCGGCCGGCTTGTTGCCGGTCACGCTCTGCACCACCGACTTGATCATGCCGCCGATGCCGCCGGCGCTGTTGGCGCCGGCCGGGTCGATGCGCTGCACGCCGGCGCCGGTGACGACACGGATACCCTGTTCCTCGACCCAGCGCTTGATCATGCCGCCGGCCTTCGGCGTCATCATCCGCGGCACCATCCGGTCGCCCATCTCGACCACCGTCAGCTCGACGCCACGCTTGGCCAGCGCTTCCATGATGATGCAGCCGATGAAGCCGGCGCCGAGCTGCAGCACGCGCGATCCCGGCGACGCCAGGCTGGCGATCGCCCGGGCATCCTCCAGCGTCCAGCAGGTCTGCACCTGGGGCAGGTCCACGCCGGGGATCGGCGGCCGCACCGGATGGGATCCGGTCGCGATCAGCAGGCGATCGTAGGTCTCGACGCTGCCGTCTTCGAAGGTGACCCGCCGCTGGGCGGTATCGAGCGCGCGCGCCCGCCCTTGTTTCTGGCGGATCGACAGGTCGCCGAAATGGCTGTCGGTCTTGCGCAGGTAGGTGCCCCGCTCGTCGATGTTGCCTTCGAGCAGGTAGGGGATGGCCATTCGCGAATACGGTGGCTCCGGCTCGCTGCCGACCATCACGATCTCGTCGGCCGACGTGACGCCGCGCAGGGTCTCGGCCGCGACGACGCCGGTCGGGCCGTTGCCCAGAATCAGATGTTTCATCGTTCCATCCTCGCGTCATGGGCTCGCTGCGAGCCCGTGGCTGAGTTGTCCGGAAAAACGCCGGGGCGCGGCTGGCCGCGACCCCGGCGCATCTCACAACGCAATGCCTCGGCCCGCTCAGAGACCCAGGCGGGTCCTCGTCTGTGCGGTCGGAACCCCTTCGCTGTCCCAGCCGCGGACCTTGTAATACTCCGGCAGCATCTCTTCGACGTGGCTGACCACGCCCTTGGCCGGACCGGTCTTGCACGGCTCGTTCTTGAGGCGGGGCGGCAGGTCGTCGTCCTTGCGGGTGAAGCCGGCGGCCAGGTTGAACTCGCGCTCAAGATTCCAGATCCGCTCGCCGACCAGGTTCAGCTTTTCCATCGACCAGTCGCCCTCGCAGGCGGCCTGCAGCTGCGGCTGGACGTCGGCCAGGGTCCACGCGAACGACGTGAACAGGCAGATGCCGGCGGAGTCGAAGATCGTCGTGGCGTCCTGGAAGGCCTTGACCAGTTCCGGCTTGCCCTCGGTGGCGGTCGGCTCGGTCTTGACCGGGATGCCGAGCACCTCGGAGGCGACGGTGTAGCCGCGCACGTGACAGGCTCCCCGGTTCGATGTGGCGTAGTTGAGCCCGATGCCCTGGATGCCTCGACCGTCGTAGGCCGGGAACTCCTGGCCCTTGACGCTCATCGACAGCTCGGGGTGGCCGTACTTCTCGCACAGGCGCTTCGAGCCGAGACCGACTTCCTTGCCGAAACCCTCGCCGCGCGAGGTCAGCTCCGCCAGAAAGGCCAGCGCCTTGGCCGAGCCGAAGGGCGCCTCGATGCCGATCTGCTCCTTGGTCAGCACGCCCATCTCGTAGAGTTCCATCACCGCACCGACGGTGGCTCCGAAGGTGATCGGGTCGTAGCCGTCCTCGTTGCACAGCATGTTGGCGTACTGCAGGGCTTCGAGATCGCCGACGCCGTTCGCCGCGCCGAGCGCCCAGGCTGCCTCGTACTCCAGTCCGCCGGACGCGCCCCAGTATTTCGGGCTGTTCACCACGGTGAAGTGGTTCTGGTCGATCTTCGAGATGCGGCCGCAGGCGATCGTGCAGCCGAAGCAGGCGGCATTGGTCAGGAGATGCTTCTTGCCGTCGCTCTCGCGCACTTCGTGCATCGCTTCGGCCGAGATCTTCGACGCATCCTCGAACTGGACGTCGAGGTGGTTGCGGGTCGGCAGCGCGCCGACCTCGTTGATCACGTTCATCAGCACCTGGGTGCCGTAGGTGGGCAGGCCCTGGCCGGTCACGGCGTTTTCCTTGAGCACCTTCTTGGCGTCGTTGCTGGCCTTGAGGAAGGCCGCGAAATCCTTGATGCCGGAAACGCCCACGGTGCCGCGCAGCGCGACCGCCTTGAGGTTCTTCGAGCCCATCACCGCACCGACGCCGGATCGACCGGCGGCGCGGTGGAGGTCGTTGACGATACAGGCGAACATCACCTGGTTTTCGCCCGAACGGCCGATCGAGGCGATGCGGATCTGCGGATCCTGGTGGGATTCCTTGATCAGGTCCTCGGTTTCCCAGCAGGTCTTGCCCCACAGGTGGGACGCGTCACGCAGTTCCGCCTTGTCGTTCTCGACGTAGAGATAGACGGGCTTCGCCGACTTGCCCTCGAAGATGATCATGTCCCATCCGGCGAACTTCAGCTCGGCGCCGAAATAGCCACCGGAATTGGAACAGGCTATCGCTCCGGTCAGCGGGCCCTTGGTGATCACCGTGTAGCGACCGCCTGTGGATGCCATCGTGCCGGTCAGCGGCCCGGTCGCCATGATCAGCTTGTTGTCGGGCGACAGCGGATCTACCTTGGGATCGATCTCCTCGAACAGATACTTGGTGCCGAGGCCGCGCGAACCGAGGTAGTCGTTGGCCCATTCCATGTTGAGGGGTTCTGCGTTGCAGGTGCCGTTCGTGAGGTTCACGCGCAGGACCTTTCTGTTCCATGCCATGGTCTTCTCCTTACAGCGCTGCCGCGTTGGCCTTCTCGGCCCACGCGCGCATCTTGTCGAGTCCGGTCCAGTCGGCGTCGATATAGGTGATCGCGCCGGTCGGGCAGGCCTTGGCGCAGGCCGGGTCGCCGCCGCACAGGTCGCATTTCTGGACCTTGCCGACATCGGCCATGTAGTTAACGGTGCCGAACGGACAGGCGATCGTGCACACCTTGCAGCCTACACAGGTGTCTTCCAGCACCACCTTCGCGCCGGTACCCTTGTCGAGCTTGATGGCTTCGACGGGGCATGCCGCCATGCACCAGGCTTCCGCGCACTGGGTGCAGGTGTAGGGCACCTTGCGGCCTTCGGCCTCGAAGTTGAAGATCTTGATCCGCGACTTGGCGGGATTGACGACCCCGGTCTTTTCGTACGAGCAGGCCATTTCGCATTGCAGGCAGCCGGTACATTTCAGGGGGTCGAGGTGCAGCGATTTCAACATGGGCTGGTCCTCCGGTTTGTCTGGTTTGGTGCGATGTCTCGTCCCACGAGGCCAATAGGCGCAAATCCCGTGCCGCGTCCGTTTGCTCCGAAACTGCCGGGCGCTTCCGCGCAATTGTCGGCTGGCCCGGTATTGGCGCGTTGCGTATTGGAGCAGATGCGCAATTCTGGAACATGTGCGCCGCGCATCGGCCAGTGCTCGTGCAGCGCGTTGCGCGTTGGTCGCCACCGGCCGACCGTGTGGCGCTCGGTCGACGGTGGCATATCGTTTGTATAGGCAATCGTGCGCACAAGGGAAAGCGAGGCAAGCGAAGATGCATTCCGAACCGGGCTGTATCGGCGAGGGCCGTGATCCGGCGTCCGATCCGGCCGCCGTGCGCGACACGATGCTGGCGCAGATCGGGCCGCTGGCGGGAGCCGAGTACATCGCGCTGGGCTGCGCGCGAGGGCGGGTCCTGGCCGGCACCCAGGGCGGCCTGGCCGACGGGCGTCGTCTCGCGGCCGCCGACGTCGGCCTGCTGGCAGCGGCAGGCCGCGATCGGATCGCCGTGTATCGGCGGCCGCGGGTCGCGGTGATTTGCACCGGCGACGAACTGCGCCCGCTGGGCAGCGTGCTCGAGGCGGGCGACATCCACGCCAGCAACGGCTACCTGCTGGCGGGCCTGATGGCCGGCTGCGGTGTCGAACTGCGCGACTGCGGCGTCGTCGCCGACCAGGCGGAGCTGCTGTGCCGGCGGCTGTTGACGGCCGCCGTCGATTGCGACGCGATCATCACCACCGGCGGCGCGTCGGCCGGCGAGGCGGATCTGGTGTGCGACGCGATCGCCGCCGGCGGCGAACTGCTGATCCGCCGGGTGGCGATGCGCCCGGGGCGGCCGATGGCTTTTGGCCGCGTCGGCCGATCGTGGGTATTTTCACTCGCCGGCAGGCCCGCCGGCGTGCTGTCGGCGTTCCTGTGCTTCGTCGGCGACGCGCTGCGCCGCCTGGGCGGAGAGCGGATGCCGCCCGAATGGCCCCGCCTGCCGGCGACCCTGGCCGAACCACTGGCCAAGGACCACCGGCGCCGCGAGTTCGTCCAGGGCATCCTGTTCGAGCGCGGCGGAAACTGGCTGGTGCGCCCGAGCCGGAGCGAGGGTGGGCGCCTGTGCTCGATGAGCGCGGCCAACTGCTATATCGTGATGGCCCCGGAAGAAACTCGCCTGTCCGTCGGACAGCGTGTATCGGTGCAATATTTCGGAGACCGTGCCTGATGGACGATCGACAACTGATCCGCTACAGCCGCCACATCATGCTGGCGCCGATCGACATCGATGGACAGCAGCGGCTGCTCGACGGCCACGTGCTGATGATCGGCGCCGGCGGACTCGGGGCTCCGGCCGCACTGTACATGGCTTCGGCCGGGGTCGGCCGGCTGACCATCTGCGATGGAGACACCGTCGACCTCACCAACCTGCAGCGCCAGATCATCCATCGCGAGGCCACCATCGGCGTCAACAAGGCCGAGTCTGCACGCCGTGCGATTGCCGAGATCAACCCCGACTGCCACGTGGAACCGGTGCAGCGCAGGGTCGGCCCGGCGGAACTCGCGACCCTGGTCGCGGCTGCCGACGTCGTCGTCGACTGCAGCGACAACTTCGCCACCCGCCACGCCATCAATGCGGCCTGTGTCAGGCATGGCAGGCCGCTGGTCAGCGGTGCCGGCATCCGCTTCTCGGGCCAGGTCGCGGTGTTCGACCGGCGCAAGTCCGGTGGCCCCTGCTACCATTGCCTGTTTCCGGCCAGCGGCGCCGACGACGGAGAGCGCTGTGCCGTGATGGGGGTGTTCGCGCCGCTGGTCGGCGTCATCGGAACCCTGCAGGCTGCCGAGGCGATTCGCCTGCTGCTGGGCGAGGACAGTCCGCTCGACGGCCAGCTGGTGTTGTTCGATGCCCAGTCGATGGATTGGCATCAGGTGCGCATCCCCCGCGACGAGGCCTGTGCGGTGTGCGGCGAAGGCGCGGATCCGGACGCCGTGGTGCAGGCGACGATCGATGCCCAGAATGCCTGTTCGACCGACGGGACGTAAGCACCGCGCATCGGCGAAGGTTCCACGGAGCGCCCGGATCACCGCACGTCAGGCGTGATCGACCGGGGGCCCGACCTGCAGGCCCACCATGCACAGCTACCCGAGCTATCTCGAACATCTTGCGGGCGCCGGCGCGACGGTCGTCGAGCTGCTCGCGTTCTCCGTCGTCGCGATCGTCGTGCTGTGGCTCGCCGGCCTGTGGTTGCCGATGTTGCTGGTCGGCCGTCGCGCGGCCGCTGATCGCTCGGTCGAGCCCTTCGGTCTTCACGGCGCGTCGCTCGCCACCGGACTGGTCACGGTGACCCTTGCGTGGACGATGCTGGACTACCTCGCCGCGTCCTCCCCGGCCAAGCTGCCGGTCGTGATCGCGCTGTCGGCGTCGGGACTCGCCGTACTCGTGAAATGGCGCGGCCCAAGGCTGATTCCGTCGCGCGCCGGTCTCTTTTTCGCAGTCACCGCTGCTGCCGTCGCGCTCGGCCTGTGGCTGCATCTGCCGGCCGATCTGCCGAGTGACGCGGCCGACAGCCACCGGCTGTTCTCGGATCTCCAGTTCGACCTGTCGGTCCATGCGCTGCTCGCCGAGTTCGTGCGCGACAGCGGCCTGCCGCTGCTCAATCCGTGGGCCAACGCCGGCTCGCCGGTCAATGCCCTCAGCCATTCGGCCCATGCCGTGGCGATGGCGGGGGTCGCCGACAGCTACGGCCTCGGTACCGTGCGCGCCGCGACCATCCTCTGGGTCGTCGCGGCGGTGCTCACCGTGTGGTCCGCGGCAGAATTGTTCGAGCGTCGCCAGGCGGGTCGAGCGGCCACGATCCTGGGCTGCCTCGCGGTGACCGTGTGGGGGCCGCTCGCCGCCTTCGATCCCGCCTGGCTGTTGTCACCACCCGCCGACAGCAGGCTGCTCGGCACCCAGTGGTGGGTGGCCGGGCGCAGCTTCTGGAACCTGACGCAGGCCCTGTCGGTCGCGGTGGTGATGGCTGCCGTGACGCTGGTCGACCGGCTGGACGACCCGGGCAGCGGCAGCAGGCGGCATCTCGCCCTGTTGACGAGCGCAACGGCGCTGATCGCCGCCAGCGCCTGGTTCAAGCCATCGCTGGTGATCCTGTTCGGGCCCGCCCTGCTGGTCTGGGCCGCGCTGCGCCGCGAGCCGCCGGCCGCCTGGCTGGCGATCGTGCTGGCAATGGCGCTGGGACTGGCCGTCTATGCGCTGCCCGCCCTCGGCCATTCCCTGCCGCCGGGTGGGCGCTGGCTGCTCGAGCCCGATGCCCGGCAGATCAGCGCCGTGGCCGAGTATGCCGGGCGTGCGCTGGCTGCGCCGATCGTCGCCGTGGCGTTGCTGGGGACGGCGGGACGGCGATGGCGCCCGGTCGGTCCGCTCGCTCTGGCATCCCTCGCGCTGGCGGGCAGCGTGCTGTTCGCGGTGCTGTTCCGCGAGCAGCAGTTCGTCGGCTTCCGGGTCCTGCAGCCCAACATCTGGTGGGGCATCGCGGCGTGCACGCTGATCGTGCTGCCGCTGGTCGCGCGCGAGGTCCCGTCGATCGCCGAGATTCGCCGGCCGTGGCCGCGCCTCGCGCTGGTGGCCGGGCTGGCGCTGGCCGCCGCCCAGATCGCCCACGGCATCGCCATCGCGACGGCCTATCCGCTGATGATCGTGCGGACCTATCCGACGACGTCGATCGCGTTGCTGGAACGGGCCCGCGCGCTGACCACCCCGGATACCCGGATCGCCGTCGACCCCTTCCTCGACGCCCTGGACCTGAGGCCTTTTCTGGCGAGACGGTCGCTGTTGCCGGTGACGATCGGCGAGCCCGCCGACCTGCAGGCGTACGCCGACTGGACGCTGTTCGTGCAGACCGGCCGTGGTGATCCGCGGCGCCTGCTCGAACGTCTCGACGCGGTGATCGTGCACGAGGGCCGGCGTGCGGTGCACGGCGTGCTCGCCGCGCTGCAATGGCGACCGCTGCGCCTCGGGCCGGGCTTCGTACTGTGGCGGCGACCGGCGCAGAACGGTTGACCGGGATGGCGCTTCAGCCGCCGAGCGCACCCGCCAGGGCCCGCACGACCCGGTTCTGTTCGTCCTCGCCGATGCCTACCCACAGCGGCAGGCGCACGACCCGGCCGGCGAGGGACTCGGTGACCGGCAGCGCCCCGCTGCTGCGGCCGAAGCGACGCCCCGCCGGGGAATCATGCAGGGGCACGTAGTGGAAGACCGGAAATACGCCCTGGCTGCGGCAGGCTTCCAGCACCGCGTCGCGGTCGGTGCCATCGGGAAGCACCACGTAGTACATGTGGGCGTTGTGGCCGCAGGCCTCGGGCACCACCGGGCGGCGGAGGGCTCCGGCCGAGGCCAGCGGCGCCAGCAGTTCGTGGTAACGGGACCAGCCCTGGTGGCGCGCCGCCGTGATGTGCTCGGCGTCCTCGAACTGGGCCCACAGAAAGGCCGCGATCAGCTCGCCGGGCAGGAACGACGATCCGAGATCCTGCCAGGTGTAGCGGTCGACCTCGCCGCGGAAGTAGCGGCTGCGGTCCGTCCCCTTTTCGCGGATGACCTCCGCGCGCGCAGCCAGTCGCGGATCGTTCACCAGCAGCGCTCCGCCTTCGCCGGCGATCAGGTTCTTGGTCTCGTGGAAGCTGTAGGTGCCCAGGTCACCGATGCTGCCCAGGGCTCGACCCTTGTAGCTGGCCAGGACGCCCTGCGCGGCGTCCTCGACGACCTTGATCCGATGGCGTGCCGCAATCGCCGTGATGGCATCCATCTCGCACGCGACGCCGGCATAGTGGACCGCGACGATCGCCCGGGTGCGCTCGGTGATCGCCGCTTCGAGCAGCCCCTCGTCGAGGTTCAGGGTGTCGCTGCGGATGTCCACGAAGACCGGTACCGCGCCGCGCAGCACGAAGGCGTTGGCGGTCGATACGAAGGTATAGGACGGCATCACGACCTCGTCGCCGGGCGCGATGTCGAGCAACAGGGCTGCCATCTCCAGCGCGGCGGTGCACGAGTGGGTCAGCAGCGCCTGATGACATCCGCTGCGCGACTCGAGCCAGGCGTGGCAGCGCTGCGTGAATGGCCCGTCGCCGGCAAGGCGTCCGTTGAAATGCGACTGGGCGATGTAGTAGAGCTCCTTGCCCGTCATGTACGGCCAGTTGAACGGTATCCGTCCGTCACGTGTCATGATTCGCTCCGCTGGGCCGCGCTGCGGGCGGCCTGGATGATTCGCCAGAACGGCGCCCATTTTCGCCCCATGCCGTGATCGGGACGGATCCTGAGGACCCGCATCGAAATGCGGATCGCGGCGCCGGGCTGGCGCGGGCGGTGGCGGACACACGGCATCCTCGCGCCCGCGGCGCGCGCGTCGTCGGGGCCCGCGCCCGGCGGGGCGGGGCGATTCGCTGGTCGGCTCGCGCTGCGATCGGTCATCATCCCTCGATGCGATGGAACATGCGGGCTAGCCACGCGCCGCGACGACCGTGCCCAGCACGATCAACGCGACCCCGAAGGCGCGTTGCAGCGACACCGGCTCGGCCAGCAGCCAGGCGCTGAGCAGGATCACGATGACGAAGTTCAGCGCCATGAACGGATAGGCCTCGCTGAGCTGGAAGCGCGTCATCGCCGCCATCCAGCACAGCGAGGCGGCGAATGCCGCGGCGACGCCCGACAGGATCGCCGGATCGAGCAACAGGCGAAACAGGTGGCCGATCTTGGCGACGCCGTCCTGGGGCAGTTCGCCGAAGTGCCCGACCCGCCACTTCAGGATCAACTGGCCATAGACGGTGAATGCGATCGTCGCAGCGATGTAGGTGTAGTCGCCCAGGCGTGGCATCGCGAATCGACTCCATGGCGAATCCGGGTCTGCGGCACGCGACCGGCGCGATCGTCGCGGCCCGGGGCCGTCATCGCGCATCGACCTTGCCGCCGATGCGGGTGCCCGCAGACAGGTTTTGATAGAAGTACGGCTCGAAGCCGGCCGCGTGCATGGCGGCCTGCGTCGCCGCGACGTCGTAGGCCACGCGGTGCAGCGAAAATTCGCCGCCGTCGAACACCGCGAACGCCGCACGCGGGTCGCCGTCTCGTGGTTGCCCGACCGAGCCGGGGTTGCAATAGACCTTGCCGGCGCTGCGCCACAGGCACGGCACGTGGGTGTGGCCGGACGCGAACCGCGAGCCGTCGAGCGCCGCGAAATAGGCCTCGGTGGGCTCGACGTATTCGTCCAGGCGGTCGTGCCATCCGCCGTGGACGAGATCGAGGTCGCCGATCCGCGCGGCGGGCAGCAGCGAGGCCAGCCAGCGGCGATGATCCTCGTCGAGGATGCCGCGCTGGTAATCCAGGCAGCGGTTGGCGCTGCGCGAACGCGGGCAGGCCGCGCCGGTCGCCAGGTAGGCGTCGTGGTTGCCCTGCAGGCACAGGAGGCAACGCTGGCGGATCAGTTCGCAGCACTCGTTCACCTGGCTATGGTAACCGCCGACATCGCCGAGGCAGACGATGCGCGCGGCGCCCATCGCGTCGAGCCGGGCCAGCACCGCCTCGAGGGCGGCCAGGTTGGCGTGCACGTCAGAAATGATCCCGATCATGAACGACGAAGTCCTCGATGTAGCGCGCCGCGAAGCCGCTCCCGACGAGCGGCTGGGCCGGCAGCCGGCCCTCCAGATAGTAGTCCAGCAGCATGGCTGCCTCGTTATAGCCGAAAGCCGTGCGGATCGAGCTCGACGACGACACGCGGGGATTGATCTCGAGCAGTTTCCAGTGTCGTCCGGCGCGCCGGAACTGCAGGTTGGTCGGCCCCAGTGGTCGGAACGAGGCGCACAGCCGCGCCACCGTGGGCGCCAGCGACGGCTCCTGCCGCACCCAGGCCTTGGCGGTCGAGCCGTCGGCGGCAAGGCGCCGTCGCAGCGTGATCGAAGCGGCGATGCCGCCCGCGCCATCGCCGAACACGCCGACCGTGTATTCCTCTTCGTCGCTGCCGACGATCGGCTGCGCCATCAGGGCCTCGCCGAGCAGACGTCGATGGGGTTCGAACGATTCCCGGCCGCTCACCCGGACCAGGCCCTTCGAGGCATAGCTGCGCCGTGGCTTGAGGATGAACGGCAGCCCGAATTCGGCCGACAGCTGATCGAAGCTGCCGTCGAGGCGCGACGGAATCCGCACCGCGTCGTCGATCCTTGCCAGCGCCTCGTGCATTGCCCACTTGTCGGAGGCCAGTTCGATCAGGGCGGCGTCGTTCAGAGCGACGCGGCATCCACAGGCTTCGAGGCGTTGGCGCGCCGCTGCAAAGCGCTGGACATCCTGCTCGATGCCGGGCACCAGCAGCGTGACACGATGTCGTCGCAGCAGCGCCTCGAGCCAGTCCAGGTAGGAGTCGCTGGCCGTCGGCGGCGCCTGTTCGAAGACATCGCACCAGGCTTGGCCGACCGCGTCGGGATAGATGTCGCAGCCGACGAGCTGCAGGGGCCGGCCGCTGGCCCGGAAGCTGCGGAGCAGGCCGTAACCGATGATCGCGCCGACGCCGGTGACCGCGACGGTGCTCACCGGGGCCCACTCCGTTCACGACACCACATCCTCGCCGGCAGGGCAGGAGGGCGCCCTCCGCGCGCAGCGGCGGCGTCGCTCACCGGCGCCCCCCGTCGGGTTCCACGCCAGGCCCTTCGCGAGCTCCGCGCTCCGGAATCGCCTCGAACAGCAGCGCGCAGCTCAGCTCCGGATAGTCCACCGCGACCTCGCACAGTGCGCGCAGCACGGCTTCGTCGAGTTCCAGCGAACGCAGCTGGGCGGTCGTCAGCGCCTTCATGAAGACGCCTTCGCGCCGTACCACCCGAAAGCCGGCGGCGGCCAGTTCCCGGTCGAGCCGCGCGACCGAATACTGACGACGGTGGCCCAGGGCATGATCGCCCGGACCGAGGGCGAGCGGGTCGGCCAGCAGTCCCGCCGCATGACCGACCCGACGATGCAGTGATTCGCCGTTCGGAACCGCGACGAAGCAGCGTCCGCGAGCCGTCAGCCAGTCGCGGCAGCGGCGCAGCAGCGCCACCGGATCGTCCACGTGCTCGAGCACGAACCCGCACACGATCACGTCGAACGGCGCATCGGGCCGGTAGCGCTCGAACAGCGCCTGCTCGACGATCGCGCCGCTGTGCGGATGGTCGCGCGCGAACTGACGGATGATCGCCGGCGAGCCCTCGACCACGACGTGTTCGCGGAAATGCCGTGCCAAGCGGGCGGTGCTGCGGCCGTGTCCGACGCCCAGCTCGAGGGAACGCGAATCCGCGTCGCAGGCGCGGATGATCCGTTCCGGGTACCAGGCCTGGATGATGCGGTTGTCGAACGCATGGGCGAAGCCGTCGCCGTAGGCGTCCAGGAAATCGTCGAGATCGCGTTCAGGCACGGTCGCCGCCCCGGTGAACCGACCTGACGATGTACAGCGGCCTGCGCTTGACCTCCTGGAACACCTTGGCGAGGTACAGCCCGAGGACGCCCAGGAACAGGATGATGGTGCCGCCGAGAAACCACAGCGACAGCATGATCGACGTGAAGCCCGACAGGATCATCTCCGGATTCATCAGCTTGCGAACCAGCAGCCATGCCCCGTAGGCCAGCGAGCCGCTCCAGATCGACAGGCCGGTCAGGAAGATCGCAGACAGTGGCGCGACGCTGAAGGAGGCGAACGAATCGGCTGCCTGGACCAGCTTGCGCGACAGGCTGTAGGTCGAGCGCGACTGCGCGGCACGGGGGGTCTTGACCAATGGCAGGGAGGTCTGCCGGAACCCGGCCCAGGCGAACACCCCCGCCAGGTAGAGGACGCGGTCGCCCACTTCGAGCAGCGAATCGACGTACTGGCGGGTCATCAGGCGGCAGGTCATCGGATTGTGCGGAATCCGCACCAGCGACATCGCGCTCAGGGCCGACCAGAAGATCCGGCCGGCGGCATTGGCGAGCGGCGAGCCGACCCGCTGCCGCTGCACCCCGAACACCACGTCGGCGTCGGCGCGTTCGCGCTCGGCGACGAACGTCGACAACCATTCCGGCTGTTCTTCCAGGTCGCAGTCGAGCAGGAACACCAGTTCGCCCCGGGTATGGGCGAGGCCGGCGACGATCGCCGCATGGTGACCGAAATTGCGCGACAGATCGACGACGCAGACGTGGCGATCGCGTGCCGCCATCGCCCGGGCGATTTCGCCGGAGTTGTCGGGGGAACCGTCATTGACCAGCACGATCTCGTAGTCGTCGCCGACGGTGTGTTGCGCGGCGGCGCCGATGCGCTCGTGGAAGGTGTCCAGAAAAGCCGCCGAGCGGTACATCGTCGTGACGATGGAGAGCTTCATCGAGCCACGTACCTCATGTAGCGGACCGATTCCGGCCCGCAGTTGAACAGCAGATCGACGATGCTGACCTGGTGCACGAATTCGCCCCACAACTGCCGATAGGGAGGATACCCGTCGTAGTCGAACCAGCGGACACGGATGTCGCGGCCGGCAAATGCGGCGGTGTCCAGGTAGGCTCGCGCTGCCGGCCCGGTGACGTACTCGCCGGCGCCGAGCCGGGTGCACAGCTCGACGAGCCGCTGGCTCCGCCCCTCGCAGAGCGGGTATTCGGCGGAGTCGTGGATGCGCGTGGTGATGCCCAGGTAGCGACAGATCGCTTCGATGAAGCAGCGGTTCAATGACGACAGGTCGCGATGGGTCCGCGCCCGGTACAGGGGTTCCAGCCAGGCCGCGATCTCGGCGAAATGGTCGGCCCGCCGGTAATTGCACTCGAGCGTCTTCCAGTGCCGTTCCTGCCAATGGGACTTCAGTTCGACGTCGCGGATGCGCCGGTGGATGTCCTGGCCGACCGGTACCGACAGCCACTGTACCCCTTGCGGCGTCTTGATCAGGTTCCGGTTGCGCCAGTCGTTCTTCGTGAACTGGACGTCGTCGAGGAGTACGAATTCGTCGACCGCAGCGATGAGGTCGAAATATCCCTTCCACGGGAGGTAGTTCGACTGGAGGATGGCAATGCGTTTCATTCGGCAAGGGCGGGCCGCCACGGATCAGCCGCGACGCTTCGCGGTGACAGGCCCGGCGCGCCGATCAGCTCGGCCGCCGGCGCGAAGGCAGCAACTCCGGCGGATTATACATCGCGGCCGGAGCGGCCCTCTCAGGGCCGGTGGGGCGGTGCCGGCCGCCGGCTCAAAGGGTGTAGGCGACGCGAAAGCCGGCGGTCCTGGCGGGTGCCTCGAAGCGCGAAGGCTTGTCCAGCGGCGCACCGACGAACAACTCGTAGTGCGCGCCGTGCATCGCGCCGCGCACGCCGAGCACCGCGCCGGTCAGCCGCCGGCCGGCGAGGCGGTCGGCGCTGCGCCCGGCCACGCGGCCATGATCGACGGCGGCGAAGCCGCTGGCGCCGGCGATCGGCAGCGACAACTCGTTGCGCAGCACCCAGCCGCGCTCGCCGGCCAGCACGTTCTCGCCGTCGAAGCCACGCACGCTGTAGCGCCCGCCGATGACGAACAGTTCCTGCGGATTCAGCAGCGAATGGTTCCATTGCACGCGCAGGGCGCCGGCGTAGTCGAGGCGCCGGCCGCCCGCAGTGAGCGGGACGTCCACCTGCAGATCGGCGGTGGTCTTGCGGATCCGCGAAGTCCCGTCGCCGAATGGCTCTTCCGGTGCCGGAATGGCGCCGAACGCACCGGTGCCATGGCGGTAGGCGATGCGCGCGTCGATGATCGCGGCGCCGGCGAAGCGGCGGTGGCCGGCCGTGGCCCGCCATCCGGCGGTCTCGCGGCGCTGGACCGCCACCTCGGTGTCGTCGATGTAGTTTCGCGAGGTGCGGCGCCAGGCGCCGGCGCCGAGCCAGGTCTTGGCTCTGGCGTCGCGATGGACGATGCGGGTCAGTTCGAGTTCTGCGCTGCCGCTGAACCCGCCGTAGATGTAGCGCGTGGTGGCACCCTGCACGGTCTGGCGATCTCGGTTGCGGCCGGCGGTCAGGGCCAGGTTCCAGTAGCCGAGGGGGACCGAATAGTGGCCGAGCACCCCCCACGTGCCGCGTCGCGCGCCGTCGGCCATCAGGTCGTGGCTGAGCGCGAGGTAGGCCAGATCGTTGGCGCCTAGCGGATTGTCGTAGGCTACCGTGATGCCCCCCTGGTAGCGGCCGGTGGCCTTGCGGCCGCCGTCGTCGGCGAGCAGCGTGACGTGCCAGGGCGAAGTCGCGACGTAGTGCACCACGAGATCGCTGGCGGCGGGGGTGCTGGCCGGGCGGATCTCGATGTCGGCATCCGCGCTCGGGATGCGCTTGAGATTTTCGAGGCCCTGTTCGACGTCGCGCAGATCGAGGATCTGGCCGGCAGCGATCGGCATCGCGCCGGCCAGCGACGTGCGCGGGCCGTCGTCGTCGGCGAAGCGCAGGCGGTCTACCCGGCCGGCCCGAATCTCGATCTGCAGGGTGCCGGCAGCCAGGTCCTGGGCCGGCACTGCAACCCGGCTGGTGATGTAGCCCCGTGACAGCAACGCATTCTGCAGCCGCCTGGCCAGCAGCGCGACGCCCTTCTGGCCGAGGCAGCGGCCGGCCGGGGAATCCCTGCCGTCTGCGCCCGCCAGGGCGGTCGCCAGCCCCGGGAAATGGGCGGCGTCGCCCGCCAGATCGATCCGCCGGATCGTGAAGCATGGCTGCTCGCCGGAGGGCAGGAGCGTGCCGTCGTCGGCCGCCTGCGCCGGGCGGTGCACGTCCGTCGGCTGCTCCAGGGTGCGCCTCAGCGAATCGCTGCGCTCGCGGTGGCGTTGATGATCGAGCGACGGATCGGGCGTTTCGGGGAGCGGCAGGGGAGCGAGCTGGGCCGGCGCGAGCACCGGCAGCAGGCCGGCACTGAAGGCCAGCGCGAATCGTGACGGCAGACAGGGCATGTCCATGGCATTGGGAAATATTCCGTGGTCATGATACATGGTGCGCCGCCGGCGGGCCAATCGGCGCGGCGAATCGCGTACCGTACCGCCGGGCGAGCGTTCTGCTTAAGGATGGCTTAAGTTTGGCGCGGCATGATACGGGTTCGGCGCGAAGTGCCTGAACGCGGTCAGCGAGACCCCTGGACAGGCGGGATGCACTTTGCGCCGCCCTCTCTGTGTGGTCGGGCGGCCGGTGGCCGCCCGCTTCTTTTCCGTGGTCGGCTCAGCCGGCCAGTTTGGCGAACGCGTCGACCACTTCGGCCGGCGCCTGCACCAGCTCGATCAGCACGCCTTCGCCGCCGATCGGGAACTCGTCGTTGGCCTTCGGATGCAGGAAGGTGATGTCGAACCCGGCGGCGCCGCGCCGGATGCCACCCGGCGCAAAGCGCACACCGTTGGCGGACAGCCATTCGACCGCCGTCGGCAGATCGTCCACCCACAGCCCGACGTGGTTGAGCGGCGTCGCGTGGACCGCCGGCTTCTTTTCCGGATCGAGCGGCTGCATCAGATCGACCTCGACCTTGAACGGGCCCCGTCCCATCGCGCAGATGTCCTCGTCCACGTTCTCGCGCTCGGAGACGAAGTTGCCGCTGACCTCGAGTCCGAGCATGTCCACCCACAACGTCTTCAATTTTTCCTTGCTCGGTCCGCCGATGGCGATCTGCTGAATGCCGAGGATCTTGAACGGGCGCGCGCTCATGAAAGTCTCCATGGATTAAGAATTAATAATTATAGAGAGGGCGCGACGTGGCGTCGAGGCCGTGGCGGCGCTTCGCGACCGACGGTCCGGGTGTCCGCGGGCACCGCTCCCGGCGTGCCGCGAGCCGAACGGCCGGTCGCGCTACGACCAGTCCACCGAGGCGGTCAGCATGTAGCCGGCGCCATACACGGTCTTGATGATGCGCGGATCCTGGGGATCCTCCTCGAGCTTGCGGCGCAGCCGCGAGATGCGCACGTCGATCGAGCGGTCGAACGGGTCCACGTCGCGCTCGCCGAGCAGTTGTTCGCGGTTGAGGATCTTGTTGGGCCGGCGCAGCATGGTCTGCAGCAGTCCGGCTTCGGCGGCCGACAGATGCACTTCGCGTCCGTCGGGGGCGGTCAGCAGCAGACGCTGGCTGTCGAATCGCCAGCCGGCAAAGCCGGCCATCCGCGGTTCGCCGCCGTCGTCGTCGCGATGCGGGTTGCGCAGATAGCGCCGCAGGATCGAACGTACCCGGGCCACCAGCTCGCGCGGCTCGAACGGCTTGACCAGATAGTCGTCGGCGCCGAGTTCGAGTCCGAGCACCCGGTCGGTGACGTCGTTGCGGCCGGTCAGGATCAATACCGCGCACAGCTGGCGTTCCTGCAGCTCGCGCACCACCTGCATGCCGTCCATGTCCGGCAGTCCCAGGTCGATGATGCAAAGCTCCGGATTGGTCTGCCGCGCGCGCAGCAGGAACTGTCGGCCGCTGCCCGACAGCTCGCTGCGAAAGCCGTATTCCTCGAGGGTGTTGCAGATCAGGCGGCCGATCTCGGGCTCGTCTTCGAGCACGTGGATCATCGCGTTGTTGGCGGCGTCGGTGGCTTTCATGGCGGGCTCTCGTGGTCCGGGGTTGCGAGGGCGTCGAGGGCTGCGGCCAGCCCACTGCGGTCGAACGGCTTGCGCAGCACCGGGGCGTCGGGAAAGCTCGCGGCATCGCCGGCGAATCCGGTGATCAGCAGCACCGGCAGGTCCGGCCGGCGATCACGGGCGAAGGCGAGCAGTTCTCGGCCGCCGACGCCGCCCGGCATCACCACGTCCGAGATCATCAGGCGGATCTCGGCGACGTCCTCGATCATCTGGCGGGCGTCGACGCCATTGGTGGCCTCGATCACCGGATAGCCCAGCTCGCCGAGCTGCAGACGCAGGATGCGCCGGATCTCGGCCTCGTCCTCGACCAGCAGCACCAGGCCGCCACCGCCGGCGGTGCCGCTGCGCGGGCGTGGCGCCGGTGTCACCGCCGGCGCCGGTGGCTCGGCCTTGGGCAGCACGAAGCGCACGTTGGTGCCGCTGCCCGGAGTGCTGAGAATGCGGATGTTGCCGCCCGACTGGCGCACGAAGCCATACACCATCGACAGCCCGAGGCCGCTGCCGGCACCGAACGCCTTGGTCGTGACGAAGGGCTCGAACACCCGCGGCAGCAATGCCGGGTCGATGCCGCGGCCGGTGTCGCTGACGTCGATCTGGACGTAGTCGCCGACCGGGATTTCGGTGACCCGCGACAGGCTCGCGTCGATGTGACGTTCGACGACGGTGATCGCCAGCGTGCCACCGCCGGGCATCGCGTCGCGTGCGTTGATCGCGAGATTGAGCAGGGCGTTCTCGAGCTGGTGGGGGTCCACCATCGCGTACAGGCGGGCGGTCGGCAGGCGGCTCTGGATCTCGATCGATTCGGTCAGCGAGCGTGCCAGCAGCTGCATCATGTTCTGCACCAGCGCGCCGATCTCGACCGCGCACGGCTCCAGCGCCTGGTGCCGCGAGAAGGTCAGCAGGCGCTTGATCAGCTCGGCGCCGCGGCGGGCCGCGTCGAGCGCCGGGGCGACGTATTCGCCGGCGCGTTCGGGATGGGCGGGCAGTTGTTCCTGCAAGCCCCTCAGGTTGCCGATGATGATCGTCAGCAGATTGTTGAAATCGTGGGCCAGGCCGCCGGTGAGCTGGCCCACGGCCTCCATCTTCTGGGCCTGGATCAGGGCGGCCTGGCTGGCCTTCTGCTCGGTGATGTCGATCGACAGCACGAAGGCGCCGAGCACCCGGCCGTCGCCGCCGATCTCCGGCACCACGACGCTGCGCGCATGCACGCTGCGCCCGTCGGCGGTGTCGCGGGCATATTCGTAGGTGACCGCCTCGCCGGCGTAGGCGCGCTCGAGGTTGTCGCGAATCTCGCGGTAGATCTCCGCGCCGAAGACCTCCTCGATGGTGCGCCCGACGATGTCGCCGGCGGCAAGGCCGAACCACTCGGCGTAGCCGCGATTGGCGAACTGGTAGCGCTGGTCGGCATCGACATAGGCGATCAGCGCCGGGATCGAATCCATGATCAGGCGCAGGCGGGATTCGCTGCGCCGCAGTGCACCGGCGATCTGGTCGATCTCGGCGTTCGCCCCGGCGAGGCGGCTGTTGGCCTCCTCGAGTTCCCGGGTGCGGGCCTTTACCCGCAGCTCAAGCTCGGTGTTCTGCTTCTGGATCAGCGCCTCGTAGCGGCGCTGCTCGGTGATGTCGGTCCATAGCGAGACGAAGCCGAGGTTCGGGATAGGTACGCCGCGGATCGCCAGCACCTCGCCGTTGGGCCGCACGCGCTCGGTGTAGTGGGGCTGGAACGCACGCACCGCGGCCATCCGCGCCGCCACCTGCGATTCGTACTCGCCCTCGCCGTATTCGCCGCGTTCGGCGTTGTAGCGCACGAAGTCCTCGAACGGCGTACCGACCCGGACCATCGTCTCGGGAAAATCCAGCAGGCGCAGGAAGGCCTTGTTCCAGGCGACCAGCTGCGGCACCGAATCGAACACCGCGAGGCCCTGGTCGAGCAGGTCGAGACCGGCCAGCAGCAGGTCGTAGCGGCGCCGCTCGGCCGCGCTGCCGCCGGTCTTCGGGACAGACTCCTGGGTCGCTGCATGGTCGGCTGTCGGCATCCACTCGGCTCCTGCCAGTCGTCGGCGATTCTAACGCGAGGGCCCGCCGCGCCGCTGCCGGAGGCCTGCACCACCCGGCTCGATGCCGCGCAGCTGGCGGCGAAAGCGTTGCGGCGACTGTCCGGTCCAGCCGGTGAACGCGCGGTAGAAGGCCGAAGTGTCCGCATAACCGAGTTCGCTGGCGACCTCGGCGATCGGGCGCCGCGTCTTGGTCAGCCGAGACAACGCGATGTCGCGACGGAGCGCGTCCTTGATCGCGCGGAAGCTGGTGCCTTCGTCCCGCAGCCGGCGGTGCAGGGTGCGCGGCGACAGGTGCAGCCCGGCGGCCACCTCGTCGATCGTCGGCGACTCGGGCAGCGCATCGCGCAGCAGGTCGCGAACCCGCAGCACCATCTCGCGGTCGCGCCGGTAGAGCATCGAGATCTTTCCCGGCGCGCCGTCGAGGAAGCTCGCCAGCGCGGCCTCGTCGCGGCGCAGCGGCAGGTCGAACAGGTCGGCACGCAATTCCGCCACCAGCACGTCGCCGCCGAATTCCGAGCGCTCGGTATATACCAGCGCGTAGTCGTCGCCGTGGTCAGGCCGATGGTAGGGAAAGCGCACGCGCACGAGCGACAGCCCGCGGCCGACCAGCCAGCACGACAGGCCATGGAGCAGGCGCAGCAGCCATTCGAACGCGAACACCCGGCCCGGCTCGTCGCGCGCGCCGAGCGGCCGGCCGTGCTCGTGCAGGATCAGCCGGGCCAGGTCGCGGTCGCGGGCGATGTCCACCGTCATCGCCGGCAGCACGATCGCCAGGAATCGCCGTCCGCGCTCCAGCGCCTCGCCCAGCGTCGGCGATCCGATCATCGCCCGGCACAGGAACTCGAAGCTGCCCGGCCGCATCGGTTCGGGCATCAGTCCGAAGGCCTCGTCGCCACAGGCCGCGATCACCCGGTTGTACAGCCGCGCATAGCGATCGAGGGGAATGCGGATGGCAGGGTTTGCCAGATCGATGCCGAACTCGTTCAGCAGGGCGCCGGCATCGACCCCCTTGCGGTGCACGCCGGCCAGCATGCCGGTGACGAAGCCGCTCGCCACCGTCGCTGTTTTGCCGCCATATTTTTGCCTGTCCGAAGCCATCGTGGCCGATTCCGGTGAGATCGGGCGCGCTCCGCGGGTGCTTCGTCGGAGCAGCTCGAACACATTGGCGGATTTTGCACGATTTACGGCTGCAGGGACAATGGTGCGGTCCGCGACGGGGCTCTAAGATCGCACGGTCACTGGGATCGACAAACCGGAGGGAGGGCGCGATGACCGACATGAGCGTGGCCAAGAAGGCCGTCAACTACAAGCCGAAGCACAAGGTCCGTTTCGTGACCGCGGCATCGCTGTTCGATGGCCACGACGCATCGATCAACATCATGCGCCGCATCCTGCAGGGATCGGGTGGCGAAGTGATCCACCTGGGCCACAACCGCTCGGTGGGCGAGATCGTCAACGCGGCGCTGCAGGAGGACGTGCAGGGCATCGCGATCACCTCCTACCAGGGCGGCCACGTGGAGTTCTTCAAGTACATGATCGACCTGCTGAAGGCCCACGGCGGCGAGAACATCAAGGTCTTCGGCGGCGGTGGCGGCGTGATCGTGCCGGCCGAGATCGAGGAACTGCAGCAGTATGGCGTGGCCCGCATCTACTCCCCCGACGACGGCGCGCGGATGGGTCTGCAGGGCATGATCAACGACGTCGTCGAGAAGTCCGACGTCGACCTGACGCCGCTCGCGCCGAAGGGCAAGGACGCGCTGAAGGCCCTGCAGTCCGGCGATCGGCGGGCGCTGGCGCGCGTCATCACGGCGCTCGAGAACGGCGCCTACGACGACAAGGTGCGCACCGCGATCGTCGATGCGGCGAAGGCGCTGACGGTGCCGACGCTGGGCATCACCGGCACCGGCGGCGCCGGCAAGAGTTCGCTGACCGACGAACTGGTGCGCCGCTTCCGCCTTGACCAGCAGGACCGCCTGAAGCTCGCCATCGTGTCGATCGACCCGTCGCGCAAGCGCACCGGTGGCGCGCTGCTGGGCGACCGCATCCGCATGAACGCGATCGAACACGACAACATCTTCATGCGCTCGCTGGCCACCCGCGACACCGGCT
>JAGRGB010000033.1 GCA_020445745.1 Rhodocyclaceae bacterium | reverse complement strand
TCGGGCGTGGCCTATGCGGGCTATGCCCGCCTGCCGGGAATCGACTGAGCTTGCCGGGATGCGCTGCCGTCCCCGAGTGCGACCCCGGATCGGCAGGGCGGCCGCCGGCAAAGCAACGGGCGCCGCGGGCGGTAATCGAGTAGACCAGCCGACTAGCGAGCCCGAATCGAGCACCCCTGCAGCCAAAAACGCCAACTGCATCATTTCGGCCCAGCTTACTCGCTGCAACAACGCATCAGCCAGATCGCACCGGCATAAAGCGCCATTGCCCGAGCACCTGCCGACGCAGGCCCCACGAGTCGCCATGGCGCACGTGGTTGATCCACGACTGGACGCTGGCATCGAACTCGCCGAAGGAGATCTCCCCCGCCCGATAGGCCCGGTAGCGGCACGCCAGCCGGCGCGAGGCATGGCGAACGCCGCGGGCCTTCGGCAGCCGGTGATCGGGATGGACGACGAAACCGAGCCACGGCGTGCCGCAATGCGTCGGCACCACCTGGGCGCTGCGCTCATGGACGGTCAGGCGCAGTTCCGCCAGTCGCTCCCGCAGCGCTGTCTTCCATTGCCATAGCTGCCTTCTGGAATCGCTGAACAGGGCGAAGTCATCCACGTACCTCAGGTAGGGGCGGCAGCCCAGTTCACGCTTCACGAAGAGATCGAACGGATGCAGATAGCAGTTCGACCAGAACTGCGACGTGAGATTGCCGATCGGCAGCCCGCGCTGGCGGCAGGCCGCCAGCAGGTCGTCGCCGTCGAACCATCGCATTTGGTACTCGTCGCGCAAGGCCTCGCTTCCGCCGGCGACGATGGCCGCGACCAGCCTCATGATGTCGGGCTCCGGGATCAGCCGGCCCAGGCCTGCCAGCAGGATCGCGTGATCGATCGAGGCGAAGTGCTGGCGGATGTCCGCGCGCAGCACGTAGCGATATCGGCGGGCGAACTGCTGGAAGCGGTCGATCGCGCGGTGGCTGCCCTTGCCGACGCGATTGGCGTAGCTGTCGCCGATGAAGACGCGCTCGAAGCGCGGTTCGATCACCGCGCACAGGGCATGGTGCACGACCCGGTCGATGAAGCCCGCGGCGCTGATGCGGCGGCGTTTGGGCTCGTGGATCAGGAAGTGGGTGTAGGCGCCGGGGCGATATTCGCCGCGCCGCAGGCGCTCGCCGAGGGCCAGCAGGCGGTCCATGAGCTGATGCTCGAAGGCCGCCACCGATGCCCGCCGGCGCTTGCCGCGCGCAGCCCGCTCGAACGCCAGCAGATGGCGCGTGCTGCAAAGCAACTCGAAGCCTGGACTGGAAACGGAGGATGACATGGCACAGGATCTGGTTTTACTCACCCGCTTGTTCGATCTGTTGCAGTGGCTGCTGCCCAAGGCGGAGCGCTTTCCCCGCGTGCATCGCCACACGGTCACGCTGCGCCTGATGAATGCCGCGCTGGATTGCCAGGAGGCGGTGTTCGCGGCCCAGGGCAGTCGCGGGGAACGCCGCCAGCACGCGCTGCAGGATGCCGATGCCGCGCTCAACCGGCTTCGGCTCTACCTGCGCCTGGCCCATCGCTGGCGCTGGCTCAACGATGGCCAGTACGCCCACGTCGGTGAACAGGTCGCGGAGGTCGGCAAGCTGCTCGGCGGCTGGATTCGCCAGAGCCGAAGCTGAGGCGGGTGGGCGCCACGGGAGCGGATCCAGGTGGCGCCCGGCTTCGATATATGCCCGACGCGATGCCGCCACGTGCGGACGGGATTCACCTGCGCCATCGATCTCACCCCGGCCTCGTCCGGCAAACCTTGGTCGGCCGGAAATTCCGTCGGCGCACGAGCGCCTTTCGGGGAGGATCACGATGTGGGACGAACACAACACCCGAAAACCTATTGTGTCGTTGCGGTTGTCCGGGTTGTTGTCGTTGCGGGCGGACGAGCGCACGTTGGCGGCATTATCGTTCCAAGACCCGCCGCGCACCGCCCGGGCCACGTCCCAGGGAACCCCGCAGAACTGCGATCTGCCCGCCAAGTATGGCCTGCGGTGACGCGCTGCGCCAGAAAAAGCGCGCGTCGCTGCGCGACGCGGGCAGTGAACAGCAAACCCGCGATCCAGCGGCCAGCGGCGCCGCGGCCCGCTATTCGATGGGGGACGAACACAACACCCGAAAACCTACTTGAGTCGTAGCGGTCGAACGGGACGAAGTCGAGGCGGGCGGACGAGCGCACGAGGGCGGCACCAACCGTCCCAAGACCCGCCGCGCACCGCCCGGGCGCCGGTGTCTTCCGGGGGGGCGCAAGTCGCCTCGCTGCCGTCGAACGCGTCCCGCCAGGGCGAGCAGGTCCATTCCCAGACGTTGCCGCTGGTGTCGTGCAGGCCGAAGCCGTTGGCCGGAAATTGCCCGACCGGGGCGCTTTGTTCGTTGTCCCAACGGCTGCCGCATTCGTGGCAGTTGGCCATCGGCGTGACCTTGCCGCCGTCGCTGGGCTGGGCCTCGTCGCCCCACGGATAGGCGCTGTCGGTACCGGCCCGCGCGGCATACTCCCACTCGGCCTCGGTCGGCAGCCGGCACTTCTCGCCCTGGCGCGTGCCCAGCCACTTGGCATACGCGCCGGCCTCGTGCCAGTTCACATTGACCACCGGCCGGTTTCCCCGCCCGCCCTTGGCGGTGGTCGGGTACTTCGGCCCGGTGTTGCCCGAGCGGTGTTGCTGCCAGACGTAGTAGTCGTACTCGTCGTAGGTGATCTCGTACCTGCCGAGGCGAAAGTCCCGGGCGATCTCCGCCCGCGTGCCGGGGTAGCCCCAGTTCGGCCACCATTTCTCCGCGTAGCCCGTGACGAACGCCTCGTCCCGGTCGCCCAGTGCGATGGCGCCGTCCGGCGCTTTGATATCGACCATCGCGGGCAGCGGCGTGTACCCAAGCCGGAAGCGCTGCAGCGTGACGACGGCATCGAGCGGCAGTTCGTGCCGCTTCGACCAGACATAGGATTCCGCCCCATAGCCGATCAGCACCAGCGCGGAGGTCAGCAGCGCGCCGCGGGCACGACGGCTCCACGCGAGGTAGCGCGCCTCGCCCGAGCCGGGCGGCAGGCGCAGCGGCCGGTACTGCCCCAGCCCGACGAGCCCGAGGTGCCACAGCCGACCGAGGCCGCGGCTGTGCTGCCAGCGCTCGGTCTGAAAGCGAAGCTGCTGGCGCACGATGTCGCGGTCGCGGTTGTCTTCGATGTAGCGGTAGAGCCGGGGCCAGTAGCCGATGCGCTCGCCGCTGTCCGGATCGCGGCTGCGGGCGCGCAGCAGGGTCTCGTGGATCAGATCCACGTAGCGGCTCTCCCCCTCGCTGCTGGTAGTGATCAGCCGCAGTGCGCCGTTGTGTCCGTTGCCGCCGGGGGCATCGGCGCGGCGCTCGCCGGCGAGC
>JAGRGB010000032.1 GCA_020445745.1 Rhodocyclaceae bacterium | reverse complement strand
TCGCCGCCGGTACCACCCTGCAGGATGTCCTCGGCGGCCAGCTCGTCGAAGCCGGTCAGCGTCAGGTCGAAGCCCACCTCCCGCAAGTCGCCCAGCTCGAGGCGCAGCAGGTCCATGTCCCAGCCGGCGTCGAGCGCCAGCTTGTTGTCGGCAATCACGTAGGCGCGGCGCTGGTCGGCGTCGAGCTCCGCCAGCCGCAGGCACGGCACGCTGCGCATCCCCAGCCGCTTCGCCGCCTCGGCCCGCCCGTGGCCGGCGATGATGCCGCCGTCCTCGTCGATCAGGATCGGGTTGGTCCAGCCGAACTCGCGGATGCTGTTGCAGATGCGCGCGATCTGCTCGTCCGAGTGGGTGCGGGCGTTGTGCGGGTAGGGCTCGAGCTGCACCGGGTCGTGCCACTCGATCTGGTAGCTGCCGAAGGGGTCGCCCTCACTTGCCACCGAGCGAATCCCGCAGCCGCTTGCGCAGCACCATCTCGCCATAGCGGTGCAGCGTGCCGTCCGGATACACCAGCCGCAGCGCCACGGCGCGGCGCCAGGCCTGCAGCGCGCGGCCGGTCTGCAGGCCGGTCATCTCCAGCAGCTGCGCCTCGTCCACCACCACCTCGCGCCACAGGTCGGCCCAGGTCTCACCGCTCACCTCGGCCGGCGTCTTCCGATCGGCCATCGGCCAGGCGGCCAGCACCCGCTGCAAGTCGTCGTCGGCCAGCACGATCGCCGCCGTCTCGGCCTTCTCACTCGCCCGCCAGCGCTCGATCGCCGCCCGGATGTCCATCACCTGCCCCGGCCGGCAAACGGAACAGACGTCGACACCGGCGAACGGGTGATCAGCCGCAGCACCATCGTGACCAGTCCCAGCGCTGAAATCGTCACGGCGCGATACTCCTCGCCGAACAGCACCGCCACGAGTTGCGCCACTTCCTCCGACGACTGCGCCAGTACGCCGAGTGCCGACAGACCCGCGCCGAAAAGGAGGGTCTTGCTGCGGGCCGGGTGTTTCGCTTCGGTCATGTTCCATCTCCAGAGTGATCCGTACAGCGCCGGCCACCCATGCGGGCAGCCAGCTCGTCCCGGAACCTGACGCACTCGCACAGGCGCTCGTTGGCCTCGCGCAGCGCGTCCATCGTGACTTCACGGTCGTGACGCAGCTGATCGATCTCGGCTCGCAAGGCAATCTGGTCCGATGCGTACTCCTCGCGCCGCGCCACGCGCTCGTCGTGCAGCCGTTTGATCTCTTCCTGAAGCTGCTCGACCAGCCCCACCTGAGCCCGCATCAGGCTGTCGGATTGCTCGAGGCTGATCCGGCGCATGGCGGGCACCACGCCGACGATCGCGACGAGCACTGTGCCGATTGCGCCGATGGTGGCGACCAGCACGCCGTCCGAAATGCCGGCGAGCACCGCGCCACCGGCGGCAAACACCCCGCCGATCGCGGCTTTCAGCAAGCTCGCAATGTCAGTCCCGACGACGCTGTCCGCCCACCGCCACGCGGTCGATGTGGGCTCCGATAGCATTGGCTTTGCTCCGTAGCAGAAGGGTCGCAACCGCGGCCGAAACCGACGTGGCTGCCATGACGGCAGTCGCGACGAGCAGCCACAGGTACAGGGCGCCGCCGGCGTAGAGCGTGGCGGCGGCAACGGCATGGGCGAGGCCGCACGACACGACGAATCCGCCGTACATCCAGGCCATCTCACGGGCCATGCGCAAGCGCCGGCGCAAGGCGTGGTGGATCAGCACGCCGCCGATGGCGGCATAGCTGCCGACGGTGATCAGCAGCAGGGTTGCGAGCAGGGGCACATACCACGACGGCGCCGCGGCCAGGCAGATGGCGCCGTGCGCGGGCAGGTTCGACCAGGCGGCGAGCACGGTCATAGGATCGCCAGCGCCGGCAGTTCGGCAATCAGCTCGGCGGGCGTCGGCACCGGCCGCGTGCCGGCGATCACGTCGGCGCGCAGCTGCTGGATGTGCACCCGGCACGCCACCTCCCATTGCCCAAGCGCAACGGCGTCAGCCCGCATCCCGTGCGCGAATCCGGTGTGCAGCAAGGCATCCTGCATGCCCCGAAAGCCTCGGTCGCGGGCGGTGGCGTCCCAATGCATCTGCACCGCTGCCCACAGCCGCTCGACACGCTCCGCCACCGGCAACACCGGCGCGGCCGGCGCGACTTCCGGCGCCGGCATGTTGCCGTCCTGCAGCCACTGCTGGTACGCGCGCCACGCCGACCGGTCTCCGGAGCGCGTGATGAGGGCCACGACCAAACCCTCTGCATCGAGCGCCTCGACGCCTTTGCGGGCAATGCGGTAGCTGGCAATGGTCATGAGGTGGCGGCGTAGTCGGTGACGGTCCAGCGGCCGTAGATCGACAGCACGCCGGACGCCACGCACGACAGTCGCAGCGTCGTCGAATTGATCATCCGGGCAGTCACCATCCAAGAAGACGTTCCGCCCGACTTTGTCATTGCCGAGCCTGAATTGGCGAGCGCCGTCGTCGCGCCACCGACGAAGGACACGCTACAGCGCGCGATGTCGGACACGGCCGTGATCGTGATGTCGACGAATTTTGCGTCCTCGCCCGTGCCAGCGGACAGGGTCGGGTTGTCGGCCCATCCGGTTTGCACCTTCGCTCGCGCCCGCGTCGAGATCGCCTGATCGATGCGCCCGGCCTTGGTCGAATCCCACACCGCGGTCGACAGCGCGGTACTGCCCGGCGCACGACTGCTGATCGACGCGTTGAGGTTGTCCAGGTTGTCGGTGCGAGCAACCGTCAGGCGGTCGAGCAGGGTCTTCAGTTTGCCGGGTACGCCGAGCAGGGTGATCCACACGATTCAGCTCCAGGTTGCGCTGACCGGGTCGCCCGATGCATTCCAGGCGATGGTGCAGGTCTTGGGGTCGGTCCAGGTCGAGCCGCCGTCGTAGCTGCGCTGCTGGACCACGGTCACGGGGTTGCCGGATGCGCCACCGCTGGTGCCCCACGTGATGGTGAGCTTCTGCACGTGGTTGGCGTCGTCGGCGTCGGCGATCGTCACGTCGGCCGGTTCCGGGCCGGGGGACGGGATGCTGAGGTTCCAGTCGACGGCAATGCCGCCGGCCACCGCGTCGAGCAGGGCCTGCTCGTTCTCGTTGATGCCGGTGAGCGTGGCCGCGCCGTCGTCGACGGCGCCGTTGGGTTTGTTGCGGTCGAATTTCTTGTAGGTGGCCATCAGCCTATTGCCTCCCCGCCGTAGCCGAAGTCGCGAGCGTCCTGGTTGCCGGCGGCATCGAAGAGACGCACGTCGAAGCTCGGGTTGGCGCCGACCTGGTAGTTGTCGACGGTGTAGCTCGCCGCCGTGGTGCCGCCCGGCGTGATCGTCACCGGGCCGTTGAAGGCCGCGATCTCGCCGACCTGGTCGACGATGAAGATCGTCGTCGGCCCGCTCGCCGAGCTGGTGGCGCTGCCCTTGAACTTGCGGCCGACGGCGGCCACGCGCACGCTGGCGCGCGGCACATCCACCGCAAACACCGACCCGGCGGCGGCGCTGGCCTGCACCCGGGCAAAGCGCGCAGTAACCTTGGCCACCATCGGCGTGTAGTCGGTGAAGCCGGCGCCGTTGTCGAGGCCCAGTTCCTCGAGCACCGCACCCTTGATCGCGCTCGCAGTCAGCTCGCCCGACCAGTTGCCGGAGAGCGACTGGCCGAAGTCGAAACCGGCCGCGCCGCTGGGCAGCGTGATGCTGCTGGCCGCCGAGTCGAAGTACGACAGCAGCGGCTGCGTGTAGGTGTTCATCGCTGCGGGGAACTTCGTGTGCCACGGCACGCCGTCGGTACTGACGAAGCGCCGCGCCTCGGCCGCCATGTCGCCGATCACCTCGGCGGCATTCACCAGCGCGAAGGTGTCGAGCTGAGACGAATCGACCAGGAAGGCGCCGTCGTCGAGCGTGACCTCGATCTCGATTGGGGTCGAACTCGGGCTGTACTGCGGCACCGAATCCACCGCCCGCACGTGAAAATCCCAGGTGCCCTCGGGCACGTCGCGGGTGACGATGCGCAGCGCATCGACCTGGTCGATGACTTCGGCGTTGTCCCAGGTGCCGCCCGGCGCCACCCATCGCACCTCGTAGCGGCGGATGTCCACGTCGATCGCGGCATCCCACCACAGTCGCACTTCGCCGCCGGATTCGAAGCCGGTGAGCCCGGTCACCGCCGGCGGCGGCAGCGCCTTGCCCTGGGCGGTGAGCGTGTCCGAGATCTCGGCAGACGGCGTGCCGCTGCTCGAGATCGTCTTCACGTCGACCTGGTAGGTGACACCCTCTGTCAGCGCAACCGATCGGAACGCCAGCGTGTCGACGGCCTCGACGGTGCCGGAATCGACGACGAGCGAGCCGGCCAGCACGTTGACCCGGTACCGCGCAGCCCACGGGAAGGTCGACGGCGGCGACCACGTCGCCCGAATGCGCGTTGCGTAGCTGTCGCCCCCTTGCTCGAACACCTCCTCGGCCAGCGCCAGGTTCTCCGGCGGCTGCGGCTTGGTCGGATCCGCCAGCACCGTGTCGCCGTAAGTCGGCTCAGTGCCCACCGCGTCGGAATAGGCCGCCGGGTCGTACTCCTTGGCGACGAAGTCCCAGTCGCCCAGGCCACCATCGGCCGAGAAGATGCGCAGCGGCTTGGCCGACAGCGCGGCCGGCGCGCAGGTCAGGCGCACGCCGTCGCCGGGCCGAAAGCGCACGCCCTCGTCGAACAGCCCGTAGCGCACCGTCAGGTCCGACAGCTTCAGGTGGTTGATGCGCTCGGTGCCCTCGCGAACCGCCTGCGAGTACGACGGAATGCCCGGCAACCGCACGTCGCTGTCGAGATACGGCACGCCGCCGCTGTCGAGCAGCGGGTGCTTCACTTCGGCATAGCTGCGCCGCCACGGAATCTCGCGGCGGTCGGTGTACCAAACCCGCAGCAGCGTCGGCGCCGCGCTTCGGCTGCGCTTCTCGGTCTCGTCCACGTGCCGCAGCTTGATGGCCGTGCCGTCGCCGATGTCGGTGAAGGTGGCGATCGGGCGGTCCGGGATCAACTGCGCGCCGTCAGCACCACCGATCACCCAGCATCCGGCGTAGGTGCGCAGCGACTCCAGCATGTCTTCCACCGCCACCTGCCGGGCGATCGTCATCCCCAGTCGGCGCCGCGGCTCGCCGCCCACGTCCTCGTCGTTGGCGTTGGCCGCGGCCGGCACCGTCGAGTGATCCACAGACCGCGCCATGCCCCAGTCCGCGTTCTCGATGTAGGCGGCGGTCAGCACGGATGGGTTGTCGGTCCACACCGTCAGCCCGCTGCGCTCGTCGTAGGCCTTCACGCCGCGCACCACGGCGTGGATGGTCGGCACGCCGCCTTCATTCACCAGCGACACCGGCACCCGAACCACGCTCCGGCACCAGCCGGACAGCACGTCCGTGTAGCTCTCCCCCTGGGCCGCGAAGGCGGCCGCCAGCCACGGGTCCGGCACCGTCTGCGTGCCGTCGTAGTGGGTCACCTGCACGCTCGCCGGCAGCGCCGCGTCGTTCAGCGTGATCGACTGCACCCCTTCGCACCCGGGCCGATCCCAGCACCACAGGCAGTCCATCACCCACCAGCTGCCGTGCGGCAGGGCATTGACCACCAGCGCGCCGAGGCGGTCCTCGCCCAGCACCACGCGGATCGGCGTGCCGCGCGGCACGAAGCGCATGGTCTGCTGGTTGATGCTGGCTTCGCTCGCGCGAAACAGCGCTGCGCGTGGCGCCACGCCGCCGGTGGCGGGGTTCGGCGGCGGCCAGGTGACTTGTGGCAGTTGCGGACGGGCGCTCATCTCACACCACCACCAGTTCCATCCGCAGGCCCCATCGGTCCGGCTTCTCGGGCTTCCATTTGAGCGCCGACGGGCCATAGACGCACGACAGAATCGTGCCGTCCCAATCGAAGTCGAAGGCCAGCAGCGAGTGCGCCGCACGGTGCGCCTTGATCGTCGCGCGCTCGGCCGCGGTCAGCCCCTCGAACACCACCACCACGCGCTCCTTGCCGCTGTAGAACTCGCGCACGATCGGGCTGCCGTCGGTGGCGCGGTCCACCGAGCGGTCGGATTCCTCGTCGATGGTCGATGCGTAGGTGGGCGCGATCGCCGGGAACGCACTCATACCCGACCATCCTCCACCGTGATTTCCTGCTGCCCGACGCGCATCACCGTGCCGGCCGGAATCTGCCGGAACACGCCGGTGTCGGGCCCGATCGTGAGCCGCGGCGTTTTCAGTGCGCCGGGTGCGGACGGCACCAGGTCGACGTGCACTTCGGCGTCCATCGGGCGGGCTCGGCTGTTGTCGAGCTGGCCGTCGAACTTCAGCACCGGTGAGTCCGGGTCGGTGAGCGCTCCGGCATCGGCTGCCCACACCGTGCACGCCACCCCGCTCAGCCCGCCATTCAAGTGCAGCGACTGCCACGCCAGGTCCGGGTCTGAGAAAACGATGCGCCCGCCGGTGGCGAGGTTTCCGCCCTCGCCCAGCCCGGAGATCTCGAACTGAGCGCCGCTCCAGGCCGGTGTCGTCTGCGTTGCCGGGATGTCGCCGAACGACGAGATCCGCGTCGCGGCCCCGATCAGCACCAGCCAGCCGGGCCGCCGCCCCAGGGCGGAGACCGCGGCATCCATTTCGGCGGTCAGCGTCTCGCTCATCCGCCGTCGCCCAGCTCATTGACCAGCACCCGCGCGGTGGCCGGCTGCTGCGGCGGCGCCGACACGTTGACCTGTACCGAGATGCTCGACGGAATGGCGCTGCCGGCGCGCTGCAGATCGACGATCATCACGTCCACCGCCCGCGAGATCGCCGACGACATCGACTCGGCCAGCGTGTCGGCCGTGCTTTGCTGGTCCTGGACGATGATGTCCGAGACGGCCTCGAGGCGGTCCTGCACGAACGCGTTGGCCCCCTCGAGGTAGGCCAGGAACGCATCGGCGTTGCTCTGCTGCTGCGTATCGTCCAGCAGCCCGAAGGCCTGGTTGACGGTCTGGTTCAGCCGCGTCGCGTAGTCGACGATCTGGTCCGGATCCATCAGCGTGGCGATCACGTCCAGCATCTGGTCCGCTTCGGCGCGCAGATAGTCGTACTTGCCCGGGTCGTCCAGCACCGCCAGCTCGATCGATCGTGCCGAGTCCTCGAACAGGCCGGCGATGCGCGCGCTCGCGGCCTCCAGCGCCGCCATCAGCGTGACCTGGTTGGCGTAGTGCTCGGCCGCAAGCTGCGCCATCTGATCCACCGACAGCGCCCCGGCAGCGGCCGATTCGCGAATCCGCTCCCCGCTCTCGAACCACGCCGAGGCCGCCGACAGGCCGGCAAGGCGCGCATCCTCGGCGGCGTCGCGCAGGCCGAGGGCGCGCACGTCTTCGGCAACGGCAAACTGTCGGGCGATTTCGTCGGCGGAGTTAAGCGCCAGCGCCAGGCGCTCGAGGCTGTCGGTCGCCGGATCGACCATCGATATCATGGCCTCGATGCCGGCATTGAGATTGAGGAATTGCAGCGCAGCCACTTCCGCGCGCAGAGAATCACGCCCGAACGCCTCGAAACCGGCGCTTGGGTCCGAGGCGTACCGGTCGTTCGTTTCGAACACCTGGCCGCCGGCGGACACCACCCGGTACCCACCCACGGACGGGTCGTCGTTGTCCGATGCAAATCGGCCGACGAACCGCGTGCCGCGGCCGTCAGCGCCGTATCGATCGGCGCGCGCCTCGAAGCTGTCGGCAGCCAGGGCGATGAGCGCGGACACGCCCGCGTCGACTTCAGACGATCGATCGCCACCTCGGTTTGCTCGGTACGCCCCCCAGTCCAAACCGAAGTTCGGATCGGTCAGGTCCGTCGCCAGGCCGGCTGAGAAACCGACCTCGTTGAACGAAGCGCCGCCCCGGTGCGGCGTTCCGCCCGTCAGCTGACCACCCAGCAGCGTGCCAGCGATGTACCCGATCGCGGTGCCCCAAGGCCCCCAATAGCTCCCGATCGCAGCCCCTGCCTGCGCCGCGGCCGCCTTCTGGTCGCCGTTCTGCCAAGCGTCGTAGGCGCCGATCGCGAGCCCTGCCGTGCCGATCAGTCCGGCGTTCTGCTGGAACGTCTCAGAGCCGGTCACCGACTTGAATGCCGCGTTCACGGTCGGCTCGAGTACAAGCGCCTTGAACATGTCCTGGACCGTATCGGACGCATCCCGGCCGCCCCCGACGATCGCATCAAAGAATGCTCGGCTGGCCCGGTCGCCCACCTGCTCCCATTTGTCCGCGGCATCTTCCGCGGCCTGGTCGTTCGCCTTCTGCGCTTCGGTGTCGGCCAGCGCCGCCGCCAACCGTCTGCGCGCCGCAATCTCCCGGTCCAGCGCGGCGATCGCCGCCTCCTGGCCGGGCTGCCCCTGCAGCACCGCCCGCTGCTCCTCGAGGCGGGCAATCGTCGTGCGTTCGATCTCGCTGGCCGTCTTGCCGTAGGTTTCGAGCTCGCGCTCGGCGGCGTCGGCCCGGTCCTCGAGCCCGTCCAGGTAGTCCTCGGTGGCCTTCGCCGCCTTCTCCAGCGCCCGCGCCTCGGCCTCGGCCGCCTTCTCCTGCTCGCGCGTGGCCGCGCTCACCGCCGGCTGCTTCTCCAGCAGCGCCGCTTGCGCCGCCGTGAGCTGCGCCACCGCCTGCGCCGAACCCACGGCCCCCATCTTGCCGGCTTCGAAGGCCTTGGCCAGCAGATCCCACTCGCGCCGGAACGAGGGCGACAGCCCGCCCAGGGCGTCCACCAGCGCACCGTATTCGTCCCGCGCCTCCCGGGCCGCGCCAGCCGCCCGCCGGGTGGTCTCGAACTGCTTGCGGATGGCCGCCTCGCCGGCCGCCACCGCCGCCGGGTCGAGCATCGCCGAGTTCGGGTTGAGCGCCCGCAGCGCGGCGATGTTGGCCCGGTATTCGCCCAGCGCCTCGGCCAGCGTTCTGGTCTGCGCGGCGCCGCGGGTCTGCAGCGGCTCCAGCTCGTCCTGCAGATCTCGATACTCGCGCAGCTCGCGGTTGTGGCGCGCCGCTTCCTCGGCCGCCTTGGCGTCGGCCGCGGCTTTTTCCTTCAGTGCCCGCAGCTGCGCTTCCGCATTGAAGAGCTGAAAGTCGTTGAATCCGGTGCCGTCGTCGCCCAGCTTCTTCAGCCGGGCGATCTCCGCCTCCACCTCGGCGATCTGCTCTGCGATCGGCTCCGCCGCACCGATTCCCTTCATCGCGCTCCAGGCCCACTCGGCCTTCTTCGCAACGAAGTCCCACGACCGCTCCATGATGCCCGCGGCAGCCTTGACGTCCTCGGCGCGCTGCAGCACCGCCTCGGCGGACACCTGCTGCGCCAGCGCCGCCGCTTCTTCGGTCCGCCCTTCCGCCTCGAGCGCGCGAATCTGCTCGTAGATCGTCGGCGTCAGGAAGTTGTACGCGTCGTTGAGCTCGAGCACGCCCTCGGTGGGCTCGTCCCGCAGCTTGGCGAACTGGCCGACCAGCTCTGCCACCGAGGCGCCGCCAGCGTCGTTCATCGCCACGATCGCCCGCGTCACCTCGGGCATCTGCTCGGCCGCGACCCGCCCGCTCTGGGTGAGCTGCGCCAGCACGTCGACCACGTCGCCCTGCTGCCCGGTCAGCTCGCCCAGGCTGTCGGCCATATCCTGCAGCTGGCCGGCCGTGACCCCGGCCGCATTGCCCGACAGCGCGATCGACTGGCGCAGCTTGGCGCTCTCGGCATCGCCGGCAAGAAACGCAACACCGATAGCCGCCATGGCCGCCGCGGCTGTTCCGATCCCGGCTGGCAGCACATCCACCAGAGTACGTGTCAGGCGAATTGCCGCGTCGGACGATCCGTTGAGGGCGTCGACGACATCAGACCCGGCGTCGACCACCTCCTCCATCGCCTCGCTGGCCTTCTTCGAGGCATCTCGGGTCTTGCTGAGACCACGCGCCGCCGCATCCCCGCCTCCCTCGAGTTCGGAGAGTTGCCGCTTCGCCTCCTCGAGCTTCTGCTCGTAGTCGGCGATATCGGCCTCGAGTCGCGTCTTGATGGTCTTGTCGGTCACCCGGCGATGCTCGCCGCCGACAGGGCGCAAAAAAAGGGAGGCGCGAGCCCCCCCGCAGGCCACGACGGCGCCTGTCAGGTCTCTGAAACCACCGTCATCCGAGCCGGAATCGCCCGGCGCTGGCCGTCCGAAAACACCCCCCAGCCGGTCACCCGGTACTCCACCCCGGACACGG
>JAGRGB010000031.1 GCA_020445745.1 Rhodocyclaceae bacterium | reverse complement strand
TGCCGCCGCCGTCCTCGATGTCGCGCAACAGGTTGTTCAGGCCCTTGACCAGGTTCTGGCCGTGGCTCTTGACCGTCTCGCGGAACACTTCGGGGTTGGTCAGCGCGAAGTTCGACGGCGACAGCGCATCGATGTACTGACGGGTGTAGAAGTTGACCTTCTTCTGGGTCTGCTCATCGAGGCCGTCGACACAGCAGACGGTGTCGTGGATGTTGCGCGCGGTGATCAGGTAGGACTGCTTCATGAAGTCGAACAGGAAGTGCTCCTGCCACTGGTCGTCCTTGAAGCGCTTGTCGCTCTTGTCAGGGGTCGCCACCGGCGCGGCATTCATGCCGGCGAAGCGCAGCATCGACTGCTGCCACAGCGAGAAGTAGTCCCACACCAGGTTCATCTGGGCCTGGGCCAGGCGGTACGGGTTGGACAGCAGCTTGGCCATCATGTCCATGAAGGCCTGGGCGATTCCGAGTTCGTCCTGGGGCGGCGTGACGCCGCGCTTGACCTGGCGCTGGACGTGATCGCTGATCAGGGTGGAGGCGCGCTGGGCAACCTCGGCATAGGTCTTGGCCAGTTCCGTCGGGTCCGGCAGATCCGGCATTTCGATTTCGGTGGGTGCCGCCATTCGTGTCATCTCCTGGTCAATTCGGTTCGGAAATATCGCATCCGCCCATCACCATCCTCGGTGCAGCTCAGGGTTCCCTGATGCGTCAGATGGTTGAGGTGGGCGATCGCCTCTCCCATGGCAAACATCACTTGATGCGTGTCCAGCTCGCGCGGGAACATCACTTGGAGCAGATCGCCGGCGCAGCGGGGCCGGTCGCATGCCGCCAGCAATTGCTCACAGCGCTCGCGGTGGTGCTGCTCCAGCTGTGCGACGCGCGCATGCAAACCATGAAACGGAAAACCGTGCGATGGTAGCACGAGCGTGTCGGCCGGCAAATCCTTGATGCGGTGCAACGAATCGAGAAACCAGGTCAGCGGATCGGCATCTGGCGAAGCCGCAAAGACGCTGACGTTGGTGGAAATTCGCGGCAGCAGCATGTCGCCCGAGATCAGCACTCCGAGCGCCTCGCAGTACAGCGCCATGTGCTCCGGCGAGTGGCCGTGTCCGACCAGCGCGCGCCACGAACGGCCACCGATGTGCAGCACCTGGCCATCGAACAGGCGCTCGAAATCGGTGGGCAGCGAAGCCACGCCACGGCGATAGCCATTGCCGCGCCGGCGCAGCGCCTCGCAGCGTTCGGCGTCGAGGCCGTGGGCTTCGAACAGGGCCACCGTCGCGGCCGGGTCGTGCCCCGGCAGGGCGTGCCAGACGGCATGCCCGGTGACGAATTCGCCGTGGCTCATGATCAGCCCGGCGCCGGTCTCGCGGCACAGCCAGTCGGCCAGTCCGAGGTGGTCCGGGTGGAAGTGGGTGACGATGATGCGCCGCAACCGCCGGGCATCGTCGGCGGCCAGCAGGCGGCGCCAGTGGCCCATCACTTCGTCCAGCGCGAAGCCGGTATCGACCGCGCACCAGCCATCCGCGCCGTCGTCCAGCAGCCACAGGTTGATGTGGTCGAGGGCGAACGGCAAGGGCATGCGCAGCCAGTGCACGCCGGGCGCCACCGCGACACGGCAGGCCGCCTGCGGCGGGCTCGACCAGGGATAGTTCAGGGTGCTTTCGATCATCCTCTATTCCGTATGCGGGGATCGGCGACCACCGGCCGCCCTCCCCTATAATCCCGCCAGCGGCGCATGCCTGCTTGCGCCGCCGACATTCGGCGTGGTGGCCATGGGCAGCGAACAGACCTACACGATCACACAACTTTCCCGCGATTTCGACATTACACCGCGGGCGATCCGCTTCTACGAGGATCAGGGACTGCTTCGTCCGTCGCGCCAGGGCCGCAGCCGTGTCTATTCCAAGGCCGACCGTACCCGCCTGCGCCTGACCCTGCGCGGCAAGCGCCTGGGCCTGTCGCTGGCGGAGATCCGCGAGATCATCGGCATGTACGACGGCGTGCGCAATTCGGTGCCGCAGCTCGAGCGCTTCCTGTCGGTGCTCGAGCTGCGCCGCAGCGCACTGGAACAGCAGCGCGAGGACATCGAGGCGGTGCTCGCCGAAATCGCCATGCTGGAGCGCCAGTGCCGCGGACTGCTCGGCAACGACGCCGCCGAGGCCGCCGCCGCGAAGGCCGAACTCGACGAACGGATCCGCTCCGGCACTTGATTTTTTTCGCGTTTAGTTTACGTTGACGTGAACGTCAACACAGCGCACCACGACCATGGTCACCAGCATCGACGAATCGGGCTTCCAGCCCGCCGATCCGCAATTCGAGCAGCGCGTGCGCGACAGCTTCGCCCGCCAGCCGGCGATGACGCTGATCGATGCCGAGATGACGCGGGTGGCACCCGGCCATTGCGAGATCGCCCTCGACAACCGGCACGAGCTGACCCAGCAGCACGGCTATGTGCACGGCGGCATCGTCGGCATGATCGCCGACAACGCCGGCGGCTTCGCCGCGGCCAGTCTGGTTCCGGCCGGCACCAGCGTGCTCACCGTCGAGTACAAGCTCAACCTGATGGCGCCGGCCGACGGCGAGCGCCTGGTGGCCCGCGGCGAAGTCGTCCGCCCGGGCCGCACCCTGCTCGTCACCCGTGCCGAGGTGTTCGCGGTGCGGGAACAGAAATGGACATTGTGCGCGCTGATGCAGCAGACCATCATGGCAATGCACGGCAAGGCCGAGCGCGCGCAACATCCCGGCAACTGACGAACCAAGACCCTGGAGACAACGCCATGCACCTGCCCAGCCTGGACTTCGGCCTCGGCGAGACCATCGAGATGCTGCGCGACACGGTACGTTCCTTCGCGGCCGCCGAGATCGCGCCGCGCGCCGCCGACATCGACCGCGACAATGCCTTTCCGGCCGACCTGTGGAAGAAGCTCGGCGACCTCGGCCTGCACGGCATGACCGCCGAGGAGGAGTACGGCGGCACCCAGATGGGCTATCTCGCGCACATCGTGGCGATGGAGGAGGTGTCGCGGGCCTCGGCCTCGGTGGGCCTTTCCTATGGCGCCCATTCCAACCTGTGCGTGAACCAGATCCGCAGGAACGGCAGCGCCGAGCAGAAGCGGCGCTATCTGCCCAGGCTGATCTCCGGCGAGCATGTCGGCGCGCTGGCGATGTCGGAGCCCAACGCCGGCTCGGACGTCGTCAGCATGAAGCTGCGCGCCGAGCGGAAGGGCGAGCGCTATGTGCTGAACGGCTCGAAGATGTGGATCACCAACGGCGGCGACGCCGACACCCTGGTGGTCTATGCCAAGACCGACATCGACGCCGGGCCGAAGGGCATCACCGCCTTCATCATCGACAAGGGCATGGCCGGCTTTTCCCATGGCAGCCACCTCGACAAGCTCGGCATGCGCGGCTCGAACACCTATCCGCTGTTCTTCGACGACGTCGAGGTGCCG
>JAGRGB010000030.1 GCA_020445745.1 Rhodocyclaceae bacterium | reverse complement strand
TCGAGGTCGGGACACGACAGGTACTGGATGGTGGCGACGGCAGCGCTGCCGTGCTGCAGGAGCTGGCGGCGATGGCCCGCCGCGGCGAGCTGCCGGCCGGCGGCTTCGAGGGGCTCGCCCAGGCCGCGCTGTTCGAGCCGCTGCCGGACCTGCAGGCGCGCGCCGGGGCCGCCTTCGCGCGCTGGCCCGAGGCCGTGCCGGACCAGCCGTTCGAATTCGAGCACGCCATCGACGGCTGCCCGCTGCGCGTCGAGGACTGGGTCGGCGACCTGCGTCGCAACCCGGACGGCGGCCTCGGCCGCGTCGTGATCCTCGCCAGCGACCTGGTGGTCAACAACACTTACCGCCTCGACCACGCAATTCCGGCCTGGGTGACGCATCTCGCCGCCCAGCTTGCCGCCGGGCCGGTCACCACCGAGCTGATCGCCAAGGTCGGCGAACGCCGTCTGCTGCCGCTCGACCCGGACGAAGCGGCCGCCCACCTGCAGGTGCTGATGGCTGCCTGGCACGCGGGCATGCGCCGGCCGCTGCCGCTGGCGGTGAAGACCGGCTTCGCGTGGCTCGCCGCGATGCCGCCCGACGCCGACCCCGAGCGCGTCGTCGACAAGGCCGTCGCCGCGGCGCGCGCCGCCTTCGACGGCAATCCGCCCCACGCCATCGGCGAGCGCGATGGCTGCGCCGCCCTGCGGCGGGCCTGGCCGGACTTCGACGATCTGGTCGCCGACGGCGAGTTCGCCCGGCTGGTGGTCGCGCTGCTGGCGCCATTGCGCGCCGCGATCGATCAGGCGGCGGAGGCGGCGCAGTGAGCGTCCTGCCGCTCGATCCCCTGACCTTCCCGCTCGCCGGCAGCCGGCTGATCGAGGCCAGCGCCGGCACCGGCAAGACCTACACCATCGCCGCGCTGTACCTGCGCCTGGTGCTCGGCCACGGTGACGGACACGCCTTCGCACGGGTGCTGACGCCGCCCGAGATCCTGGTCGTTACCTTCACCGAGGCCGCCACCCAGGAGCTGCGCGAGCGCATCCGCGCGCGGCTGGCCGAGGCCGCCGACGCGTTCCGCGCCGATCGCGAGCCGACCGACCCGCTGCTGAGGGCGTTGCGCGCCGCCTACCCGGCCGCGCAACACCCGGGCTGCGCGCGCCGGCTGCAACTGGCGGCCGAATGGCTGGACGCGGCGGCGGTGTCGACGATCCACGGCTGGTGCCACCGCATGCTGCGCGAGCCCGCCTTCGACAGCGGCACCCTGTTCGCGCAGACCCTGGAGACCGACCAGCGCGAGCAGCGGCTGGAGGCGGTACGCGACTACTGGCGCAGCTTCCTGGTGCCGCTCGATGCGGCCTCGGCGGCGGAGGTGGCCTCGTGGTGGACCGGGCCGGAGGCGCTGCTGGCGACCCTCGACGGCCTGCTCGCCCACGTCGACCTGCTCGACCCCACGCCGCCGCCGGCCGAGGCGCTGGCCGACGCCCGCGCCCGGCGGGCTGCCGAGCTGGTCGCGCTGAAGGCGCCGTGGGCCGCCTGGGCCGACCAACTGCAGGCGCTGTTCGCTGCCGCCGTCGCCGCGCGCGCGGTGGATGGCCGCAGGCTCAGCGCCCGCTACTTCGAGCCCTGGCTGCAGGCGCTGCGCGACTGGGCGGCCGAGCCCGGCCAGGTCCAGCCGGCGCTCTCCGATGCCGCCTGGAAGCGCCTCGGCCCCGCCGGCCTCGCCGAGGCCTGGAAGGGCCAGCCGCCGGCCCACCCGGCCCTCGACGCGCTGGCCCGGCTGCCTGCCCGGCTCGCGGCGCTGCCCGGGGCCCGTACCGAACTGCTGCGCCACGCCGCACCGTGGGTCGCGGCGCGCTTCGCGGCGGACAGCCGGCGGCAGGCGCGGATGGGTTTCGACGACCTGCTGACCCGCCTCGACGCGGCGCTCGCCGGGCCCAACGGCGCGGCCCTGGCGGCGCGCATCCGGCGCGACTTCCCGGTGGCGCTGATCGACGAGTTCCAGGACACCGACCCGGTGCAGTACCGCATCTTCGACGCCGTCTACCGGGTGGCCGCGAACGACCCGGCCTGCGCGCTGGTGCTGATCGGCGACCCCAAGCAGGCGATCTACTCGTTCCGCGGTGCCGACATCCACACCTACCTGGCGGCGCGGCGCGCCTGCGCCGGCCGTCACCACTCGCTGGCGACGAACTACCGCGCCAGCCGCGCGATGGTGGCCGCGGTGAATCGCTGCTTCGGCCACGCCGAAGCGAGCCACGACGACGGCGCCTTCCTGTTTCGCGAGCTCGCCGACGACCCGCTGCCGTTCGCGCCGGCCAGCGCCCACGGCCTGGCCGAGGCGCTGCTTGTGGATGGTGAGCCGCCGCCAGCGCTGACCCTGTGGCATCTCGACGCCAACTCCGGCAAGCCGCTCGGCAAGGGCGACTACCGCCTGCGCAGTGCGGCGGCCTGCGCCGGGCGCATCCTCGAGCTGCTGCAGGCCGGGCAGCAGGGGCGGGCGGTGTTCGTCGGCGACGGAGGCGAGCGGGCGCTGCAGCCGCGCGACGTGGCGGTGCTGGTCAATGACCGCACCGATGCCGCCGAGATGCGCGCCGCGCTGGCCGCGCTGGGCATCCGCAGCGTGTACCTTTCCGAGCGCGACTCGGTGTTCGACACGGCCGAGGCCAGCGACCTGCAGGCGTGGCTCGCCGCCTGCGCCGAGCCCGACGACCCGCGCCGGCTGCGTAACGCGCTGGCCACTGCCAGCCTCGACCTCGGCTACGACGAACTCGACCGCTGCAACCACGACGAGCCGGCCTGGGAAGCGCGGGTGTTGCAGTTCCGCGACTACCGCGACTGCTGGCGCCGGCAGGGCGTGCTGCCGATGCTGCGCCGGCTGATCAACGATTTTTCGTTGCCGGCGCGGCTGATCGGCGTCGACGGCGGCGAGCGCCGGCTGACCGACCTGCTGCACCTGGCCGAGCTGATGCAGCAGGCCGCGCTCCAGCTCGACGGCGAGCACGCGCTGATCCGCCACCTCGCCGAGCAGCGCGCCGGTCTCGGAGCTGCCGGCGATGCCCGCCAGCTGCGGCTGGAGAGCGACGCCGACCTGGTGCAGGTGGTCACCGTGCACAAGTCGAAGGGGCTGGAGTATCCGCTGGTGTTCCTGCCGTTCGCGTGCCTCCACAAGCCGGTCAAGGCGCAGGCGCTGCCGCTGGTGGGGCGCAGCGACCAGGGCGAAGCGCAGGTGCTGTTCGAGGCCGACGGGGTGGCGCTGGGCCGTCTCGACCGCGAGCGCCTGGCCGAGGACGTGCGCTAGCTCTATGTCGCGCTGACCCGGGCGCGCAACGCCACCCGTGTCGGGCTGGCGCCGTTGAAGGATGTGGCCGCCAGCGCGCCTGGCACCCTGCTGGCGGGGGGGGCGTCGATCGCGCCGGACGAACTGCCCGCGAGGCTGCGGGCGCTGGCCGGCGATTGCGCCGACATCCGCGTTGCCCCGGCGCCGGCCGCGGCGAGCGGTCGCTTCGAGCCAGCCGGCACGGCCGGCGCCAGCGGCGCTGCCCGCGTGCCGACGGCGCAGCCGCGCCAATCCTGGTGGATCGCCAGCTACTCGGCGCTCGCCGCCGGCGCGGCCGACTTGCCGGTGGTGGCCGCCGACAGCGCGGCCGGCGAGATCCTGCGCGAGGATGCCGGCAGCGACATGGCCGCCGGGCGCGCCCGGCCCGCCCCCGGCTCGCCCCACGCCTTCCCGCGCGGCGCGCGGCCCGGCAGCTTCCTGCACGAGATCCTCGAATGGGCCGGCCGGCAGGGCTTCGCCCAGGCGCGCGCCCGCCCGGAGGCGCTGCGCGACACCATCGCCCGGCGCTGCAATCCGCGCGGCTGGGCCGAATGGATCGAGCCGCTGTGCGAGTGGACCGGCGCGCTGCTGGACACCCCGCTTCCGCTCGCCGGGTCGCCGGCCCGCCTCGCCGATCTCCCCGCTGCGGTGCCGGAGATGGAGTTCTGGATCGAAGCCCGCCACGTGGACGTGGCCGCGGTGGATGCCCTGGTGCGCGCCCATGTGCTGCCCGGCGAGCCGCGGCCGGCGCTCTCCGCCGCGATGGTGAACGGCATGCTCAAGGGCTACATCGACCTGGTGTTCGAATGGCAGGGCCGCTACTTTGTTGCCGACTACAAGTCCAACTGGCTGGGGCCGGACGACGCCCACTACACCCCGCAGGCGATGGCCGGGGCGATCCTGCATGCCCGCTACGACCTGCAGTACGCCCTCTACCTGCTGGCCCTGCACCGCCTGCTGGCCGCCCGCCTGCCCGGCTACGACGTGGACCGCCATATCGGCGGTGCCGCCTACCTCTTCCTGCGCGGCATCGGCGCGCCCGGTGCCGGCCTGCACTTCGCCCGCCCGCCGCGGGCGCTGGTGGAAGGGCTCGATCATCTCTTCGTCGGTGGCAAGGCCGGGAGGGCGGCCTGATGTTCCCGTGCCTGCCCGACGCCCCG
>JAGRGB010000217.1 GCA_020445745.1 Rhodocyclaceae bacterium | reverse complement strand
CCACGGCCCGACGACGATCCAATACACCATCGAGGACGGCAACGGCGGCAGCGACAGCGCCACCGTGACGATCGATGTCGTGGCGGTCAATGACCCGCCGGTGGCGAACGACGACAGCGCCAGCACGCCGGAAAACACGGCAATCACGGTCGATGTGCTGGCCAACGACAGCGATGTCGATGGTGCCCTGGTGCCGGCTACGGTCCAGATCGTCGGCGGGCCCGCGCATGGCAGTGTCGTGGTCAACGCCGACGGCACCGTGACCTATTCGCCGGATGCCAACTACAACGGACCGGACAGCTTCAGCTACACCGTTGCCGACGACGGGGGCGGCGTCTCGAACGCGGCGTCCGTGGCTGTGACCACGACGCCGGTCGAGGTCCCGGTGTTCGCCGAGATTTCGGTGGACCAGGCGAGCGTCAGCGAAGGGGGCACGCTGATCTACAGCGTGACATTGAAGGACGCGAACGGCGATCCGGTGCCCGTCGCTGCCGGCAATATGGTGGAGGTCGCGCTCGACTGGAGTGGCCCGGCGTCCCTCGGCGACGACACCAGTGCGTTGCCCACCAGCGTGACCATCGTAGCCGGCGCCGACAGCGTGGATATCGCGGTCGTCGCGATCGACGATTTCCTGGCCGAGGGCAGCGAAGCGCTGATTGCGACGATCACGGCCGCGACCGACATCGGCGGCAGTTTCGACGCCCTCCTGGTAGGCGCGGTGGCTACCGCGAGTTCGGCGATCGTCGACGACATCGGCTCGGAAGACCCTGTGTTTGCACTCGTCGAAGGGCCGGAAACGGTTGCCGAAGGCGATACCGGATCCTACCTGATCAAGCTCGTCGATGGCGACGGGCTGCCGGTTTCGGTTCCCGCCGATACGATCGTGACGGTACGCTTCACGAACGGCACTGCGGAGGACGATGACTACCAGTATGGCGACGGGCTGACCGCCGACTTCACGATCCCGGCCGGTGCATCCACCGTGAGCTTCCCGGTGTCGACCGTGGACGACGCGGTTTTCGAAGCCGACGAGGACTTCACCGTTTCGATCGATTCACTCGCGACGGCAGCGTTCGAGCGGATCGACACCTCGTCGACCCTCACGACCCGGATCATCGACGACGATTCGTTCGCGGCCGATGGCATCACCGGCGACGACGACGACGTCAATGAGAACGTCGATTCGAACGTCGCCAACGACATCATCCATCAGGGGACGATCGGCGCGGTCGCGGAAGACGTGACGCTGTCGATCGACACCGACGTCGTCGGCGGCTTCACATCGAACGGGGTGCCCATCGGCTATGCCTGGGATGCCGGCACCAGGACATTGACGGCCACTGCCGGCGCTACGCTGGTGTTCACGGTGATCCTGAGCCCGGCCAACGACAGCTACAGCTTTCAGCAGTTTGCCGCGATCGATCACCCGCTGCTGCCCGGTGAGGACCACAGTCTGGACATCCCGCTCAGCCTGCTCGCGCACGACGACGACGGCGTTCAGATCGCGTCTGCGCCAATCGCGCTGACGATCTGGGACGACGCGCCGGAAGTGACCGGAACGAAGACCATCGTCACCGCGAATGACGGCTCGCACAAGGAAACCGGGACCCTCACGGAGGTGACGGTTTCGAACGACATCACCGAATTGGCGTGGGATACCTCGGCGTTGCCGAGTCTGGTGTTCGACGGCAAGCCGGTGCAGGTGATCGACCATGGCGATGGCAGGCTCACCGGCGAACTGGCCGACGGCACCCTGGTCTTCCGCGTGAGTATCGATCCTGCCCTGGTCGATGCGAACGACAGCCCGCAGTACTCGTTCGAATTGCTCAATCCCCTCGGCCGGCTCGGTGTCGAGGGCACGGCCGAAAGCTACACGGTCATCACCGGCGGCAACATCGACACGCTGGCGCTCGCCTTCGGCAATTTCCTGATCGACACCATGACCGCCACCGCATCCGACGGCTCGTCCGCGACGGTCAATACCAACAATAGCTGGATCGGCATCGGTGGCAACTGGTTCGACCCGTCGGAAGTCCTGTTCATGGACTTCACAGACCCGTCCGGCGCGGATGGCGAGGTCCGCGGACTCGACATGGTGGTCGAGGGACAGGGCGGGGCACCCTACGAGCTGCAATGGACGGTGACCGCGGCGATCGACCTTGCCGGCAACACGATCTCCTACTCGGGCAGCGTCTCCGGTGCCGGCAACGGGGATCTGCCTTTCCAGATCGGCCTGCAGGACGGTGCGCTGTACTTCACCGACGTGACGATCACCGACGTCAGCGGCAATTTCCGTGTCGCGTTCGCGCTGCTGACCGCCAACGATTACGAATCCGGAATTCCCCTGGAGCTGGGTTACGTGCTAACCGATGCCGACGGCGACGTCGCCACCGGAATTCTGGACATCGACCTGACTGCGGCCACCGGTGTGTCCTTGACCGGCGGCAACGATGCCGATTCGCTGGTCGGAACCTCGTCCGACGACCAAATTTTCGGCCTGGGTGGCAATGACTTGCTCGTCGGTGGTGCCGGCAGCGATCACCTCGACGGTGGCAGTGGCGACGATCGCATCCTCGGCGGCTCCGGCGACGACGAGTTGCTGGGTGGGCTCGGTGCCGACACCTTCGCCTGGAGTCTTGCCGATTCCGGCGCCAGCGGATCTCCCAACCAGGATTCGATACTGGATTTCGACACCGCCGCGAGCGGTGGCGATATCCTCGACCTGCACGACCTGCTGCAGGGAGAAAGCGGGGCGACCCTGACCGATTTCCTCCACTTCGAGCAGACCGCATCCGGTACCGTGCTTCATGTCAGCAAGAACGGCGGGTTTGCCGGCGGCTATTCCGCCGCTCAGGAAAACCTTGCCATTTCACTCGACGGTGTCGATCTGTTCGGTGGCGGACTCACCACCGATCAGCAGGTGATCCAGGACCTGCTTTCCAAGGGCAAGCTGATTACCGATTGATGCCGAGACCGGTGCGGTGGCGCCGGGCGAGGCCAGGAGGAGAGCATGGTGTGGGTCAAGCGGGGTGGGGACGGTGCGGTGGTATCGGTCAGCCTCGAGGCGGACGAACAGCACCCGCAGCAAGCCGACCCGGACGATTCCGGCGTGCAGGGCTTCCTTCAGGCGCTGGCAGGCAGCGAAACCCTTGCTGGTTCGGACCTGCCGCTGGTGCGCGTGATCGAGGACCTGATCGACCTGCTGATCGAAAAGGACGTCATCCGCTTTACCGACTTGCCCGATGCAGCCCAGGAAAAACTGATGCGGCGGCGTTCGATGCGGGCATCGAGCGCCTCCCTCGACCTGCTCTGCGGTGGCGACGAGCTGATCTGAACCGGCATCGATCGGGCTCCAGCCTAGGCCGCCCGAATTCCAGGGCCGGTCATGCCGTCGAAGCCGATCGACTTCAACTGTCGCGCCTCGGCGTCGCTGGCCACTCCTTCGGCAATGACGATGGTCCCCATCGTATGGGCAATCGTGGCGAGGCCGCGCAGGAAGGTCTGATTGCCCGGATTGCCGTCGATGCCGCGAATCGCGGCGCTGCCGATCTTCAGGTAATCGAGCCCGATGTCGTGCAGTTCGCCGATCCGGCAGACGTACAGACCGACGTGCTCCAGTCCGATGCGGCAGCCCAGCGGCTTGAGGCGGGCGCACACCTGGCGGAACGGCACGCTATGTTTGAAGGCTGCCGATTCCGGCAGATCGATCCACAGTCGGCCGGCGAGTTCGGGATTGCTCGCGAGCTTGCCGGCGAAGCGCTCGACGGTCTGCGGGTCGCAGATCGATGCCGCCGACAGGTTGATGCACACTGCAGCACGGCTCCGTCGCAGCAATTCCAGGGCGCGGTCGAGCACGGCCTCGTCGACTCGCGCGAGCAGTCCGGTGCGCGCCGCCCAGGGCATGAACTCGCCGGCCGTCAGCCATGGTCCGTCGGGCTCCAGGCGCAGACGTACCGGCGCCTCCAGATGTATTTCGGCGCCGTCGGTGGCCACCACCGGGAAGGTCTTGAGGCTGACGCGACCGTCGTCGAGGGCGTCGGCGATCGCCCGCTGCCAGGAGGCGGCGCTGGACGGCGGGTGGCTGTCGACGTCGACGTTCTCGATCACCGGTCGGCCATCGCCGGCCTCGGAGGATTTCTCGAGGGCGAGGTCGGCGTGGGCCAGCACCTGGGCAATGCCGTCGCCGCGGCGATAGGCGGCGATTCCGATCGGCGCGGCCCGCCCGGCGTCGACCAGCAGGCTGCCGACCGCAATGTCGACCGCTGCGTGCAGTTCCTGCGCGAGGGCCCCGAGCTCATCGGACTCCTCGGCAATCAGCAGGGCCAGATCGCTGCCACCGAGGCGGCCACAGAAGCGATGCTCGTTGTCACTGCGCAGCAATTCGAGGGCGTCGGCCAGCCGGCGGAGCAGGGCGTCACCGGCCTCACGCCCCTGCTGCTGGTTGACTGCGGCCAGTTCCGGGATGCGGATCACCGCCAGCGTTCCTGCCGCGGCGGCATTGTCGTCGGCTAGCGCGGCTTCCATCTGGCCGAGAAAATGCTCGCGGTTCGGCAATCCGGTGACCGCATCGTTCTGTGCGGCGCGGCGCACTTCCTCGAGGCGCGAAGACTCCTCTTCGAGCATCGATCGGACCCGCACCGCCAGCGCGTTCATCGCGCGAGCGACCTCCCGCAACTCGAGCGTGCGCGGTTCGTCGATCGTCAGGAAGCGTCGTTCACCGATGGCCAGGGCCTGGGTCACGACCTCGTTGAGCGGGCGGACCACTCGCCGCAACAGGATGCTGCCCAACACGCCGCAGGCCAGGCCGCCGATCACGAACCAGACCAGCAGCCGCAATGTACCGTCCCACAGGCTACGATAGACGAAGCGGCTGTGGCTCTTCAGGCGCAGGGTGCCGAACTGTTTCCAGCCGTCCTGGACCTGGGCGACGCCTTCGGCGGCTTCGATCGGGATCAGCGCCGCGAACCACTGCGGGACCTCGATCAGCGGCGTGATGCTCTCGCGGGTCATCAGCGGCCGGCCCTCGGGGTCGGTCAGGCGGATGTATTCGTAGTGGCCGGCGTCGAACTGGGCGGAGAGCAGCAATTCGAGGGTGACCGGGTCCTTTTGCAGCTGCGACATCGACAAGGCCAGCGAATTTACGTTGTCGATGTTCTTGACGTTGAGTTGCTGCTCGAGATAGTGGCGGGCCGCGAGGGTGCTCACGATCAGGCTTCCGCCAAGGGCGAGCAGCACCACGAAGGCAATGGCGATCCACAGTTGCTTGATCATCGACATGTTGATGTCCTCTCTGCGAGGGCCTACTCGAGGCCATCGTCGCGCATTCGCGCGAGCAAGTCACGCCAACGGGATAGGCGCATGGTCGGATCGGCGCTGGAACTTGCCGCGCCGCCGACCCACAGGCCTTCGCCATTGAAGCTGAACACGGGATACAGATCCGGCCGTTGCGATGCCGGACGGATGTCGCCGACGAGATTGTCCAGGATCAGTGGTTCGGCCGTCGGTGTCGCATAAAAGCCCAGCACCATGTGGGCCTGGACGATGCCACGGGAGGGATCGCCGACCCGCGCTCGGACGTAGATCAGGCGCATCTGCGAGACTGGCAGGCCGAGCGCCTTCAGGGACGCGTACTTGGCGATCGAAAAATCTTCGCAGTCGCCGGCGCCGAGGCCGATGGTTTCCAACGGCGTCGCCCAGTAATCCGGCTGCTGCCACAGGCGAATGTCGTCGTCGAAGCGGATGCGATGGTTGAAGAAGTCGTTGACCAGGGCGAGCTTGCGGCCCACGTCCAGGTCGCGGGACGTTTCCAGCAGTTCGAGCCAGTCCAGGACCTCGTCCCTTGCCTGTGCGCCGTAGCGTTGCTCGGCTCGCTTGACGATGCCGGCCAGGTCGGTCGCTGTCGCACCGGCCACCGTCGCACAGACGATAAGCAGCGCGAGCAGGCCCCGCCAGATGCCATGCCGAACGCATGATTTCGGCCGGCGAACCGGGGCTCGGACGATTGACGGGATTGACGCCTGGTCGCGGATAGCCCCAAATGGGCACATTTTTTTGCCGATATTCCTTGTCGTGTGCCGGACGCGGACGTAGCTTTCACGCCCGGGAAGGCGCTCCGTTGGTTTACGGCTTCATGTAAGGAAGATATAGGGATGCTCAAGGGATCGAAGTCGCTGATTGTCGGACTTGCCGTCGTGCTGCCGCTTGCGGGATTCGCACAACAGCCGACCTTCAGCCTGGCCGAGGCGGCGACACTGGCGATCAACGGCAACCCGGAAATCGAGGCCCGTTGGCATGCGTTCAAGGCCGCCCGGGAGGAACAGGGGGTGGCACGCGGCGGTTTTCTGCCACAGGTCGACCTGAGCGCGAACCTGGGGCGGGAGTGGCGCCAGCGGCCCGAAGTTGACGACCGGGACTTCAGTCGCCACGGTGCTGCCCTGACGCTGAGCCAGATGCTCTACGACGGTCTGGCGACCCGCTCCGAAGTGTCGCGCCTGGGCCATGCCAGCGGTGCCCGCTACTACGAACTGCTCGATGCCGTCGAAAACATCGTCCTGGAGGCCGCCCGCGCGCATCACGACGTACTGCGCTACCGGCAGCTGGTGGTGCTGGCCCAGGACAACTACGTCCAGCACCGGCAGATTCTCGACCAGATCGAACAGCGCGTGACGGCCGGCGTCGGCCGCCGCGTCGATCTCGAGCAGGCGAGCGGTCGTCTGGCACTCGCCGAAGCCAACCTATTGACGGAATCGAGCAATCTGCACGACGTCAGTGCCCGCTATCAGCGCATCGTCGGTGAATTGCCGGCGCCGGCGCTGGGGGGCGGCGAGGTGCCCGCGGGCGCGATCCCGCCCACCGTCAATCAGGCGCTCGGTCGCGCCTACCAGGGCAGCCCGGGGCTGTCGGCCGCGCGCCGGAGCATGCTGGCGGCGGAAGCCGAGGCCCGCGGCAAGCGCGCCGCCCACCATCCCAGGCTCGATCTGCGCGCCCAGGAGCAGATCGGCTTCGACACCGACGGTATCGACGGCCGCCATCGCGACCGGGTGGTGGAGCTGGTGCTCAGCGTCAATCTGTTCCGGGGAGGGGCCGACAGCGCCCGCATCCGCCAGTTCGCCGAGCAGATGAACGTGGCGCGCGATCTGCGCGACAAGACCTGCCGCGACCTGCGCCAGACCCTGGCGATTGCCTACAACGACATCACGCGCCTGGGCGAGCAGCTGGCCTATCTCGATCGGCACCAGACGTCGATCGAAAAGGCGCGGGAGGCCTATCGTCGGCAGTTCGACATCGGCCAGCGCACCCTGCTCGACCTGCTCGATACCGAGAACGAGTATTTCGAGGCACGGCGGGCCTATGTCAACGCTGGCCATGACCTGACGATCGCCCGGGCCCGGACGCTGGCGGCGATGGGCCTGCTGTCGGGCGAACTGGGTCTCTCCCGCGCCGAACTGCCGCGGGCGGAGTCTCTCGGCGACGACGGCGCGGGCAACGACATCTCGGCCGCGTGTCCGCCGTCCGCACCGCCGGTCGAGCGCCCCGACAAGCTCGCGCTGCTGGCCGCAGCCGGCCCCCGCATGCGTGGCCCGCAGCCGTCAGCCGCGGCGCGACCGGCGATGAGCGCTGCGCCAACGGCGCCGCTGGCCGGCGTCGAGACACGCGTGCAGGCATGGGCGGCAGCCTGGTCGGCGCGCGATGTGGGGGCCTATCTCGACTTCTATTCGTCGCGCTTCGACCCGGGTGGCGATCTTTCCCGCGCATCCTGGGAGTCGATGCGCCGCCGCCTGGTCGGCAGAGCGGGCCCGATATCGGTCCGCGTCGATGACCTCGTGGTGCGTCCCGCGGGGCCGGATCGGGCGATCGCCGAGTTTCGCCAGGACTATGCTTCGGCCGACTACCGCGATGCCGTGACCAAGCGCCTGGAATGGGGGCGGGAAGGCGGGCAGTGGCGCATCCTGTCGGAGCGCACCGACTGACGGCGATCCGCCCTGGGGTGTCGGCGGCGTCAGGCGGGGCGCTGGTGCCCGACGTCGCCGAACACGTTCAGCCACAATCCGCGAACCGCCTCGATTTCGTCGGCGATCCGCTCGAAGGGCAGGCCCGGAGCCCCTCCGTCGAGCCTCAGGGTGTGCTGGTGATGGCGCAGGTTGCGGTAGGCGTCGGCCGCCCGCCCGGCGCCCTCGGGATCGATCAGCCCGAGTTCTGCGGCGAGCCCGAGCAGGGCGATGTTGCCGAGGTTGCGGCTCAGTTCCGGGTGATCGTGGGCGTAACCGAGGACCAGGAACTGAACCAGGAACTCGACGTCCACCAGGCCGCCGAAATCCTGCTTGAGATCGAACAGCTCGCCGCGCCCGCCGTGGGCGTCGTACATCTTCTGGCGCATCTCGACGACTTGTTCCCGCAGCGCCGCGAGATCGCGCGGCAGACGCAGCACTTCGTCCCGGATCCGATCGAAGCCGCGGCCCACGTCCGGGTCGCCGGCGCTGAAGCGGGCGCGGGTCAGGGCCTGGTGCTCCCAGGTCCACGCCGATTCGAGCTGATACTGGCGGAATGCTTCGAGCGAGAGCACCAGCAGGCCTGCGTCGCCATTCGGACGCAGCCGTAGGTCGGTCTCGTAGAGCAGACCCGCGGCGGTCTGGCTCGACAGCCAGGTGCTGACGCGCTGGCCCAGGCGCGTGTAGTTTTCGGCAGCGTCGTCGTCGTCGTCGTCGAACACGAAGACGATGTCGAGGTCGGACGAATATCCCAGCTCCTTGCCGCCGTGCTTGCCGTAGCTGATCACGGCGAATCGCGGATTCTCGCGGTGCCGCTTGCGGACCTTGCGCCAGCAGGCATCGATGGTGATCTCGAGGACCACGTCGGCCAGCGCGGAAAGGTGATCGGCCAGCGCCTCGACGCTGAGCGTGCCGCCCAGATCCTGGGTCAGCAGGCGGAAAACCTGGGCGTGATGCTGCTCGCGCATCACGTCCATCTGGCGCTCCATGTCCTCGCCCAGCTCGCGGACTTCGCCGGCGAGTTCGGCGTGGAAGGCGGGCCAGTCCGGCTTGGCGTCGAGTTCGCGGCCGTCGAGCAACTCGTCGAGCAGAATCGGATGCCGGATCAGATAATGTGTCGCCCAATGCGAGGCGCTGACCAGATCGGTCAGCCGAACCAGCGCCTGGGGGTATTGCTGAAGCAGCGCGAGATATGCGGCACGGCGGGAGATCGCGGCGAGCAGATCGATGATGCGCGCCAGCGTCGCGTCGGCGTTCGGCTTGGACGCCGAAAACTCGAGGACCCGCGGCATCACGCCATCGAAGCGTGCCCTGATCGACGAAGGCATCTGTCGATAGCGGCCGCTCTTGCGCAGATCGGCGAGGCTTTGGGCCGCCTGGCCGGGATCGGCAAAGCCGAGCTTCGCCAGCGCTGCTTCGCAGTCCTCGCTGGTGCTGCAGCCATGCCAAGCCTGGTCGAGCGGATGCTCGCCTTCGGTCGGATCCTCGAACACCGCGTCGAAGCGCGCGCCGACGCGCTGGCGATGGTGGTCGAGGGCCTGCATCAGCGCGGCGTGGTCGGCGAATCCCATCGCCTCGGCGATCAGGGCGCGATCGTCGTCGTTCGCGGGCAGCAGATGGGTCTGCTGGTCGTCGAGGTATTGCAGGCGGTGTTCCAGGCGGCGCAGGAAGACGTAGGCCTCCGACAGCTCGTCCACCGCCGTCGCCGACAGCTGCGAGCGTTGGCGCAGGCGGGCCAGGACCTGGAGTGTCGGCTTGATCTGCAGACCCGGGTCGCGGCCGCCACGGATGAGCTGGAACACCTGGGCGACGAACTCGATCTCGCGGATGCCGCCGGGGCCGAGCTTGATGTTTTCGGCCATGTCGCGGCGCGACACCTCGCGACGGATCTGCGCATGGAGATCCCGCATCGCGTTGATCGCGCCGAAATCCAGGTACTTGCGAAAGACGAAAGGTCGCACCACCGCCTGCAGCGCCTGCGCGTTGTCGCCGATCATCAGGCGCGCCTTGATCCACGCGTAGCGCTCCCACTCGCGGCCCTGGGTGATGAAATAGTTCTCGAGCATGTCGAGGCTGCACACCAGTGGGCCGGAGTCGCCGTTGGGGCGCAGGCGCATGTCGACCCGGAACACCTGACCCTCGCCGGTGATCTCGTTCAGCGTGCGGATCAGTCGCTGGCCGAGCCGGGTGAAGAACTCGAAATTGCTGATCGGCCGGGGCCCGTCGGTGTCGCCGTCGTCTGGAAACACGAAGATGAAATCGACGTCGCTCGACACGTTCAGTTCGCGGCCACCGAGCTTGCCCATGCCGATCACCATCAGCTGCTGCTCGACCCCCTGCGCATTGCGTGGCTGGCCATGCTTGGCTCGCAGCGACGCGCACAGGATGTCGTGGGCGGTGGCGACCGCGACATCGGCGAGTGCCGACATGGTCTCGGTTACCTCGCCCAGGTCGGCGAGGCCGGCGAGGTCGCGATACGCGAGATGGCACAGGGTCCATGCGCGCAGGCGGCGCAGCTTGTCCGCCACGGTGTCTTCGTCCGGCAGTTGTGCGGCGAGCCAGGCGTTCATGCCATCTGCGTCGAGCGGGCGATCGACGCTGCCCGCCACCTGTGCCGTCAGCCAGGGACGGGACTGGAGCTGGCGCAGCAGGAATCGTGAATGGCGGCCCACTGCGTCGAGGCGGGCGGCAAAGGCTTGGGTGACTTCGGGCATCGGGATATGTGACTGCTAGAATTGGGCTGTCGCCGCCGCAACTGGCGGCTAGGTAGGAATTTAGTTGATATCCGCCCGCAATGCGCGTCCAGGCCGTCGTCTGCCGTGGCCAACCGTCTGGCAGGGCCGGCCGCCTCGGGATTGCCGGATGACGAGGCGCAGATGACCGCCAGGATCGCCAGTTCCGATGTCGACGGTGAGCCGGACGGCAAGCCGCGGGCGCCCGCCTCACGGCCGTTGCGCTGGGGTCTGGCTGCCTATTTCGTCATCGCCATCGGCTTCCTGCTGCTGCGCCACGTCGTGCTGCCGAGTGCGGATTCGTTCCGCGGCCTGGTCGCCGAATCACTGACCCGCTCGCTCGGTGTCGAAGTTGGAATCGGTCGGGTGCTGGCCGAGTGGCGGGGGCTGTCGCCGATGTTCCGGCTGGTCGATGTGACGATCCACGACCGCAGTCGGAGAAATGCGCTGCGACTGTCGACGGTCGAGGCCGCACTATCGTGGCACTCGCTGCTGCGTGGACGGCCGATCTTCGCGTACCTGTCGATCGTAGAGCCCGAACTCGATGTGCGCCGGGAGGCCGACGGCGCCCTGCTGGTTGCCGGCATCGCGGTTACCGGCGGTGGCGACGGCGGACTCGGCGACTGGCTGATCGAGCAGCCGGAAATTCGCATCGTCGATGCCACTCTGGTGTGGACCGATGCGCTGCGGGAAGTGCCGCCGCTGGTGCTCGACCGCATGAACCTGCGCCTGCTGAGTGCCGGCGGCCGGCATCGTTTCGGCCTGGTCGCCTCGCCACCGCAGGCCTATGCGTCTTCGATCGACGTGCGCGGTGAGCTGATGTCGGTCGGCGGCGGCACCTGGCAGGATCTGCGCGGCGAATTGTTCGTGCGGCTTGAGCACGCCGACCTCGGCGTGTGGCAGAACTGGGTGCCCTATCCGGTGCCGCTCGACGGCAGCGGCGGCGCCAGCGCCTGGTTCCAGCTGCAGGGCGTCGGTCGCTACACGGGCCGGCTCGACCTGTCGCTGCGCGATGCCCGCACGCGGCTGCGGGACGATCTGCCCGAACTGGCCGTGGCGCGGGTCGAAGGCACGCTGCTCGCGCGCCGCGAGGGCCGTCGGGTGTTCGTCGAGACCCGAGGCCTGCAAGTCGAGGGCGAGCACCTCGACATTCCCCGACTGGATGCCAGCGTCGACTATCTGGCCGACACCGGCGATGCCACGGGCCACGGCCGAGTCCGTGCACGCCACCTGGACATCGGCGCGCTATCGGCTCTGGCTGCCCATCTGCCGTTCGAGCCGCGCCTGCTGGCGCAACTGGCCGAGCACTCGCCCGCCGGACAGGTGTTCGATCTGGAATACGACTGGCAGGGCGCCGAGGCTGCGCCGCAGCATTGGCGCGTTAGCGGTCGTGCCGAGGGCCTGCAGATCGCCGCCGGCAATGGCTGGCCAGGCGTGGAAGGCGTCTCGGGACACTTCGGTGGGGACCAGGATGGGGGCGAATTCGTCGTGGACGGCGAGCAGGCCAGCATCGCGTTGCCGGAAATTTTCGAGGAACCGTCGATCAGGCTCGACCGGCTGTCCCTGACCGGGCACTGGCGGCACCATGACGGCCGGCTCGAGATCGGTGTCGACCAGGCGAGTTTCGACAATCGGCATGCTGCCGGCACCCTCAGCGGCCGCTGGTGGGCTGCAGCGCAAGGTCCCGGCTCGATCGATGTCGAGGCCGAGCTGACGCGCGCGCAGGGAAGCGCGGTATGGCGCTACCTGCCGCGGGTGGTGCCGGCGGCGACCCGCCAGTGGTTGCGATCGGCGCTTACCGACGGGCGTGCGTCACGGGCCCGACTCGAACTGGTGGGCGATCTGGCAGCCTTCCCGTTCGCGTCGGGCAAGGGCGGACACTTCCTGGTAAGCGCCCGGCTCGACGGAGCCCGCCTCGCCTTCCATCCGCACTGGCCGGCGATCGAAGACATTGCCGGCGAATTGCGTTTCGAGGGTAGCGCGATGCTTGTCACCGCCGAGCAAGGCCGTATCGGCGACGCCCGGATCAGACACGCGACGGCCCACATCCCGGACCTCGGCAACGGCGACCAGGAGCTTCGCGTCGATGGAGTGGTGCGCGGCCCGACCGCGGCCTTCCTCGACTTCATCGAAGCGAGTCCGGTGGCGGGCTGGATCGGCCACGCCACCGACGACTTCGAAGCCCGCGGTGCGGGCGAGCTGTCGCTGTCGCTGCAACTGCCGCTGCACCGCCTGGCCGAGAGTCGGGTCGAGGGCGAATATCGCCTGGCCGGCAACCGGGTGCTGCTGTTCCCCGCGCTGCCGGCCCTCGAAGAGGCCGGTGGCCGCATCGGATTCGACAATCGCGGCGTCGCCATCCACGATGCGACGGCGACGCTGCTCGGACAGCGGGTCGGCGCCGTGGGCCATACCGACAAAGACGGCCACCTGCGCATCAGCGCCGCGGGTACCGCGCGTGCAGCCGCGATCCGCGAGTTTGCCAGGCTGCCGCTGCTCGACGGCGTCGATGGCATTGCCGGCTGGCAGGCGCTGATCGATGTCGGCGACGGCGTCGGGCGGGTCTCGGTGCGTTCCGACCTGAGCGGCGTCGAATCGGGCTTGCCCCAGCCGCTCGCCAAGGCACGGGAGCGCAGCTGGCCGTCGCGACTCGATCTCGAGATCCGCGAACGTGGCGCGCTGCAGCGCTGGCAGGTCGCCCTCGGGCCGGCTGTCGAGGCACGCCTGTCTCGGCGGCGCGACGCCGGCGGGCAGTGGCGCATCGAGCGGGGTGGACTTGGCGTCCATGAGCCGGTGCGCGAGGCCGACGGCGGCCTGATGGCAACCATCCGGATGAAATCTCTCGATCTGGACGCCTGGCGCCAGCGGCTGGCGCTGCAAGGAGGTGATCGTCCGATGCTGGCCGGCATCGCGCTTCAGGTCGGGCAGCTGCAACTGCTCGGGGAGTCCTTCTCGGGAATCGAGTTGCGCGGCATCGCCGACGCCGGGGGCTGGCGCGGGCGCCTCGCCAGCGACGCGGTGGCAGGCGAGTTCGACTGGCGCAGTCGTGACCACGGTGCGCTGGTGGCCCGATTCGAGCGGCTGCTGATCGGTGAGCGGGCGAGCGGGTCGGAGGCCGGTCCGGGAGGCGACATGCCGCTCGACGGCCTGCCGGAGCTCGATGTGAGCGCCGAGCGCTTCGAACTTCGCGGCATGGCACTGGGCAGCATGTCCCTGAACGCCCGCAACCAGGGTGGCGAGTGGTTGCTCGACCGGCTCGAGCTGCGAAACGCCCACGGCGTGGCCACCGCCGAGGGCCGCTGGGCGCCGGGAGGCGATACCGAGCTGGCCTTCAACGCCGAGGTGGCCGACGTCGGTGCCTATCTCGACCTGATCGGCTATCCCGAGGCGGTAAGGCGCGGGCGGGCAATGCTCGAGGGCAAGCTGACATGGCAGGGACCGCCGACCCGGTTGGACTACCAAAGTCTCGGCGGCCGGCTCGAGCTGAAAGTGGACGACGGTCAGTTCCGCAAGCTCGAACCCGGAGTCGGCCGGCTGCTCGGCGTGCTCAGCTTGCAGGCTCTGCCGCGCCGGGTCACACTCGATTTCCGCGATGTCTTCAGCGAAGGATTCGCGTTCGATCGAATCGAGGGCGGTGCCGACGTCAGCAACGGCATGATGCATACCGAGGCGCTCGACATTCGCGGTCCGGCGGCGCGCATCCGCCTGAGCGGCAGTGTCGACCTGGCGCGGGAGTCGCAGCAGTTGCGGGTCGAGGTCCAGCCGACCCTGACCGAATCGGTCGCGGTGGGTGCCGCGCTGGCCAATTCCGCGACAGGGTTGATCAATCCGGTGGCCGGTCTGGTCACCTACCTGGCGCAGAAGATCATGCAGGATCCGATCGAAAAGCTGTTCTCGTACCAATACGCGGTGACCGGTGCGTGGAACGACCCGCAGGTGGACAAGCTGGCCAGCCGTGGCCCCGGGACCGGTGTCGAACCGCTCGGCCGGTAGAGGGTGTCGTCCGCAACATCGAATTCCGGCGCCCGGCGGAGTCGGGTAACCTAGAGTTTCCGCAGCTGCGACGGTTGTGCCATGAGCGAGACACACAGCAACGATCGGTTTCGAATTGCAGCGCTACAGACCGTGTCCGGGCCCGACCCGGCTGAAAACATGCGCACCGTCGACCGCCTCGTCGCCGAGGCCGCGGACGCCGGTGCGCGCCTGGTGGCGCTACCGGAGTACTTCAGCGTGATAAGCCCCGACGAGACCGCGAAGGTCGGGCTGCGCGAGGTGGAGGGGAGCGGTCCGCTGCAGGTCTTCCTGGCGGAGTTGGCGCGGCGGCACCGGGTGTGGGTGATCGGCGGCACGATCCCGATGGTCTGCCCCGAGCCCGACAAGGTGTTCAATGCCTGCCTGGTCTATGACGATACCGGTGATCGCGTGGCGCGCTACGACAAGATCCACCTGTTCGGCTTCAACAAGGGCGAGGAGCGCTACGACGAGGCCCAGACGATCGTGCCCGGCGGCGAGGTGGTCTGCTTCGAAGCACCCTTCGGCCGGGTCGGGCTGTCGGTCTGCTACGACCTGCGCTTCCCGGAACTGTATCGCGCGATGGGGCCGGTGGAACTGATCGTCGTGCCGGCTGCCTTTACTTACACGACCGGCAGTGCCCACTGGGAAATCCTGCTGCGCGCGCGGGCGATCGAGAATCAGGCCTACGTGCTGGCACCGGCCCAGGGCGGGCGCCACCCGGGCGGGCGGCGGACCTGGGGCGACAGCATGATCATCGACCCCTGGGGCGAGATCCTCGGCCGGCGCGCCGAAGGCCCCGGCGTGGTGACCGCCGACATCGATCCGGCGCGTCTCGCGTCGGTCCGCGACAACCTGCCGGCGCTCGAACACCGCCGCTTCAAATGACATTCGACACGTGCCCATGACGACCCAGACCCCCGACCCGATCAGCGTCGCCGAACGCCACCTGATGGCCCCGTATCAGCTCGGCGGCGCAGAACTCGAGCGCATCTTCGGCGCCCTGTACCGCAACGACCTCGACTACGCCGATCTCTACTTCCAGTATCACCGCGGCGAGGCCTGGAGCCTGGAAGAGGGCATCGTCAAGGCCGGCAGCTTCAACATCGAGCAGGGCGTCGGCGTGCGCGCTATCTCCGGCGAGAAGACCGCCTTCGCCTACTCCGACGACATCGGTATTCCGGCGCTGCTGTCAGCCGCCGAGGCGACTCGCGCGATCGGCGCGGTCGGCGGCAGCCAGTCGGTGGCGATCGGTTCGCCACGGCTCGGCCCCCGGCTGTACCGCAGCGAGGACCCGACCGCCTCCCTCGACGCCGCCGAGAAGGTCCGCCTGCTGGAGCGCCTCGAGAGCTTCGCGCGGGCCGAGGACCCGCTGGTCGAACAGGTGATGGCCCATGTGGCCGGCAGTTGGGAGGTCGTCATGGTGGCCCGCAGCGACGGCCACATGGCCGCCGACGTACGGCCGCTGGTTCGCGTATCGGTGACCGTCATCATGGCGCACGACGGGCGCCGCGAGCAGGGCAGTGCCGGCGGTGGCGGTCGCTACGACTACGCCTACTTCGACGACGGCCGCCTGCGCGAATACGCCCGCGCCGCCGTGCATCAGGCCCGCGTCAACCTGTCCGCCGAGGCCGCGCCGGCCGGCACGATGACCGTGGTGCTGGGGCCGGGCTGGCCCGGCATCCTGCTCCACGAGGCGATTGGCCACGGCCTCGAGGGCGACTTCAACCGCAAGGGCAGTTCCGCGTTTTCGGGGCGCATCGGCCAGCAGGTGGCCGCCCGCGGCGTGACCGTGGTCGACGACGGCACGATCCCCGACCGTCGCGGCTCGTTGTCGATCGACGACGAGGGCAACCCCACCAACCGCACCGTGCTGATCGAGGACGGCATCCTCGCCAACTACATGCAGGATTCCCTCAACGCGCGTCTGATGGGCATGCAGCCCACCGGCAATGGTCGCCGCGAATCCTTCGCCCACTTGCCGCTGCCGCGGATGACCAACACCTACATGCTCAACGGCAACGCTGCGCCGGAGGAGATCATCGCGTCGGTGGACAAGGGCCTGTACGCGGTCAATTTCGGCGGCGGTCAGGTGGACATCACCTCCGGCAAGTTCGTGTTCTCGACCGCCGAGGCCTATCTGATCGAGAACGGCAAGGTCACGCGACCGGTCAAGGGCGCCACCCTGATCGGCAACGGTCCGGATGCCCTGACCCGGGTCGCGATGATCGGCAATGACATGGCACTCGATCCCGGTGTCGGCACCTGCGGCAAGGACGGCCAGAGTGTGCCGGTGGGGGTTGGCCAGCCGACCCTGCGGATCGACGAGCTGACCGTCGGTGGTACGGCCTGAGCACCTTGCGGGCTCGATCCGCTGCCTGCTCACGGGAACCCGCGCGACTTGTGCGAAGGCGGATGTCGGCGCGACGCGGGAGCGCGCGGATGGCGCTTGCCTTGCGCGAGCGGTCGGCGAGGCGGGCGACATCCGGTTGGGACCATTCGCCGAACAGTGCCTGTCGGGCATGGCTGCGGGTGCGCCGGATGGCCGGTTGCCGACCTGCGTCCGACACGGCGGGCAACTGCAGCACACGATGCCCGCCGTCGGCAGATGCCCCGGCAGCCACACCAACTGCCGGGATGCCTGGTTTTTATCTACGCCGACCGCGTTCGGTGTGTCTCGCCGTCAAGGCGATTGACGGCGTGCCGTGCTACCAGGATGGTGCCGGCAGCACGTCGCCGGAGCCGTTGATCTGCTGGTCGATTCGAGGATTGCCGAGGTAGCGCAGATCGCCGCTGCCGTTGCTGCGCACTTCGAGTTGCCCGCTGGCACGGACGGTCGCATCTCCACTGCCGGAGAGATCCACCCGGGCATGGGTGCTTGCCATGTCGCCGGTCTCGTAGTTGCCGGAGCCGGTGCTGTACAGCGTTTGCCGTGCCACGGTCCCGCCGCCGACGCTGAAATCGGCAGAGCCGGTCAGATGCGTTTCCAGGCGTGTCGCATCCAGCGAGTCGATGGCGATGTTGCCGCTGCCGCTGAGATCGAGCCGCAAGCTCTCGGAGCGCAGCGCACTGGCGCGGACGTCGGCGCTCGAAGTCACCGTCAGCGCATCGAGCCGCTTGACGGTGAGGTCGAAGCGCAGCGGATACCGGGTCTGGAACTGCGGCGCGAGTATCTCGAGATACAACACGCCGTCGCGCACCTCGCTGCCGATCGCCGGCAGCAAGTGTGGCTCCGCCTCGATCTCGAGATGCTCACGCGGGCCCTGACGAATCGTCAGATTGCCGACGGCGTGCATCACGACGCGGTCGACGCCGACCACCTCTCGCGCCTCGCGCATGGTGGCGGCGCCCTGTGCGTTGCCGCCCAGGCTCGACCCCAGCACCATCAACGCGACCGCGAACCGGCTTGCCGTGGCCTTGTTCATGGCAGCCGCGGCCTGCGTGGCGCCGAGGTCTTGATCAGGCAGGTGGCATTGCCGGTTTCGAGCACACGGACCGGACGGCCGTTGTGGTCCTGCATGCGCAGCACGTTCGGCCCCGAGCCCGGCAAGCGGAGGACACGCTCCTGCAGGATCAATCGACCCTCCTGCCAGCACCGCAGTTCATAAGTCCTGGCGCCCGCTTTGCCATGCGCCCCGGCCGAGTTGCCGCTGCCGATCGCGCCGGGATGGCCACCGGCAGCCTGCACGGTCGCCGGAAGCGATGCCAGCAGCAGCACGCCGATCAACCCACTGGCGGATGTGCCCAGCCGCCTCACGAAGCTATCATTGAGTTTCGACATTGAACGTCCTTTCGACAAAATCGGTTCCCGCGGCGCGCCGATAGGCATCGCGCACCTGCTCGAGGGAGGACACTGGCAGGTTCTCGAAGTCGGTGCCGACGATCGGGCCGGGCAGCATCTGCATCAGGTCGTTCTCGGCCGCGAAACATGTGACGGTCTCCTGGATTCCCTGCCGGTTGGCGACGAACTCGAACAGCATGCTGCCAGGCAGGTATAGCGGATCGTTCGCCTTGACCAGCGCGTCGCGTTGGAAGCGGTTGGGGAAGAAGCGCTGGATCTGTCCGTTCTCGTCTTGCAGATAACACTGGACATAGGCGTCGACACCGGTCTGGAGGACCAGGTCGATCCGTTCTCCAGGCTGGAACAGGGTCTGGCCGTAATTGGCCGACAGGGTCATCGGGAAGGGTGTCGAGGCCCTCGCCATCACGTTTGCATGGTCGGCAGCGAGATAGGCGGTAAAGAATTCCAGGTCCAGTCCCCCTTCCTCGGGCAGCCCCAGTGCCTTCCGGTAGCCAACCGCGGCATCACGCAGCTCCCGGCTGTTGACCCCATCGACGAAACCCCGGTAGTAGCCCCTCAAGCGCAACTGGTTCTGGAACCAGGCGGTCAATTGGGGTGGCCTGGCAACGAAACCGGAATACCAGTCGCGGATTTCACGGCGAATCTCCGGTTCGTCGCCCGTCGCACCGAGACACTTCCAGTAGGGGGTTCGCGTGAGCTTGCCGAACAGCTCGATGGCTGCCAGTTCGACCAGATTCCGCAGTGCCTGCGACTGGCCTTCGGCGCGCGACAGGCTCATGTTGTAGTTGACGCCGAACTTGCGGATCGTCGCATCGGCATCGAATCCCGAACCTTCCTTGAAGATCACCACGGCATTGCGCGACGTGACCCCCGGTAGCACGGAGAAATCTTCCGTGTCGAGCATCGTCAGGTCGAGTGCGAGGATGTTGGTTGCGGCATCCTTCGCGATGCCGGCGCCAATGCCGAAACTGGCTCCCGAGTCGAACCCGAGGCCGGCGTCGGTCTGCTTCTGGATCAGGTTCTCGTCCAACTGGGTGATCGAACCCTTGATGTCGAACTGCGGCTTGACCGAATAGGCACTCTTGCTCTCGGCCTGCTGCAGGAAGGTGATCAGGTTGCGGGAGTCCTGGCCGAAAGCCACCAGGCGGATCGCGCGGCTACGCTTGGTCATCTCCGACACCGCGGTGATCAACATGTCCGAGGTGCCGGCATTGACCTTCTTGGTTTGATCGAGCACATCCTCGGCGAGTACCGACACATCGCGCACGCCATAATTGGACAGCGTGATGTCCATGCAGCGCAGCGCATCCGTGAACCCGGTGATCGAGCGGTGCGGCTGCGCCTCTGGACCAATGCGTATGGCCTCGGTCTTCTCCAGCGTCTCGGTCTTCACGTCGATTGCAGCGCAGCCGAACAGTGAAAGGCCTATCGCCAGTGACAAAGCCTGCCGGCATGGGCGAAGCAGGGCATCGGTGATCATCGGGTGTTTCCTCCTTCAGGCGAATTGGGTCAGCGACAACGATTGTTGACCTGAAAAATGGGTTCCGGGATGAAGATATTGACTTCACGCGGCGCGCGGCGCAGACCGCTTCCGCCGGTGTCCACGTTGCCGATCTCGATGCTGCAGTCCTGTTCGTCCGCCGAATTCTTCTTCTCGGCGAAGGACGAGCGTGACGCGACACCGGCCTTGAGCTTCAGGCGGGCCATCTTGGCCCGGTTCTCCGGCTCGAGCGGGATCGGGTTGGCGTTGGCGGCGTACGCCAGCTGGGCACCGAACATGACGCAGACCGCGGTCAGCGTGAGTTTGATGAAAGTGATCTGTCGCATGACTAGCTCCGTCAAGTAGATTCTACGAGGCTGCAAACCGTGGTGCCGTGTCGGCAATCGCGGGCGGCGGCAAGGACGCCGAGATCGCCTGCGGCCACCGGGCAGCGGGCGAGCGTGACCTCACTTATATACTCCGATATCAAGCCGTTGCTTGCCGCGGGCCACGTTGTTGCTCTGTATCACGGTGTTGTTGTTGGCATTGACCGACGCGCTGCCGATCAGCGGACCATCCATGAAGCCGATCCTCACCTTCTGTTCTGCACCTGCGCCGGTGTTTGTTTGGATGACCTTGTTGTTGTTGGCGTTGACCCGGTCGGCGGCAAAGGCGCCGCTGGCCAGCATGCCGACGGCGGCGATGGCGAGGGCTTTGGTCAGAGTGGATTTCATGGTGACTCTCCGTGGTGATTCGATGTTGGACTTGCTGGTTCGATCGAGGTTTGCGTTTGCACCCCTTCTGTCCCTGAGTCGCGCTCCAGTGCGCATCCGGTTCAGGCCGTTGGCTTGTCCTTTGTGCCAGCCGTGGCAAAAAGCACACCGCCCGGCAAGCCGGGCGGTGTGTCGGGGCGGGGGGTGCGCTCGTTACTTGTAGACGCCGATCTCGACTTCCTGCTTGGCGCGCGAGCCGGTGTTCTTCTGGGTCACGGTGTTGT
>JAGRGB010000216.1 GCA_020445745.1 Rhodocyclaceae bacterium | reverse complement strand
GTGGTCGGGGTGGAGGGATTCGAACCCCCGACATCTTGCTCCCAAAGCAAGCGCGCTACCGGACTGCGCTACACCCCGGAAGGCGCGAATCATACACACAGCCCGATACAGCGTCAAACTCGCCGCAAACAGCGCAGGCAAGCCCGCTCGGGCGCGTGTTACTTGCTGCCAACTTCGGTTTTCTGCTATTAAGGCGAATCTTCCTCGCATCGGATTTGCACTCATGGCTGATGAATCCCTTCACAAGCAGTTCCCGCCTTACGTCCCGAAGAAGGGCGAGGAGTACATGAATGACAAACAACTGGAACATTTCCGTTCCATCCTCGATTCGCTCAAGCACGAGCTGATGGAAGACATCGAGCGCACGGTGCACACCATGCAGGACGAGGCGACCGTGTTCGCCGATCCCAACGACCGCGCCAGCCAGGAATCGGACATTGCGCTGGAACTGCGCAACCGCGATCGCGAGCGCAAGCTGATCAAGAAGATCGACGAGACGCTCGAGCGCATCCGCGAGGGCGAATATGGCTACTGCGACAGCTGCGGCGTCGAGATCGGCTTGAAGCGACTCGAGGCACGGCCGACCGCGACGCTGTGCATCGACTGCAAGACCCTCGAAGAGATGCGGGAACGCCAGGTCGCAAAATAAGGACGTGCCGCCCGCGCGGCCGTTTCAGGAAGGATGCCCGCCGCCGCATTGTTGGCGGGCAAAGCAAGAAAGGGCGCCACGAGCGCCCTTCTTGTTTTGCCCGCGGCAACGACGCGAGCCAGTCAGCCGGCGTTCTCCGCCAGCAGGGCCTTCATCGACAGCTTGATGCGCCCCCGTTCGTCTGTCTCGAGCACCTTGACCCGCACCACCTGCCCTTCCTTGAGGTAGTCGGACACCTGATTGACGCGCTCGTTGGCGATCTGGGAGACGTGCAGCAGACCGTCCCGGCCCGGCAGCACGCTGACGATCGCACCGAAGTCGAGGATGCGCAACACCGTCCCCTCGTAGACCTTGCCGACCTCGACGTCGGCAGTGATCTGCTCGATGCGGGCCTTGGCGGCCTGGGCACCGTCGGAACTCACCGACGAGATCGTGATCGAGCCGTCGTCCTCGATCTCGATCACCGTGCCGGTCTCTTCCTGGAGACCGCGGATCACGGCGCCGCCCTTGCCGATGACGTCGCGGATCTTGTCGGGATTGATCTTCATCGTGATCATCCGCGGCGCATAGGCGGACACTTCCGTACGCGCGCCGCCAAGGGCTTCGTTCATCAGTCCGAGGATGTGCATGCGCCCTTCCTTGGCCTGATCGAGGGCGATCTTCATCACGCTCGGGCTGATGCTGTCGATCTTGAGGTCCATCTGCAGCGCGGTCACGCCGTTCTCGGTACCCGCCACCTTGAAGTCCATGTCGCCCAGGTGATCCTCGTCGCCGAGGATGTCGGTCAGCACCGCGAAGCGGTTGCCTTCCTTGATCAGCCCCATCGCGATACCGGCCACCGGTGCCTTCAGCGGCACGCCGGCATCCATCATCGCCAGCGAACCACCGCACACCGAGGCCATCGAGCTCGAACCGTTGGATTCGGTGATCTCGGAGACCACGCGCACCGTGTAGGAGAACTCGTCGGCGCCCGGCAGGACCCCCAACAGTGCCCGCTTGGCGAGCCGCCCGTGACCGATCTCGCGGCGCTTCGGCGAGCCGAAACGGCCGGTCTCGCCGGTCGAGAACGGCGGGAAATTGTAGTGCAGCAGGAATCGCTCGCGATACTCGCCGGCGAGGGCGTCGATGATCTGCTCGTCGCGGCCGGTGCCCAGGGTGGACACGACGATGGCCTGGGTCTCGCCGCGGGTGAACAGCGCCGAGCCGTGAGTGCGCGGCAGCACGCCGACCCGAATGTCGATCGGCCGCACGGTGCGCGTGTCACGGCCGTCGATGCGGGGCTCGCCGTTGAGGATGCGCGAGCGCACCACTTCGGCTTCGATGTCGTGCAGCAAGTCCTTGAGCGTGTTGTCGGACGGCGCCTCTTCGACGCCGGCGCACACCGTGTCGCGCACCATCTTGCGGATCTCCGAGAGGCGGGTGCTGCGAGCCTGCTTGCTGGTGATCCCGAATGCCTCCGCCACCGGCTGCGCGGCGAGTTCACGGACGCGCGCGATCAGGGCCTCGTCGGCGGGTGGTGGCGCCCACTCCCACTCCGGCTTGCCGGCCTCCTCGACCAGTTCGTGGATCGCCTTGATGGCCGCCTGCATCTGCTCGTGGCCGTAGACCACGCCGCCCAGCATCACCTCCTCGGGCAACTGGAGCGCTTCGGATTCGACCATCAGGACGCCGGCCTCGGTGCCGGCGACGACCAGGTTGAGCTCGCTCGTCTGCAGTTCGGTCGCGGTCGGGTTGAGCAGATACCGGCCGTCGGCATAGCCGACCCGGCACGCGCCGATCGGGCCGTTGAAGGGCACGCCCGACATCGCCAGCGCCGCCGAGGCGCCGATCATTGCCGGGATGTCCGAATCCACTTCCGGGTTCAGCGACAGCACCTGCACGATGACCTGGACTTCGTTGTAGAAGCCGTCCGGAAACAGCGGGCGGATCGGGCGGTCGATCAGGCGCGAGGTCAGGATTTCCTTTTCGGAGGGACGGCCTTCACGCTTGAAGAAGCCGCCCGGGATGCGTCCGGCGGCATAGAATTTCTCGACGTAATCGACCGTGAGCGGGAAGAAATCCTGTCCCGGCCGCGCTTCCTTGGCGGCGACTACGGTCGCCAGCACCACCGTTTCGTCGATGCTGACGACGACTGCGCCGTGGGCCTGACGGGCGATTTCGCCGGTCTCCAGCGTTACGGTTTGGTGGCCGTAGCTAAATGTCTTCTTGATCGGGGTAGGCAAGGGATGATCCTTTCAGTAGATGGCGGAGGGTATCGATACGTCCTCCAGCCTCGGGGTTGGCCGCTGTCGGGCGACCCCAAAAAGCAAACCGGCGGGAGCCGTTCCTGGCTCACGCCGGCTGCATTACGCCCAGCGCCGGGATTGTCGTGATCTGCAGCGCCGTGCCGGCATCGCTTTACTTGCGAAGTCCGAGTCGCTCGATCAGGCCGCGGTAGCTGTCGGCGTTGGTGCGCTTGAGATAATCCAGCAGCTTGCGACGCTGGCTGACCATCTTGAGCAGGCCGCGGCGGGAGTGATGATCCTTCGCGTGGGTCTTGAAATGGCCGGTCAGGCCGTTGATGCGCGCGGTGAGAAGGGCAACCTGGACTTCGGGCGAACCGGTGTCGCCCTGCGCGCGCTGGTAGTCCGCAACTATCTGCGCTTTCTGTGCGGTTTCGAGAGCCATTGCTGTATTTACTCGTTCGTGATTTCAATCGATCTGAAGCCGGCGATTATACCCATGACCGGCGAAGATTCTCAATCGTTGCACCTTGAATCCTGATCGCCGCCGATCGCCACCAGGCGCTTCGGCCACAAGCGCCCGGCGTCGTCGGCGCGACCGAGCCCGATGAAGCCGTCCGGTGCCACCAAGCGGAACAGGGCGCCGGGGGAAAGATTGCGTGCCAGCGAGCCGCCGTGACGCACGATCCCGCTGTCGACGGCGTCGAGCCGGATCTCCGGCAGTTCGGAGAGCAGGCTGTCGGTGGCGGCGAGAAAGGCATCGCGCTGGCCGCTGCCGGCGGCCTCCAGCTGTGCCAGCGTGACTGCCCGATCGACCGTCAGCGGCCCGATCGCGGTGCGCCGCAAGGCGGAAAGGTGGGCGCCGCAGCCCAGTGCCTCGCCGATGTCCTCGGCGAGGGTGCGGACATAGGTGCCCTTGCTGCACCTCACCTCGATGTCGAAGCATGGCAGCTCGACCGCTTGCAGGGACAACCAGTGGATCGTCACGCGGCGGGGTGGCCGGGCAATCTGCCGGCCCTCGCGGGCCAGTTCGTAGAGTGGGCGCCCCTGATGCTTGAGCGCCGAATACATCGGCGGCACCTGCTCGATCTCGCCGCAAAAGTGAACCAGGGCGTCGTCGATTGTCGTCCGGTCGACGTCGACCGGGCGTACCCGCAGGGTATCTCCCTCGGCGTCCCCGGTCGTGGTGGTGGTGCCGAGATGAACCCGGGCAAGGTAGGTCTTGTCGGCATCGAGCAGTTGCTGGGCAAACTTGGTGGCTTCGCCGAAGGTCAGCGGCAGCAGGCCGCTTGCGAGTGGATCAAGGGTGCCGGTGTGGCCGGCCTTGGCGGCATCGAACAGCCGACGGGCCTGCTGGAGGGCCTGGTTGGAACTCAGGCCCGATGGCTTGTCGAGCAGCAGCACGCCATCGACGGCGCGCCGTGACCTTCGCCGCTGCGACATCGTGTCAGTCTTCCGGATCCTGGGCGTGGCGGCGATCGGCAGCCACGGTGTCGTCGATCAGCTTGGACAGGCGTGCGCCCTCCTCCACCGACTGGTCATAGATGAAATGCAGCTGCGGCGTGGTGTGGATCCTCACCCGACGCCCCAGCTCTCGTCTGAGAAAGCCGCTGGCACGCTTCAGACCGGTCATGATCTCGTCGAGTCCCTGGCGCCCGGTCATCGACGTGAAGAAGACCTTGGCGTGCGCATAGTCGGCGCTCAGCTCGACTTCGGTCAGCGTGATGAAGCCGACTCGAGGGTCCTTCACCTCGAGCCGGATCAAGTCGGCCAACTCGCGAAGAATCTGCTCCGAGACCCGCTGCCCGCGGGAGAACTCCTTGACCATTTACAGCGACCGGGCGACTTCCTGGATTTCATACACCTCGAGCTGGTCGCCTTCCTTCAGATCGTTGAAGTTCTTCAGCGACAGACCGCACTCGAAGCCTGTCTTGACTTCCTTGACGTCGTCCTTGAAGCGCTTCAGCGATTCCAGGTCACCGGAATGCACGACCACGTTGTCGCGCAGCACCCGTACCAGCGAACCGCGTTTGACGATGCCCTCGAGGACGTAGCAGCCGGCGACGGTGCCCACCTTCGAGATGTTGAAGACCTGGCGCACCTCGACCATGCCGATCACCTGCTCTCGCCGCTCCGGTGCCAGCATGCCGGACAGCGCTGCCTTAACGTCGTCCACGGCGTCGTAGATGATGTTGTAGTAGCGCAGATCGACACCGAAACTTTCTGCCAGGTGACGGGCCTTGGCCTCGGCGCGGGTGTTGAAGCCGATGATCACGGCACCGGACGCCTGGGCCAGGTTGACGTCGGATTCGCTGATCGCACCGACTGCGCCATGGATCACATTGACCTTGACCTCGTCGGTCGACAGCTTCTGCAGGGACTGGACCAGCGCTTCCTGGGAGCCCTGGACGTCCGCCTTGATGATCAAGGCCAGGCTCTTGACCTCGCCTTCGGTCATCTGCTCGAACATGTTCTCGAGCTTGGCCGCCTGCTGCTTGGCCAGTTTGACGTCGCGGAACTTGCCTTGGCGGAACAGCGCGATCTCGCGCGCCTTGCGCTCGTCGGCGAGGACGATCGCTTCGTCGCCGGCCGCCGGAACGTCCGACAGGCCGAGAATCTCGACCGGAATCGACGGACCGGCTTCATCGACCGGCTTGCCGTTCTCGTCGAGCATCGCGCGCACCTTGCCGAAGGTGCCGCCGACCAGCAGCACGTCGCCCTTGCGCAAGGTGCCGGACTGGACCAGCAGCGATGCCACCGGGCCACGGCCCTTGTCGAGGCGCGCCTCGACGATCAGACCCTTCGCCGGCGCATCGACCGGCGCCGTCAGCTCCAGCACCTCGGCCTGCAGCAGCAGGCCTTCGAGCAGGTCGTCGATACCCTGTCCGGTCTTCGCAGATACCGGTACGAACATGACTTCGCCGCCGAATTCCTCGGGCACCACGTTCTCGGCGATCAGCTCCTGCTTGACCCGCTCGGGATTGGCCTCGGGCTTGTCGATCTTGTTGACCGCCACCACCAGCGGCACCCCGGCCGCATGCGAGTGGTGGATGGCCTCCCGGGTCTGGGGCATCACGCCGTCGTCGGCGGCGACCACCAGCACGACGATGTCGGTGGCCTTGGCGCCGCGCGCACGCATCGCGGTGAACGCTTCGTGGCCCGGGGTGTCGAGGAAGGTCACCGTACCCTTCGGCGTCTCGACGTGGTAGGCGCCGATGTGCTGGGTGATGCCGCCGACCTCGCCGGCCGCGACCTTCGACGTTCGAATGTAGTCGAGCAGCGAGGTCTTGCCGTGATCGACGTGACCCATCACCGTGACCACCGGGGCGCGCGTCTCGGCCGGCGCGTCCGAGGTCTCGTCGGCCGTCTCCAGGAACGCATCGGGGTCGTCCAGTTTGGCGGCCATCGCCTTGTGGCCCATCTCCTCGACGATGATCATCGCGGTTTCCTGGTCGAGCACCTGGTTGATGGTCACCATGCTGCCCATTTTCATCATCGCCTTGATGACCTCGGTGCCCTTGATCGCCATCTTGTGGGCAAGGTCGGCCACCGAGATCGTTTCGGGCACGTGGACTTCACGGACGATCGGCTCGGTCGGCGCGTGGAAGGCCTGCTGGTCGCGCTGTCCGGCGCCACCGCCGCGACCGCCGCGACCGCCCCGCGGCCCGCCCTTCCAGGAGCCGCCGAGATCCGCGCCGCGAGTCTTCAGTCCACCCCGGCGGCGTGACGACTCGTCCTGCCAGCCGCTGCCGCGCTTGACATCCTTGCGTTCCTTGGCGGGCGGCTTGTCCGGCTTGTGCAGCGTGCCGGAGGTGCCCGGGGCCTTGCCGTCGGACGCTTCCTTGCGCGAGGCTTCCTCCTCGGCGCGACGCGCTTCGGCGGCCGCGCGGGCGCGCGCCTCACGCTCCTGTTTCTCCTTGAGATCGGCGGCCTGGCGTGCGGCGAGATCGGCGGCCCGGCGGCGCTCACGCTCGCGCGAGGCGAGTTCTTCCTCGCCGAGCACGTCGCGCATCGTCAGGCGCGATACCGCGCTCGTCTCCGCCGCCTCGTCCTTCACCGACTCGGCTGGCGACTCGGCTGGCGATTCGGCTGGCTCCGCATGCACCTCTGCCTCGGGCGCCGCAGCCTCCACAAGCTCGGGCGGCGCCGCCGCGGCCTCGATCTCGACCTCGACCTCGGTCGCCACCTCGGCCTCGACCGCGGGCTCGGGTTCGGGCGCCGCCTGCGCCGGCTCGGCGCTGTCGGCGACGATCGCTGCCGCCTTCGCGGCCGCTTCGAGTTCGGCTTCCGCTTCCGCCTCGGCGAGCAGCTCGTCGCGCTTGACGAAGATCCGCTTCTTGCGCACCTCGACCTGCACGGTCCGCGCGCGTCCGGTGGAATCGGTGGCCTTGATCTCGCTGGTCTGCTTTCGCGTCAGCGTGATCTTCGCCTTGGGCGCCGTCTCGCCGTGGGAGCGCCGCAGGTATTCGAGCAGGCGCGCCTTGTCCTGTTCCGACAACAGGTCTTCTGCGCCCTGCTTCTCGACACCGGCTTTCTGGAGTTGCTCGAGAAGGACGGTCGCCGGCATACGAAGTTCGCCGGCGAATTGGGTGACACTCATCTGATCCATTCACTTTCCTCCGTCATTGCTCGAACCAGTGCGCCCGCGCCACCGTGATCAGGGTGCGCGCCCGGTCTTCGTCAATTCCCGCGATGTCGACGAGTTCGTCGACGGCCAGATCGGCCAGATCATCCCGGGTACGGATATCCTGTTGTGCCAGCGCGGCCGCCAGCGGTTTGTCCATGCCCTCGAGCGAAAGCAGGTCTTCGGCAACGTTTTCCAGCTGCTCTTCGGTGACGATGGCCTCGGTCAGCAGGACGTTGCGCGCCCGGTTGCGCAACTCGTCCACAGTCGCTTCGTCGAAGGCTTCGATCTCGAGCATTTCGGCCAGCGGCACATAGGCGACTTCCTCGATCGACGAAAAACCTTCGTCGATGAGGATGTCGGCGACTTCGTCGTCCACATCCAGGCGCTCCATGAACAGGCCGCGAATCTGGCCCCGCTCCTCTTCGATCTTCTGGGCCGACTCTTCCTCGGTCATCAGGTTGATCTGCCAGCCGGTCAACTCGGAAGCCAGCTTGACGTTCTGACCGTTGCGACCGATCGCGATCGCTAGATTGTTTTCGTCGACCACCACGTCCATCGCGTGGGTCTCCTCGTCGACGACGATCGAAGAGACTTCCGCCGGCTGCAGCGCAGCGATCACGAACTGCGCCGCGTCCTGGGCCCACAACACGATGTCGATGTTCTCCCCGCCGATCTCGTTGCGAACCGCGGTCACCCGCGAGCCGCGCAGTCCGACACAGGTTCCGATCGGGTCGACCCGCGGATCGTTGGACTTGACCGCGATCTTGGCGCGCAGGCCGGGATCGCGGGCGCAGCCCTTGATCTCCAGCAGAGCATCCTCGATCTCCGGAACCTCGAGTTCGAACAGCTTGACGAGGAACTCCGGCGCCGTGCGCGACAGGATCAGTTGCGGCCCGCGGGCACCGCGGTCGATGCGCAGCAGAAAGGCCTTGACCCGGTCGCCGACCCTCAGGTTTTCGCGCGGAATCATCTGGTCACGCGGGATCATCGCCTCGAGACGGCCGACTTCGATGATCGCATTGCCACGCTCCATGCGCTTGATGCTGCCCGACACCAGATGCTCCTTGCGCTCCAGGAAATCGTTCAACACCTGTTCGCGCTCGGCGTCACGGATGCGCTGCAGGATCACCTGCTTGGCGGCCTGGGCGCCGATGCGGCCGAAGTCGATCGGCTCGAGCGGCTCCTCGACGAATTCGCCGACCTCGATGTCGCCGACCTCCTCGCGGGCGTCGATCAGACCGATCTCGGCCTCGTCATTGGTCACCTCCTCGTCCGGCAGCACACGCCAGCGCCGGAAGGATTCGTAGTCGCCGGACTCGCGGTCGATCGACACGCGGACGTCGGCGTCGTCGTGGATGCGCTTCTTGGTCGCGGATGCGAGTGCCGATTCGAGCGATGCAAACACGATGTCCTTGGAAACGTTCTTTTCCCGCGCCAAGGCATCCACAAGCAGCAAGATCTCGCGGCTCATCGTTCAGTTCTCCACATCCGTACGCTCAAAACTGGGGGATCAAGCGTGCCTTCTCGACCTGGTCGAACTCGAATGCGAGTTCACCGCCCTCGGCTGCGAGCCGCACCGTGCCTTCTGCCAGACCGATCAGCACGCCTTTGAAATTTCTTTGATTTCCGATCGGCACCCGAGTCCGCAATTGAATCGGCCGGCCGGCGAACCGTTCGTAATCGCTGGCTGTCTTGAGCGGTCGGTCGAGACCCGGGGACGACACTTCGAGACGGTCGTAATCGACGTTCTCGACCTCGAACACCCTGGTCAACTGGTTGCTCACCGTGGCGCAGTCATCGACCGTGATGCCCTTCTCCTGGTCGATGAAGACGCGCAGCAGACGCGATCTCGGCGAGGTTTCGAAGTCGACCAGTTCGAAGCCCATTCCAAGCACCACCTGCTCGACGAGTGCCGCCACATCCATTTGCGAACCCACAAATAAAAAATGGGCTTAACGCCCATTCCTGTTGTATTCAACCGGAAAAACGTGCCTGGCGAATAGAGCCCCTCGCCAAAGCCCGTGGAGTATATCAGCGCCCCAAAGCCCGTGCAATTGCCAGATCGCGTGCCGGGGCGCGATCGACGCGGGCTTCGTCAGCCGCGTTTCGGTGCCGACCTGCGACGTGCCCCGACCGCGTCCTGCGGGACCGGCATGCCGGCAAGTCGGCACACTTCGGTGACCCCCATTTCTTCCCACTGGCCGCGTCTGAGCCGCGGCGACATCGCCACCGGGCCGTAGCGCACGCGCATCAATCGGCTGACCGTCAGCCCGAGGGATTCGAACATCCGGCGCACTTCGCGATTGCGTCCCTCCGAGATCGTCACCCGGTACCAGTGGTTGACGCCTTCGCCGCCGCCGTCGTCAACGCTGTTGAAACGCGCCGGGCCGTCTTCGAGCTGGATCCCCTCCTTGAGGGATGCGATCTGCTCTTCGTCGAGGCTTCCGAGCAGTCGAGCGGCGTATTCCCGTTCGATCTGGTAGCGCGGGTGCATCAGGCGGTTGGCGAGGGTGCCGTCGTTGGTGAACAGCAGCAGCCCCGAGGTGTTGATGTCGAGCCGGCCGACCGCAATCCAGCGGCCGCGGCGCAGCTTCGGCAGTCGGTCGAATACGCTGACGCGGCTGTCCGGGTCGTCCCGCGACACGATCTCGCCCTCGGGCTTGTGGTAGATCAGCACCCTCGGCACGCGGATGCTGAACTGAAGATTGACCAGCTTGCCGTTAACCCGGACCTTGTCCGTAGGTCCGACCTTCTGGCCGACACTCGCCGGCATGCCGTTAACCGAAATACGGCCAGCGACGATCATCTCCTCGATCTCGCGCCGCGAGGCGATGCCGGTCTGCGCCAGGATCTTGTGCAGACGTTCGGATTCGGCAAATTCGGCGGGCAGCTTGCGGCCGCCGCGGCCGCGCCGTCCTGCGCCACCAGCCGGTCCGGCGCCGCTAGCCGGCTTGTTCGGCGGGCCCTTCGGCCGACTGTGTGAGCGGGAGGTCGACAAGGTCCATGATCCTTTCAATTTCGGTCAACGGGGGCAACTCGGTCAGCGAGCGCAGGCCCATTTCGTCGAGGAAGCGACGCGTGGTCGCGAACAAGGCCGGGCGGCCGGGCACGTCGCGGTGACCGACCACGTCGATCCAGCCCCGCGATTCGAGGGTCCGGATCACGCCCTGGGAAACCGTGACACCGCGGATCTCCTCGATGTCGCCGCGGGTCACCGGTTGGCGGTAGGCAATGATCGCCAGCGTTTCCAGCACCGCGCGCGAATACTTCGGGGCCCGCTCGTCCTTCAGGCGATCGAGATAGACCTGGTATTCGGGTCGCGTGCGGAAGCGCCAGCCGCCGGCAACCTGCAACAGCTCGACTCCGCGGTCCTCCCAGTCGGCGCGCAACTCGTCGAGCAGCCGGCGGACCGTTTCGGGCCCCGGGTCCTGGTCGAACAGCAGGCGCAGCGTGCTCACCGGCAGCGGCGCCTGGGCGCCCAGCAGGGCGGTCTCCAGCACCCGCTTCCAGTCGTCAGGGCGCACTGCCAGCATGGTCGCTGAGCCTCAGGTAGATCGGCGCAAAGGCGGCACTCTGGGTGACTTCCACCAGGCGCTCCTTGACGAGTTCGAGCAAGGCCAGAAAGCTGACGACGAGGCCCGGGGCACCCAGGTCGCGGTCGAACAGCGCATCGAAGACCACGAACTCGCCGCTGGCGAGACGCCGCAGCATGCTGCTCATGTGCTCGCGCACCGACAGTTCCTCGCGCTGCACCGTATGGTGCCGGTTGAGGCGGGCGTTGCGCACGATCTTGAGCCACGCCAGCTGGAGGTCGTGCAGGCTGACCTCGGGCAGGCGCTCGACCACCTTCTCGGTGACCAGCACGCCGATCCACTCGAAATCGCGCCCCTGCCTGGGCTGCGCGTCGATCTTGGCGGCCGCGAGCTTCATCTGTTCGTACTCGAGCAGGCGCCGCACCAGATCGGCGCGGGGATCCGCCTCCGGGTCCTCGACGACGCGCGGCGGCCGTGGCAGCAGCATCCGCGACTTGATTTCGAGCAGCATTGCCGCCATCAGCAGGTATTCGGCCGCCAGTTCGAGGTTGCTGGCCCGCATCGCCTCGACGTATTCCAGATATTGCGCGGTCAGAGGCGCCATCGGGATGTCGAGGATGTCGATGTTGGCCTTGCGGATCAGGTAGAGAAGCAAGTCGAGCGGCCCCTCGAAGGCGTCGAGAATGATCTCCAGCGCATCGGGCGGGATGTACAGGTCCAGCGGCAGCGACAGCACCGGCTCGCCATACAGGCGCGCCACGGCGGCAGCCTGCTCCGGCGTCTGTTGCGGTGGCAGGTCGAGCGGCAGGTTCACCCGAAATTCAGCCCCATCGCTTCCCGGACGTCACGCATGGTGTCCTGGGCGAGCTTGCGCGCCCGCTCGCAGCCGTCCGCGATGATATTGCGCAACAGACCGGGGTCCTCGACATAGGGCTGCGCACGCTCGCGCATCCGTTCCTGCTCGGCGACCACCGCGTCGATCACCGGTTGCTTGCACTGGACGCAGCCGATGCCGGCGCTGCGGCAACCTTCCTGCACCCAGTCGCGGACCGAGTCGTCGGAGTAGATCTGGTGGAACTGCCAGACCGGGCACTTCTCGGGCTCGCCCGGATCGGTCCGGCGCACGCGCGCCGGATCGGTCTGCATGGTGCGGATCTTCTTCGTGATGCTGTCGCTCTCCTCACGCAGATAGATCGTGTTGTTGTAGGACTTGGACATCTTCTGGCCGTCGAGGCCGGGCATCTTGGAAGCCACGGTCAGCAGCGCATCAGGCTCGGCCAGTATCATCTTGCCGCCGCCTTCGAGATAGCCGTAGAGACGCTCGCGGTCGCCCAGGCTCAGATTCTGGGTCTCCTCGAGCAGGGCCTGGGCCTGCTCGAGCGCCTGCTCCTCGCCCTCCTGCTGGAAGCGCACCCGCAGTTCCTCGTACATCCGCGCGCGCTTTGCGCCGAGCTTGCGAATCGCGTCGCGGGCCTTGTCCTCGAATCCCGGCTCCTTGCCGTAGAGATGGTTGAAGCGCCGGGCGACCTCGCGCGTGAGCTCGACGTGGGGCACCTGGTCATCGCCGACCGGCACCTTGTCGGCACGGTAGATCAGGATGTCGGCCGACTGCAGCAACGGATAGCCGAGAAAGCCGTAGGTGGACAAATCCTTGTCGGTGAGCTTTTCCTGCTGATCCTTGTAGGTCGGCACCCGCTCCAGCCATCCCAGCGGGCACATCATCGACAGCAGCAGGTGCAGCTCCGCGTGTTCCGGTACCCGCGACTGGATGAACAGGGTCGCCTGCGCGGGGTCGACTCCGGCCGCCAGCCAGTCGATCAACATCTCCCAGACGCTCTCGCCGATCAGCCGCGGATCGTCGTAGTTGGTGGTCAGCGCGTGCCAGTCGGCGACAAAGAACAGGCAGGGGTACTCCACCTGCAGCTTGACCCAGTTTCGCAACACGCCGTGGTAGTGGCCGAGATGGAGTCTTCCGGTCGGCCGCATCCCGGAAAGAACGCGTTCAGCGTACATTGATCGTCTTACAGTAGTCCGAATACGAGGGCCAGAGCATACCGGAACAGCGCCACCAGCGGTCCCAGCACCGCACCGAGCACGCCGGTGAACAGCAGCAGCAGCAGGATCGGGAAACCGAAGGGTTCGAGTCTGGCATAGGCCGCGGCGAGTTTGCCGGGCAGCAGGCTGACCGCGATGCGACCGCCGTCGAGCGGAGGGATCGGCAGCAGGTTGAGCATCATCAGGATGGCGTTGATGTGCATGCCGGCGTCGGCCATCTTCAGCATCGGCAGCGCGTAGTCGCTGCCGCCGAGCTGGCGTCCGAGCAGGAAGACCAGTGCCCAGAACACGGCCATCGCCAGGTTCGCCAGCGGCCCGGCGGCCGCCACCCACAGCATGTCGGCCTTGGGCCGGCGCAAACGGCCGAAGCTCACCGGCACCGGCTTGGCCCAGCCGAACAGCATCCCGCCCGAACTCAGCGCGAGGATCAGCCCCGGCACCAGCAGCGTGCCGACCAGGTCGATGTGCTTCAGCGGATTCAGCGAGATGCGGCCGGCCTGTTCGGCCGTCGGGTCGCCGAAGTGGCGTGCGACGTAGCCGTGAGCCGCTTCGTGCAGGGTGATCGCGAACAGCACGGGCAGGGCCCAGATGGCCAGTGTGGAAATCAGTTCATCCATCGGCGCACGGCGGCAAAGGATACGATTCTAGCAAAGGGGATCGTCACGTCGGCTCGAGGCCGAAGGGCTCGAGGGCCCCGCGTCCGGCCCGCACCAGTATCGGTGCGCCACCGCTCAGGTCGATCACGGTGGTGGCCTCGGCGCCGCAATAGCCCGCCTCGATCACCAGCTCCACCTGCTTGCCGAGGCGCTCCCGGATCTCCTCGGCATCCGACAGCGGCAAGGCCTCGTCCGGCAGCAACAGGGTCGAGGTCAACAGCGGCCCGTCGATCTCCGCCAGCAGGGCCTCGACCACCGGATGCTCGGGGACACGCAGGCCGACGGTCTTGCGTTTCGGGTGCAGCACCCGGCGCGGCAGTTCGCGGGTGCCCTCCAGAATAAAGGTGTAGGGGCCCGGTGTGGTGGCCTTGAGCAGCCGGTACTGGGCATTGTCGACCCGCGCGAACTGCGCGATCTCCGACAGGTCGCGACACATCAGCGTGAAATGGTGGCGGTCGTCGACGCCCCGGATGCGACGGATCCGATCGAGCAGCTGGGCCTGGCCGACCTGGCAGGCGAGCGCATAGGCCGAGTCCGTCGGCAGCGCCACCAGCCCACTCTGCCGCACGATGTCGGCGGCCTGTCGGATCAGGCGCGGCTGCGGCTGCTGTGGGTGGAGCGAGAAGAATTGGGCCATGCTTGCGGGCGGGCGTCGGCACGCCCGCGATTCAGCGAAAACGCGACCATACCGGAACCAGATCGTGCGGCAAGGGGTTGCAGCACCCGAGATCCACCGGCCCCTCGCCGAGGCCATGGAAATCGGAGGCGCGCGATGCCATCAGGCCCCGACGTCTGGCGACCTGCGCGATGCGTCGCGTCTCCTCTTCGGTATGGGCCCCGCCGACCACCTCGATGGCTTCGCCGCCCCCCTGCTGGAAACGCTCGAGGAGCTCGTCGAACGCCGCCTTGGAGAGCCGGTAGCGGGCCGGATGGGCGAGCACCGCGACACCGCCGGCGTCGATGATCCAGCTCACCGCCTGTTCGACCTCGGCCCACCGGTGCGGGACGCAGCCGGGCTTGCCGGTCGCCAGATAATGATCGAACACCGTCCTGATGTCGGGCATCAGGCCACAGGCCACGATATGGCGGGCGAAGTGCGCGCGGGTCAACAGCTCGGGATTTCGCGCCAGCCGACGGGCGCCGGCCAGCGCGTCGGGGATCCCGCAACGTGCGAGTTCGGCGCCGATGCGTTCGGCACGTTCGGCGCGCCCGCTGCGCAGACGGGCGAGGCCATCGAGCAGTGGCCGGTGGCGGTGGTCGATCGCGAGGCCGACGATGTGGATGTTCTCGCCGGCAAAGCTGGTGGAGATCTCTACCCCGGGCAGCAGCCGCAGCTTGCTGCCGTAGGCGGCGGCGATCGCCTCGTCGATGCCGCCGACTTCGTCGTGGTCGGTCAGCGCGAGCAGGTCGACCCCGTTGGCAAGCGCCCGCGCGACCACGTCCGCAGGCGCCAGATGGCCGTCGGAACGGTTCGAGTGGCAGTGCAGATCGGGGTTGTGGAAGGATTTCATGGCACGGCTCCGGCACGACCGAAAGGCACGAAGTCCTCGATCGCGGCCGCCACCGCGGCCGGTACGTCGCGATGCAGGTTGTGGCCGGTATCGGTCAGTCGAATCTCCCGGAAGTCACGAAAGCAGGCCCGGCCCGCGGCGCAGGCCTCGTCGTCAACGCCCAGCCGCCGCCTGAGATCATCGTCCTGCGGCAGCAGCGAAAGCACCGGGGCCCGCACCTGCCGCCAGCACGCCATCGCTTCCGCGCGCCGGTACAGGACCGGATTGACGTCGCGGTGGCGCGGGTCGCCGTGGCCGACATATCCGCCGGCGGGATTGTCGACAAGCATTTCCGCGGCGAGTTGCAGGGCCTGCCGACGGTCCAGCCGTGGATCGTCCTGCTGCAATCGGTCGGCAAAGGATTCCGCCGATTCGTAGCGGCGCGGCCGGCTGTCGCGTGCGAGCTGATCGAGCCACTTGCGATAGCGCCCGGGTGCCTCGTCCGGCGCTCGGTCGGCGAGCCCGAAGGCATCGAGCAGCACCAGCCGCGCCACCGATCGCGGCCGCACGCCGGCATACAGCGCGGCGACATTGCCGCCCATGCTGTGGCCGATCAGGTTGATCGGACAATCGACGCCGGCCGCGCGCACGATGGCGTCGAGATCGGCCAGGTAGTCCGGAAACCAGTAGCCGCCCGGTGCCCGTGCGCTGCGACCGAAGCCGCGCCAGTCCGGCGCGATCACGTGCCATTCGTGGTGGAGCCGTTCAACGACGAACTGGAAACTGGCGGACAGGTCCATCCAGCCGTGGAGCATCAGCAACTGCGGCGCGCCGGCCGGACCCCACTCGCGCAAGTGGTAGCGCAGGCCACGAACATCCAGGTAACGACCGCGACTCGGTGTCATGGTGCGATGTTAGCGCGGCCCACGGCTGGCACGGGCGCTCCGGCGGTAGCGCGCTTGCCCGATCGTGGCGGCCGGTGCTATCGTCCGCCCAAGCTGCGGGAGAGCGCCGCGTCAGGCTGCCGAAGGCGAGAACCTCTGCCCCGCAGGCGAACGGACCGCAGGTCGAAGCAACGATCTGGAGAGCGGCGGCGCAGGGGTCGACCAGCGGATGGGCGCCCGGCCGCGGCTGCAATCTCTCAGGCACCAGGGACAGAAGGGGACGGGTCGCGGGTTCGGCACGTCCCTTTTTCATCGCCCGAGGGCGCCGCTGTCGCCGAGGAACATCGCCATGTCCAAGCAGACCCCGCTTCATCGCGCCCACGTCGATGCCGGCGCCCGGATGGTCGATTTCGCGGGCTGGGAGATGCCGGTCAACTACGGCTCCCAGATCGAGGAGCACCATGCCGTGCGCCGCCACGCCGGCATGTTCGACGTGTCCCACATGCTGGCCATCGATGTCACGGGCGGCGATGGGCGAAAATTCCTGCGTACCTTGCTGGCCAACGATGTCGCCAAATTGACCGCCCCCGGCCAGGCCTTGTACACGTGCATGCTGAATCCGACGGGTGGCGTCATCGACGATCTGATCGTCTACCATTTCGCCGACGACCGCTATCGGCTGGTCGTCAATGCCGGATCGGCCGACAAGGACGTCGCGTGGATGCGCGAGCGCATCGATCGCGACGGTGCCGACGTCGATCTGGCGCCGCGGCGCGACCTGGCCATGATCGCGGTTCAGGGGCCGCAGGCGCGCCGGCTGTGCTGGCAGGCGATCGTCGGCAGCGAAGCCGCGAGCGAGGCGCTGTCGCCGTTCCAGGCCGTCGAATTCGGCGAGCTGGTGATCGCCCGCACCGGCTATACCGGCGAGGACGGATTCGAGCTGACCGTGCCGGCATCCCGCGCCGTCAGCCTGTGGCGCGAGCTGGCGGACGCCGGGGTGGCTCCGTGCGGGCTCGGCGCGCGGGACACGCTGCGCCTGGAGGCCGGCATGAACCTTTATGGCCAGGACATGGACGAGGACACCTCGCCGCTCGACGCCGGGCTCGCGTGGACCATCGATTTCAAGGACCAGAGCCGCCATTTCGTGGGTCGCGAGCCTCTGGAAAACAGTGGCGCGCGGCGCCGCATGCTCGGTCTCGTGCTCGAGGACAAGGGTGTGCTGCGCGCCCACATGAAGGTCACCACCGAGCATGGTGACGGCGTCACCACCAGCGGCAGCTTTTCACCGACGCTGCAGAAGGCCATCGCCTTCGCCCGGCTGCCGCTCGCGGTGGCGCCCGGCGAGCATGTCACGGTAGATATCCGCGGGCGCATGGCCGACGCCCGCGCCGTCAAGCTGCCCTTCGTACGCAAGGGTCAGAGCCTGGTCTGAGCAGCATTCTTCCCGCAGGCCGTGGCGCCTGCATTACCGACCGCTTTCGGAGAGCACGCATGAGCAAGGTTCCCGCCGACCTCAAATACACCAAGTCCCACGAATGGATCCGCAGCGACGCCGACGGCTTGCTGACGGTCGGCATCACCGACCACGCCCAGGAGGCGCTGGGCGACATCGTCTTCCTGGAATTGCCGGAGGCGGGCCGCAGCGTCGCTGCCGGCGAGGCGGTCGCGGTGATCGAATCGGTCAAGGCGGCATCCGACATCTACGCACCGGTGGACGGCGAGATCATCGCCAGCAACACGGCTGCCACGGATGCACCCGAGGCGATCAATGCCGATGCCTACGATAACTGGCTGTTCAAGCTCAAGCCGGCGCCCGGCGCAGACCTCGACGCGCTGCTCGACAGCGCTGGCTACGAAGCCGAGATCGCCGAGGCCTGAGCCACCTCAGCCCGCATCCATCGTCGCGAGTCCGAACCCCATGCCCCAGTCCACGCTGACCGCGAGCCTCGAGGAACTCGAGCACAACGGAGAGTTCATCGACCGCCATATCGGCCCCGACGCGGGGGAGCAGGCCGCGATGCTGGCAACCCTCGGCGTCGAGCACATCGACCAGCTGATCGCCCAGACGGTACCGCAGGGCATTCGCCTGAAGGAACCGCTCGCCCTGCCCGGACCGTGTCCCGAGCATCGCGCGCTGGCCATGCTGCAGGCCAGCGCGGCACGCAACCAGCCCGCGCGCAGCATGATCGGGATGGGCTACTACGACACCGTGACGCCACCGGTGATCCTGCGCAACGTGTTCGAGAATCCCGGCTGGTATACCGCGTATACGCCCTATCAGGCCGAAGTCGCACAGGGTCGCCTGGAAGCCTTGCTGAACTTCCAGCAGATGGTGATCGACCTGACCGGACTGGATCTGGCGAACGCTTCGCTGCTCGACGAGGCGACCGCCGCCGCCGAGGCGATGGCGATGGCGAGACGGATATCGAAGAGCCCGTCGAACGCGTTCTTCGTCGATGCCGACGCGTTTCCGCAGACCATCGACGTGCTCCGTACCCGCGCCCATTATTTCGGCTTCGAGCTGATCGTCGGCGACGCCGCCAGTGCCGCCGGGCAGCCGGTGTTCGGCGCGCTGCTGCAGTATCCCGACCAACAGGGGCGGGTGCGGGACCCGTCATCGGTGGTGGCGGCGCTAAAGGCCCAGGGTGCGGTCTGCGCGGTCGCCAGTGACCTGATGGCGCTGCTGCTGTTGCGGCCGCCGGGCGAGCTGGGGGCCGACATCTGCCTCGGCTCGGCGCAGCGCTTCGGTGTGCCGATGGGCTACGGCGGCCCGCACGCGGCATTCTTCGCGACCCGCCAGGGCAATGTCAGGGCTATGCCGGGGCGGATCATCGGGGTGTCGAAGGATGCCGCCGGCCGGGTTGCGTTGCGCATGGCGCTGCAGACGCGCGAGCAGCACATTCGTCGTGAAAAGGCCAATTCCAATATCTGCACGTCGCAGGTCCTGCTCGCCAACATCGCCGGCATGTATGCCGTCTGGCATGGCCCGCGGGGCCTGGCGACGATCGCCGCGCGGATCCACCGGATGGCCCGGCTCGTCGCCGAGGGCGCCCGCGAGGCCGGCTTCGCGCTGGTGCACGAGGCCTTCTTCGACACGGTTCATGTCGTCACCGGCAGTCGCACCGACGCCTTGCTGGCGATGGCGGCGGCCGCCGGATTCAATCTTCGCCGGGTCGCCGACGATCGGCTCGGCCTGTCGTGCGACGAGACCACCGGCCGCGAGGACGTCGCCACCCTGCTCTCGCTGTTCGGCGCGAATTCGGACGTCGACAGCCTCGACGGCCGGCTCGTCGCTGCCGGGCCGCCGGCCGCCACGGCAATCCCGGCGGCACTGCTGCGGGCATCGCCGATCCTCGGCCATCCGGTGTTCAACCGCCACCACACCGAGCACGAGATGCTGCGCTACCTGAAGCGCCTGCAGAACAAGGATCTGGCCCTGGACCATTCGATGATCTCGCTCGGCTCGTGCACGATGAAGCTCAACGCGGCCAGCGAGATGATGCCGGTGAGCTGGCCCGGATTTGCCCGCATGCATCCGTTCGCGCCACTCGGCCAGGCCCAGGGCTACATCGAGATGATCGACGGCCTGGCCGGCTATCTGCGGGAGATCACCGGATTCGACGCGATTTCGATGCAGCCGAACTCGGGGGCCCAGGGCGAGTACGCTGGCCTGGTCGCGATTCGCCGCTATCACGACAGCCGCGGACAGGGCCAGCGCAATGTCTGCCTGATTCCGCGCTCGGCCCACGGTACCAATCCGGCCACCGCGCAGATGTGCGGCATGCGGGTGGTGGTGGTGGATTGCGACGAGAACGGCAACGTCGAACTGGCCGACCTCGAAGCCCGCGCCAAGGCCCATGGCGATGAACTGGCCTGCCTGATGATCACCTATCCGTCGACCCACGGCGTGTTCGAGGAGGAGATCCGCGAGATCTGCGACGTGGTGCACCGCAATGGCGGTCAGGTCTATATGGACGGCGCCAACCTCAATGCCCAGGTCGGCCTGACCTCGCCCGCGGAGATCGGAGCCGACGTCTCCCACATGAATCTGCACAAGACCTTCTGCATTCCCCACGGTGGTGGCGGACCGGGCATGGGGCCGATCGGCCTGAAGGCCCACCTGGCACCGTTCATGCCCGATCACGTGGTCTGCGCCGGGGGCGACGCCCAGCGGCCGAATGCGGGCCAGGGTGCCGTTTCCGCCGCCGCGTTCGGTTCCGCGAGCATCCTGCCGATCTCGTGGATGTACATCACGATGATGGGCGGCCGCGGCCTGCGGCGCGCGACCGAGGTCGCGATCCTCAATGCAAATTACCTGGCAAGCCGGCTGGGACAGCACTATCCGGTGCTCTACACCGGCCGCCAGGGCCGGGTCGCGCACGAATGCATCATCGACATCCGGCCGATCAAGGCCGCCGCCGGGATTACCGAGGTGGATATCGCCAAGCGCCTGATGGACTATGGCTTCCACGCGCCGACGATGTCCTTTCCGGTGCCGGGCACGATGATGATCGAACCCACCGAGAGCGAGTCGAAGGACGAACTCGACCGTTTCGTCGAGGCGATGACCGCGATCCGCGAAGAGATCCGCCAGGTCGAGTCCGGTGCCTGGCCGCGCGACGACAATCCGCTGCGCAATGCCCCGCACACCCACGACGCCCTGGTCGGCGACTGGCATCACCCTTACTCGCGCGAGCAGGCGGTGTTCCCGCTGCCGTGGGTCGGCGCCAACAAGTTCTGGCCGGCAGTGGCCCGGATCGACGACGTGCACGGCGACCGCAACCTGTTCTGTGCGTGCGTGCCGGTCGACGACTATGCAACGTGAATGGCGGCCTGCGGCACCGCCGCAAACCGTGATCCGTGGGCCGGCCTGGCGGTCGCCCTGACTTGCGTCGTGCCGGCAAGCGTATTCGCTAGAGGCCGGAGGAGTCGCAGCCGAGGACCGAGCCCCGGACGGAACTGGTGGCCATGACGCATCGATGAAACGCCCCGCACTGCTTGTCACGATCTGCTGGATCTGCACCGGCCTGATATCGGCGTGGCTGGTTGCCGGACTGGTGCATGAGAACGACCGACTCGACCGCGAGGCCGCGGAGCGCGTGATGGCGCTGGCCAGGCTGGTCGGCAAGCACGTCGGCAGCGTGATGGACGTCACCGAACTGATGCTCGCCACGAGTGCCGACGAACTCGGCGGTGCGGTGCCGGCAGCCGACGATCAGGATGCCGTCGCCGCCGCCCATTCGGTGCTCAAGACCGCGGTATCGCGCACCTCGGCAGTAGACGATCTGTTGCTCGCGCGCTCGGACGGCACGCTGCTCACCAGTTCCGGCGAAACCGCCGTGCGGGGCTCGATGAAGGGCGAACCCTATTTCGAACGGCTGCGCCGGGATCCCGCCGCGGACATCATCGCGACCACCGTCAGGGGCCGCCAGAGCGGTCGCTGGGGCCTGCTCCTCGCCCGTGCACTGCGCGACGACGACGGCGCGTTGATCGGCGTGCTGGCGGCACATGTCGGCCTCGAGAACACCTTCCTGAGCTTCTATCGAGCGCTGGGCCTGCCCGCTGGCGCGTCGATCGCGGTGTGGAACCGGCAGAGCACGCTGCTGCTGCGCCACCCGTTCATCGAAAGCAAGATCGGTGTCCGGGTGGATGTGCCGCAGCTGACGCCTTTGCTCGAGGGGAAGCAGCAGGAACTGGGACTGATCGAGGACTCGCCGCTCGACGGCAAGACGCGCAATGCTGCGGTACGCTGGGTCGATCACCACCCGCTGATCGTCAGCGTGTCGGAGAGCCGCGACGAATACCTCGCCCCGTGGCGCAGCGCGGCACAGCGCACCGCGTCCGTGATCGCATTGCTGGGCGCCGCCTGCGTTGCGCTGCAGCTGGCGTGCCGTCAGTGCCGGCGGGCCGAACAGCGTTTCGGCCAGTTGCTGGACAGGGCGCCGATCGGAGTCGTCTGCTTCGACCGCGACCGCAACGGCCTGATCCGCCCGTTTGCCGTCAATCGACATGCCCGGACGCTGCTCCCGCCGGCAATCGGCGGCGACCAGGACCAGGCCGCGCTGACCCTGCCCGGGCTCGAGCAGGCGCTGTGCGAACTCGACGGCAGTGACGCGCCGTGGCATGCATCGGAGTTGGCGGTCGACACCGCCAGCGGTCCGCGGCGACTCGACCTGCAGCTGTTCGGCGTCGGCCGCGGCGAGGCCGGACTCTTGATCACCGACGTCAGCGACCGACATCAGCGGCGCGATGCGCGCGAACGCCAGCTCGCGCGCATGCGGGCGGCGCTCGAGGACGCCGACTTCGGTGTCCGCGAGTGGGACGTGGCGGCAGGCCGCATGCACTATTCGCGCCGATGGCTGCAGCAACTCGGTTACGGCCCCGGCGAACTCGACGACGGACTCGAGGCGTGGGAGGCGCTGGTCCATCCGTCCGACCTGGGTCGCTGCCGGCAGGAGCTCGAGCGCCACGTCTCCGGTCTCAGCTCCACCTATCGCAGCGAGCATCGCATGCGCCGGCGGGGCGGCGACTTTGTCTGGATGCGCGAGCGCGGACGTCTGGTCGCCCGCAGCGACGAAGGTCGGCCTCTGCGCATGGTGCTGAGCCAGACCGACATCACCGCGCTGCGCCAGATCGAGGACAAGCTGGCGCTGTGGGGGCGGGTGTTCACCGACGCGCCGGAAGGCATTCTCGTCACCGACGCCGACGCCAGCATCATCGACGTCAATGATGCCTACTGCGCGGCGACCGGCTATTCGCGCAAGGAGCTGATCGGCGCCAATCCGCGGATCCTCTCCTCCGGGCACCAGGATGCGGCTTTCTATCGCGAGATGTGGTCGCAGGTGCTCGACGAGGGCATGTGGCAGGGCGAACTGAGCAACCGGCGCGCGGACGGCAGTGTCTTCGTGCAGCAGACCAGGATCGTATCGATCCTCGATCGCGACGGTCAGACCAGCTACTACATCGGCTTCACCCACGACATCTCCGAGCTGCGGGACAGCCAGCAGCAGCTCGCCCACCTGAACCGCCACGATGGCCTGACGCGACTGCCCAACCGCTTGCAGCTCACCGAGCTGATGGGCCTCGCGATCGCGATGGCCCAGCGCAACAACCAGTTGCTGGCGGTGTGCATGCTCGACATCGATCACTTCAAGCCGATCAACGAACGCTGGGGCGCGGAGGAAGGCGACAAGCTGCTGATCGAGGTCGCCGAGCGCCTCGAATCCTGCCTGCAGCCCGGCGACACCCTGGCCCGGATGGGTGGCGACGAGTTCGTGCTGCTGCTGGCGGGCATCGAATCTCCCGAACATTGCGATCACCGGGTCGGCGATTTTCTCGCCCGCCTGCGCCTGCCGTTCGAGCGGCCCGCGGGCGTCGTGCGTCTGACCGCATCGGTTGGGGCCACCCTCTATCCGTTCGATGGCGGCGATCCCGACACCCTGCTGCGCCACGCCGATCAGGCCCTCTACTCGGCGAAACAGGGTGGCCGCGACGCCTGCCACCTGTTCGACACCGAGCAGGACCGGCGACTCAGCATCCATCGCCGGGCGGTCAGCGAAGTGCGGGCGGCACTCGAAAAGGGCGAGTTGCGCCTGCATTACCAGCCCAAGGTGCGGTTCTCGGACGGCAAGGTGATCGGCGTCGAGGCGTTGTTGCGCTGGCAGCACGCCGAGCGCGGCCTGCTGATGCCGGCCGATTTCATCTCGCGCATCAACGACGAGGACCTGCTGGTGTCGATCGGCGAATGGTGCCTGGAAACGGCGATGGCGCAGGCCGCCCAATGGCATGCCGCGGGCCGCTCGATTCCGGTGTCGGTGAATGTCACCGCGGGCCAGATCCTCGGGGCCGAATTCGCGTCCACGGTCGAGGCGCTGCTCGAAGCCCTCCCCGGATTCCCGCCGCATCTGCTCGAGGTGGAGATCCTCGAGTCCGCGGCGCTCGCCGACCTGCCCCGCGTGGTCGAGCTGATGGAGCGCTGTGCCCGGCGCGGTGTGAGCTTCGCGCTCGACGACTTCGGCACCGGCTACGCCTCGCTGACCTACCTCAAGCACCTGCCGGCGGCGACACTGAAGATCGACCAGTCCTTCGTGCGCGACATCCTGGACGATCCGGAGCACCGCGCGATCGTCGAAGGGGTGCTGGGCCTGACCCGGGTGTTCGGCCGCACGGCGATCGCCGAGGGCGTCGAATCGATCGAGCATGGCGAGGCGCTGATCCTGCTCGGTGCCACCCACGGCCAGGGCTATGCCATCGCGGGCGCCCTGCGGGCGGACGAGTTGTCCGACTGGATGGCCGAGTGGCGAAATCCGCCGGAATGGACGCGCGCCTGCTGGCGCTACCGCAATCTGTCGTCGGAATCGCGCGCCAGGGGTTGATCATCGCGCCCCTCCGGGACGCTCGTCACCGCGATCTGGTCACTGCGAGCCGCTCCGTCGGAGAAGCTACGGCAAAGCCCGAGAAAGGCGCGGGTCGCCTCGCTCTGGTACTTCTGGCGGTGCCACACGAAGTGAAAATGGCGCGCGAGATCGAGCCCGGGCACCTCGATCGGCGCCAGAGTGCGGCGCCGGAACGCGTCCTTCAGGGCGAGCCGCGAGATGCAGCCCAGGCCGAGTCCCGACTCGACCGCGCGCTTGATCGCCTCGGTATGCTCGAGCTCGAGCCTCACCGCCGGCGTGGCGTCGACGTGCCGGATCGCGTGGTCGAAGGTCTCGCGGGTTCCGGAGCCGCGCTCCCGCAGTATCCATGCCTCGTCCGCCAATTCCTCGATGGCGACATCACCCCGTCCGGCCAGGCGGTGCGACGGTGCGCAGAAGACCACCAGTTCGTCGGCGATCCAGCGCTCCACCGCGAGTTCCGGCGCACGGCACTGTCCCTCGATCAGGCCCAGATCGAGTTCGAAGCGCTGCAATTGCTCGACGATGCGCGCAGTGTTGTGCACCTCCAGCCGAGCCCGGCATTCCGGGTGGAGACGCAGATACTCGGCGACGATCAGCGTGGCCAGATAGTTGCCGATGGTCAGCGTTGCACCCAGCCGGATGGCGCCGAACACCGTGCGGCCGCGCAGCAGGGCCTCGAGCTCGCCGGCGCGATCGAGCAGTTCGACGGCACGGGGCAGCAACAGGCGGCCGGTCTCGTTGAGCAGCACCGATTTCCCGACCCGGTCGAACAGCGGGCGGTCGAACTGGCGTTCGAGTTCGGACAGCGCGGAGCTGGCCGCCGACTGGGACATCGCCAGCGAGCGGGCGGCCTGCGACACGTTCTCGGCGCGCGCTATGGCGACGAACACCTCGATCTGCCGGAAGCTGAAGCGCATATCGCAATTATTGATGATATTTACACATATTATCCATTTTTCAGCTAAAGCGCTGCCGCCTACAATGCACCGGATCGCAACAATTCAACGAAGGCGCGGCATGAGCAACCTCAGCACCCAGCGTGTCCTGCACGTCCATCACTGGAACGAATCCCTGTTCAGCTTTCGCACGACCCGCGACCCGGGCCTGCGCTTCGAGAACGGTCAGTTCGTGATGATCGGCCTCGAAGTGGACGGGCGTCCGCTGACCCGGGCCTATTCGATCGCCAGCCCCAACTACGAGGATCATCTCGAATTCTTCAGCATCAAGGTGGCCGATGGGCCGCTGACCTCCCGCCTCCAGCACCTGAAAGCCGGTGACGAGATCGTCGTCGGCAAGAAGCCCACCGGCACCCTGGTGCTGCATGATGTGCGCCCCGGAAGAAATCTCTACCTGCTGTCCACCGGTACCGGCCTGGCGCCATTCATGAGCATTGTCCATGACCCGGAACTCTACGAGCGCTTCGACAAGGTGGTGCTGGTGCACGGTGTGCGACAGGTCTCGGAATTGGCCTACGCCGAGACCCTGACGCGCGATCTGCCGGCCAACGAGTACTTCGGCGAGGATGTCGGCCCCAAGCTTGTCTACTACCCGACCGTGACCCGCGAGCCGTTCCGCAATCGTGGCCGCCTGACCGAACTGATTCGCAGCGGCAGGCTGTTCGAGGACATCGGCCTGGCGCCGCTCGATCCGGCTGTGGACCGGGCGATGATCTGCGGCAGCCCGGCAATGCTCGACGAGTGCCGCGTGCTGCTCGATGCGTTTGGCTTCGAGATCTCGCCCCGCATCGGCACACCCGGCGACTACGTCATCGAGCGCGCCTTCGTCGAGCGCTGAGGCGGCTCCTTGCGGCGAGCGCGGCGCTGCTCGACAATCGACGTCCCCGAGTCCACCTCCCCGCCCTGTGAGCACTGGCATCGACACCCGCCCGGAAGCGCGGCTTCGCCTCGACAAGTGGCTGTGGGCAGCCCGCTTCTTCAAGACCCGTTCGCTGGCCTGCCAGGCGGTCGAGGCTGGTCATGTCCGCGTCAATGGCTCCGCGGTCAAGCCGGCCCGCGAGATCCGACCTGGAGACCGGCTCGACATCGCGGTCGGCACCACCCGCTGGTGCATCGACGTGCTCGCCATCAATCCCTATCGCCGCCCTGCCGCCGAGGCGCGCGACCTTTACCGCGAGACCGCCGAAAGCGAGGCGCGTCGAGCCGCCGAGCGCGAAACCCGCCGGCTCGCGCCGGCGCCGGGCAGCGATCTTCGCGGCCGTCCCACCAAGAAGGCGCGACGCCAGATCCATCACTTCGGCACCGGCGATCCGGATTGAGCCCTCAACGGCGGCTGGCGAGATAGGCCTGCCACCATGCGTCCAGCGCGGGAAAATGGCCGGCGCGGTCACGCTGCAGCTGGTCCTCGAGCCGGGACAGGGTGCGCCTCTGGGCGTCGTCCAGTGCCGCCGGCAGACTCGCCTCGAGGGTCACCACCAGGTCGCCGGCATCGTCGAGCGATCCGCCCCGCCCCGGGTAACCCTTGCCGCTCAGCCGCATTTCCCTGCCGGCGACCTGCCCCGGCTCGAGGTCGATCAGCATCGGCCCGAGTGGCGCCGCGATCGACAGCCGGCCACCGGCGATCAGGCGCAACACGCTGACCGGCTGGGTGACGAGGATGTCGCGGCCCGCGAGGCGGAACAGGCCGTCTTCGGCCAGCCGGATGGTCAGGAACAGGGTGCCGGTGGCGCCGGACGCGGTTTCGTGGCCGAGACCCTTGAGGCGCAGCACTTCTCCCGGCAGCATGCCGGCACCGACATGGATGTTGACGGTTCGATCGGCGACGATCTCGCCGCTGCCGGCACAGCGTTCGCACTCGGCACGCTGGACATAGCCGCGGCCGCCGCAGATGTGGCATTTCTCGAGGCCGTGGGTGGTGCGTACCTTGCCGCTGCCATGGCACACCGCGCACAGCCGCGTGTGGGTCAGCGCGACGCTGCCGGAGCCGTCGCACACATCGCACGGCCGCTGGCGGCGGATCACGAACGGCTTGTCGCAACCGAGCATGGCCTCGGCCAGTTCCAGCTCGAGTTCGTCGTAGCGGTCGGCAGCGGCTTGCGCAGCCCCGGCACCATCGTCGAAGGCGTCGTCGGCGTCCCCGGCTTCGTCGACCGCCGGGTCACCGGTCAGCCAGTCGAAGGCGGCGCGGATCTCGCGAAAGCGCGCGGCGGCATCCGGATCCGGATTGCGGTCCGGGTGCCAGCGCATCGCCAGCCGTCGAAACGCTCGGCGGATGGTCGCGAGGTCGGCATCCTCCGCGACTTCGAGGATGCCGTGGGGATCGAACAGTCGTTCTGACACGGTCACGGCGGATCTGATCACGAATCAGCGTCGCATGATGCCACGGCTGACAGTACGGGTCCTAACGATTGATCGGTGGCTCGGCGAGACGTTGCAGCATGGCATGAACTGCCGCCACCTGGCGGCCGCGACGCTCCGCATAATGGCCGTCGGTGTAACCCCACCAGTCCCAGCAGCCGCGAGGATTGTAGAGCCAGTCGAAGCCGCCGATGAAGCCATTGGTCGGCCGAACCTGGGGAAACAGCAGCACCAGGCGATTGGTCCACGCCCACTCCAGATAGCCGGCATTGACGACGAAGCGGGTGCCGATCTGCTCGGTGGTCTGGCGGCAGCCGTGGAACACCACGTGGACTCGGCAGCCCCCCTCCGCGCAGCCGGGTGGCACCAGCAGGTAGCCGACGTCGGCCATGCCGCTTGCCAGAGGTTTCGGCCCCAGGTAGGGGCGCTGGTCGAACGAGCGCAGCGCTGTCGGCGGCGGTTCCGCCGGCGGCGCCAGCCGCCCGAGCAGGTGGTTCAGCAATTCACCGGCGACATCGAGCGTGCCACAGCGGTTGAGGTACGGCGGCTGCGACGTGCCACACGGGTTGGCCCCGGGATCCGCCACCGTGATCATCGCGTGACCCGCCGATGCCAGGGTTACCAGGCGAACTCCGCTCGGCCGCAGGAAGCCGCGGTACAGCGCCGCCAGCGCATCCACCACCGGTCGTTCGACGGTTTCGTCCCGTCCCCCCGAAAAGATCCACGCGCGATCGTCGGCGAGACCGTCCACCGGGTCGATCAGCTCCGCCCTTGCCTTGTCGACGACGCGCTGCCGGAAGCGGGCGTCGTCCGGCAGCGGACTCCAGAATCGTGGCGTCATGCAGCGCGTCAGCGCAAACCAGATCGAGCCGCTGGCACAATCGTAGGGGCCGCCGGCCACCACGCCGGCACCGGCGACGCTCGTCGAATGGGCAACGTGATACTGGACCGCCATGTAGCCGCCGGAAGACACGCCGGAGACGGTGACCGAATCGGGAACCGTTCCGAGCGCCGGCAGCGGACCCGCAGCGTGCGCCCCGTTCGCCGCCAGGCCGACAGCCAGCATTGCGACGGCTGCCGCGTAGCGCAGTCGCGACTGAAATGCGGTGATTAATGCGTGGAGTGTCGCCGACACGGTGGATCTTCCCTGGCAGACGGAAGGCGCAGTATATCGCCCGACTCCGACCGCCTTCCGGCAACGACGGAGAGGGTCGAAAAAAAACGGGAATGAGCGGATTCACCGTTCATTCCCGTCAACGGATCCGATGCTCGACGGACCCGGCACCTCACATCCATGTCAAAAAGGGTGCCGCACCGCTGCCGACGGTGCGGCGCCAAGAGGTACACCCGATGCGGTGTCGACCGTTGGCGCCGGTCACCGCCCCGATGCCAGCCGCTGGCGCGGCTTCAGCGAACGCTTTCGACCCGCAGCAGGTTGTCGACCCGGCGCACGCCTTCGATCTCCGACGCGATGTCCAGCGCCCGTCGCAGCTCGCGATCGGCAATCACCGTTCCGGCGAGGCTGACGATGCCGTTGCGCGTATCGACGTCGATCCGCGCGCCCAGCAGGCCCGGATCCGACATCAGCGCCGCCGCCACCTTGCCGTTGATCGCCGCATCGATCGCCGTGTCGCCGACCCGCCGCAGGCCGGCGTCTTCGGCCGCCTGGGCGCCGACGCCGATCGCGAAGGCAAGCGCGGTGGTCGCCAGGATGTCCGCAACCACCCTGCGTCTCGTCACGATTCGTTTCTCCCCGGGGCGCGGCGCCCCGCTTGCTTGACCTGACGGACCCATAGCCAGCTTCATGCCAGGCGGAACAATCCAATTGATTCAATCGCTTACGGGCCAGAGTCGCGCTTCGGCCGGCGCGCGTGGCGGGAAGATGTCGGGCTGCCCCGACGGCGCCCCGGCGGCTGTCTGCAAGTCGTTGATTTCGAAACGCTTAATGCTGTCGCCCAGGTCCGACAGAGTCTGCGGTGGAGCGAAACATCGCCGGCACCAGGTCGTAGCGCTGCAGCAGGCGATAGAACTCGGTGCGGTTGCGCTGTGCCAGCCGAGCCGCGTCGGAGACGTTGCCGTCCGTCAATTTCAGGAGCTGGATCAGATAGTTGCGCTCGAATCGCGCCTTCGCCTCGGCGTACGACAGTTCGTCCATGCGGCGCACCCGCAGCGCCCTGTCGACGAGCGTGCGCGGAACCAGCGATGATGTCGCGAGTGCGCAGACCTGCTCGACCACGTTGAACAACTGCCGCACGTTGCCGGGCCATGGCGCGGCGACCAGGGCGTCGAGCGCCTCCGGCGCGAACCCATTGACGTCCTTGCCGTACTTCTTCGCCAGCTGTGCCAGAAAGTGGCCGGCCAGCAGCGGAATGTCCTCGCGTCGCGCCGACAGCGGCGGCAGGTAGAGGCTGACGACGTTCAAGCGGTAATAGAGGTCCTCGCGGAACTGGCCCTCCCCCATCGCCAGGTCGAGGTCGCGGTGGGTCGCCGACAGGATGCGTACGTCGATCTTGCGCGCCTGGGTGGCACCCACCGGGCGGACCGCCCGCTCCTGCAAGACCCTCAGCAGCTTGACCTGCAGCGCGAGCGGCATGTCGCCGATTTCGTCGAGAAACAGGGTGCCCCCATTGGCCGCCAGGAACAGGCCGTCGCGGTTGCTGGCGGCTCCGGTGAAGGCGCCCTTGACGTGACCGAACAGCTCCGATTCGAGCAGTTGCTCGGGGATCGCGCCACAGTTGATCGCGACGAACGGATTCTCGGCTCGCGGGCTGGCGCGGTGGATCGCCCGCGCCAGCAGCTCCTTGCCGGTGCCGCTGTCGCCGCGGACAAGGACGCTGGCGTCGGAAGCGGCCACCATGTGGGCCTCGGCAAGAAGCTCCCGCATTGCGCTGCTGCGGCTGACGATCTCCGCCCGCCAGCGCTCGTCGCCGCTGTCGCTGGTCTGCAGCTGCGGCGACAGAGACAGTGCATGCTCGATCTTCTCGCGCAGCAGCTGGCTGTCGAAGGGTTTGGTCAGGTACGCGAAGACGCCCTTGCCGATCGCCTCGACCGCATCGGGGATGGTGCCGTGGGCGGTCAGCAGGATGACCGGCAGGGACGGATGCTGGCGGCGGATATCCGCGAACAGTCCCAGGCCGTCGCGATCCGGGAGCCGCACGTCGCTGACCACCACGTCGGCACGCTGGCTGGCAAGCAGCGCCTCGGCCGCAGCGGCGCTGGCCGCCGTGCTGACCTGGTAGCCGGTGGCGGCGAGTCGCATCGTCAGCAGGCGCAACAGATCCGGATCGTCGTCGACCACCAGTACGCGTGCGCCGGTGTGTATGCTGTTTGCAGTGTTCATTGATTCGTGCCTCCCATCGGCACCGGTGGTGCGGGCCGCCCGGGCAGGCTCCGCTCGATCTCGGCGAGGGCGTCGATCTTCTCCTGCAATGCCGCGGCCTTGTCCCGCAGCGCGGCGATCTCGGCGTCGGCAGTGCCGACCCGAAGTTCCGCGTCGCGTGCAGTGCTTCCCAGCTTTTCGGCCAGCGTCTCGAGCTTCAGGCGCTCCGCATACTGATCCGACAACAGGCGCGCCAGGGGCTGCAGCGCAACCGCCTGGGGACCATCGGAATCGGCAATGCCGTCGAGCAAGCCGAGGGCGCGGACGAGATCGCTGCGCCGGTGGCCGAGCAGGATCGCCAGCCGCAGGGCGTCGAGGGGATCGTTCACGCGTCCCCGAAGTGCCTCGCGCTCGCTACGCAGCTGCGCCGACGACATGCTGCGCGAGTTGCGATAGAAGGCCAGGATGGCGCGCAGATTGACGTCGCCCGCGGCGAGCGGCGAGGCCTGCTCGACGATCACCGCGGGCTCGGCGACCGGCAGCCCGTCGGCGCCCAGCGGCGTGGTCCGTTGCAGCGAGCACGCGCCCAGCAGCAGCGCGCAAGCGAGGATCCCTCCCGCACGCCGTCCATCAACGCTCATAGGGCAACTCGATTCTGAAGTGGCAACCCAGGCTGGCCGGCACCAGCACCACGCTGCCACCGTGGGCGTGGGCGTATTCGCGAACGATCGACAGGCCGATCCCGGTCCCGTTCTCGCGCCCCTCGGGCTGCAGGCTGCCGCGGAAGAACGGGTCGAAGATGCGTTGGGCGTCCTCGGCCTCGACACCGGGACCTTCGTCGATGCAGTCCAGCCGCAGGCGCTTGCCGTTGCGATTCGCGATCAACCTGATCAGCGAGCCCTCCGGACTGAACGCAATGGCGTTGGCGAGCAGATTCGACAGCATCAGTGCCACCTTCTGTTTGTCCGCCTCGATCACGTCGGCGTGCCCCTCCACCGAGACCTCCAGGCGACGCTGCTGAATCTGAAGCGCCTGCTCCTCGACCACCGATCGCAGGAGCGCCACCGGTTCGATCCGGCCGTAGCTGAGCCGACGGGCGTCGAAGGCCGCCGCGTTGACCCCGAGCAGGGCCTCGATACGGGTCTGCAGCGTCGCACAATTGTGCTTCAGGATCGCGACGACCTCCCTTTGCGGTTCCACCAGCGGCCCCAGCACGCGATCTTCCAGCAGGGATACGCCTTCGCGCATTGCCGCCAGCGGGGTCTTGAGTTCGTGGGATACATGGCGCAGCACGCGCACGCGATCGGACTCGAGTTCGTTCAGGCGCTCGCGCAGCCACTCCACGCGCTCGCCGACCTGTCGCAGATCGCGCGGGCCAGCGACGTGCACCGGCCGGTCGGAATATCCGTCTCCGAGCGCGACGATCGCCTTCTCGAGACGGGACAGGGAACGCACCAGCCATGCGCCAAAGGCCACGGCCAGCACCACGCTGACCAGCACCGCCGCGGAAACCTGGCTCGCGACGCGGGCGCGATTGGCGTCGAGCGCATCGAACAGGCCGCGATTGTGTGCCTCGATCGCCTCCCGCGCGGCACCCGAAATTACGCCACCAGTCGCTGCCAGGCCGTTCAACTCGGCGAACAAGGCATCCTCGTCGCCGGCGTTGGTCAGCAGCGCCTCGACCCGGCTGGCGCTGGCCCGCCAGTCGTCGAGGGAAGGAAGGATCGGGCCGAGATCGATCGCCACCATCGAACCCAGCCCGTCGATCGCCCCGATGGCCTCGGCGCGGCTGGCCGCGAACCGCTCGTAGAGCGCGGGCTCCCCGAGCAGCCGGTATTGGCGCGCGCTTCGGCTCATGTCCACCGCGCGCTCACCGAGCAGTTGCACCACCCGCGACAGGCGCAAGGCATCGCCCGCGGCCCCGCGACTGCGGCTCGCGAAATCCTCGAGGACCGCGAGCCCCTGCATCGCGGCGGCGGTGAGCACGGCGGCGATCAGGAGAAAGGCGAGGAGCAGGGACTGACGGAAGGAAGGACTTGGCATCGAAACCAAGTGATGGCCGAGGGTGAAACCGCAGCAGTTTAGGCAGAGGCCGGGGCGCGGCAACGTTACGAATTGCAACGAAATGGCATATTGCGGGTGTCGGGTTCCAGCGACACCCGGCAAACCCAGATCGTGCAACGCATTGCGCCGAAATCTCCGCACCGGGTGTCGCCTGGTGACGACAGTTGGCCTGTTAAAGTCCATCACGAATATTCGAATTGGCGCGACAAGAGACTGATTCTGTGAAATATTCCCTCCCTGGCACGACGCTTGCCATTGGTCGGCGGCGGCGTCCGCGACCGCACACATCTCACAGCACGAGGAAGGCTCATGTTCAACAAGCAGAATCTTTTCGCGAAGCCCGGTGGCACCACCACGCCCGAGCGTCGTCCTACCTACCCGAACAACCTGGGCAGCCGCGGCAGCTCGGTGCTGTCGGGTGTTTCCGCCGGCAATTCGACCAGCAGCCCTTCCAGTGAAGCCGACGACGCCACCAACGAAAGCGAGAAGCCGGAAATGACCGCTACCGAAAGCACCGCCAGCACGCCCGAAACCGACGCCGAGTCGAGCGGTAGCCAGCTGATCGTCGGCCCGGACGTCAAGCTCAAGGGTGCCGAAATTCTCGATTGCGACACGCTGGTGGTCGAAGGGCGCGTCGAAGCGACGATGGACAGCCGTGTCATCAAGATTGCCGAGAAGGGCTCGTTTTCCGGCAAGGTCTGCATCGACGTGGCCGAGGTGCGCGGCAACTTCGACGGCGAGCTGACCGCTCGCAAGCAACTGGTGATCCACGCCACCGGCAAGGTCAGTGGGGTCATCCGCTACGGCAAGATCCTGATCGAGGAAGGTGGCATCGTCAGTGGCGACGTGCAGTCGATGAATGCCGAGGAGGCGGCCAAGACCGCCCGCATCCAGCCCTTCGTCGCCAACAAGGCCTGACCGACCCGGGCAAGCGGGGCACCGATGACAGCACGCACGATGGCGAGCGCGCCGGTCGCTTGCAGGGGTGTCGGAGGCACCGGCCAGCGACTTCCCGGCATCGGCGTCGTCGCGTGAGCTTCGCTACCCGCTTGCGGGCCGATCCGAGATCGGCCCGCCCGGCTGCGCGCTGACGCCCCTGGTCGCGTCGACGTTCGATCGGCAGCGGCGGGTCGGCGCGCCTCGCCGAAATCGTCGGGCGGACCATCGATGCGCCCGGTGCAGCGGCGACGATGGACATGATCCCGGACCGGCGCACCACCCGCCGAGCGCGCGGGCGTTCACCGGGCGCCACACCGGCGATCGCATCGGATGCCCGTCGTGCCGGACTGTGCAGCCCGCGCCCGCCGGCGGTGGCCGGCTAGCCGAGGGTTGGATCGGCGATCGGGACGATGCGCCGGCGCTCCTGCTGCGCCGCTCAATCCGCTCGGGTATGCTTGCGCCCTGCCCTTCATCAAGCAGATCGCGAGTTCATGGCCCAGTACGTGATGTCGATGCTCCGTGTGAGCAAGGTCGTGCCGCCCAAGCGGCAGATCATCAAGGATATTTCCCTGTCGTTCTTTCCCGGCGCCAAGATCGGCCTGCTCGGCCTCAACGGTGCCGGCAAGTCTACGGTGCTGCGCATCATGGCCCGGGCCGATGCCGAGTACGACGGCGAGGTCCAGCACCTCGCCGGCATATCCATCGGCTATCTGCCCCAGGAGCCCGAACTCGACCCCGCCAAGACGGTGCGTGAGGAGGTCGAGGCGGGCCTCGGCGAGATCGTCGAGGCCCGGCACAAGCTCGACGAGATCTACGCGGCCTACGCCGAGCCCGATGCCGATTTCGATGCCCTTGCCGAGCAGCAGGCCAGGTACGAGGCGGTGCTCGCCGCGGCGGGCTCCGATCTCGAGAACCAGATGGAAATCGCTGCCGACGCCCTCCGCCTGCCGGCGTGGGATGCCCGCATCGGCCAACTGTCCGGCGGCGAAAAGCGCCGTGTCGCCCTGTGCAGGCTGCTGCTGTCGAGGCCCGACATGCTGTTGCTCGACGAGCCCACCAACCATCTCGACGCCGAGTCCGTCGAATGGCTCGAACAGTTCCTGGTAAGGTTCCCAGGCACCGTCGTCGCGGTCACCCACGACCGCTACTTTCTCGACAATGCGGCCGAGTGGATTCTGGAGCTCGACCGCGGCCACGGCATTCCATGGAAGGGCAACTATTCGTCCTGGCTCGAGCAGAAGGGCGAGCGGCTGGCCCAGGAACAGAAGCAGGAGGCGGCTCACCTGCACGCGATGAAGCAGGAACTCGACTGGGTGCGCTCCAATCCGAAGGCGCGGCAGGCCAAGAGCAAGGCACGACTGGCGCGCTACGAGGAGATGAGCAGCGTCGAATACCAGCGTCGCAACGAGACCCAGGAAATATTCATCCCGCCTGGCGAGCGGCTCGGCGAAAAGGTCGTCGAGTTCGATCGGGTGAGCAAGTCCTTCGGCGACAAGCTGTTGATGGACCAGGTGTCGTTCAGCGTGCCGCCGGGCGCCATCGTCGGCATCATCGGCCCCAACGGCGCCGGCAAATCGACCCTGTTCAAGATGCTCCAGGGGACGGAGCAGCCCGACTCGGGCAGCATCGAGATCGGCGCGACGGTCAAGCTGGCTGCGGTCGACCAGTCCCGCGAAGGGCTGGCCAACGACAAGACCGTTTTCGACGCGATCGCGGACGGCGCAGACGTGCTGACGGTCGGCAGGTTCGAGATGCCGAGCCGCGCCTATATCGGCCGCTTCAATTTCAAGGGCGCCGACCAGCAGAAGATCGTCGGCAAGCTATCCGGCGGCGAGCGTGGCCGCCTCCATCTGGCGAAGACCCTGATTTCGGGCGGCAACGTGCTGCTGCTCGACGAACCGTCGAACGATCTCGACGTCGAGACGCTGCGGGCCCTCGAGGATGCCCTGCTCGAATTCGCCGGATGTGCGCTGATCGTCAGCCACGACCGCTGGTTCCTCGATCGCATCTGCACCCACATCCTGGCTGCCGAAGGCGACTCGCAATGGACCTTCTTCGCCGGCAACTACCAGGAATACGAAGAGGACAAGAAGAGACGTCTGGGCGAGGAAGCGGCGCGACCGACGCGTATCCGCTATCGGCCCATCAGCCGCTGAGCGGTCCCGAGGGAAGGTCGCCGCATCGGGCGGCGCCGGCACGCTCGAGGAAGGTCAGCAGACGCGCGTCGGCGCCGGCGACATGGGCGCGCAGGGTGGCGGCCAGTCGCGCGAAGGCCGCCACGAATGCCTCCGTTGACGGATCGATCACCCGCAGGCTCTCGAGTTGCGCGCGCAGGGTACGGTGTTCCGCCAGATGGGCCGCCTCCTCCGGATAGCGATGATCGCGCATCGCGGCCTCCTCGCCGGCGAAATGCCGCCCGGAGTAGCGCACCAGCGCCCGCAGCATCTCCGCCGTGTCGCTCCCTTCGGCCAGCACTGCTGCCAGCGAACGTAACAGACGCTGCTGGATCTCGTGCTCGCCCCGGACTGCCGTGACGGCGTCGCGCGCTGCGGCCCGGCGGCCACGCCGATCGCTCTCGCAGGCATCGTCGGTCGGTAGAACGTCATGCTCGGGGCCGTGCCCTCTGGTCGCGCACATGAGGTCTCAGTCCGCGCCGAAGATGCCCACCAGCAGATTCTGCAGGCGGGACAGCAGGCCCCGGCGGGACACCTGCCTTGGGAGCGCCTGATCGGTCTCGGGGACGGTCGTCGGCGGCGCCGCGGGCGAAGCCGGGTCCACGTCGATCTCGATCTCGCGCAGCGACTGCGGGATCGGCCCTTCCATCAGCGTGACGTAGGCGGCCTCGGCAGCCGCCTGCAGCATCACCGCCCGCTCGGGCGCGATCGCACTACGGTCGCCGGCCTCGTCCGGGTGCATCGACAGGGGGTTCGGGTGCGTGACGTAGGCGTGCGCCCGGTCGATCAGTTCCGATTCGTCGACTCTCGGCACCGCCAGGCTGGGCAGGCCGAGATCCTGCATCAGCAGTTCGAAACTGCGCAGCCGAACCGTCTTGACCATCTCGCCGATCGCTTCGAGGCTGTCGAAACGCTCCGGGTCGTGGTTCGAACCGGCCAGCATATGGAAGGTCGGCATTTCGTGGAACAGGCCAAGGGTGCCGACCCTGCCGCAACCCAGTTCCGGCGATGCGCGGGCCAACTCCGCCGCGAACAGTGAAATCGAGATCGAATGCAGCAGCAGACTCTCGGCGACCAGCCTTGCCGCCCGCCCCCGGATGCCCCGCACCAGTTGCAGCATCGCCACCTGGCTGGCGACCGCACGCACCTCAGCCATGCCCAGCATCATGATCGCCGTCGACACCGATTCTGCCGGTTCCGCGCGCCGGTAGGCGGCGCTGTTGGCGAGCCTCAGCAGGGCCGCCGCCACCATCGGCTCGGACGACACCATGCGTTCGATGACCGTTTCGGCGATGCGCGGGTCCTCGGTCGCGTTGCGGATCGACACCGCGGCGCGCACGCTCGAAGGTATGAAGAAGGCATCGTCGGCAATCGGGCCCATTCCACGATTAACGGCGATGCCGGTGGCAAGTTGAGTGAGGCCGCCGGCGGTGCCTGGGCACCGCCGGCGGCACTTCCCGACCCGCCGCCTTGCAACGGCGGCGGGGGTTCCGCATCGAGCCGGATCAATCGCCCCGCGGGCCGTCGTGACAATCGTAGCAGCCGACCTGCTGCCCTGGTTGATAGCTCACCTGCCGCCCCTCGACGCTGAAGCTGCGAGCCACCTTGACCTCGGACAGCGGCCCGCCCCGGAAGTCGGCACCATGGCAGTAGGCGCATCGCTGGTGGTCGTTTTCGGCGGCATTCTCGTGCCGATCGACCCAGCGATTGCCCACCGTGTGCATGCCGTGGGGACCGCCATCGACGGTGTCCGGCACGCTGCTGTGGCAGGCCGCGCATTCACCGATGCTGCCCTCCCGCCCCTGGACGTCGAGCGCCAGCAGGTTGTCGTTGCGGTGCGAACTCGGATACTCGGCGTGGGTGGCACCGTGACAGGCCTCGCACTGCAGATCGCCGTGGCCCTTGCTGAATCGATACAGGTCGAAGCCCGCTGCGGGCACGTCGGGGTTGGTCGCATAACGCGCATCGACCCAGGCCTTGAGCTGTCCGTCGGCGGTCAGTGCATCGGTCTCGCGCTGGCCGTCATGATGGCAACTCTGGCAATTGGGCTGTTCCAACCAGCCTTCCCTGCCCTCGCGACCGACATTGGCCATCTGGCCGTGGCAGTTCTGGCACTGCATCGCCAGGCTGCCGTCGTCGTTCAGCGCATTGCCCATGACACCGCGCAGGCAACGTGTCTCGGAGCCCGGATGGCACTGGTAGCAGGCGCTGCGATTGTCGCTGTCGCCCAGCGCCTGGCCGCTCAGCGGATCGAGCGCGGACGCGTGCTGGGCGTGCATCGCCTGGGTCAGCGGGCTGATGCCGTCGATGCCGGTCCCCGGCAGGGCGTTGGAGCCGTGGCAGCTCGCGCACAGGATCGCGCGGCCGCCGTCGGCGGTGGCCAGCAGTCCGGCCGGCGAGTAGCCGAGGCTGTCCAGGGCGTTTGCATAGTCCGGATTGGCGCCCTGCTCCTGGTCGTGCAGGGCAAGGATGTTGCGACGGTAGTCGCGCTCGGGATCCGGGTCGTCGAGCCAGCCGGCGTCGGGTCGCGCGTCGTCGGCGCTGCCCGAACCGTGGCAACCGATACAGGTCATCTCGTCCGATACCGGCAACACCACGCGGGCCTCGGCGAGCAGGTTGCCGTCGCCGTCGCGCGCGGCCAGGCGCACCAGAGGATAGAAGTTCTTGGCCAGCGCGTCGTCGTAGGGCGTGATCGGAACACCGTCCGCGACGAACATGCCGGCCTCGGCGTCGACGTTCATCGCCTGGGGTGTCGTCTCGGCACTGCGGAAGCCCACCAGTCCCTCGCCCGCGGGCGGATTCACGCCGAAGTAGTCGGCGACGTAATCCCAGAAATTGGTCTTGCCTACCGACCAGCTGTTGATCGAGCCGTCGGGGTCGGCCATCGCTTCGAAGGTGACGGTAACGCCGTCACTGACGACGCCATGTCCGCCGCGATCGATCAGTTGGGCGCGCAGGTTGTTGAACGGTGGCAGGATCGAGAAGATCGAGTAGTCGGCATCCATGCAGTGCATGCCGAGATCGTTCCAGCCGAGCAGCGTGTAGCCGTTGCCACCACCTCCTCCACCGCCACCGCCGCCACCGCCACCGCCGCCATCCTCGTTGCTGCGAACGGCGACCGGAATCGACAGCGACGATTCACCGTCACGGACGCGAATCACCGCGGTGCCGATTTCGCCGGCTTCGACCCGGATTTCGCTGCCGTCGAGCTTTGCCTGGGCAACATGCTCGTCCGAAATGCGCACGCGCAGGCGCCCTTCGACGCCGAACAACTGGATGGTGGCCTTCTGGTCGCGGGTGAGATCGAGGGAATCCGGCACCGCCGACAAGTCGGCAAGGGCGGTCGCCGGCAGCAGGGTCAGTTGGAGCAGCAGCGAAAGGCTTCGCCGCCGAAGTGCAGGTCGTTTCATTGGTTCCTCCCATTGGTCAGACGTAGGGCAAATGTCGAGGTGCTGAACCCATTCTCGGTCGATGGTTATGCCGTATTCTTGCGGAAGAATTTCCCACGTCAATCGACTCATGGACGAACGGCAGTATTACCTAACATCCTGATACACTAATAATCAATGCCAAAGGAATCAGCCGCCGGATTGCCTTGCGTGCATCGCCGTGCCACCATCGATACCTCCCGTGCATGGCGTGCCGGGCACGGACCGACGCCCATTCGGCATGCCGGGTGCCGCCGGCGTGCCCCCTTCGAGCGACCAATGACTTGCGAGCGAGACCTGCCCTGCCCGTGTCCGATCGATACGGCCACTGCCCCGGCTGCCGACCATCGTCACGCAAGAGCTGACCGATGAAGCTCGCCGCAACGCTCGCTGCCCTCGTGCTGGCTGCCCTGGTGCTGCCCTTCCTGCTGCCCCGCAGTGGCGCTCCGGCGGACCAGAGCCAGCTGCCGTGGCGGATCAAGGTCCTTGGCGATGGGCGCAGCGAAGTCTTCGGCCTGACCCTGCCGACCAGCACATTGGCCGAGGCAAGACGCGTTCACGGCGGCGAATTCGACGTCGGCCTGATTCGCGAGGCCAGTGGTGCCCTGGCGCTGGAGGCCTACCAGCCGAGCGCCCGCCTCGGCTATGTGACCGGCAAGCTGATCCTCAGCCTGGACGCATCCGTCGAACGGCTGGCGCAGATGGCCGGCCGGGCCGCCGATTCCGAAGCGACCCGCAGCGGCGCCTGGCGGCTGCGTCTGTCAGCGGCCGACGCTCGCGACGCCGAGCAACTCGCGATCGCCGGCATCAGCTTCATTCCGTCGGTGGACCTCGATCGCGACACCGTCGTCGACCGCTTCGGCGAACCCGCCCGCCGAATCCGGCAGGACCGTGGCACGGTCCATTTCCTGTATCCCGAATTGGGTCTCGACCTGCTGGTCGACGACGACGGACGCGAACTGCTGCAATACGTGGCCCCGGCCGCCTTTGCCAAGCTGTTCGAACCGCTCACTGCCGGCTCGGCCGGCCAGGCTTCGGCTCAATAGTGCGGCGGCACGTCCGCGGCGCCGCCCCGGCTGTCGATGTCCGTCGTCGCCGTTACCCGGGCGCCGAGATCCGTCAGTTGCCGCACCATTCGAGCCAACTGCTCCTGCTGCCGAAAGACGGTCAGGTTCAGGGCTTCGAGCAGGTCTTCGACCTGCATCAGCCGGGTCTCGAGCTGGTCGATGCGTTCCTGCTGTTCCATCGTGACGGCTCCATCGGTGGGGCGTGGCATTATAGGCTGCACCAAAGCCCGATCCCGCCTCGAAGCCTGCCATGAAGTTCGCCACCTCGTTCCGCTGCGCTGCCAAGCACTTCCTGCGCCTTGCCTTGCTGGTGGCCGCGATGCCCGTACAGGCGGACGACCTGGCGGGCATCCTTGCCCGCATCGAGACTGCCTATGGTGTGCTCGGCGAGGTCCGGACGATCCGCCAGACAGGTCGCACGTTCAGCAAGCTGCGCGGTGAAGGGGCCATGGAACGCCTCTGGGCCGCGCCGGATCGCTTTCGCATTCGGCTCGACTACCCCACCGGCACCGAGCTGCGGCGGATGGCCGGCGAGCGGGCCTGGCAGGGCGCGGAGCCGAAGGCGGGCCCCTTCCTGCAGGCGATGCGGCTGCAGGCGGCCCGCAGCCGCCTGCCGTGGAACCTGCTGGCGACGGACCGGGTCAGCTGGCTCGGTAGCCGCACCGAAGCCGATGGCCGGACCATCCACACCCTGGTACTCGCTCTCGAACCGCCCCTCAGGCTGGTCGTGGACGTCGATGCCGCCAGCGCCCGCGTGCTGCGCTCGATCGGAACCGGTATCGGCAACCTGGAGTTCGTCACCGAGTTCGGGGAATTCCGGCGCATCGGATCACACCTGGTGGCGACTCGCGAGGAGCACTACGCGATGGGCAGGCAGATCGGCCGTTCGCTCGTCGAGGGGCTCGATTTTCCCCCGGATCCGGGGGATCAGGCCTTCGTGCCGCCACGCTGACGACTGGCCCGGCAACGGTCCGTCGCTTGCAGCGCCTGGCCCGGCACCCCATCATGGAGCCGCAATCATTTCCGGATCGGTCCGATGAAACAGCGTCTCCTGATATCGTCCCTGGCCTTGCTGCTGGCCTTCGCCGGCGCGACCGCCGCCCCGCCGCCAGGCCATCCGGCGCCCGACGACGCGCTGCGCCTGATGCGGCCATCGGGCGAGGCCCGATTCGCGCCGTTGACGCGCAGCGGACGGGTCGTGCAGCACATGGATGCCAACCAATACACCTACATCGAGGTGGACGAGGCCGGCCGACGGACCTGGCTGGCGGCGCCGCGCACGCCAGTCGTCGACGGCAGCCGGATCCGCTTCCCGGATGGCGTGGTGATGGGCGACTTCTACAGCAAGTTGCTGAAGCGCAGCTTCGACGCGGTGATCTTCGTGCGTGCGGTCGAATCCGGTGGCATCTGACGCTGCCGTCACTGCCGGCGACGTCTCGCATCCCCGCGCCGGGATTGCGGTCGTGACGGTCTAGCCAACCGCGCCGCAGGGGCCTGACCGTGGCTGAAACCGGGCCTTCCGCAGCGCCGCCGCTGGCACCAGATGCGCGTCTGGCGATGCTGAGGCTGGGCGAGCAGGCCCGCCGGATACGCCAGCGAATCCCCGAACAGCGGGAACGCCCGGGGTCCGCCGGGCGCACCTGGCCATGGATCCGCGCGACGCTGGCCGGCGAACTCGAGACCGCCTTCGTTCACAGCCTGAACGCGCTGGCCGCGCTGCACGAGGTCGCGTTCGACGTCGCCGCAGTCGCCTCGGTCGGCGAGATCCGGCGGCGCGTGACGGCGATGGCCGGCTGCATCGAGCACGCCCTTAGCCTGCACCGGGACGTCGCCGCGGCGCTGGCGGTCGGCACGCCGCAGCGCGATGGGGTGCTCGAGATCATCGAGGCGCCGCTGCTGCAGATCGCCGCCTTGTTCGACGCGATGCACGACGCCCTGCTCGGACCGCTGGAACCGCGACCCGGCATGCGAGCCGAAATCGAGGTCGAATTGTCGATCGCGCTGGATTTCGCCGTTCAACTGTCAGCGGCCGAAGCGCGCTGGACCGACCCGACGACGAGGCACTGAGCGCGCTCGAGCATGCGCTGCCTGCTCTCCGGTGATTCGAGACTGATCCGGCCGAGCGCGCCGCTGCGATAGTCCTGCAGCAGGATTCGTGCTGCCTTTTCGCGGTCGAGCCGCCCGCCGCGCAGCCGGCATCCGCGGCGCTCGCCGACCGCCACCACGAGAGCGACGCCGTCTTCGACCTCATTCAACCCGTAGCGGGCCAGCACCGCTTGCCGATATCGTTCGAGCAGCATGTCGCCGAGCACCGCGGCGACCTCTTCGTCGATCACCGCATTGCGACCGATCGCGTGGCTTGCCGCCAGCATGAAGCCGTCGAGGTCGTGGGCGATCTTCGGCCACATCAGCCCCGGCGTGTCGGTCAGGCGCCGACCGTGGCCCAGATCGATGCTCTGGTGCTGGCGGGTCACCGCCGGCTCGTCGCCGACCTTGCACACCCGCCGGCGTACCAGCGCGTTGGTCAGCGTCGACTTGCCGACGTTCGGAATGCCCATCACCATCATCCGCAGCGGCTTGGTGCCGTCGTTACGGTGCGGCGCGAGTTGCTGGCACAGATCCGGGACCCGGGCGGCGTCCCCGGCAATGCGGCACGAAACCGCGTGGGCCTTGACGCCGGGCTGACGGTTGTAGAATGCCAGCCACGCGTCGGTCACCGTCGGGTCGGCGAGATCGGCCTTGTTCAGCAACTTCAGGCGCGGCCGGCTGCGGGCATGGCACAACTCGGCGATCATCGGGTTGCTGCTGGCTTCCGGCAGGCGGGCGTCCACCACCTCGATCACCGCATCGACGCGCGCCAGTGCTTCGGCCGCCTGGCGCCGCGCCGCGTTCATGTGTCCGGGAAACCACTGGATGGGCATTGCAGTCTCATTGCTGGTAAGTTCGGGCGAATTATCTCATCGCCTCCGACACCGCGACGTGCCGCCGAATTTTTCGCCGAGAACGACCATGAAATCGACCATCCTCCTGTCCTGCCTGTGGGCCTCCCTGCCGGCGGCAACGCTCGCCCAGACCGCGGTTCCGGACCTCGACCAGCAGGGCCGTCGCGGTGACATCGCGCGGCGGGTTCAGGAGAAGGCGGCCCGTCAGTTCGAGCAGGCGGACCGCGACGGCGACGGACACCTGACCGAGCAGGAGGTCGCGACCGTTTCGCCCTACAAGGCCCGCGCATTCTCCCAGTTGGACGCGAACGGGGACGGCGTTCTCGACTGGCAGGAGTTCGTCGGGCACTCGCGCTGGAGCAGATGACGCGCGGCGGCCCGATTTTCCGACGATTCCTGTACACACGGCGGCAAAAGCGTGTATCGTGACGCCGCGGTCGTATCGAGCAGCGTGTTCTTGGTGGTTCTCGCGGGCAGCGACGCCCATGTCGCCCCGGTCTGACGTCTCCGGCTTAGGTTCTTGATCGATGCCGCCCGACGGGCTCGGCCCGATTTGTCTGTTTTTATAGGAAAGCATTACACATGAATACTCAAACCGGCATCGTTAAGTGGTTCAACGATTCCAAGGGCTTCGGCTTCATCACCCCGGACCAGGGTGGTGAGGATGTCTTCGCGCATTTCCGCGAGATCCAGATCACCGGTTTCAAGACGCTGGTGGAAAACCAGCGGGTCGAGTTCGAAATTCGGCAGGGCCCCAAGGGCCTGCAGGCGGCAAATATCCGTCCGCTGTAAGGCGACCGATCCAGCACTGCAAAACGCGGCCTCGGCCGCGTTTTTTCGTGGACCGCCGGGCCGCGAGCCGGCCGGAAGCAAGCGACGACGGTCCATCGGAGGCTAGAATGCAGGCGAGCCCGCGCAGGAGGTGGCGCCATGTGCCCGGTCAAGGACGTCAGGATTCCCAAGTACCCCGAGTGCTGGGAGAGCTGTGGCTCCTGCGCGAGCGGTGACATCTACGTCCAGAGCGTGCTCGTTTCGGTCGGCGAACATGTCGGTCGCGACGACACCCTGATCGTGCTGGAGACCGGCAAGGTCGCCCTCGACATCCCCTGCCCCGCCGACGGCGAGATCGTCGAGGTATGCGTCGAGGAGAACGACCCGGTCGACGAGGGCGACCTGATCGTCCGCATCGATACCGGCTAGCCGCAGTTCACTTGATGCGTCGCGGATGGATCTCCACCATCCGGTCACCGCCCGACAGCCACACGGTGCCATCCTGGATGCTCGCCTGAAGTTGCATGCTGCGCGACGCCAGATCACACATCGCCGCCGAGTCTTCGCTGGAGATCGCCAGGATCCCGAGTTTGTCGAGGCGTTTCAGGGCCTGCTCGCTGGCCTGCCACCACGGTTCCAGCGCGCGCCCACCATAGGCCAGCAGCACGACGCGTTCGGCGCGTGAGCAGGCCTTGCGCAAGATACGTTCGTCGGGCAGTCCGACCTCGATCCACAACGCGATGCTGCCATCGTAGTCACGCAGCCACAGGGCGGCTTCGTCGTCGGTGGACAGGCCGCGACCGAAGCTCAGGCGCGGGTCCGCGTGGAGCGCGAAGGCGAGCAGCCGTACCATCATCCGCTCGCTGGTTTCGGACGGGTGGCGGGCGATCGTCAGCGGGTGTTCGGCGTAATACTGACGATCCATGTCCGACACCTGCAGCGAGGCCTTGTAGACGGTCGACTTCAGCGCCATGACTCAGTCCGCGCCAGTGGTGCCGGCTCGCTTGCGCAGGCGCGTATATTTCTCACGCGAGCCGTGGGCGAGCGCCACCGGATAGCGCTGCGCATTGCTCGCCAGCTTGTCCCAGGTGGCAGCGGCCAGATCGATGCCTGCCCGTTCGGCGATCAGCAGCAGGTAGAGCAGCACGTCGGCGCATTCCTCGCCGAGCGCCTGTCTGCCTGCGGGGTCGCGAGCCAGCCGCTCGATTTCGTCGTCGTCGAGCCATTGGGTGTGCTCGAGCAGTTCGGCGGCTTCGAGGTTGAGCGAGGTGATCAGCTTGCGCAGGGTATGGAACTGGGCCCAGTCGCGTTCGTCGCGAAAGGCCAGCACGGCCTCGCTGATCTCCGAGATTCGGTCACTGCCCATCGCATTTCCAGAATGTCTGCCCGGGCCCGCGACTATAGCGCCAGATCGCCTCTGCCGCAGCCGGTCCCCATGCCGGCGCTCGGCTGGCGCCCGAGCCGCGCCCGCGGCAGCGGCTCGAATCGCCGACGGCAAGGCCAGCAACGGCGGATTCCGGGCTAGAATCGCCGCATCGCGCAACCAGTCATCCAATGCCCGTGTCCCGTACCCTCGTACTCACCATCATCGGCGACGATCGCCCCGGCCTGGTCGGCGAGCTCGCCGCCATCATCAGCGCGCGCGGCGGCAACTGGCTCGACTCGTCGCTGGCGCATCTGGCGGGCAAATTCGCCGGGGTCGTGCGCATCGAGGTCCCGGACGAGTCCACCGAGGCGTTTCTGCAAGCCCTCTCCACGGTGCCCGATCTGCGCGTGATCGCGGAAGTTTCGAGCGACCCGGCCGCGGCGCTCGGGGCCCGGCGCTTCGCACTGTCGCTGGTGGGCCATGATCGGATCGGAATCGTCTCCGAACTCAGCGCAGTGCTCGCGCGCCACTCGATCAACGTCGAGAAGTTCACGACCCGCACCGCCAGTGCGCCGATGTCCTCCGAGACGCTGTTCCATGCGGACGCCGAACTGCAGGCCGGTGCCGGCTTCGACAGTGCCAGGCTGCAGGAGGATCTGGAGCGCATTTCGGCCGATCTGATGGTGGACATCACGCTGGTCGACGCCTGAGACCACGGCTCCGCCGGTCAGCGCCGCTGACTGGCCAGGAACTCCGCGACCGCCTCCTCGTGTTCGCTGGAGCTGTGGGTCAGTGCCTGATAGGCTGCCGACAGTTCGAGCACGGTCTCGATGCCTGCGTGCTGGGCCTCCCGCATCAGACGCTTGGTCATGCGCAGGGCGCCGCCGGGATTGGCCGCGATGCGGGCAGCCAGGTGCCGGGCCTCCTCGAGCAGTCGCTCCGGCTTGGTGACATGATTGACAAGACCGATCTCGCGCGCCATGCGGGCGTCGATCAGGTCGCCGGTGAAGGACAGTTCCGCCGCCCTCGAAAAGCCGAGCACCCGCTGCAGGAACCACGCCCCACCGTCGCCGGGGATCATCCCCAGCTGGACGAAGCTTTCCGCGAAGCGCGCATTCTCCGAAGCGATGCGGATGTCTGCCATGCACGCGAGGTCGCAGCCGGCCCCGATCGCCGGTCCGTTGACCGCGGCGATGGTCGGCACGTCGAGACGCCAGAATGCCAACGGGATTCGCTGGATGCCGCGGCGGTAGTTTTCACGGATCTGGGCCGGCGAGCCCGCCGCCAGCCCTTTCTTCTCGTGAAAGTCCCTGACGTTTCCGCCAGCACAGAAGGCGCTGCCGGCGCCGGTCAAGATCACCACCTTCACCGAATCGTCGCGCTGTACGTGGCGGCAGGCGTCTGCCAGTTCGTCCCATTCCTCGGGACCGGCAAGGACATTGCGCGTATCCGGCCGATTCAGGGTCAGGGTGACGACGGCATCCTGCTGCTCATATTGCACGAAGTCCGACACGACAGCCTCCTTTGACGATCGAGCTTGATTGCTATCACATTTAGCGTTATCTGTCTTTGTTACTACCCGTTCGCCGCGGCCGGAACGCCTATCTGTGCCGGCCAGTACAAACGCATGGGTCAACCGATGTCCATCAGGGGGAGATCATGACGACCAACCGGTCGGGGCGACAGCCCTTGCGCAAGCATGCGCCTAAGAATGAAGACGCGCACACCCGGAGCGACGAGGCGCCTGAAGTCTACGACAAGCAGGCGACACCGGAGCAGAAGGCCAAGGCTGCGGCGGAAATCTTGCAGATAAGCCATTCGCCGATGGCCACCGCAGTCGCCGAGGCGCCCCACGGCAGTTGGGAGGACAGTGGCAGAGCGCCGCTGCCCGAGAGTTACCCGTATCGGGAGCGCATGCACCGCAAGGAATACGAGGAACGCAAGGCGGAACTGCAGATCGAGCTGCTCAAGGTGCAGAGCTGGGTCAAGCAGACCGGTCAGCGACTGGTCCTGCTGTTCGAGGGCCGGGACGCTGCCGGCAAGGGCGGCACCATCAAGCGCTACATGGAACACCTCAATCCTCGCGGTGCCCGTGTCGTGGCGCTCGAAAAGCCCTCGGACGTGGAGCGTGGACAATGGTATTTCCAGCGCTACATCTCGAACCTGCCGACCGCAGGTGAGATCGTGTTCTTCGACCGCTCCTGGTATAACCGCGCCGGCGTCGAGCGGGTCATGGGCTTCTGTTCGCCGCACGAATATCTGGAGTTCATGCGGCAGACACCCCAGATCGAGCGCATGTTCGTCAATTCCGGGATAGGCCTCTTCAAGTTCTGGTTCTCGGTCAGCCGCGAGGAACAACTGCGCCGATTCATCTCGCGCCGGGACGATCCCCTCAAGCACTGGAAGCTTTCGCCGATCGACATCCAGTCCCTCGACCGCTGGGACGACTACACCGAGGCGAAGAAGGCGATGTTCTTCCATACCGACACCGCCGATGCGCCATGGACGGTGATCAAGTCCGACGACAAGAAACGTGCGCGATTGAACTGCATGCGCTACTTCCTGTCGAAACTCGAGTATCCGGACAAGGACCACACCGTCGCCCGCGAACCGGATCCATTGCTGGTCGGCAGCGCCGCCATGCTGATGGAACGCGACGAAGTGGTCATCGACCGGTTCGATTAGGGCCAGTTGCCGACGACCCCGCCCCCCCGGAGTCACGCGTCGGCAGCCGCTGGCCCGAGTCCTCCCCGTGTCTGCACTGCAGGGCCCCTGGTGCAGGGCGACACGGGGCAAGGGCGCCATTCCGGCCGTTCGCCTTCCCGCCCGCGCTGCACAGTCGTGACGCGCGCTGCTCCGCTGCGGTCGTGGACCGGCGGCACGGCGAACACGATCGCCGCGGCCAACGGCGACCGCGGGAGGGCCTAGAGCACCGGTGCCAGCAGATTGGCCGCGCGGGTCGCTAGGCGATTCAGGAATCCGCGACGGATCACCATCTCGAGCGAAACTTCGCTGCTGGCACGCATGTCCTCGGCGAGCATCGCCGCGACATCGGCCACGAATTCGGCATCGTCGGAGAAGGCGGCGATCTCGAAGTTGATCAGGATCGAGCGGTGATCGAGGTTCACCGATCCGACACAGGCGAGCAGGTCGTCGATCACGAAGGCCTTGGTGTGGAGCATGGCCCTGCGATAGCGAAACACGCGGGCGCCGGCGCGGACCATTTCAGCCTGATACAACTGCGAGGCCATCCGAACGACGCGATGGTCCGCCCGGTGTGGCACCACGATGCGCACATCGACGCCGCGCAATACCGCCAGCCGCAGTGCCTGCACGACCGGATCGGTCGGCACGAAGTAGGGATTGGCGATCCAGATGCGTTGCCGCGCCACATTGAACGAGGAGAGCAGCGACACCGTGCATTGCGGCTGTTCGTCAGCCGGTCCGGTGGCCCATACCAGCGCACGGGCACGTCCGGCGGCCTGGGGCAGTTCGAAGTCCATGTCCGGCAACGCCCGTCGCGCCCAGTACCAGTCCTTGACGAAAGTCATCGCGGCACTGATCGCGGCCGGCCCGTCGATGCGCACATGGGCATCCCGCCACGCCGCGCGACGCACGCCGCCGTAGTACTCGTCCGAGACATTGATGCCACCGAGAAACGCCGTGCGGCCGTCGACGACCACGATCTTGCGGTGATTGCGAAAATTGATGCGGAAGCGGTTGCCGCGCCCGCGGGTGGTATCGAACTGGCTGCAACTGATGCCCGCGTCGCGCATTCTCGCGAGGAACCGGCGTGGCAGGCTGGAACCGATCGGGTCATACATGAAGCTCACGGCAACGCCGGCACGGGCCCGTTCCATCAGCGCTTCGGCGACCCTGGTGCCGGTGCGGTCGGCATTGAAGATGTAATACTCGACCAGTACGTAGCGGCGAGCGCCGGCGATTGCCGCGAGGATCGCGTCGAAGGTCGCGGTGCCGCCGACCAGAAGACCGAGGTGATTGCCGCCGAGAAAGCCGGTTTCCGACAGGCTGCGCGCCAGATGGTGGAAGCCACCGAGAGCCGGCTGCGGCATTTCCTCGAAATCGCGCAGACGCCCGAGTGGCTTGAACTCCTCGCGCGCCCGGGCGATCACCATCGCGCGCCGACTGGTATAGCCCTCGAAGCGGGTACGGCCGAACACCCAGTAAAGCGGCAGCGTCACGATCGGCAGCGCGATCAGCGCGATCACCCAGCCCATCGCGCCCTGGGCGGTGCGGGTCACCATGATCGCGCGAACCGCACTCATCAGGGCCAGCACATAGACCGCGATGGTGGCGACCAGCACCCAGCCCTCGCCGGCACTCAGGAGTCGATCGATCGCTTCCTGCATTTGCGGCCCGGCCCTAGGAGCAACGCCGGGTCGGGGGCGCGCAGATCCGCCGCGGCGCCGCCGGCACGATCGTGGTCGCCGCGCCGGGGACCGCCGCCGCGATGACGATTCCTGGCGGGGCGGACGAGATTTCCGGAAGCGGCCGGCTGCGACCGCAGTGGTGCCGGCGCGCGGCGCCAGCCCGCACCGCGACGCCCTCGGCATGCGCGTCACAGGCGGCATCGCGCGAACCGCCAAGACACGGCACGATCACCGCGTCCAAGCTAGGAGCGGCTGAGATAGCGGCGGCTTCGTGCAGCGCGATGGCGCCCGGCACGATCGCCGACATGGCAAAAAACCGACTGCGCAGCATCCGCTGCCCTCCTGTTGGCGGATGTTTGAGAGAATACGTAAGAACAGGCCTTCGGCCCAAGTGGCTTCGCCGTCGCTGCCGGATAATGCGGCACGATGGCTCGGCCCATCGCGCGAGCGATGACAATCGCTTGATGGCGGAATCGAGAGGACGCACGTGACTGAGGAAAATCGACCGGCAGGCAGCACATCGCGCGGCAGCGTTGCCGAGGACCCGGCGCATGCCGGCGACGACAACCGTACCCGCATCGTACCGCCCCGGCCGACGCGCACCAGCACCGAGCCGCCAGCTGGCGAAGACGACCCCCACGACGACAACCGCACCCGCATCGTGCCAGCGCGCCACAGCGCGCCCTCGTCGACGATACCCGGCGGCCCGATGCCGCAGGAAAAGTCCGAGGTGCGCCAGGTGGGCCGCTATCGCATCCTCGAACTGCTCGGTCGCGGCGGCATGGCCACCGTATTCAAGGCGCACGATCCGGGGATCGACCGGATCATCGCGATCAAGTTCCTGCACGCGGCGCTGTGTGAAGACGACGAGTACCGCACCCGCTTCCTGCGCGAAGCCCGCGCCGCCGGCATGCTCACCCATCCCAACATCGCGACGATCTACGACGTCGGCGAGATCGAGGGCAGGCCGTACATCGCGATGGAGTTGCTGGAGGGCGAGCCGCTCAACGAGCTGATGGCCAAGGATGTCCAGTTCTCGATCAAGGAAGTGCTCGAGATCGGGATTCAGCTGGCCAGCGCCCTGGACTACGCACACGCCAAGGGCGTGGTCCACCGCGACATCAAGCCGGCCAACATCATCGTCAGCAAGAACCGCAATTCGATCAAGGTGGCCGACTTCGGGATCGCCCATCTCGAATCGGCGTCGCGCACCCAGCACACCCGCATCGGCGACGTCATCGGCACACCGCAGTACATGTCCCCCGAACAGGCCATGGGTGGCAAGATCGACGGTCGTTCGGACTTGTTCTCGGTGGGGATCGTGCTCTATCAGCTGGTGACCGGGCAGAAGCCCTTCGAGGCGGACACCATCGTCGCGCTGATGATGAAGATCGCCAAGGACAGCCCACCGACCATCCAGAAGCTGCGCCCCGAGACACCGCCAGCGCTGCGCCGGGTGATCGAGCGCTGCCTGTCGAAGCAGCCGGAACGGCGCTACCAGTCCGGCAAGGAGTTGCGCGAAGCGCTGATCAAGCTGATACGATCGATCGACGAAGAGGCCGCCGAGCGCCCGCGGATCGTTCCGCTGCGGGTGAAATGGACGTTGATGATGGCGGTGTTCGTCGCCAGCGTGATGGGGGTGACCGCCAGCATCGTGACCCAGCGCCAGAACCAGGCGCTGATCGCCCAGGTCATCGACTACGGCGCTTCGCTGTCTCGATTCATGGCGACGCAGAGCGCCGTTCCGGTACTGTCCGAAGACTGGATCTCGCTCGAGATCTTCGTGCAGGAAGTGATGCGCAGCCAGGACTTCCAGAGCCTCACGGTGGCCGATCGACGAGGCATCGTGCGCGCCAGCAGCAATCCCAACCTGATCGACGAGGCCTACCAGCGCCCGGAGGGCGAGGCCCTGGACAATGCCGGCGGCACCGTCCAGGTCCAGCGCCACCTCGTGAACGGCGAATCGGTGATCGACTTCGAAGCGCCGGTCACCTTCCAGAACAAGGAAATCGGTCGAATCGCGCTGGGCATCCCCGAGGCGCCGCTGTCACGGGTGTCACGGCTCGCGATCGGCCTGATGATCGCGTTGGTGCTGGCCACCATAGCCGCCGTGGCGGCGGGCACCTGGATTCTCGCGAACTGGTTCTCGCGTCCGATCCGCCAACTCGAGGAATCGATGCGCGAGATCGGTGCGGGCCGCTTCGATCACCGCATCGGCGAACGCCGCAAGGACGAATTCGGACTCCTCTACCAGTCCTTCGACGAGATGGCTGCCGCCCTGGAGGAGCAGTCCCGGCCCAAAGCCCCGGCCGGCGCGGACATGGCCGCCGACGAACCCGAGACCGAACTGGCACCCGACGCCCCCGGCGAGCATCCACCCGGAACCGTGGCGCGGTCATGAAGGCCACCGGAATGGGTACCGGCGGCCTGCTGCCGGCCCTCGTCGCGACCCTGTTGTGCGCCTGTGCCGGCCCGGCATCGAGGCCGCTCGAGGACAGGGCGGGCGTCGTGGCACCGGCCGACGGCGAGGTGGTGGCGCGCAACGCCCGCTTCGTGATCTATCGCGCCAGCGCTGGTGACGACCTGCACGGCATCGCCCAACGATTCTTCGCCGATGCCGAACAATGGTGGCGAATCGCCGACTTCAACGAGGGCCTCGCGCTGCGCGCCGGCGCCATCGTCGTGGTGCCGCTCGCGGAGCCGAATCCGCCCGGCATCGACGCCAGGCGCTTTCAGACCGTACCGGTCCTGTGCTACCACCGTTTCGGCCCGGGCAGCGGCAAGATGGTCGTCTCGGCCGAGAACTTCGCGCGCCAGATGCAATGGCTCGCCGACAACGATTACCGGGTGATCCCGCTGTCCACGCTGGAATCGTTTCTCGACGGGCGCAGCGATCTGCCGCGGCGGGCAGTCGCGCTCACCATCGACGACGGCTACCGGACGGTGTTCGAATACGCGTATCCGGTCCTCCGCAGGCATCGTTTCCCGGCCACGATCTTCCTCTACACCGACTTCGTCGGCGCCGGCGACGCGCTGACCTGGAAGCAGATGCGCGAGATGGTGGATAGTGGCCTGATCGACATCCAGGCCCATTCGAAGAGCCACAGCAACCTCATCGAGCATGCAGCCGCGGAAGACGACAGGGCCTACGCGGAGCGCATCGACACCGAGGTCGCTGTGCCGATCTCGGTGATCGAGTCGCGGCTGCCGATCAAGGTCAGCCGCTTTGCCTTTCCGTACGGCGACGCCAACCAGGATGTGCTCGAACGCCTGCAGCGCCACCGCTACGGTCTGGGCTTCACCGTCAATCCCGGCGGCAATGCGTTCTTCGCCGAAAAGTTGATGCTACGCCGCACGATGATCTACGGCGACCACAGCCTCTCGGCATTCAAGGCGCGGCTGGAGACCAGCCGGCCGCTTTCCAATCCATGATCCCCCGCAAGCTCGGAAGCCTGCTGCTTCCGGCAGCCCTGGTCACAGCGTGCGCCGGCTATCCGCCGGCTGCCGATACGTCGCCATCAGCCAACGTCCGCCCGGAGGAATCGCTGTTCGAGAAGCGCCAGCTGGCGCGGGCCCGTTCGTCCGCCCAGGCCGGCGATCATCGCGAGGCGGCCATCGCCTGGGAGATCCTCGCGCTCTACGATCCGGGCGAGCCGCGCTATCGCAGCGAAATGCAGGGCGCCCGGCGCAGGGCGGTCGAGGAGGCTTCCCGGCAACTCGGTAATGCACGCAGCGCGCGCGCGGCTGGCAATGAACTCGCGGCGGTTCGCCACTATCTGCTGGCCCTGGCCAACGACCCCGCGCTTGGCGAGGCGGCCAACGGATTGCGCGAACTCGAACGCACCCGCAATCGCCGCTATTTCCTCGGTCGTTCGACCCGACAGACGATCGGACGGCCGGATCACTACCTGACCGAACCAGCCCCAGCGGCGAAACCGGCCTCCGCGAGGCCCGCCCGGCCCCCCGCGGAGGCGGTCGAGACGGTGGTCGACAGCAACGCGCTGGAACATGCGGCGCTGCTCCGCCGCGACGGCGAATTCACCGAAGCGCTGGCATTGCTCACCCGCTACCTGGCAAGCCACCCGGACAACGAGCAGGCCGGCCGGCAACTGGCCGAGACATGGGAGGAATTCGGCGACAAGTCGCTGCGCAGTGGACGGCTGCGCGCCGCACTGCGGGCGTACGAACGCGCCAGATCCTATGCCCGGGACGGCGCCGACGCACTCGGCGCCAAGATCGACGCCCTCAGACGGTCGCTCGGCGACGCCTCGTGATGGCGCCGCTCAGCGAATCGACTTGATGCGCTCCTGAAGCACCCGGGCCTTTTGCCGCTCCAGCTGGGCAATGTCGTTGTCGGGATCGAAGGCCAGCAATTCGTTCCACGCGTCGATCGAACCTTGCAGGTCCTGGCGGGCAAAGGCAGCGCGCGCACGGCGCGTATATTCGGCGACGATTTCCTTGTGCATCAGGTCTGCATTGCTGCGAGCTTCGCGGTTCGAGGGGTCGAGCGAAAAAGCCGACTCGAAGGCCTCGAAGGCCGCCAGGTTGTTGCCCTGGGCCTGTTCCCGCAGCCCGCGCTGAAATGCCAGATCGGACGGCGTCGGCTCCGGCAGCGGGCGGGGTCCGGGCGGTGCCGCGACGTCGACCACGGCGGGCGATTGGTCGATTGCCGGTACCGTGACGACTTCCGCCTCCACCGGTGGCCCCGAATGCGTCGCGATCGTCGGTTCGGCGGATTCGACCGGTGCTTCGGCGGGCATCGCGCTCTCCGGTGCTGCAGCTTCCTCGGCGGTGGGCAGCCGTTCGTCGGACGCACGGCCGACCCCGCCCTCGACCGGGGCAGGTTCGCGTTCCACGGCCTCGACGCCCGCCCGCTCCGGCTCGGCCGGTCGGTGATCGGCCTGCATCGGCTTCGAAACGGGCCGCTCCGGCGTTGCCGGGCGCTCGCCCGGAATGCGGATCACCTGCCCTGCCGGGACTCGCCGCGGCACCTCGATGCCGTTGTAGCGCGCGAGGATGTAGAACTGGAAGATGTCGCCCATGAACCGGCCGGCGATCTTCGACAGCGATTCGCCCGGCTTCACGGTGTAGGCAAAGGACTCGGAGCCCAGGACTTCGAGCGGATCGACGGTCAGCTGCTGCAGGAAACTCTCGGCCAGGGCATTGGCAGGATCGATCTCCAGTGCCCGCTCTATCTCGACGCGGGCCTCCTCGATGCGCCCTGCCTCGAGCAGGTCGGCCACTTTCAGCGCCACCCGCTGCGCCTGCTGCTGCTCTGCCGGTGTCGCGATCTTGGGCGGTGGCAGTTCCTCGGGCGCAGCCTCCTGGCTCGGCTCCGCGGCCGGTTCCGCAGGTGGTGCCTCGGCATCCTTCTGCGGCAGGCTCAGGCATGCCGCCAGAGCGAGGCAGGCAAGCAGTGCCAGGCGGCCAGGCCAGCAAGCGATTCGACTTTCCGTCATGTGCGATCCAATGGACTCGGTCGAGCGCCGATGGTTCGGTCGGCGCACCATGTAAAGGCGTAAGCTTAGGGCAAACTGCCCCGACTGCGCGACTCTCGAAGGGCGTGCAAGGTCTTTTCCCGGCGACGATCGGACGCCGGCGAGGCCCGCGGCCGGAGCAATTCGCGCGAAACCTGCCAATGCCGGGCGCATCGTGCGGAGCGTGCCGCGGCCCGCGCGGCGCGCGTCGTCGTCGTGGGGCGGGTCGGCGCGCCCACCGCTCATCACCGCGGCAAAGGGGCGCGCTCAGCTTCGAACCAGTTGGCGAGGTACGTGCTCATCGCCCGCACCTTGGCCGACAGGTGCCGCCGCGTCGGATAGACCACGTTGATCGGCAGCGCGGGCGGCATCCATGCCTCGAGCACCGACTGCAGGCGCCCAGCGGCGATCAGCGGCGCCACGATGAAGTCCGGAGCCATCGTCACGCCGCAGCCGGCGGCCGCCATCTCGGCCAACAGCACGCCGTTGTTGGCGTGAACCCGGCCACCGACGCGCACGTCGACGCGCTGTCCGTCCGCATCGCTGAAGTGCCAGCTGTTGCCGCTGGCCGCGTGGGCGTAGGTCAGACATTGATGCTGCGACAAGTCGTCCGGCGTCTGCGGGCTGCCGCATCGCGCCAGGTACTCCGGCGCGGCGGCGGCGATCAGCCGGGCCTGCCCGATCCTGCGGGCAACCAGGTTGACGCTGCCGATGCGGCCGACCCGGATCGCCACGTCGATGCCCTCCTCGATGAAATCGACGACGCTTTCGGAGAGCACCAGATCCAGCGACAGATCCGGATGGGCGTCGGCGAAGGCGGCCAGAGCCGGGGCCAGGCACAGGGTCGCAAGCGCCCCCGGCGCGGTGATCCGCAGGCGTCCACGGGGAACCGCAGCACCTCCCGCCACCACCGCCTCGGCCTCTTCGACGTCGGCCAGCAACTGGGTGCAGCGTTCGAAATATGCATAACCCTCTTCGGTCGCGCTGACCCGTCGCGTCGTGCGATTGAGCAGGCGCACGTTGAGGTGCGCTTCGAGCTGCGCGACATGGCGCGACGCCGCCGAAGTCGAGATTCCGAGGCGATCCGCGGCGGCGGCAAAGCCGCCGGCCTCGACGACCGTACAGAACACCCGCATGCCCTCGAAGCGATCCATTTATTGTCCCGAAATCTGCAATTCAAATTGAAAGAATACCTTATTTATCGAAAAATGTGGGACAGATAAGCTTCATCCATCGCAGCAAGGACTGCGCGATCCACGAACCAGGAGAGATCCCATGAACACCAACACCCAAACCCTGCAAGACTATGGCACCTCCATCCTGCGCATCGCCCTCGGCGTGATGTTCCTGGCCCACGGCCTGCTCAAGGTGCTCGTCTTCACGCTGCCCGGTACCGCCGGGTTCTTCGAGTCGGTCGGCTTCCCCGGCTTCACCGCCTACATCGTCGCGCCGGCCGAGATTCTTGCCGGTGTCGCGCTGATCGTGGGCTTCCGCACCCGCCTGGTCGCCGCCGCGACGATCCCGTTGCTGCTCGGCGCCCTCAGCGTCCATACCGGCAACGGCTGGGTGTTCAGCGCCGAGAATGGTGGCTGGGAATATCCCGCCTATCTGGTGGTCGCCGCGTTCGCTCAAGCCCTGCTCGGCTCCGGCGCGCTGTCGATCGACAGGCTCGGCGCGGGCAACCCGGTAGCCGCGGCGCAAAATATCTGATCCCGACAGCCTCGCAGCAACGGGCCACCGCTTCTGCGGTGGCCCCACTCGGAGAGACCACACCATGACACGACAACCCGCCCTGTTCCTCTCCCACGGCTCGCCGATGACCGCAATCGACGACGGCGAACTGCGCCGGAGCTGGCAGTCGCTGGCCGAGCGCCTTTCACCGCCGGACGCGGTCGTGATGGTTTCCGCCCACTGGACGACCGCGATTCCGATTCTCGGAGGCAGCGCCACCCCGGAGACGGTACATGACTTCTACGGTTTTCCAGCCCCGCTGTACCAATTGCGCTACCCGGCACCGGGTGCCCCGGAGCTGGCCCTGCGGATCAAGTCGCTGCTCGCCGACGACGGCATCGCCGCGGCCGTCGATCCTCGCCAGGGCCTCGACCACGGCGCATGGATTCCATTGCTGACCCTGTTCCCGGATGCCCGGGTACCGGTCATGCAGCTCTCGGTCCAGCCAGACCGCGGCGCGCGTCACCACTGGGCGGTCGGGCAGGCGCTGCGGAGCCTGAGCGAAGACAACGTGCTGGTGATCGGTTCCGGCCACATGACCCACAATCTGCGCGACTACTTCGTCGATCGTGGCAGGGTCGCGCCACAGACCCGGGTGTTTCGCGACTGGGCCCACGAGCAACTGCTCGAAGGCCGGATCGACAGCCTGCTCGACTGGCCGCACGAAGGGCCGCACGCGGCCCTGGCCCACCCCACCCCCGAGCATTTTCTGCCGCTGTTCGTGGCGCTCGGTGCCGCCGGTGACGTGGCCGGCGTCGAGCATCTCGGTGGCGGCACCCTCGGCGGCGCGCTGGCGGCCGACAACTACCTGTTCACGTCCGCCTGATCGATCGCGCCCGAGACCTCCCGCAAGACCTCCAGGAATCCCGCGAGCTGGGGCGAGAGCGTTCTCGGCGAGGCCACCGACAGCACGAACGACGCGCCGTCGTCGGCAATCGGCACATAGCGCACCCGGGGCAGCCGGATGCAGGCGAGCGGCGCCGGCAGCAGGGCGACGCCGATGCCCGCGCCGACCAGCCCGACCTGGGTGGTGGCCTCCCGCGCGGTCTGCACCACCCGCGGTTCGAACCCGGCCTGTCGGCACAGGCGGCGCAGGATGTCCGGCAGGCCGGTCCCGACCCCGTCCGGGAAGCCGATGAAGCCCTCGTCGGCCAGCTCGGCGAAGCGCACCATCTCCCGATCGGCCAGCGGATGGGACGCCGCGAGCACCAGGCACAGCGGGTCGCTGCCGATTTCGCGCACCTCGACACCGGCCGGCAACTCGCCGCCGACGTAGCGCACCAAGCCGACATCGAGCCGGTCTTCGGCGATCGCCGCCAACTGGTCGGTCGTGAACATTTCCTTGAGCTGCAGCTCCACCGCCGGATAGCGGCGGCGATAGGCGACCAGCAGATCCGGCAGGATCGACGTGTAGGGCAGCGAGGACGTAAAGCCGACGCGCAGGCTGCCGAGCTCGCCGCGGGCGGCCTGCCGTGCCTCGTCGATCGCCTCTGCCGCCGCTGCGAGGATCTCCCGCGCGCGGCGCAGGAAGCGATTGCCGGCCTCGGTCAGGCTGACGCGGCGCTTGCTGCGTTCCAGCAGACGGACGCCGAGTTCCTCTTCCAGCGCACGTATCTGGATCGACAGCGGCGGCTGGCCGATATGGAGCCGCTCGGCTGCGCGGCGGAAATTGAGTTCCTCGGCGACCGCCACGAAGTAGCGCAGATGTCTCAATTCCATTGATATGTTTTGTATATCAATACAGGCTTAAAAATATATTGGACGCGATTTTTTGTACAGCATATCGTTTGTCGAGCGCGCCGCAGATCAGTCCCAAACCGCCGGCGGCGATCGACCAGAGCGACCCGAAGCCATGCCCATCGACACTCCCAGACAGCAACTCGAAGCCGGCAGCGCGGGCTACCACCGCGCCAACCTGGCGATGTTCGTCGCCGGCTTTGCCTGTTTTGCGATGCTCTACGGGACCCAGCCGATCCTGCCGCTGCTGGTCGAGGTGTTCGGCGTATCGCCCGCCACCGCCAGCCTGAGCGTGTCCGCCGGCACGATCACATTGGCGGCGATGCTGATCCCGGCCAGCCTGTTGTCGGACCGCTTCGGCCGCCAGCGGGTGATGCGCTGGTCGCTGGTCGCCGCGGCGATGTTCGCGACGCTGTCGGCGCTGGTCACCGACTTCACCCAGTTGCTGGTCCTGCGCGGCCTGCTCGGGCTGGCGGTCGCCGGCGTGCCGGCGGCGGCGATGGCCTACCTCGGCGAGGAGATCGCGCCGAGCGCCCAGGGCCGCGCGATGGGCCTCTACATAGCCGGCAACGCCTTCGGCGGCATGAGCGGGCGTGTCGTCTCGGCGCTGCTCACCGACTTCGGCGACTGGCGCATCGCGCTGGCCGGGCTGGGCCTGATCGGCGTGATCTCGGCGTTGGTGTTCTGGCGCGCGCTGCCGCCCTCGCAAAATTTCCGGGTGCGCAGTCTGGCATTGCCGGCCCTGCGGCGTGACCTCGTCGCCATCTACAGCGATCGGGGGCTGCCCTGGCTGTTCGTCACCGCCTTCCTGCTGATGGGTGCCTTCGTCGGCTTCTACAACTTCCTCGGCTTCCGGCTGGTGGCAGCCCCGTTCGAGCTTGCGCCGGCCTGGATCGGTGCGATCTTCCTGACCTACATGATCGGCAGCTGGGCCTCGGCCTGGGCCGGACGGCTGGCGGACCGCTTCGGGCGGCGCAACGTGCTGTGGTCGATGACCTGCGTCGCGCTCGGCGGCCTGCTGCTGACCCGGCCCGACCACCTGTTGCCGATCGCCATCGGCCTCGCGCTATTCACGTTCGGATTCTTCGGTGCCCACAGCATCGCCAGCGGCTGGGTCGGCCGGCGCGCCGGCGAACGGCGCGCGCTGGCCGCCGCCATCTACCTGTCCAGCTACTACCTCGGCGGCAGCGTGTTGGGCAGCGCCGCGGGTCTGGCGTGGACCGCCCATGCCTGGCCGGGAGTCGTGGCGACTCTCGCCGCGTGTGTCGGCGCGGTGCTGCTGGTGTCGCTGCGGCTGCGGGCGATCGCACGCAAGCTGCCGGCCGAGCCGGCCCTGGCGCCGGCCTGATCAGCGCAGGCCGGCCAGCCTGCGGCGAATCAGCCGCAGGCGCTGCTTGACGCGACGGGCATTGTCCGGGCCGATGCGTACCATGATCTTCTGCCCGGCCGACAAGGCTTCGAGCCCGGGATCGGCGAACTGGTAGATCACCTTGGGCTGGATCAGCTCGATCGGGCCCTCGATCTCCGGTGCCGCCAGCAGATGGTCGATCGCGCCGACCAGGCGGTCGTTGAAGTTGCCGGAGGGATAACCGAGTTCGCGATAGGCTTCCTGGAATACCGGGTACAGCCGTTTGTAGCCGGCGACCAGTGCATCGATGTCCACCGCCTCGGCGAGCTCGACAAATCCCGCATAGCGCGCCGAATTGGCCGGCAGCAGCATCGGTCCGCGAGCGCCGGCCGCGACCACCGGCAGGCCGCTGGCGGTCACCACCGGCCATAGCCTGACCGACGCCTTCTCGCGCGACAGGTTGTCCACGGTGGCCACCACACGCCGCACCACTTCGCTGCCGGCCAGCAGGTTCCGGGCACCCGAGCCTACCGCCTTGGCCAGCCAGCCTTCCACCGCCGCACCGCTTTCCGCCAGCGCGGGAACAGGCTCGGCGGTCGCGGTCTGCGCCGGCAGCCGGCGGATGGCGTCGTCCACCCCTTCGCCGCTGATCACCAGCCGATCGATCGGGAAGCGGGCTTGCTCGGGGGCCTGGGGGCTGCCGTCGGCACTGCCCGCAGGCGGCAACTCGGCGACCGGCGGCGCCGGCGGCGGCAGCTCGACTGCCGGCGGGCGGGTCAAGAACCAGGCCAGCGCGAGCGCGGCGGCGACTGCGAGAATGCCAAGCACGAGCTTCATGTCGTCTCCCGACCGATGATGCGCGAGAGAGTACAACCGTTTGGCGCTTTCGGTCGCGCGAGTGCATGCCGCCGGCACACCGCACGGGAGGTTAAGATTGGCAAATATGAAAACTTGCTCCCGCAGCCGCAGTCCGCGCTAGATGGACAGTCTACGCAGAAGCCTCTGCGGGTTCGCCTGCGTCGTCGGCCTGCTGACAGGTGCCCAGGCGCAGCTACAACCGGCCCCGATCGAGCTGGCGACCTTGCAGCCGAGCGGGCGCGACCGAATCCTGGATCTCAGCGGCAACGTCACCGCACAGCGCCGCGCAGAACTGTCGCCGCGGGTCAGTGGCCTGGTGGCGGCGATCGCGGCAGATGTCGGCGACCGGGTCCGAGCCGGCCAGTTGCTGCTCGAGCTCGACGACGAGCTGGCGCGCCTCGCCTACGCGCGAGATCAGGCCCAGCTCGAAGAGGCAGGCACCCGGGTGCGCGAGGCGCGCCGGCTGTACGGTGAGGCGCGCTCGCTGGTGGACAAGGCGTTCTTGCCCGAGACCCGGCTGCCGGCCAGCCAGGCCGAGGTCGACATCGCCCACGCCGCCCGCCAGCGGATCGCCGCCCAGACCCGTGAGTCCGCGGAACGGGTCGCACGCCACCGCATGAGCGCGCCGTTCGATGGCGTCATCGTGCGCCGCAGCGCCGAACTCGGCGAATGGGTGGACACCGGCGATGCGGTCTTCGAACTGGTCGCCACGCGGCCGCTGCGGATAGACGTCCAGGTGCCCCAGGAGCGAATCGCCGAGATATCGGCCGACACGCCGGTGACGGTGATGCCCGATGCGTTGCCTGACACCCGGCTGTCGGGACGCGTCGCGGCCCGCGTGCCGGTCGGCGACGCCACCGCCCGGACCTTCCTGGTGCGGGTGCTGGTGGATGACGCCAGCGATCATGTTGCGCCAGGGATGTCGGCCCACGTCCAGTTCCGGCTCGGCGAAGGCCGCGCCGGCGTGTCGGTGCCGCGTGACGCGGTGCTGCGCCATCCCGACGGTCGCGCCGAGGTCTGGCTGGCAAGCGAGGACGGCAAGGGCGGGCTGGTGGCCCGCCGCCGCGAGGTGCGCATCGTCCGCAACCTGGGCGACCGCGTCGAGGTCGCCGAAGGCCTTGCCGCCGGACAGAAGGTGGTGATCCGGGGCAACGAGCGGCTGCGCGACGGGCAGCCGTTGCGAGTGGTGGCCGAACGATGACGCCGGTGGCGGACTGAGCCGTGTTCGAGGCCATCGTCAGGCGCGGCACGCTGCTCGCGGTCGGCATCCTGGTGGTATGCCTGTTCGGCATCATGGCGCTGCTGCGGGTGCCGGTTCAGATGATCCCGGACCTCGAGGTGCGCACCATCTCGATCCGTACCCACTGGCCGGGCGCGACGCCCCAGGACGTCGAAAAGGAAATCCTGATCGAGCAGGAACGCTACCTGCGCAATGTGCCCGGCGTGCAGCGCATGCTGTCCAGCGCGTCGACCGGCAGTGCCCGGGTCGAGCTCGAATTTCCGTTCGGCACCGACATCAACGACACGCTGATCCGCGTCAGCAATGCGCTCTCGCAGGTCTCTTCCTATCCGGAGAATGTCGACGAGCCGCGCATCTTCACGACTTCGTTCTCGTCCAATTCCTTCATGTTCTTTCGCGTCCAGCCGCTGCCGGGCAACCCCCGCGGACTGCGCATGGAGGAGATGAACGACTTTCTCGACGAGCGCGTGCGCACTCGCCTGGAACGTATCGACGGTGTCTCGGAGGTGCGCATCTGGGGCGGTGTCGAGCGCCAGGCCCAGGTCTTCGTCGAGCCGCGCCTGCTGGCCGAGCGCGGGGTCACCCTGGCCGAGGTGCGCGATGCCCTGCGCGCCCGCAACCGCGACGTCTCGGGCGGCGACGTCGACAGCGGCAAGCGCCGCTACCTGTTGCGCACGGTGGGCCGCTTCGACGACGTCGCACAGATCGAGGAGCTGATCATCCGCCGGGATGGTGACGCGATCCTGCGCCTGCGGGACATCGGTCATGTCGAGATGGGCTTCGCCGAGATCCGGTCGAAGACCTTCGTCAATGGCGAACGGGCAGTGAACCTGTCGATCCGCCGCGAGCCCGGATCCAACGTGATCGCCATCAAGGACGCGGTGCTGGCCGAGGTGGCCGCGATCAACCGCTCGGTATTGGCGCCCGCCGGCATGGTCATGAACGCCACCACCGACGACGTCCGCTATGTCGAGGCGGCGGTCGCCAACGTCTGGCAGAACCTGCTGCTCGGCGCGGCGCTGGCCACCGGCGTGATGTATCTGTTTCTGCGCTCGCTGCCGGCCACGCTGATCGGCGTCGCCGGCATTCCGGTGTGCACGATCGCCAGCTTCCTCGGGCTGCTGCTGGCCGGACGCACGATCAACGTGGTGTCGCTGGCCGGAGTCGCGTTCGCGATCGGCATGACGCTCGACAATTCCATCGTCGTCCTCGAGAGCATCGAGCGCGAACTCGCCCGTGGCCGCAAGCGGCTCGACGCGGCGATCGTCGGCGTGCGCCAGGTGTGGTCTGCGGTGCTGGCGTCGACGCTGACCACGGTGCTGGTGTTCCTGCCGGTGCTGTTCGTGCGCGAAGAGGCGGGCCAGCTCTACTCCGACATAGCCGTGGCCTTGTCGGCCGCGATCCTGGTGTCGATGGCGGTCGCGCTGCTGGTAATCCCCACCGCCTTCGTCAGCTTCGAGTTCCGCGAGGATCGCCGCCCTTCGCGCATCGGTGCCGCCCTCGGCGCCGCCATCGTCGATGGCTCGGCGTGGCTCGCCGCCAGCGGATGGCGGCGGACGCTGTGCGTGACGGCCGTCGCCGGACTCGCCCTGCTCGCCTTCGCGCGCCTGACGCCGCCCGCCGAGTACCTGCCCGACGGCGAGGAGCCGAAAAGCTTTTCGCTGATGTTCGCCCCGTCCGGCTACAGCATCGAGGAGATGAGCGCGGCAGCCGAAGCGGTCCAGCAAAGATTGATGCCCGCGGTCGGCGACGATCCGTCGCGCTTCCTCGCCGGCAAGACCGACGTGCCGGCGATCAGCTACATGCTGGTGATCGTCCAGAGCGAACAGGTGCGCTTGATCGCCGAGCCGGTGGACTGGGATGTGCGCAACATCGAGGGCCTGATGGACGTGGTCGTGCGAGAGTTTCGCGCGATTCCGGGGATGCGGGCGTTCTCGTCGCGGGGCTCGATCTTCGCCAGCAACTACGGCGGTACCCGCAGCGTCAATGTGGACGTCTCGGGAGACGATCTGGGCGAGATCTACGCGGTTGCCGAGGTGTTGCGAAACAAGGCCGAAGCCCTGTTCGACAATCCACGGATCCGCTCGGACCCCTCCAGCCTGTCGCTCGGACAGCCGCTGATCGAGATTCGCCCGAACTGGCAGCGCCTGGCCGAACTCGGCATCGACAATCGGGCACTGGGTTATGCCGTTGCCGCCACCGCCGATGGCACCTACCTCGACGAGATCTTCCTCGGCGACGAAAAGATCGACATCTATCTGTACAGCAGCCAGGGCCGGGTCAGCCGCCTGGATCAGATCGGTGCGATGCCTGTGGTCGGCCGCGGCGGCGCCGTGCTGCCGCTGGCCAGCGTCGCCGACCTGATCGAGACCGTCGACACCGAGAATGTGCGTCGCGTGGACGGCCGGCGGACGGTCACGCTGTCGATCATCCCGCCCCGCGAGGTCGCGCTGGAGACCGCCGTCGCCACGGTGCGCAGCGGCTTGGTCGAGGCCGCACGGGCCAGCGGCGCGATTCCCGACGACGTAAACGTCCAGCTCTCCGGTGCCAGCGACGCCCTCGACGCGACCCGCAGCGCGCTCACCGGCAATTTCGTCGTCGCGGTTCTGCTGTGCTACCTGCTGCTGGTCGCGATCTTCTCCCACTGGGGCTATCCGTTCCTGATCATGACCACGGTACCGCTCGGCATTGGCGGCGGCATCGTCGGACTGTGGCTGTTGAACGCCGCCGGCCAGGCCCTGCCGAAGCTCGGCCTGCCGCCGTTCAGTCAGGCCTTCGACATGATCACGATGCTGGGCTTCCTGATTCTCGTCGGCACCGTCGTCAACAACCCGATCCTGATCGTCGACCGGGCGATCAGGAATCTCCGCGAGGAGGCCATGGACGCGCGTGATGCGGTGCGCGACGCGGTCGCCTCCCGCCTGCGGCCGATCGCGATGTCGACCATCACCACGGTGTGCGGCCTGTCGCCGCTGGTGCTGGTGCCGGGCGCCGGCAGCGAGCTCTACCGCGGGCTGGGCGCGATCGTGCTGTTCGGCCTGGTATTCACGATGCTGGTCACCCTCAGCTTCCTGCCGGCACTGCTGGTGTCGGTCCTCGAATGGCGCGCCGCGCGCGGCGGCGCCGGCAAGCGCAGCGACTGAGCGCAGGCTCCGCCAGCGTCGATCGGCGCCATGGCGGATCCGGGCGGGGCCGCGCCGGCGAGCGGCGCAAGCGCGACGCGCGGTCGCGGTCCGGTTCGGTCGTCGCCGGCCGGATGTCTTCAGGCCACGGCCGCCGCGTCCGCCACTGTCCCGCCGCCTTCTAGCATCCGGCCCACCGCCGCCGCCACCGCTGCGGCGGACGGCGCGAAGGCCTGCTCGAGGGGGAAGCTCGCCGCCGCCGGTGCATCCGGCCCGGTCAGCCGGCACGGCGGCGCACGCAGGCTGTCGAAGGCCGCCTCGCTCGCCAGCGCGGCGACCTCGGCACCGACGCCGCAGGTCCGGCTCGCCTCATGCACCACCACCAGCCGCCCGGTGCGCCGCACCGAGGCCAGGATCGCCTGCTCGTCGAGCGGCTTCAGGCTGCGCAGATCGAGCACCTCGGCCGACACGCCCTGCGTCGCCAGCGTTTCGGCGGCCGCCAGGCAGGTGTCGACGCACTTGCCGTAGGACACCAGGCTGACGTCGCCGCCCGGCCGGCGCAGCGCGGCCTTGCCGAGGGGAACGCAGTGTTCGCCCTCGGGCACCTCGCCACTGGCGAAGGCAAGACCGATGTCGCTGAAGAACAGTACCGGGTTGTCGTCGCGGATCGCCGCCGCCAGCAGGCCCTTGGCGTCCGCCGGCGTCGACGGCATCACCACCTTCAGGCCCGGCGCATGGGCGAACCACGCCTCCAGGTTGTGATTGTGGTGGGGGCCGATGCCCCAGCCTCCGCCAGTCATCGCCATCGCCACCAGCGGGAACGAGAACTGGCCGCCGGACAGGAAGCGCAGCTTGCCGGCACTGTTCACCAGCTCGTCCATCGCGAAGCACATGAAGGGGGCGAACAGCAGGTCGATCACCGGCCGCAGCCCGAAGGCCGAGGCGCCGACCGCGGTGCCGGCGATGATGCCTTCCGCGAGCGGCGTGTTGCGCACCCGCCCGGCACCGAACTCGGCCAGCAGCTCGGCACGCTTGGTGGCCACGCCCTCGCCGAACATCAGCACGCTCGGGTCGCGCCGCATCTCGATCGCCAACGCGTCGGCCAGCGCCTGCTGGCTAGTCATGATGCTCATCGTCCTGCTCCTCAGGCAAATACGTCACGGGTCAATTCGGCCAGCTCCGGATACGGCGAGGCCAGTGCGAAGGCCTGGGCCTGGTCGATGCGCCGCTCGACCGCCGTCTCCAGCTCGGCCAGCGCCCGGGCGTCGTGACCGGCGGCGAGCAGTGCCCGGCGGCTTCGCCCCAGCGGGTCGCGGTCCCGCCAGGCGGCCAGCTCGGCGGCATCCACGTAGGCCTGGTCGTCCGGCTCGAAATGACCGCGCAGGCGGTAGGTCTCGGCCTCCAGCAGGAAGGGCCGGCCACTGCACCGGACCTCGGCCAGCGCCGCTGCGGCAGCGGCGCGCACGGCGTGCACGTCGTTGCCGTCCACGACGGCGCTGCCGATGCGGTAGCCCGTCGCCCACTCGGCCACCCGCTCGCCGACCATCGTCTCGCGGCGATGCACGAAGGCCTGCCACTGGTTGTTCTCGCACACGTAGAGAATCGGCAGCGACCACACCGCGGCCAGATTCAGCGACTCGTGGAAGACCCCCTCGCAGGCCGCGCCGTCGCCGAAGATGCACACCACGACCCCCGGCAGCCCGAGCTGCTTGTGGGCCAGCGCCACGCCGGTCGCCAGCGACAGCTCGCCACCGACGATGGTCGAGGTCAACACCACGCCCAGTTCGGCGGCCGAGACGTGCAGCGAGCCGCTCTTGCCCTTGCAGTAGCCGGTCGCCCGCCCCATCGCCTCGGCCATCAGGCGACCGGGGTCCGCGCCGCGGGCCAGCAGATGGCCGGCGCTGCGGTGATTGGTCAGGATCCGTTCGTCACGGCCGAGGGCTGCCATCACGCCGACCGCGGCGGCCTCCTGGCCGACCGCCGTGCAGGTGCCGGCGGCGGCGCCCTCGGCCTGGATCGCCGTCATCCTTTCCTCGTAGCTGCGGATCAGCTGCATCGCTTCGTGCAGCGCCAATGCATCCGGGTAATCGGTATCGATCTTCATCTCTTCCCTTCCTTGCCGGTCCGTCGAGTCGGCCGCCGCGATGCCGGCGACCGTCGAGTGCACATTAGGGCTGCCGCCCGGCTGCCGGAACCGGCTTAGCAAACTCTTAGGATCTGGTGAAGGAATTCGGACGCTGGCGGGGCACGTCCTGCAGTTGCAGCGAGCGTTCGACGCACAGCCGGATGCGGCCGCGACCGGCCCTTTCGATGCGGACACCGGCGGCCCGCTCCTCCAGCCGCCGCCTCAGCAGGATCAGCCGGGCCTCCAGGTTGTCGCCCAGCTCGGGGAGGCGGATCCGGGGATCCAGACGCAGTTCGCGATTGCTGAAGGTGACCCGGCCGGAGTCCGCGTGGTCGCGCAGCATCGCCCACAAGATCGAACCGGCGACGCCCTTGATCAGGTAGTCCTCGCCCAGGAAGATGCTGTCGTTCTCGTCGAAATGGCGCACCACGAGCGGCCTGCCGCCGGCCGTCGCGACGGCGGCGCGGCCGCGGACAGCCTCCTCCGGACCGTCCGCGCCGTGCTGCAGCAGCAGCATCGTCGCGCCGAGCTGTCCGGCCAAGGCGACCAGCACGTCCTCGTCGTCGTAGTCGAAGGCCAGGTCCTGCCCGCTCTCCACGCACAACACGCCGAGCAGCCGTCCGCCGGCGCAGATCGGCACCGCCAGCTGGCTGCGCACGTCCTGCAGTCCCGGCAGCGGAATCTCGGTCTCCAGCCGATCGCCCTGGCCGCTGGCGCTGAGGCTGGCCCGGATGGCCCGACCATAGGCGTATTCGGAGCTGAAGTGGCCGATCCGGATCGGCGCCCGCTCGCGCGCCGCAACGCCGATCACGCCATGGCCGAAGGGTATCTCCGAGCCGACGCCGGAGCTCTGGTAGCCGCGGCTGGCGACCGTGTAGAGCGCCTCGTGGAGCGCGTCGGGCACCAGCACCATCGCGTGCTCGATGTCGAAGTGATGCGCCAGCGCGGCCAACGCCTCGGCCAGCAGGCACTCCAGGTCCGCGCAGTCGCGCAGGGCTTCGCTGCACCGGCGCAGCGCCAGCAGCGGATTGCGACGCGCCTTGCGCGGCGGCAGCGTGCGGCCCGGGACCTGCTCGATGTCGAGCACCCGGTAGATGTCCGAGCCCAGCAAGCGGAACACGCCGGCCATGCCGGTGTGCGAGGCGATGCCGGCCAGCTTCGCCTTCATGCCCTCGAACAAAGCGCCTTCGGTCTCGGTGCGCAGGTACTGCAGCGTCAGCCGGTAGTGGGCCGCGGTGAACGGATCGATCAGCGCCAGCCGCGCCAGCGAATTGGCCAGCACGTTGCGCCGCGTGCTGCTGAAGAACTGGTAGGACAGCGCCACGTGTTCGCCATCCACGTACTGCACCTGGGACAGATAGGCGATGTTCGGCGTGCCGTCGGCCGATGCCGTGGCGATGCTGCCGGGAATCACGCCTTCCAGGCAGTCGCGGATCGCCTCCAGGCGGATCTTCACGCCGGGCCTCCGAGGGGCGCGCCGGCCTGCGGGCCCGGTGTCTGCGAATAGCCGGCCGCCAGCGTGAAGCGGATCGCCACGATGTCGTCCGGACAGGCCAGCAGCAGCGTGCGCAGCACGTCGCCCGGATAGCCCAGCGCCGCGAGCTCGGCGGCGAAGCGCTCGACGTAGTCGGCCGCTCGTTGCGGGTCGTCGGCCTCGGTCGGCACTATGCGGGCGTCGCTGCCCTTGAACTGCACCGTGAAGTGGGTCGAGGGCTGGCTGAAGACCACCGCCACGCGCCCGCTGCGGCGCACGTCGTCGAGCAGCGCGGCGGCCGGCGTGGCCACCAGCAGCACCGTCAGCGCGCGGCCATCCGGCGCGACGCGGCAACCGCAGCCACGCGCCATGTTCGGCACACCGCCCGGGCTGCAGGACGCCAGGCTGATCGAGATCCCGCCGCTGACGAGGCGGGACAGTTCGGCGTCGATCGGAGCGCAGGCGGCCATGATTGCGCATCATAGCCAGCGCCCGGAAGCCGTGGAAGTGGCCGCTGAACTCGTCCGGCAGATGGCCCGCGGCGGCTCAGCCCGGCGGCATCGGGAAGCTCACCACCGGCCCCGTCGTCGCGCCACCCGGCGGCACGAAGGCCGGCGCCGGCTCGCCGAGGGGCCCCAGGGCGCGGACCAGGCGGTAGATCGCCCGGAGATCGTCGTCGGCCATGTCGCGCAACGCGAACCACGGCATCGGCGGCCGCGCGTTCAGGTGCCGCGCCCGCTCGAGCCACTGGTCCTCACTCAGCGTCGCCATGTAGCGGCGCAGGTTGATCGCGTAGGTGGTGCCCCAGGGACCCTGCCAACCTAAACTGTCGCCGGTCAGCCAGCGGCTCTCGGGCACCTGGCCGCCGCTCTGCATGTAGCCGGGGGTATGGCAGTCGTTGCAGCCGGCGACGCGGGCGATGTAGCGGCCGCGCTCGACCAGCGGGTCACTGGGCGTGCCGGCGTCCGCCGGCAGGGACAGGGTCGACAGCCCCAGCGCGGCCAGACCGGACAGGACGATTGCTTGCTTGTGCATGATGCTCTCTCCATGGGGGCGAAATGCCTGCACGCATGTTCCGCCCGCCACCGCTGCGCTGCCGCTCAAAGTTTGCGCGCGAAATGCTCAATTCCTGCTAAGCCGGCGGGCGACCGATTCGGCCGGCGAACCGCCACTCGCTTAGAATTCGCCTGTTCAACCCGACGCACGCAGCCCCATGAGAGATCCGAGAGCCCTTTTCCAGTCCCGCTACGGCAGCGACGCGGTGACGATTCCCGACGCCACCACGCCGATCATCGAGCACCTGCTGTCCCACCGTTCGGTGCGTGCCTACCGGCCGGACCCGGTCAGCGACGACCAGTTGGCGGCGATCGTCGCTGCCGCCCAGTCGGCCGCCAGCTCGTCGAACCTCCACGCCTGGAGCGTGGTCGCGGTGCGCGATCCCGACCGCAAGGCCGCCCTCGCCGAGTGCGCGGGCGGACAGGCCCACGTCCGGGAGGCGCCGCTGCAGCTGGTGTGGCTCGCCGATCTCGCCCGCCTGCATCGGGTCGCCGAGCGCTGCGGGCGGCCCGACGAGGCCCTCGACTACACCGAGATGCTGCTGGTCGGTGTCATCGACGCCGCCCTCGCCGCCCAGAACGCCGCGGTGGCGGCCCAGTCATTGGGCCTGTCGCTGGTCTATATCGGCGGCATGCGCAACCAACCCGAGGAGGTCGCCCGCATCCTCGGGCTGCCGCCCCGGGTGTTCGCGGTGTTCGGCATGTGCGTGGGCTATGCGGACGAGTCGAAGCCGGCGTCGGTCAAGCCCCGTCCGGCCCAGTCGGTGGTGCTGCATCACGAGCGCTATTCGCTGGAACAGCAGGACGCCCCGCTGGCCGCCTACGACGACGCGATGGCACGCTTCTACGAGAGCCAGAACATGAACGTGCGCGGCACCTGGTCGGTACATTCGTCGAAGCGTGTGGCCGGCCCGGCGTCGCTGACCGGTCGAGACCGACTGGTCGAAGCCCTGCACAAGCTCGGCTTCGCGATGAAGTAGGCGGGAGATCGCCCTCAGAATACCGAAAGCCCGGTCCTGGCGGCGAACAGCTCCAGGGCCTTCATGCCGAGCAGCGAGTTGCCGCTGTCGTCGAGGCCGGGCGACCACACGCACAGGCTGAGGCGGTCCGGTACCACCGCGACGATGCCGCCGCCGACGCCGCTCTTGCACGGCAGGCCGATCCGGAACGCGAACTCGCCGGCCGCGTCGTAGGTGCCGCAGGTCAGCATCAGCGCGTTCAGCCGGCGCGCCTGGCGTGCCGTCACCACCGGGCTGCCGTCCAGCGGGTGGGCGCCGTCGCGGCACAGGAAGCCGGTGGCGCGGGCCAGCTGGACACAGCTCATCGCCACCGAACACTGGTGGAAATACAGATCCAGTACGGTAGCGACGTCGTTGTCGATCTTGCCGAAACTGCGCATGAAGTTGGCCAGTGCGACGTTGCGGTAGCCGGTCGAGGCCTCCGACGCGGCGACCTCCTCGTCGAACCACACGGCCTCGCCGCACAGGCTGCCGACCAGCGCCAGCAGGGTCGCCCGTGCATCGCTGCAGGCGCTCACCAGACGATCGGCGACCGCGATCGCGCCGGCATTGATGAAGGGGTTGCGCGGCACGCCCTGTTCCCACTCGAGCTGGACCAGGGAATTGAACGGATTGCCGGATGGTTCGCGCCCGATCCGGGTCCACAGCGCGTCGCCGACATGGCGCATCGCCAGTGCCAGCGAGAACAGCTTGGAGATGCTCTGGATCGAGAACGGCACCTGCGCGTCTCCCGCCGCATGCACGCGCCCGTCATCGGTGCACAGCGCGATGCCGAACTGCAGCGGATCCACCCTGGCCAGCGCCGGGATGTAGGTCGCCACCTGGCCGGCGCCCCGCTCGGGGGCCAGCGTCGCGGCGATGTCGTCGACAATCTTCTGGAATTCCATGACCTCGATCTCCGTGGCACGCGATCCGGCGGCGACCGCCCGGCAATGCGGCAACGTGGCCGACCGCCTGGCCATCGCCAGGTCCTGGTTGTGCCGTACCCGCTGCCCGCCGTCCGGCCTCGAAGACTACCGCAAGCGGTGACGGCCCGCGCTGCGCGCGAAGCTGCAACTGTGCCCGTCGATCGCGCCCCGTCCGAAGCCACCCGCGCGACGGCTGACGCGGACGCAGCCGGTGCGATGCTGTTGCGGTGCACGTTCCCCTCCCACGGCCGGCGCACTAAGATCGGTCCGGTAGCCTGCGACTTGCCACCCATGAGGCTCGATCCGGTATCGTTGAAACTCTTCATCAGCGTCGTCGAGGAAGGCACGATCGCCGCAGCAGCGGCGCGTGAGCACATCGCCGCGGCAGCGGTCAGCCGACGTCTCGCGGACCTCGAAGGCGTATTGCGCACCAGTCTGCTCAACCGCACCAACAAGGGCGTCGAGCCGACCGCTGCCGGCATCACGCTGGTCAACCTGGCGCGTCGCGCGCTCCACGAGCTCGACGACATCGCGGTGCAGATGGCTGACTATGCCAGCGGCGCGCGCGGTCACGTCCGCGTGTTCGCCAACATCTCGGCGATCACCCAGTTCCTGCCCGGCGAGATCAAGGGCTTTCGCGAACGCTACCCCCAGGTGCAGATCCATCTCGAGGAGAAGATCAGCTCGGTCGTCACCCGCGCGGTGGCCGACAACGCAGCCGACCTCGGCATCTACACGGCGGGCCCCCATGCGATCGAACTGGAGACCTTTCCGTACCACGCCGACCGGCTGGTGCTGATCGCACCGAAGGATCACCCGCTGGCGCAACGGCGCCGGGTCTGCTTTGCCGAGACCCTCGACTTCGATTATGTCGGCCTGCACACCGGCAGCGCGATCAACCTGCAACTGACCAAGGCAGCCAGCGAGATCGACCGCACGGTGCGCCTGGCGATCCAGGTGACCAGCTACGACGCGCTGTGCGTGATGGTCGGCGCCGGCCTCGGCATCGGTCTGCTGCCCGAAGCCCTCGCGCGACTGAACGCCCGCATGCTCGGCATCCGCGCGATTCGCCTCGAAGACGCGTGGGCCGGGCGCGAGCTTCGCATCTGCGTGCGCGCTTTCGATGCCCTGCCGGTGGCCGCGCGGCTGCTGGTGAACCACCTCAGGCTGGGCTGATCCGAACCGGCGATCGGCCGGGGCTGCGCTCCGCCATCGCGATTCGCGATGGCAGGCTCGCCAATCACTGATGTCCTCCGCGTCGAATCCAAGGAATACTGCATTCCGAGTTCACATTCGGTGCAACTCGGATCCGCCAAGGAGGACACATGAAACCGATCCATCGCATCTGCAGGACCCTGACCGTGTTGGGCGCCGCCCTGTCCATCGCCGCCGGCTCGACCGCGGCCTTCGCCAACACCCCCAAAAAGCGCTCCGTCAGCATCGCGGTCGGCGGCAAGTCGTCGTTCTACTACCTGCCGCTGACCATCGCCGAGCGCCTGGGCTACTTCAAGGAGGAGGGACTCGAAGTCGAGGTGGCGGATTTCGCCGGTGGCTCCAAGGCCTTGCAGGCAGTGGTCGGCGGCAGCGCCGACGTCGTCTCCGGGGCCTTTGAGCACATCATCAACATGCAGGCCAAGGGCCAGCCCTTCAAGACCTTCGTGCTGCAGGGGCGCTCGCCGGACGTCGCGATCGGCATCGCCAAGGCCAAGTTCGCCGACTACAAGTCGCCAGCCGACCTGAAGGGCATGACCGTCGGCGTCACCGCGCCGGGATCGAGCACCAACATGATCCTGAACCACTTCCTGGTGCAGAACGGCCTCAAGCCGACCGACGTCTCGATCATCGGCGTCGGCGCCTCGGCGGGCGCGGTGGCTGCGCTGCGGGCCGGCAAGATCGACGCGATCTCCAACATCGACCCCGCGATCACGATGCTCGAGGCCAGCGGCGACCTCGAGGTGATCGCCGACGCGCGCACCACCGCCGGCGTCAAGGCCTTGTTCGGCGGCACGATGCCGGCCGGCTGCCTGTACGCGCCGACCGCTTTCGTCAGTGACAACCCGCAGACCGTGCAGGCGCTGACCAACGCCATCGTGCGTGCGCTGAAGTGGCTGCAGACCGCGACCCCCGAGCAGGTCGCAGACACCGTGCCGAGCGACTACCTGGTGGGCGACAAGGCCTTGTACATGGCCACCTTCGAGAAGGTGCGCGAGTCCTACTCGCTCGACGGCCTGGTGCCCGAAGAGGGGGCGGCCAATGCGCTGAAGATGGTGACCAACTTCAATTCCGACGTCAGCAGCGAGTCGATCAAGCTCGCCGAGACCTACGACAACCGCTTCGCCCAGGCGGCGCAGAAAGCGGCTAGGTAATCGAGGGAGCGATCGAAATGAACACCCAGACCAGCGGTGCCGCCCGGGCGGCACCGCGGGCGGGCGCGGCAGTGCCGGGCCTGGCCCTCGACAACGTCACCTGCACCTTCCGCAGTGCCGCCGGCAAGGCGAGCTACACCGCGGTAAAGGACGTGAATCTCACCGTCGGCGACGGCGAGTTCGTCTCGGTGGTCGGTCCCACGGGCTGCGGCAAGTCCACATTGCTGAACGTCTCGGCCGGCCTGCTCGAACCCTCGAGCGGCACGGTGCGGGTGTTCGGCGAGCCGCTGGTCGGCATGAACCCGCACGCCGGCTACATGTTCCAGGCGGAATCGCTGATGCCCTGGCGCACCGCGCTGGACAACGTCATCGTCGGCCTCGAGTTCCGCGGCGTGCCGCGCGCCGAGGCAACGGCCCGCGGCCAGGACTGGCTGCAGCGGGTCGGCCTCGGTGCCCACGGCCATCGCTATCCGCACCAGATGTCGGGCGGCATGCGCAAGCGCGCGGCGCTGGCACAGACGCTGATCATGAACCCGAAGATCATCTTGATGGACGAGCCCTTCTCGGCGCTGGACATCCAGACCCGGCAGCTGATGGAGAACGAGTTGCTCGACATCTGGTCGGCGGACCGCAAGTCGGTGCTGTTCATCACCCACGACCTGGAGGAGGCGATCTCCCTGTCGGACCGGGTGATCGTGCTCTCCGCAGGCCCCGGCACCCATCCGATCGGCGAGTTTTCGATCGACCTGCCCCGTCCCCGCGATGTCTCCGAGGTCCGGCTGACGCCCGAGTTCGTGCGTCTCCACGACGAGATCTGGCACACCATGAAAGAGGAGGTTCTGAAAGGCTATGTCCAGAGCCAGCAAAAATAGGCGCGGCATCGCGGACCTGCCCTCGGCGGTCCTGCAGATCCCGATTGTCTGCGGTCTGATCGGCCTGTGGTACGGGCTGACCGAAACCGCGGTCCTGCCCAAGTTCTTCTTCGGCGAGCCCTTCAAGGTCTTCGGCGTGCTGTGGCACTGGTTCACCAGCGGCGAGATCTTCCCGCACCTGGGTGTGACCCTGGTCGAGACCGTGCTGGCCTTCGTCTTCGGCGCCCTGCTGGGCCTGGTGATCGGCCTGTGGCTGGCCCTCAACCCGACCGCTTCGCGACTGGCCGACCCCTACATCAAGGCCGCCAACGCGATGCCCCGGGTGGTGCTGGCGCCGATCTTCGCGGTGTGGTTCGGCCTCGGCATCTGGTCGAAGGTCGCCCTCGGCGTGACCCTGGTGTTCTTCATCGTGTTCTTCAACGTCTACCAGGGCATCCGCGAAGTGAGCCCGGTGCTGCTCGCCAACGCCCGGGTGCTGGGCGCCAATGCGCGCCAGCTGCTGCGCACGGTGTATCTGCCGAGCGCCACCAGCTGGGTGTTCTCGAGTTTGCACACCTCGGTCGGCATGGCCTTCGTCGGCGCGGTCGTCGGCGAGTACCTCGGCTCGGCGCGCGGCGTCGGCTATCTGATCCTGCAGGCCGAGGGCGTGTTCGACATCAACACGGTGTTCGCCGGCATGCTGGTGCTGACCGCCTTCGCGCTGGTGCTCGACCAGGCGGTGGGCGTCGTCGAGAAACGCCTGCTGGTATGGCGCCCGACCCATGGCGAGACGGAGAAGCTCTGATCATGAACGCGACCAATCAACAAAAGGCGGCGCCGCTGGCCGGCGTCAAGGTCGTCGAGCTCGGCACGCTGATCGCCGGCCCCTACGCGGCCAGCCTGCTTGCCCAGTTCGGTGCCGAGGTGATCAAGGTCGAGCCGCCCGGCGACGGCGACCCATTGCGCAAGTGGCGCAAGCTGCACCACGGCACCTCGCTGTGGTGGTACTCGCAGAGCCGCAACAAGAAATCGGTGACGGTCAGCCTGAAGTCACCCAGGGGGCAGCAGATCGTGCGCGACCTGGTCAAGGACGCGGACATCGTGATCGAGAACTTCCGGCCGGGTTCGCTGGAATCCTGGGGCCTCGGCTGGGACGATCTGTCGAAGGTGAACCCCAAGCTGATCATGGTGCGGGTCTCGGGCTACGGCCAGACCGGCCCGTACCGCGACAAGCCCGGCTTCGCGGCGATCGCCGAGTCGATGGGCGGCCTGCGCAACCTCGCCGGCTACCCGGACCGGCCGCCGGTGCGGGTCGGCGTGTCGATCGGCGACACGCTGGCATCCCTCTATGGCGTCATCGGTGCGCTGCTGGCAATGCATCACCTGAAGGTGAACGGCGGTGAAGGCCAGTACGTGGACGTGGCGCTCTACGAGGCGGTGTTCGGCGTCATGGAGAGCCTGATTCCGGAATTCTCCAGCTTCGGCTTCGTGCGCGAGCGCAGCGGTGCCAGCCTGCCGGGCATCTCACCGTCCAGCACCTACCCGTGCCGGAACGGCGGCTACGTGATCATCGCCGGCAACAGCGACAGCATCTTCCGCCGCCTGATGCACGCGATCGATCGCGACGACCTCGGCGAAGACCCACGCATGGCGCGCAACGACGGCCGCGTGCAGCACAACCACATGCTCGACGCGGCGATCAGCGAGTGGACCCTGGAGCACACGCTCGACGAAGTGCTGTCGGTGCTGGACGACGCCAAGGTGCCCTGCGGCCGCATCTATGACGCAGCCGACATCCACGCCGACCCGCACTTCCGCGCGCGCGACATGATCGAGAGCCGCGAGCTGCCGGACGGTGCGCCGATCGACGTGCCGGGGATCGTGCCCAAGCTGTCGGCGACACCGGGCGAGACCCGCTGGCTAGGCCCGGCGCTGGGCGAGCACACGGAGGAGATCCTCGCCGGCATCGGCATATCCGGCGAGGAACTGGCACGACTGCGTGCCGAAGGCATTGTCTAGGAAACGACAACATGAACACGAGCAAGAGAGTCGTATTGTTCGGCCGCGCCGCACCGCGGCTCTACATCAACGAAGTCGCCGTCCGTGACGGCTTCCAGAGCGAGGCCGGCTTCGTTCCGACCGAGGACAAGATCCGCCTGGTCAATCGCCTGTCGCGCACCGGCCTGGCGAAGATCGAGGTCACCTCCTTCGTGTCCCCCAAGGCGATCCCGAATCTGCGCGACGCCGAACAGGTGATGCGCGGCATCGATCGCCAGCCCGGCGTCCGCTATGTCGCGCTGGTACCGAACGAGCGCGGCAGCGAGCGCGCACTGGCCTGCGGCGCCGACGAGATCAACCTGGTGATGTCGATCGGCGAGAGCCACAACCTCGCCAACATGCGCATGACCTGCGAGCAGTCGCTGGCGCAGTTCCGTCGCGTGATGCAGGTGGTGCGCGGCAGCGGCATGCGGGTGAACGGCACCGTCGCCACCGCCTTCGGTTGCCCGTTCGACGGCGACCAGCCGGTGTGCCGGCTGCTGTGGGCGGTCGAGCAATACCTCGAGATGGGCATGGACAGCATCACGCTGGCCGACACCACCGGCATGGCCCACCCGCGCCAGGTGAGCGAGGTGTCGCGCGCCTTCCTCGACACCTTCCGTGGCGTCGAGATGACCCTGCACTTCCACGACACCCGCGGCATGGGGCTGGCCAACGTGATCGCCGGCGTCGCCGAGGGCGTGGCCCACTTCGACGCTTCCCTCGGAGGCATCGGCGGCTGCCCCTACGCGCCTGGCGCCACCGGCAACATCTGCACCGAGGACCTGGTGCATATGCTCTTGTCCTGCGGCTTCGAGACCGGCGTTGACCTCGACGCGCTGATCGACGTCGCACGGGAGATGCCGGCCATCGTCGGCCACCCGGTGCCCGGCCACGTGCTGCAGGCCGGCAAGCGCACCGAACTGCACGCCCGGCCGGTGGCCGCCTGAGAGGGCATGGAGGAGACACCATGACTGTACACACCCTCTACGAGAAGCTCTGGTCGAGCCACGTCGTGCGCGAGGAAGCGGACGGCACCACCCTGCTCTACATCGACCGCCACCTGGTCAACGAGGTCACCAGCCCGCAGGCCTTCGAGGGCCTGCGCATCGGCGGCCGCAAGCCGTGGCGGATCGAGACCATCCTCGCCACCGCCGACCACAACGTGCCGACCACCGCGGCCCGCGCCCACGGCATCGCCGATCCGGTATCGCGGCTGCAGGTCGAAACCCTCGACGCCAACTGCGACGAGTTCGGCATCACCGAGTACGGCATGCGCGACCCACTGCAGGGCATCGTCCATGTGATCGGCCCGGAGACCGGCGCGACCCTGCCCGGCATGACCGTGGTCTGTGGCGATTCCCATACCACCACTCAAGGCGCGTTCGCCGCGCTGGCCTTCGGCATCGGCACCTCGGAGGTCGAGCACGTGCTGGCTTCCCAGTGCCTGGTGACGAAGAAGCTGAAGTCGATGCGGGTCAGCGTCGAAGGCGAGCTGCCGCGCGGCGTCACCGCCAAGGACATCGTGCTGGCCGTGATCGGCCGCATCGGCACCGCCGGCGGCACCGGCTACGCGATCGAATTCGCCGGCAGCGCGATCCGCGCGCTGTCGATGGAGGGCCGCATGACGATCTGCAACATGGCCATCGAGGCCGGCGCCCGCTGCGGTCTGGTGGCCGTGGACGACACCACGATCCGCTATCTCGAAGGTCGGCCGTCGGCGCCCGCGGGCGGGGCCTGGGACGCCGCCGTCGCCTTCTGGCGCACGCTGGTGAGCGATGCCGCTGCCCGCTTCGATGCCGAGGTGGCAATCGACGCTACGATGATTCTGCCGCAGGTCACCTGGGGCACCTCGCCGGAAATGGTGACCACCGTGGACGGCAGCGTGCCCGACCCGGCCGCGGAGCGCGATCCGGTACGCCGCGACGGCATGCGTCGCGCCCTGGCCTACATGGGCCTGCAGCCCGGCACGCCGATTACCGAGATCGCCATCGACAAGGTCTTCATCGGCTCGTGCACCAACGCCCGGATCGAAGATCTGCGCGCCGCCGCCGAAGTGGTGCGCGGGCGACGGGTCGCCGACAGCGTCCGCCTGGCCCTGGTCGTTCCGGGTTCCGGCGCGGTCAAGCGCCAGGCCGAGGCGGAAGGCCTCGACCGGGTGTTCCGCGATGCCGGCTTCGAGTGGCGTGAACCCGGCTGCTCGATGTGCCTGGGCATGAACGACGACAGGCTGTCGCCCGGCGAGCGCTGCGCGTCGACCTCGAACCGGAATTTCGAGGGTCGCCAGGGCGCCGGCGGACGCACCCACCTGGTCAGCCCGGCAATGGCCGCCGCCGCCGCGGTGGCGGGCCGCTTCGTCGATGTCCGCACCCTCTGCAGGAGTCCCGCGTGAAAGCCTTTCAAGCCCTCGATGGCCTGGTCGTGCCGCTCGATCGGGCCAACGTCGACACCGACGCGATCATCCCGAAGCAGTTCCTGAAGTCGATCCGCCGCACCGGCTTCGGACCCAATCTCTTCGACGAATGGCGCTACCTGGACGTCGGCGAACCCGGCCAGGATTGCAGCCAGCGCCCGCGCAACGCCGATTTCGTCCTCAACCAGCCCCGCTACCAGGGCGCACAGATCCTGCTCGCGCGGGAGAACTTCGGCTGCGGCTCGAGCCGCGAGCACGCCCCCTGGGCGCTGGAAGACTTCGGCCTGCGGGTGATCATCGCATCCAGCTTCGCCGAGATCTTCCACGGCAACTGCTTCAAGAACGGCCTGCTGCCGATCGTGCTCGACGGCGCCACGGTGGACCGGCTGTTCGCCGAGACCGAGGCGACGCCGGGTTACCGGCTGCGGGTCGATCTGGCCGGCCAGACCGTCACTACCCCGGCCGGCGAGCTGATCCCCTTCGAGGTCGATGCCTTCCGCAAGGACTGCCTGCTGCGGGGTCTCGACGACATCGGACTGACGATGCGCCACGTGGAAGAGATCCGCGCCTACGAGGCCAGGCGCAAGGCGACCGAGTACTGGCTGTTCGACTGAGGCGCCGTGCCGCGATCCGTGCCGCGATCCGTGGCGTGCGCCCGGCCGGCGTCGGCCGCCGCGCGGCAGGCGCTCAGCGGCGCCGGTCGTGCAGTGCGCCCGACTCGCGGCGCGCCGCGAGGGCGCGCAGCATCACCGCCACCACGGCGAGGTTGACCGTCAACAGCGCGACCCCGAGCCAGCCCGGCCGGCGCACCAGTTCGAACAGTTCGACCGGCACGTAGAGGGCGCCGCTGGCCGCCGCCAGCAACTCGGCCCAGCCGCGCTCGCGATACAGGCCCCAGGCCTCCGCCAGCCGCAGCAACGCGTACACGGCTGCACCGAGCGCGAGCCAGCGCAGGTTAGCGCTGTCGAGATGGCTGGCGGCATCGACGAAGATCCGAGGATAGTGGGCAGCCGGATTAAGGTGAGCGTGGGCGACCAGCGCGGCGGCCATCGCGTGGAGGTCACGATGCACCAGCGACAGCAGCCCGCTGGCCGCCAGCAGCACCACCGCGCCCTTCAGGGCCTCGATGGCGGCGACGGCGCGAATCGCCCGGCGCCCGAAGGCGCCACCGGCCGCCGGCGGCGGTGGGCGATTCATGCCCCCGCGCCCTTGGCAGAGGCAGTGGCAGGAATCGTCATCATCGATCGCATCGCGCTTTCCTGGTCGGCAACCGATGCCGCCTGCAAGGTTGCGTCGCGCGGGCGGTGGCGGGCGACGGCGTTCCGCCCGCCAGGCACCGCGCCGCCGGGGACGCCGCGCGAGCACTACTCCATGCTGATGATCGGGCAGTTGACGACGAGGTTCGCGGCTGCGAACGGCGTGCCGTCCGGCGCCGACACGATACCGTGGTGAGCCAGATTGCGCACGTCGCCGAAGTCGGTCTGGCGCAGGTCGTCGCCGGCTGCCACCGCGGCCGCGCTCCAGGCCGCCGGGAAGACGTCCCACAAAGGGCTGTAGCGTCCCTGCGAGGGGTTCCACGACAGCACGTTGAGCGGATCGAGCCCGTCGCTGAGCGCGGAGTTCAGGCCCTGGCGCTCGTCGTTCGCCGCACCGGTCCGGCCATTGACGAAGGCCGCCAGGCTGGCGCGGGCCGAGTCGGTGCCGTCGGCGCCGGCGCTCGGCGCGGCCGCCAGCGCCGGCGCGTAGGTCACGCCCTCCAGCGCCGCGACGACCGGATCCGATGCATCGGTGGACACGTAGCGCACCGCCTTGCCGCCGGAGAAGCCGTCGGTCTCGAGAATACGCACGGTGCGCCCATCGAAGTCGATCGCCACCACCTTGTCGGCGATGCCACTGTCGTTGGCGACATGGG
>JAGRGB010000215.1 GCA_020445745.1 Rhodocyclaceae bacterium | reverse complement strand
CTCTTCGGGGGTGATGCCCGGACGCGGGTTCTTCAGCATCGCCAGCGCGTGCAGCGGGATGTCGGGACGCGACCAGGCATCCGGCGCCGGCGACAGATCGTCGGTGTTGGTCTCGCCGGTCACCTTGAAGACCGTGATCTTCATCGCGGCCGGAACTTCCGGCCGGCTGGTGAACCACTCGCCGTCGGCCCACGACTGCATCACCGCTTTTGCGTTGGCGCTGCCCTTGTCGGCCAGCTCCTTGACATCGTGGAAGTAGTCGAACATCAGCAGGGTCTTCTTCAGGCCCTCGCCGGCGATCGTGCCGACCTCGGCATCGTCGATCAGGTCGATCATCGGCTTGATGTTGAACCCGCCGAGCATCGTGCCCAGCAGTTCGGTGGCCTTGGCACGGCTCACCAGGCCGCAGCTTTCCTCTCCCTTGGCAAGCTTGGCCAGGAACTCGGCCTTGACCTTGGCAGCGTCGTCGACACCGGCGGGAACGCGGTAGCTCAACAGCTCGACCAGGAATTCCTCCTCGCCGGCGGGCGGATTCTTGAGGAGCTGGACCAGTTCTTCGGTTTGCTGCTTGGTGAGCGGCAGCGCGGGGATACCGAGGGCGGCGCGCTCGGCGACATGGCTCCGATAGGCTTCTAGCACGGCGAATTCCTTACGTTCAGGGTGGCTCGGATACTTCTGGTGCATTGCACCAGGAGCGGACTTCTAGATTATATATCTTTTATAAGACTTAACCTACGGTTTTTCCCTTCGGGCACCTGACACATACGGCGCTCCGGGCGATAGCATACCGGCCTTTCGGCGGCTGTCATTGTGCACCGCACAGGCCTCTTGCCGGCTCGCGCCCGGGTCCGCCATCACGACACCACGCCCCTGGGCAAAACACGTCGATTGTATGCCCAGCCGGCCCCGGCGCGTAGGGCCGGACGGCGCTTGCCGCCACCGGGCCCGCGGCGCCGGCCGCAACCGCGCGAACCGGCGGCGATGCGTTGCCGGATGCGGGGTTCGCGGTCATCCGGCGGCTCGATACTGGCGGGCACGACCGACCATCTCGTTCTCCGCAGGCCATTGCGTGCCGGCGCAGCAGGATGGTTCCGCGCTGTGGTGGCGCATGGCCGACCCCAGTCGCGACTCGCCGTCGGCGGCAGGCATCGCGATCGCCGGGCGGGGCTGGCGGCCCTGCCGAGGCGACCCGCGGAAGCCGCCCGCCATCGACGGCATCGATGGGCGGGATCCGGCACCCCGCGGCGGCCCGGTCCGGGCCGCAGGACTTGTGCACAGCGGAATCGCCAGCCCGCGGCAGGCGCCGTAGCAGGCCCGTGAATCGGGGCCGGCGTGGTCGCCCGCGACACCCCGGGCCTGGGCGGCGAGTTGGCGGTGTCGGCGCTGCGGCCCGGCACGGCAGGCACCGGAATCGTCCGCGAGTCGCCCGCTGGCGCTCTTGCCGCCAGTCCGGCACGGCGCATCTCAGGCCAGCCGCCGGCGTATCAGCAGCTTCTCGAGTTCGACGACGGCGAACACCACCACGCCCGCCGCCAGCATCCGCATCCACACCTGGAGATCCAGCGGCCGCGAACCGAACAAGGCCTGCATCGGTGGCGCGTAGGTAAACGCCAGCTGCGCCAAGGCGACGACGCCGACCGCGATCAGGCAGGCCTGGAGCCCGCGCAGCCCGCCTTCGCCGAGGGCCCCGGTGCGCAGCCTGCGCACGCTGAACAGGTAGGCCGCCTCGCCGATCACCAACGCATTGACGGCGCCGGTACGGGCGACCTCGAGCGATGCACCGCTGGCGAGATCGAACAGGAACTGGCCGAGGCTGGTACCCACCAGCAGCAGCGACACCAGCACGATCCGCCACGCCAGGAAACGGTCGAGCAGGGCCTCGTCGGAGGGCCGCGGCGGACGTTTCATGATGTCCGCCTCGGTCGGCTCGAAGGCCAGCGCCAGCGCCAGCGTGACGGCCGTGATCATGTTGACCCACAGGATCTGGGCGGGCGTGATCGGCAGGCTCAGGCCGGCGACGATCGCCGCCAGGATCATCAGCGCCTCGCCACCGTTGGTCGGCAGGATGAAGACGATCGCCTTGCGCAGGTTGTCGTAGACGGTCCTGCCCTCCTCGACCGCCGCAGCGATCGACGCGAAATTGTCGTCGGCCAACACCATCTCGGCGGCGTCGCGGGCGGTCTCGGTGCCCTTGCAGCCCATCGCGACGCCGATGTCGGCCTGCTTCAGGGCCGGCGCGTCGTTCACGCCGTCGCCGGTCATCGCGACGACCTCGCCATTGGCCTGCAGTGCCTGCACCAGCCTCAGCTTGTGTTCCGGACTGGCCCGTGCGAACACCTGCGTATCGCGCACCGCCCGGCGCAGCGCGTCGTCGCTGGCGGCCTCGATCTCGCTGCCGGTCATGCTGCGGACCTCGTCGGCCAGACCCAGCCGGCGCGCGATCGCCACCGCGGTGGCGGCATGGTCGCCGGTGATCATCCGCACGCCGATGCCGGCCCGACGGCAGCGGGCCACCGCCCCGGCCGCCTCCGATCGGGGCGGATCACTGATCGCCAGCATGCCGAGCAGCGTGAACCCACCGGCCTCGACGTCGGCGAAGGCCAGCTCGGGGGCATCCGCACGTCCGATCTTCATCGCCACCGCGAGCAGCCGCATGCCGTCGTCGGCCGCGCTCGCCATCGCCGACATCCACCGGTGCCGGTCGAGCGCCACGCGCTCGCCCGCCCGTCGCTCGCCGTCGCAGCATTCCAGTACACGCTCCGGCGCGCCCTTCAGCAGCACCAGGTGATGGCCGGCATGATCATGGTGCAGGCTCGCCATGTACCGGTGTCGGGATTCGAACGGAATCGCATCGACGCGCGGCCAGGCCTCCAGCTCGAAGCGCAGGTCGAGGCCCAGCCGTCCGGCAAGGCTCAGCAGCGCCCCTTCGGTGGGATCGCCGCCGACCGTCCAGCGCCCGTCCTGGAATTCCAGCGTCGCGTCGTTGCACAGCAGGCCGGCACGCGCCAGCTCGAGCATGCCGTCGTCGGACGGCTGCGGCATGTCGCCATCGGCAAGGGTGACGGTACCCTCGGGGGAGTAGCCTTCGCCGGCCACGTCGAAGCGCGAGCCGGCGACGAACGCCCGTTCGACCGACATCTCGTTGCGGGTCAGCGTACCGGTCTTGTCGCTGCAGATGACGGTCACCGAGCCGAGCGCCTCGACCGCCGGCAGGCGCCGGACGATGGCCTTGCGGTGGGCCATGCGGCGCACGCCGATGGCCAGCGCGATGGTCATGATCGCCGGCAGGCCCTCCGGAATCGCGGCCACGGCCAGCCCCACCGCGGCAAGAAACATGTCGGCCGCCGAATAGCCCTGCCACCACACACCGAAGCCGTAGGCGGCCACCGCCAGCAGCAGCACCGCCCAGGTAACCTGGCGACCGAATCGGGCCAGTTGGCGCATCAGCGGCGTGGTGAGCGGCAGATCGCTGCGCACCATCGCGCTGATGCGGCCGATCTCGCTGTCCAGGCCGGTCGCAGCGACGATGCCGACCGCCATGCCCTGGGTCACCATCGTGCCCGCATGGGCCATGCAGCTGCGATCGGCCGGCAGCGCAGCCGGCGCGACCGCGGCCAGGGACTTGTCCACCGCCACGGACTCGCCGGTCAACGCCGATTCGTCGACACGCAGGCCGCGCAGCTCGAGCAGTCGAATGTCGGCCGGGACCCGATCGCCGCCGACCAGGTGCACGATGTCGCCCGGGACCAGCCCTTCTGCCGCGATCTCGATGCGGCGCCCGTCGCGCACCACCCGTGCACGGTTCGACAGCATCTTGCGGATGCCGGCGAGCGCGTCCTCGGCACGCCCCTCCTGGACGAAGCCGATCAAGGCGTTGATCAGTACCACCGCGATGATCACCGCCGAGTCGACGCCGTGGCCGAGCACCGCGGTCACCCCGGCGGCGACCAGCAGCAGATAGATCAGCACATTGTGGAACTGCGCGGCGAGGCGACGCAGCGGGCCGCGTCGCGACGGCGGCGGAATGACGTTGGCGCCCCATCGCGCCAGCCGCGCCTCGACCTCGCTGGCAGCGAGGCCTGCACCGCGATCACTGGCGAGCCGGATGACGGCCTGCGGGCCTGAAACGGCATGGAACGGCTCGGAGTCGGCGCTACTTGGAGTCACGGTTCCGCCATTTTGCCTGTATTGTTCGTCCGACGCCGCCCTGCGGATGCACCGCAATGTCGCCGACCATGCCCGTCCTCGAACAATGTTTGACAATCCGCGAAGGCGTGCCGATGGGTACGGCACGCGGCCGACGGCGGCGCCCACGCATTCATCGAGCTGGCGAGCGCGCCCGATGACCCCATCGACGAGCTGGACGTCCGCCCCCCTGGAGCACCGTTGCGCGACCGACGACCACAGAACCGGCAGAATTCGCTGAGCAGGCGCCTCGGCGCGATCCGGTCGTGGGTCGCTGCGTTCATGCTCGCGCTCGGCGTCGCGCTGGCCTTCTACAGCTATTTCGACCACGGCCAGGTCGAGCGCAACGCCGGCGAGCGTCTCGCCGTGCTGGCCAGCGTCATGGCAAGCAACATCCAGTCCCAGCTGGGCGCCATCGAACGCCAGCTGGACGTGCTGCGCGAGCTCCACCAGAGCCAGCGCCAGCAGGCCGCCGGTGGCGGCATGACGGTGCGCGACGTGATGCTCGGCTGGTGCCGGAGCGATCCTGCCTGCATGGACCTGTTGGTCGTCGACCGCCAGGGTGTGATCGTCGACTGGACCGGTACCGGCGAGCCGCCACTGGTTGCCGATCGCGAATACGTCGCCCACCACCTGCAACAGCACGATCAGACCGTCTACCTCGGCATACCGCAGCTGTCGCGGGTGCACCACGGCAGGTGGTTCTTCGCGATGAGCATCGCGGAGCGCGACGCCGACGGCAATGTGGTCAGGATCTACGTGGCGATCCGCGACCTGCTCTACTCCTTCGACTACGCGGAGATCGTCAATCGTACGCCGGCCTCGAGTTTCGCCGTGGTGTCGGTCGCCGGCGAGGTGTACGTGCGCGAGCCGGATCGGGCGATACACATGGGCCGCGTGATACCGCGGGTCGATCAGGTGCTGCCCGCCGGCGAGGGCGAGTCACGCACGGTGCGTCTGCGCTCCCGCCTCGACGATCGCGAGCGATTGATCGTCGCCCAGCGCCTCGAGCGCTACCCGCTCTATGTGGCGGCGACCCGCGAGATCGACCACGTCATGGCGCACTGGCGTCATCGCGGCGCGGTGCTGGCGGTGCTGTGGGTGTTGCTCGCCGGCATCGCCGCCCACGTCGGAAGCCGCCTCGCCGAGGACGTCCGCCTGCAGGATTACCTGGCATCGATCGACGGCCTCACCGGCATCCTCAATCGCCGGGCGCTGATGACCGAGGCCCGCCGCCAGGAGGAGCGTCGGCAGGATGCCGGCGGCCTCGGCCTGATGATGATCGACGTGGACCATTTCAAGCGCATCAACGACCGCTACGGCCACGTCGTCGGCGACCAGGTGCTGAGGCAGGTCGCCGCCACGCTGAGGATGTCCGGCCGCGGCAGCGATGTGCTCGGGCGCTACGGCGGCGAGGAATTCCTGCTGTTGCTGCCGGGTGCCGACGAGCAGCGGCTGGCCACCGTCGGTGAAAAGCTGAGAGCGGCGATCGAGGCCATCCCGGCACTCGAATTCCCGGACAGCGATACCTACCCGGAATCGCTGACGATCAGCATCGGCGCTGCCGTGCTGCGACCCGGGCAGGGCAATCTCGATGCCGCCATCGCGCAGGCCGACCAGGCCCTCTACCGGGCCAAGAATGCCGGCCGCAACCGCGTCGTCGTGGCGCGCAACGGCAACGGCGCCTGAGCGATGGCGAGAGGCCGGCGCCCACCATCCTGTCCATGCGGCAATCCCGTCTTCGCGGCCTGCTGCGGCCCCCTGCTGTCGGGCGAGGCGCCTGCGGCCGACGCCGAAGCGCTGATGCGATCACGCTACACGGCCTATGCCCACGGCGACCGCGACTACCTGCTGGCAAGCTGGCATCCGCGCACCCGCCCGGACGGCGTGGAGATCGACCCGGCCTGCAAGTGGATCGGCCTGACCGTACACGCCCACCGCGCCATCGACGACGATCATGCCGAAGTGAGGTTCACCGCCCGCTACCGGCTGGGCGGTCGTGCCCACCGCCTCTCGGAACACAGCCGCTTCGAACGCCTCGATGGCCGCTGGTACTATCTCGACGGTCGCGTGCGCGAAGACTGAAGGCCGCCGCGGTTCCGGCCGGCGGCGCGCCGCACCCTATAATCATCGGGCGCAATCCTCGCCGCCAATCGGTCGGAAACCACCCCATGAATCTCGAGAAGGTCGTCTTCGGTTTTTTCATCGTTCTCGCCGCCACGCTGAATTTCGGATTCTTCGTCGGCGACATCGATCTGGCACGGCATCACGACATCTACGAGCTGTTTGCCGCGATCGTCGTCAATCTGATCGCCACCGTCCTCAAGTTCGGCGATCGCACGCAGATCGGTGCGATTCACCTGTCCACCAGCCTGGTCGCCGACCTGCAGCTGATCGCCGCCGCGATGGTGTGGGGCTACGCCAGCCACGTGGCCGGTGCCGGCATGGACGCCAGCTTCACCGCAAAGGTGGTTTCACTGTCCGGCGGCGCGCTGTTCGCCAACGTGGTTTCGGTGGTCATCCTGATCGCCGAAACCATCATGCAGAGGCGATGAGCGCCCCCGCTCGGCCGCCCGAAGGGGGCGCTCTCCCTCCCCCGGGGAGGACGCCGCGAAGCGGCGGGTGGGTGCTCCGGTGACCCTCAGTTCCCACCGCGGGGTCATCTTTCTGGTGCTGCGACGCATGCGCGCGCCGCTGACGGTGCTGATCTCGATCTTCGCGCTGGCGGTGCTCGGCCTGACCGTCGTTCCCGGCATCGAGGTGGACGGCGAAGCGCGCCGCATGAGTTTCTTTCACGCCTTCTATTTCATCAGCTACACCGCGACGACGATCGGATTCGGCGAGGTGCCCGTCGAGTTCAGCGAAGCCCAGCGGATGTGGGTGACCGTCTGCATCTACCTGTCGGTGATCGGCTGGGCCTATGCGATCGGCTCGCTGTTCGCGTTGATGCAGGACTCGGCGTTTCAGGACGCGCTGCGCACCGAGCGCTTCGCGCGGGAGGTACGCCAGCTCGGCGAACCGTTCTACCTGGTCTGCGGCTACGGCGAGTCCGGCCGGCTGGTGACCCGCGCGCTGGACCACCTGGGCATCCGCGTGGTGGCGATCGAGCGCGATCCGGTCAAGGCGGCCGAGCTCGATCTGCATGGCCTGCGCGCCGATGTGCCGTGCCTCGTCGGCGATGCGGCGAAACCGCAGCTGGTGCGCCTCGCCGGCCTCGAGAAGCCCGAGTGCCAGGGCGTGATGGCACTGACCAACAGCGACGAGACCAATCTCGCGATCGCCATCGCCGCCCGCCTGCTGGCACCCGCGGTGCCTGCCCTGTGCCGCACCGGCAGCGTCGAGATCGAGGCCAACATGGCGTCCTTCGGCACGCGCCACATCATCAATCCGTTCGAGAAGTTCGGCGAGTATCTGGCGCTGGCGCTGCACGCCCCGTCCGCCTATCACCTGCTGGAGTGGTTGACCGGAATCGACGGCACCGAGGTCAGGCGCCACCGGGACCCGCCGCGCGGCACCTGGGTCCTGTGCGGCTATGGCAACTTCGGGCGCCTGCTGACCGGTGCCCTCGAAAGCGAGCAGATAACCGTGGTGCTGATCGACCGCGATGCGCCGCCCGACGGCGCACGCCACCGCTGGGTCCAGGGGGACGGCACCTGCGCGCCGGCGCTGCGGCAGGCCGGCATCGACAAGGCCTGCGGCATCGTCGCGTGCACCGGCAGCGACGTCGACAATCTGTCGATCTGCGTGACTGCTCGCGAGCTCAACCCGGATCTGTTCATCGTCATCCGCCAGAACCACTTCTCGAACAACGCGCTGTTCGAGGCCTTCGAATCCGACGCCCGCGTCGTGCCGAGCCGGATCATCGCCCACGAGTGCCTTGCGATCCTGATCACGCCGCTGCTGGTGCCCTTCCTCGACGAGGTCAAGGCGGCCCGCGAAGACTGGGCGGCGAGCCTGCTCGAGCGCCTGACCGGGCGTTTCGGCTGGCATGTCCCGCATGTCTGGAGCGTGCGCGTCGACGCGCGCGAGGCGCCGGCGCTGTCGGCGCTGGTGAGGCTGCCGAAGTCCGACGTGACGATCGATGCCCTGTTGCGCGACCACGCGCAACGCGATCGGCCGCTGGACTGCGATGTCCTGTACGTCCACCGCGACGACGGCTCCCGGCTACTGCTGCCCGGGCCGGACTACGCGATCCGTGCCGGCGACGAACTGCTGCTGGTCGGCGATCGGCTGGCGCGCAGCCATCTGGCGCTGACCCTCGAGAACCCCAATACCCTCGACTACGTGCTGACCGGAAGGGATCTGCCCGGCGGCTGGATATGGCAGCAGTTGGCGCGACGCGCCGGATGAATGCCCGTGCTCACAGGCGTGGATAGCGCTCCGCCGTCAGTACCACGGTCTCGTTCTCGAAGCGCACGCTCTGACCCGGCCGCAGCTTGGCACGCTTGCGGATCTCGGTGTTGCCGTCCACCAGGACCTGGCCGGAGCTCACCGCTTCATGTGCCTGGCCCCCGCTACCGCACAGCCCGGTCGCCTTGAGCAGCTGGTCGAGTTGGATGAAGTCTCCGCGCACCACGAAAACCTGCGACATGTTCCACTCCGTACGATGAACGACTCGGTCGACGGCGAAACTTCTGCTCGCAACCCGGGCTCGGGCGATATCATTGCGCTGGCCGCTCGTTCGCGCAAGGGCGCGCTGTCGAGCGGCGCCCTGCAGCCGATTCGGACATCGATCGAGTGGGTCGTGCAGGACGGGCTGCGCTTTCCGGTCAAGTGGGTGGACAGCCTCGGTCGCAAGGCCGGCGCCGCGCCGCCTGCCGGCGGTGACCCCTTCTCCGCGCCGGAGCCCGACCTGATGGTCGCCGAGGCCGGCCGCGACCACCTGATACTGCTCAACAAGTTCCCGGTGCTGGACGGCCACCTGCTGGTGGTCAGCCGCGACTTCGTCGACCAGTCGCTGCCGCTGTGGGAGGCGGATTTCGCCGCCATCGTGCCCCTGCTGCGCGATTTCGGCGGCCTCGCCTTCTACAACGGCGATCGCGTCGCCGGTGCCAGCCAGCGCCACCGCCATCTGCAATGGATTCCACGTCACGACGAAGCGGCGCTGCCGCTGCTCGCCGGGCTCGAATCGGCGGCCGGCGCGGGCAGCGACCATTGTCGACAGTGGCCCTATCGCCACTGGATCGTCGGCATCCGGAGCATCCTGACGCCTGGTGCCGCGCAGGCCGCGCGCCGGCTGCACGACTGCTACGTCGCAGGCCGCCAGGCACTCGGCCTGGCCGGCCACGATGCCAGCGCCTACAACCTGCTGCTCACCCGCACCGCGCTGTTGCTGGTCCCGCGTACGCAGGAATCGGTCGACGGCATCTCGATCAACGCCCTCGGCTTTGCCGGCTCGCTGTTCGTCAGCCGCCGCGAACGAATCGCGACGGTGCACCGGCTGACCCCCTTCGGCATCCTCGAGTCGGTCGGCCGGCCGTGGCAGTCACGCAGCCCTGGGCAGCACCGGCCCCGCTAACGGCGGCAGACCGACCTCCGAGCGCAATTCGTTGCAGCGCGGATTTGGCGTTCCGCATTCGAGAATGACCGGAAACTCCCGGCACGGTGTCGGCCGCTTGTGGTAAATCGTGCAGGCCACGGCAGTGCCCACTTCACCTTCGAGGGCGACGCAGCGGCGGTTCACCGAGTTGCTGCCCTTCATGCAGCGCATGAAGTGGTTGAGCTTCTCGGTCAGTGCCGCCGGCACGAAGCCGCCGGGCGCATCGTCGCCCTCGGCCCAGTAAAACGAAATCCGGAAACGGGTACAGCAGACACCGCATGCGAGACAGGGATTCGAGGCGCTCACTGGACCACCCACGCAGACCGTCGAACGACCAAGGCGACCGCAATCGCCACCTGCAAGGATTCGTCCGCTCGATCTGCTGGAGGTCAGGCAACGCCCATCCCTACCTCATCATCGCGGCCACCATCCGGGCTCGGCGCACGCATTCTATGGCGCCGCCAGGATTCTGCAAGCAGCGATAAAACATTAATATTTTCAGTTTGTTATTTAACTTTTCTGGAAATATTTCGAGGAACCTTCAGGCGCCGGCGCTGCCGATCGGCGCATGCGGCGACAAGTCACGACGCGTGCCCGGCCGGCGCAGCCCGGGCACGGCATCGAAACGGTCGTGGCGGTCATCGCGGCCGCGAGAATCGACCTGCCGCCCTGCCCCGGCGGCGTGGAGATCGACCTGCAGGCTGGCACATCGGGCTGCGCCGGACTGGCAGGGATCGCGCGACCCGATTACGATTGCGTGGCTCGCCGGCTGCGTCGCGCGGCCGACCGGGTCACAAGCTCAGCGTCCGACCGATGCGCTCGCCGTGGTCCGGCACCGGCAAGTGATCGCCGGCCGGCACGCCTCCGGCCTTCAGATCTCGGCGCCGCAACAGAGCTTGTATTTCTTGCCGCTGCCACATGGGCACAGGTCGTTGCGGCCGGCCGCGGCCCGCATCACCGTCGCCGGCTCGGCAATGTCCACCGGCCGCGGTTCCTGCAGGCCCACCTCCCGCCACAGCGCGAACAGGCCACGCGCCGCCTGGGCGGATTCGGCCAGCCATCCGAGCCGGGTCTGGTCGTCGGCTTCGGCGGCTTCGTCGGCACCCCAGCGCTTGAAGACCTTGGCCAGCAGGCCCTCGGCGACCGCCACGTCCTGGCTGTCGAGGCCCGCATTCCAGTCGTCGGGCCACAATTCGACACCCTGCTCGAAACCGGCGATCCACTCGTCACCGAGTGGCGGCGAGTCCTCGCTGTCCGGCGCATAGCAGAACGGCTCCCAGGGATCCTGCTCGGCGGCGAGCGTCGCCAGCATCTCGTTGTAGTAGCGCAGCACCAGTGCGAGCGCCTTGCGCGCCGCGCTGCCGGAGCCGAAGTCCGCCGTCTCGCCATCCGCGGTCCACACCGCGGGCAGCCAGCGCTCGACGGCCATCGGCTCCGGACTGCAGACCAGTGCGGCAAAGTAGCCGTCGAGCATCTCGAGATTCATGCAGTCAGCCGGCACATCGTCCGATACCAGGACGGCTTCCAGCGCCTCGAAATCCTCGTCGCTCAGCAGCACTTCTTCGGTCTCGGCGGCGTTCATTGGTGACTCTCCCGATGGCATTGGCCGCTAGCATGCACCGCAGATCGAACACCATCAAGCGTGATGTCGCTGAGTTCGACCGAAAGCCGGTACAGGGTCTGCCCGGAGTCACGGTATTTGCGCTCGAACGGCGTCAGCCCTTCGCTGCCGTCGAAAACCTGCCACGATGGCTGCCGCCCGAGCAACACGCCGAGCGCCGCTGCGAATTCCTCGACATATACCTGCCAGTTGCTGCGCAGCTCGAGCAGGCCGCCGAGTTCCGGGATGGTCGGAAACACCGGATGGCCATGCCAGCGCCGGCCGAGGTGCCCGATCTTCGGCCACGGGTTCGGGTACAGGATGTAGTGGCGCGCCAGCCGCAGCCCGCGCGCCGACAGCAGCCGCCAGAAGTCCACCAGATCCGCGCGCACCAGCACCATGTTGTCCGGCATCAGCGATGCCGGATAGGGCTTGCGCCGTTCGAGCCGGTCGGCCGATTGGTCGACGCCGATCACCCAGGCGTCGGGATGGGCCCGCGCGATGGCGATGGTACTGTGGGCGACGCCACAGCCGGCATCGAGGATCAGGCCGGCGCGTCCGTCCCAGCCTGCGAGCGCGGCGTCGATCGCGCGCAGGCTGAATTCGGCGAACGGCTTGCGAAACGGCGCGCTGGCGTGACGCCGGACCAGACGGGGCAGATGCTCGTGCACGCCGCCCTGCGCGCTGTCCGGAATCTTCGAATTGGCGTAGCTCACCGGCGACCCGCGACACCACGTCCGGCCGGGCCGTGGCCGCGCGCCAGTAACGGGCGGGCACTGCCGACATGTCCGACCGCGACGGCACCGATCGCCGCGGCGACGGCCGGCAGCATGTCATCGGTGCGCTCGACCCGCGCCCGGCGGGCTGGCGCAGCCCCTGCCGACGTCGGCGCAAGACCGAACGACAGGCAGTCGCAGCCGGGGCGCGCCGGCGGCAGATCACCTGCCGGTGCATCCGCCGGTCCCACGATCGGGGCAAGCAGTGGATTCATCGCGTCACGGCTCAGGCAGGGTGTGGCAGGACTTCTGCGCAAGCTGGCAACCGAACGTGGCAACTGAGGGCATCGAACTTGCGATTCCCGCACGATACGAGAGATAATTTATGGCTAACCGGCGGCCACATCCACCGCCCCAGTCACTGAAGGATACGAAATGAAAGCAGACATCCATCCGAATTACAAAGAGATCGAAGTCACCTGCTCTTGCGGCAACAGCTTCAAGACCCGTTCGACTTCGCCGAAGCAGAGCATGCACATCGAGGTCTGCTCCCAGTGCCACCCGTTCTTCACCGGCAAGCAGCGCATCGTCGACACCGCCGGCCGGGTCGAGCGCTTCCGCCAGAAGTACGGCAACGTCCAGCGCCTGTCCTGAACGAGGCGCCCGAGACGACCCCAAGGCAGCCACGGCTGCCTTTTTTGTCGTCCGGCGACGGCGGCCGGGCAAGCCGACCGCAAGCTGATAGACTCGCGGCCAAGCCATTCCGTCGCCCCCAACGACCTCCCGCATGAGCCGAAACGCGTCCCGGATCCTGCTGTCGATCGCCGTGATCTACCTGTTGGTAGGCACGGTCGGCCATGACCCCTGGCGTGGCGACGACGCCCGGCACTTCGGCCTGGTGTTCGAGATGATCGACGGTGGCCCGGCGCTGCTGCCCGCGCTCGGCGCCGACACCAGCACCGACTTCGGCCCGCTGTTCTACTGGCTGGCCTCGGCCCTGGCGATCGCGCTCGAGTGGCTGCTGCCGCTGCACGACGGCGCCCGCCTGACCAGCGCGCTGCTGACAGCGGCTGCCCTGTGGGCGCTGTGGAGAGCCTCTGGCCTGATGCACGGCACGCAGGCGCGCAGCGCGGTGGTGTTGCTGACCATCGGCAGCCTCGGCCTGGTCGTGCATGCCCACGAGACCCAGCCGGTAATGGGGCTGCTGGCCGCCCAGGCGTGCACCCTGTGGATGCTGGTGTCGCGCCATCGGCTGGCACTGCCGGCCGCCGGCGTCTGTGCCGGCGCCGCCTTCCTGTTCGCCGGCATCGTCGGCGCACTGGTCACCTGGCCACTGCTGCTGTTCCAACTGCTGCCGAGCGATCGCAGCGACCGGGCGAGCCCGATCGCCGTCCTCGCTGCGATGGCGATCGCGACGGTGATCGCCGTTGCCTGGTTGCTGCCGGCGTCGGCCCAGCCGGGCTGGAATTCCTGGCTGGGCGCCGAGTTCGACGCGCTGCGCCCGGCCGTCCCGGCAGCGGACCGGGTGGTCGATTGGTTCAAGCTGTTCGGCTGGTCGCTGTGGCCGCTGTGGCCGTTGGCGCTGTGGTCGATGTGGCGCGCCTGGCATGGCGCGGCCATCTCCCATGTGCCGCTGTTGCTGGCCGCCCTGGTGCCGGCGCTGCTTGCGGTGGTGTTGACCGGGAGCCTCAGGCCCGCCCAGATGCTGCCGTTGATCGTGCCGCTGGCACTGCTCGCGGCGCCCGCCGTGGAGCGCCTGCGGCGTGGTGCCGCTGCGGCCTTCGACTGGTTCGCGGTGATGACCTTCAGCGCCTTGGGCATCCTGCTGTGGCTGGCCTGGAGCGCGCTGGTCAATGCCTGGCCACCCGGACTGGCGCGCCATTTCAAAAAGCTCGCGCCGGGGTTCGATCTGACTCTCGGCGTGCTGGCGCTGGCGGTTTCCGGTGCCGTGGTGGTGGCGTGGATCGTCTATCTGGCGTGGCGGCGCCCCGCCGGGCGGGACGCGGCGCTGACCTGGGCGCTGGGGATGACTCTGCTGTGGTGCCTGGCGATCTCGATGGGGCAACCGTGGTTCGACCATTCGCGCAGCTATCGACCGGCGGCACAGGAACTGGCCGTGGTGCTGCGGGATCATCCGGGCGAGTGCATCGACGGCGTCGGGCTCGGCTTGTCACAGCGATCGGCGATGCACTATTTCGCCGGCGTGCGGGTCGCCAGCGAAAGCGAAGCACGCGGCTGCCCGCTGATCCTGGTATTCCAGGACCGCCGCTCGGCACCCGGCGACCTCGCCACCGTGGGCCGGGAACTGTGGCGCTTCGAGCGCGGTGGCGGCCGCCAGCACGAACGTCTGGTCCTGCTCTCGGCACACCCCTAGAGCCGCTCAGTCGAGCTTCAGAAAGTTGTCCCGATAGTGGGCCAGTTCGGCAATCGACTCGTAGATGTCGGCGAGCGCCTCGTGGCGCCCCTTCTTGACCACGCTCTTGGCCACCGCCGGTCGCCAGCGACGGGCGAGTTCCTTCAGGGTCGACACATCCAGGTTGCGATAATGGAACCAGGCCTCGAGCTGCGGCATGTAGCGGGCCATGAATCGGCGATCCTGGCAGATCGAGTTGCCGCACATCGGTGAGGTCCTGGCCGGAACATGGGCCTTGACGAAAGCCAGCAGCAGCTGTTCGGCCTCGGCCTCGTCGATGCGGGAGGCCTTGACCCGGTCGGTCAGCCCCGATCGGCCGTGGGTGTTGCGGTTCCACTCGTCCATCCCGTCCAGCACCGCGTCCGGCTGATGAACTGCGATCACCGGTCCTTCGGCCACGGTCTGCAGGCCGGCATCGGTGACGACCACTGCCAGTTCGATGATGCGATCGCGCTCGGGATCTAGGCCGGTCATCTCCATGTCCAGCCAGATGAGGTGGTTCTGGTCCTGTGCCATAATCCGTGCGGTATCCCAAAAGATCGAATGGTCTCACAAGCCGGCCCGCCGCGCCCCGCCCACGGCCCGGAGCGTCCATGTCCGTATTTGCCGTCGTCTTCCTGCTGTTCGCGCTGTCGGGACTCGCGCTGAGGCTGTATCTCGCACGGCGCCAGATCCGCCATGTCGCCGCCCACCGCGGGGCCGTGCCGGAGGCCTTCCGGAAGCTCATCGACGTGGCCGCCCACCAGCGCGCCGCCGACTACACGATCGCCCGCGTGAAGGCACGCCTGCCGGAGATGCTGGTGGCCACGGCGTGGCTGCTGTGGCTGACGCTCGGCGGGTTGCTGCAGGATCTGCACACCGCGCTGGCCGCCTTCCTCGATCCCGGCAGCCTCCCCCACGGCATCGCCTTGATCGCGCTGATCGCCGTGCTCGGCTGGGCCATCGAGTTGCCTTTCGAACTCCATCGCGTGTTCGTCACCGAGGCCAGGTTCGGCTTCAATCGCATCAGCCCGTCCCTGTTCCTCGCCGACACCGTCAAGGGCGCGGCCCTGTCGGCAACGATCGGTCTGCCGCTGCTCGCCGGCGCGCTGTGGCTGATGGATGGCAGCAGCCAGTACTGGTGGCTCACCGTGTGGGCCGGCTGGCTCGCCTTCAACTTGCTGGCGATGGTGATCTGGCCGACCTTCATCGCGCCCCTGTTCAACCGCTTCGAGCCCCTCGAGGACGGGGCGATCCGCGATCGCGTCACCCGCCTCCTCGAGCGCTGCGGCTTTCACGCCGACGGGCTGTTCGTGATGGACGGTTCCCGTCGATCGTCCCACGGCAACGCCTACTTTACCGGCTTCGGCAGAGCCAAGCGCATCGTCTTCTTCGACACCCTGCTGAGGCGCCTCGACGTCGACGAGATCGAGGCGGTGCTGGCCCACGAACTCGGCCATTTCCATCATGGGCACGTGCTCAAGCGCATCGTGCTGATGGCGCTCGTCAGCTTTGCGGTCCTCGCGCTGCTGGGCTGGCTGGCCGACCAGGGCTGGTTCTACGACGGGCTCGGCATGCAGTCGCGGGATGCCGCGACGCTGCTGGCGCTGTTCATGCTGGCGCTGCCGGCCTTTCTGCTGCCACTGGCCCCGTTGACGAGCCTGTGGTCGCGCCGCCACGAATACCAGGCCGACAGCTATGCCGCAGAGCACACCGGGGCGGCGCCGTTGATCGGTGCATTGGTCAAGCTCTACCGCGACAATGCGTCCACCCTCACGCCCGATCCTTGGTACTCGGGCTTCCACGATTCCCATCCGCCGGCCGCATTGCGCATCGCCCACCTCGAGCAGTTGGCGCAGCAACCCGACCGCAACGCCCAGCCTGCCCACGCATGATGCGGGGCCGTGTCCGCGCCGCGTTCGGTCGCCAGTACGAGGTCGCCGGCGCGGACGGCCGGGATTTCCTGTGTTATCCGCGTGGCAAGCGCAGCTCGCTGGCGTGCGGCGATCACATCGAATTCGCACCGCGGGGCGACGACCAGGGCGTGATCCAGCGCGTCGTCGAGCGCAGCAGCCTGCTCTACCGGTCCGATGCCTGGAAGGAGAAGCTGATCGCCGCCAATGTCACCCAGGTCGTGCTGGTCATGGCCACCGAGCCCGGCTTCAGCGATGAACTGGTCTCGCGCTGCATCTGTGCCGCCGAGGACCAGTCGATCCAGGTTCTGCTCGTGCTCAACAAGATCGACCTCGCCGAGCGGCTGGAGGCGGCGCGCGAGATGCTGCAGCCCTTCGCGAGCCTGGGCTATCCGCTGATCGAAATGTCGGCCAGGGCCGGCGGCGAAGTGCTCGCCCCCCATCTGCGAGCCCATTGCTCGGTGCTGGTCGGCCAGTCGGGAATGGGCAAGAGCACCCTCGTCAATGCGCTGGTGCCGGAGGCCGAGGCGGCAACCCGGGAGATTTCGGCGAGCCTCGACTCCGGCAAGCACACCACCACCTATGCCCGGCTGTACTCGCTGGCCGGTGGCGGCGAACTGATCGACAGCCCCGGGCTGCAGGTCTTCGGCCTGGCCCATATCGCCCCCGGTCGACTGCTGGGCTGCTTCCGCGAGTTGGCGCCCCTGGCCGGCCAGTGCCGGTTTCGCGATTGCCGGCACGATCTCGAGCCCGGCTGCGCGCTGCGCGACGCGGCGGAATCGGGGCGCATCCACCCGCGCCGATGGACCCACTTCAATCTCTTCCGGGACGAAATCGAGGCCCAGCGGCGCGACGGCCGGGGCTGGTAGCCGTGCTACGGCCCGGCACGGTCGCCGTGGCGCAATGGCGGCAGCGCGCCTGGTCCGGCCGACCGTGTCAGTCGAACGCGCCGTCGGGATTGGGGATCGCGTCGAAGGCGACCCGCAGCGCGTCTCCCCAGCGTGCTCGCACCATCGCGAAATAGGGGTTGTCGGCGTCGATCAGGTGGTGGCTGCGCAGGGCCAGGGCGTCGCGCTCGACGATCGCCAGGTCCAGCGGCAGGCCGACCGACAGATTGGAACGGATCGTCGAATCCATCGAAATCAGCGCGCACTTGACCGCTTCGTCGAGGGGCGTGTCCCAGCGCAGCACGCGATCGAGGATGGGCTTGCCGTACTTCAACTCGCCGATCTGGAAGTAAGGCGTCTCGCAGGTCGCCTCGATGAAGTTGCCGGCGGCGTAGATGCTGAACAGTCGAGGCGGCTCGCCGGCAATCTGGCCACCGAGGATCAGGTTGGCGTTGAAGTCGATGCCGAACGCGGCGAGCGCGTCGGCATCGCGCTTGTACACCGAGCGCAGGGTGTCGCCGACATGGCGTGCGGCCTCGAACATGCTCGGTACATCGAGCAGGCCTGGCGAATCGCCGTCGAAGCGCCGCGCCTCGTCGAGGATCGATGCGACCGCCTGGGTGATCGCCAGGTTGCCGGCGCTCATCAATACCAGGCAGCGCTCTCCCGGGCGCACGTACACGCGCAGCTTGCGGAAGGTATTGACGTGGTCGACGCCGGCGTTGGTGCGCGAATCGGCCAACATCACCAAGCCTGCCTGCAGCAGCATTCCCACGCAATAGGTCACGTCGACATCCCGTCGCCGAAAACGGCGCATTATCTGCCGATCACACTGCCGGCACCAAGCTCTTGCGACGCGCTCCCGCGACCGGCTCTCAGCCCGCCCGAAGGGAGATCAGGAAATCGTCCGAAATGCGGTTGCCGAGATCGTAGATGCGATCCATGAACTGGTCCAGGAAGGAGTGCAGGCCCTGGTCCAGGAGGTGGTCGATGCGCCCGAAGCGCAGCGACGCCTCGAGCTCGCCGGCCCGTCTCAGGGTCTCGCCGGAGCGGTCATTGGCCACCACCTGCAGGTTCGCATAGACCTCGCGCATGCAGCGTGCCAGCGAGCGCGGCATGTCCTGGTTGAGGATCAGCAGATCGGCCACCTTGACCGGGGAGATCAGGTCGCGGTAGGCCTTGCGATACACCTCGAAGGCCGACACCGAATGCAGCAGCGCGCTCCAGCGATAGTAGTCCGCCGCCTCGCCGCCGTCCTCGGACACCAGCACCTGATACTTGACGTCGAGGATCCGGGCAGTATTGTCGGCCCGCTCGAGGAAGGTGCCGAGCCGGATGAAGCGCCACGAATCGTCCTGCAGCATGGTGCCGATGGTGACCCCGCGCGACAGGTGCGAGCGGTACTTGACCCACTCGAAGAACTCGCTGACGCCACGATCCGCGAGGATCTCCGGGGTCAGCGCGCGCACCTTGATCCAGGTGGCGTTGGTCGTTTCCCACAGTTCGGCGGTCAAGGTGTCCCGCACCGAGTGGGCATTTTCGCGCGCCGCCCGCAGGCAGTTGCGAATGCTCGACGGATTCTCCGGATCGAAGATCATGAAGCGGATCACCTTGTCGCCGTCCACCGCGCCGCAGGTGGCGCGGTACTGCTCCTCGAGCGACATGATGCGCAGCAATCCGACCCAGTTCTGCTCGACCTCGGCCTCGGTCTGCGGCATCAGGGACATGCGGTAGCCGACATCCAGCATGCGCGCGGTATTCTCGGCGCGCTCCATGTAACGAGCCATCCAGAACAGATGGTCAGCGGTTCGACTCAGCATTCGATCAGGCCTCCAGCACCCAGGTGTCCTTGGTGCCGCCGCCCTGCGACGAATTCACCACCAGCGAACCTTCGCGCAGTGCCACCCGGGTAAGGCCACCGGGCACCATGCGCACGTCCTTGCCGGACAGCACGAACGGCCGCAGGTCGATATGACGCGGCGCGACGCCGGACTCCACGTAGGTCGGGCACGCGGACAACGACAGCGTCGGCTGCGCGATGTATTTCTCGGGATTCACCGTGAGCCGTTCGCGGAAGGCCGCGATCTCGTCCTTGCTGGCCGTCGGACCGACCAGCATGCCGTAGCCGCCGGCCCCATGGACCTCCTTGACCACCAGTTCCGGCAGATTGGCCAGCACATGGGAGAGTTGCTTCGGATCGCTGCAGCGGTAGGTCGGCACGTTGTTCAGAATCGGTTCCTCGCCCAGATAGAAGCGGATCATCTCGGGCACATAGGGATAGATCGACTTGTCGTCGGCGAGTCCGCCGCCCACCGCATTGGCCAGCGTCACCTTGCCGGCGCGGTAGGCCTGCAGCAGCCCCGGCACGCCCAGCATCGAGTCCTGGCGGAACGCCAGCGGATCCAGGAAATCGTCGTCGATCCGCCGGTAGATAACGTCCACCCGCTTGGGCCCCTGGGTGGTCCGCATGTACACGATCTCGTCGCGCACGAACAGATCCTGCCCCTCGACCAGTTCGACACCCATCTGCTGGGCCAGGAAGGCGTGCTCGAAATAGGCGCTGTTGTAGGCCCCGGGAGTCATCACCACGACCGACGGATTGTCCTGTCCGGCGGGCGCCACGCTGCGCATCGTGTCGAGCAGGAGGTTCGGGTAGTGATCCACCGGGGCCACCCGGTTGTTGGCGAACAGTTCCGGGAACAGGCGCATCATCATGCGCCGGTCCTCGAGCATGTAGGACACGCCGGACGGCACCCGCAGGTTGTCCTCCAGCACGTAGAACTCGCCTTCGCCGGCGCGCACGATATCCACCCCGGCGATGTGCGCATAGACGTCGTGCACCACCTGGACGCCGACCATCTCCTTGCGGTACTGGGCGTTGCCCAGCACATCCTGCTCCGGTATGCGGCCCTCCTTGAGGATGCTGCGCTCGTGGTAGATGTCGCGGATGAACGCGTTCAGCGCCATCACCCGCTGGCGCAGGCCGGCTTCGAGGGTGAGCCATTCGCCGGCGGTGATGATCCGCGGGATGATGTCGAAGGGAATCAGGCGCTCGGTGCCGGAATCCTCGCCATAGACCGCGAACGTGATGCCGAAGCGGTGGAACAGCGCGTTGGCCTCGGCTCGCTTGCGCGCCATGCGCTCCGTCGACATGTCGTCGAGCCATCGCGACACGTCCGCGTAGTGGGGACGGACCAGGCCACCGTCTTCCCGCATTTCGTCGTAAAACTCGGTGATTGCCATTGCTCGCTCGTCTCGCCTGGGATATTGACTTCCGAATGGAGCGGAACTCGCGAGAAGCGTGCCAGCAGAATTCCGCGCAGGGCCGCGATTTTGTCCATCAGATGCACCAGCATGGGGCGATCGAATCCGGCGAGGCTGCAGCGTGGTGCACGAAAAACCCCCGCCGCGGCGGGGGTTCCAAACGACGTCAGCCTGCGATCACAGACGTTCGAACACGGTCGCGATACCCTGACCGCCGCCGATGCACATCGTCACCAGCGCATAGCGTCCGCCGGTGCGCTCGAGCTCGTACAGGGCCTTGGTGGCGATGAAGGCGCCGGAGCAGCCGACCGGGTGGCCGAGCGCGATGGCTCCACCGTTGGGGTTGGTCTTGCTCATGTCCAGTTCGAGGGCCTTGGCCACCGCCAGCGCCTGCGCGGCGAAGGCTTCGTTGGACTCGATCACGTCCATCTGGTCGAGGCTCAGGCCGGCACGCTTGAGCGCGATCTTGGTGGCCGGGATCGGGCCCTCGCCCATCAGGTGGTTGGGCACGCCGGCGACCGCATACGACACCAGCCGGGCGATCGGCTTGTAGCCGGACTTCTGGGCCGCGTCGGCGCCGGCCAGCACCATGAAGCAGGCGCCGTCGTTGATGCCCGAGGCGTTGCCGGCGGTCACCGTGCCGTCCTTCTTGAAGGCCGGGCGCATCTTCGCCAGGGTCTCCATCGTGGTGTTCGCCTTGACGTGCTCGTCGGTGTCGAAGATGACCTCGCCCTTGCGCGACTTCAGCGTGATCGGCACGATCTGCGACTTGAAGCGGCCTTCGGCGATCGCCGCGGCGGCGCGACGCTGCGACTCGACGGCCAGCGCATCCTGCTCTTCACGGCTGAGGCCCCACTTCTCCGCCAGGTTCTCGGCGGTGATGCCCATGTGGCCGGCACCGAACGGGTCGGTCAGGGTCGCCACCATCGAGTCGATCAGCTGGGTGTCACCCATGCGCGCGCCGGTACGCATCGCCGGCGCCATGTAGGTGCCCCGCGACATCACCTCGACACCACCGCCGACGCCGAGGTCGCAATCGCCGAGCATGATCGCCTGGGAGGTCGTCACGATGCCTTGCAGGCCGGAGCTGCACAGGCGGTTGACCGCCATCGCCACCGAATCCATCGGCAGGCCTGCCTGGATCGACGCGACGCGCGCGACATACGCGAAACGCGACTCGGTCGGGATGCAGTTGCCGACGGTCACGTAGTTGATCTGTTGCGGATCGGCACCGGAGCGAACGACCGCTTCCTTCATCACGGCCCCCGCCAGATCGGCCGGTTCCATACCGCTCAGCGAACCGCCGAACGTACCGATGGCGGAACGCACCGCGCTCAGAACCACAACATCACGATTTGCCATTTACCTTCCCTCCGTTGACTTCGAAATCCATCGTCGGCACCCGCGCCGAAATCTCGCCGGGCCGACAACGACAGGCAGAGCGCCGACTTGCGCAAGCGCGCACGGATGGCACCATGCATCACGCGACACCGGTATGCCAACCGGTGCCCACTCCCGGGGCGATTCGATCACCCAGACCGCAGGCCGGGCCGAAACACTCATCGACGCCGCCCCTACGCCAACCCCGCCGCACCGCGCGCGGACGAGGCAACCGGACAATTCGCAAGGATACGCGAAAAACGTCACGATGCGCCGCATCTCGTGGCGATTTGCGACCCATCGCGTTCGCGCACGGGCCGCGGCTCGGAGGGTGCATGCTCAGGGGTCGATGACCGCCAGCAGATCGGCCAGGCTCACCAGCATGCCGGCGGTCGCACCCCAGATGAAACGCCCTCGCCACGGCATCGCGAAATACTCGCGCAACACGCCTTCGTACTCGATGCGATGGCGCTGGCGGTTGCCCGGTTCGAGCAGGAAGTCCAGCGGCACCTCGAAGGCCTCCGCGACCTCGAAGCTGTCGAGTTCGAGCTCGAAGGGGGGACGCACCAGGCCCACCAGCGGCGTGATCGCGAATCCGGTCACCGTGCGATATTCGGGCAGCTGGCCGATCACCTCGACGTGGCGCGGATGCAGCCCGATCTCCTCCTCGGTTTCACGCAATGCGGTGACCAGCGGCGAACCGTCGCCATGCTCGACGCGGCCGCCCGGGAAGCTGATCTGCCCGGGATGGTGGTGCAGGTGATCGGTGCGCTGGGTCAGCAGCACCGTGATGCCGCCATCGCGCAGCACCAGCGGCACCAGCACCGCCGCCTCCTGGACCGGCAGTCCGGCGGCATCCTCGGTGACGGCGCCGTGCGCCTGCGCGAGGTCCAGCGCCTGGCGCAAGCGTTCGACTTCGATCGGCACACGATCGTCGGCCTGCATCGCCATGCCACGCCTCCTCGCTTGGTTTCCCGCAGGCGAGCGCCGCGCGGCCCTCGCCCATCCTCAATAGCGCTTGCGCATGTGCAGCCGCTGGCCCTCGTGGCGCAGATCGAACCGCCCCAGCGCGCTCATGCCGAGCAACGAGATCGGCAGGTCGTGCTCGTGCACCGCGGCTTCGACATTGTGCAGCGTCACGTCGCCGATGCGCAGCGAATCGACCTTGACCAGGCGGATCGGTGTCGCGCCATTGGCGGTCTGGGCGATCGCACGGCGACCGTCGGCATGCCCGATTCCGGCACGCATCGCGTCCGAGCGCCCGATCGAGACCAGGGTCGCCCCGGTATCCACCAGGAACTCGACCTGCGCGCCGTTGATCCGGCCGCGCGTCCGGTAGTGCCCGCTGGCGTCCGCGCTGAGCACCAGTTCGCCGCCCGAAGCAGCGGACGCCACGTGCGCGACGCGGTCTCCGGGGCGCAGGCTCTGGCGCTGCCCGTCGATCTCGAAGGTGACCAGATCGCCTTCCACCGATACCACCCGGACACCGGCGGTGCGCTGGCCGACCGCCACCGCCCGCGGCGGCACCCCGTCGATGATCAGCAGCGCCTTGCCCGGAAAGGTTCCGGCGACCACCACGTCGGGACCCTGTGCCAGGGCCGCCCACGACACCAGCCCCAGGACTGCCGCCGCGATGACGCGGCCGCGGGCGCGACGCGCCGACGCGGTGATCGCGTCAGGCAAAGTCATCGATGGTCCGACCGAGGGTGTCGGTGGGATTGGCACGCGGCACCGGCGGCAGCGCCTCGAGCAGTTGCAGCGCCGTCGCCCGCTCGATGTCCAGCGCCTTGCGGAAGGTGACGATCGCAGCCTGGCCCTGGACCTCGGCCAGCCGCTCGGTTGAAATCGAACTCGCGTCCATCTGCGTCAATCCCTGAAGTTGCCGAACTGCAGCGGAAAGTCCGTGACGTCGGCGCGTACCAGCGCAATCGCCTCCTGGAGCACGTCGCGCTTGGCGCCGCTGACACGCACCGACTCGCCCTGGATGCTCGCCTGCACCTTGAGCTTCGCGTCCTTGAGCAGGCGCACGATCTTCTTCGCGACGTCCTGTTCGACACCGACCCGCACCACCAGCTCCTGCTTGACCTTGTTGCCGGAGATCTTCTGCACGTCCCGGTGCTCGAGGCAGCGGATGTCGATCTTCTTGGCGGTCATCTCGGGCAGCAGGATCCCCTGCATCTGGTCGAGCTGGAAATCGCTGTCGGCAAACAGCGTCAACAGCTTGTCGTTCTGCTCGACCCGGCAGTCCGAACCCTTGAAATCGTAGCGGTTGCCGATCTTGCGATTGGCGACGTCCACGGCGTTGCCCAGGCTGACCAGATCCACTTCGGAGGTGATGTCGAATGAAGGCATGTGCGCAAGATCCTCTTCTATTGGGTCAACGGCGGGGCCCAGCCACGCTGTACGCCCGCTCGTCGCCCGTCCACGGCCGTGAAAGGATCCGCCGGCGCCCTCGTTGCCGAACTGCCCGGCTCCGCGCTGCGGAAACAAGGCACCGGCAGCGACCGGGCTCCACTCGATCCCCCTATTCGATGCCGAGCAGCTTCTGAATGAAACCCTTGGCGAGAAATCCGACGAAGCCCAGACCCAGGCCGATGAACATCCACATCGCGCCGTACTTGCCGGCCTTCGACTCCCACGCCAGGTGACCGATGATGAACACCATGTAGCCGATCAGCGCGGTGAAGCAGAGCGTGAGGGAGATGTCCTCGAACTCGGCGACCGTCAGCCCGAAGATCAGTGGCTCGCCACCCATTCCACCTCCGCTCAGCCGCGACGGGCGCGGGCATTGGCTGCGATCCGCATGCGCAGCGCGTTGAGTCGAATGAAACCGTGGGCATCCGCCTGATCGTAGGCGCCCTGGTCATCCTCGAACGTGGCGATGGTCGGATCGAACAGCGAATCGCTGGCCGAATCCCGGCTGACCACGACGACGTTGCCCTTGTACAGCTTCAACCGCACCCAGCCATTGACCGTCTGTTGGGTATTGTCGATCAGTGCCTGCAGCGCGCGCCGCTCCGGCGCCCACCAGTAGCCGTTGTAGATCAGGCTGGCATAGCGCGGCATCAGCTCGTCCTTGAGATGGGCCACCTCGCGGTCGAGGGTCACCGACTCGATGGCGCGATGGGCGCGCAGCAGGATCGTGCCCCCCGGGGTCTCGTAGCAGCCGCGCGACTTCATGCCGACATAGCGGTTTTCCACCAGGTCGAGCCGTCCGATGCCGTGACGGCCGCCCAGCCGGTTCAGCTCGGCGAGCAGTTCATGCGGCGCCATGGCGGTGCCGTTGATCGAAACCGCGTCACCCCGCTCGAAGGCCAGCTCGACATACTCGGCGTCGTCCGGCGCGGCCTCCGGCGACACCGTCCAGCGCCACATCGACTCCTCGGCCTCGGCCGCGGGATCCTCGAGGTGGCGACCCTCGTAGGAGATGTGCAACAGGTTGGCGTCCATCGAGTACGGCGAGCCGCCCTGCTTGTGCTTCATCTCGATCGGAATGCCGTGGTGCTCCGCGTAGGCCAGCAGCTTCTCGCGCGACAGCAGATCCCATTCCCGCCACGGCGCGATCACCCTGACGTTGGGCATCAGCGCGTAATAGCCGAGTTCGAAACGCACCTGATCGTTGCCCTTGCCGGTGGCACCGTGAGAGACCGCCTCGGCGCCGGTCTCGCGGGCGATCTCGATCTGTCGCTTGGCGATCAGCGGGCGGGCGATCGAGGTGCCGAGCAGGTACTCGCCTTCGTAGATCGTGTTGGCGCGGAACATCGGAAAGACGAAGTCGCGGACGAACTCCTCGCGCAGGTCGTCGATGTAGATGTGCTCGGGCTTGATGCCGAACTGCAGCGCCTTGCTGCGTGCCGGCTCGAGCTCCTCGCCCTGGCCGAGGTCGGCGGTGAAGGTCACCACCTCGCATTGGTACGTGTCCTGCAGCCACTTCAGGATCACCGACGTATCCAGCCCGCCCGAATAGGCGAGCACCACCTTGCTCACGTCGCTCATTTTTCGTCCGTTTCGCTTTCGTTCAAGGGGCGATCCGCGCCCCGTCGAGTCGCCCCTCAGCCCTGCAAGCGGCCGAGCAGCAGGTATTCCATCAGCGCCTTCTGTGCATGCAGCCGGTTCTCGGCCTCGTCCCACACCACACTCTGGCGTCCGTCGATGACCTCGGCGCTGACCTCCTCGCCACGGTGGGCCGGCAGACAGTGCATGAACAGCGCGTCCGGCGCTGCCACTGCCATCATGTCGGCATCGACCTGCCAGTCGGCGAATGCCTTCATGCGCGCCTCGTTCTCGGCTTCGAAGCCCATCGACGTCCACACGTCGGTGGTCACCAGATCCGCATCGCGACACGCGGCGAGCGGATCCACAAACTGCTCGAAGTGGTCGGTCCCGTACAGCCCCGCGCGCTCCGGCTCGACCTCGTAGCCCGGCGGCGTCGAAACATGGACGTTGAAGTCCAGCAGCTCGGCCGCCTGCAGCCAGGTATTGCACATGTTGTTGGAGTCACCTATCCAGGCCACGGTGCGGCCATCGATCGGCCCACGGTGCTCGATGAAGGTGTGGATGTCGGCCAGGATCTGGCACGGGTGGTACTCGTTGGTCAGGCCATTGATCACCGGTACCCGTGAATTGGCAGCGAAGCGCTCGATGATTTCCTGCTCGAAGGTGCGGATCATCACCAGGTCGCACATCCGCGAGATCACCTGGGCCGCATCCTCCACCGGTTCCCCGCGGCCGAGCTGGGAGTCGCGCGTGTTGAGGTAGATCGCCGAACCGCCGAGTTGCTGCATGCCGGCCTCGAACGACAGCCGCGTCCGGGTGCTGGCCTTCTCGAAGATCATCACCAGGGTCCGGTCGAACATCGGATGATAGGGCTCGTAGGCCTTGAACTTGGCCTTGATCCACGTGATGCGCTCGAACAGATAGGCAAACTCGTCGCGGCTGAGGTCCTTGAACTGGAGGAAATGCCTGGGCGTGCTGGTCGACATGCCGCCCTCAGGCCTCCAGCATCTCGCGGACCAGCGGCGCCAGCCGACCGACCAACTGATCGGCGTCCGAATCGGCAAAGGTCAGCGGCGGCAGCAGCCGGATCACGCGATCCGCGGTGACGTTGATCAGCATCCCGGCCTCGCGGGCCCGATCCACCAGCGCACCGCACGCGCGATCCAGCTCGATGCCGATCATCAGGCCCTTGCCACGGATCGAGCGGATGCCGGAGACGCCATCGAGTGCCGCCGCGAAGCTGCTGCGGATGCGCTCGCCGAGGATCTCGGCGCGGGCCATCAGGCCGTCGCTGTCGATCACCTCGAGCGTCGCCAGTGCCGCCGCGCACGCGAGCGGATTGCCGCCGAACGTCGAGCCGTGGTTGCCGGGCTGGAGGGTACCGGTGGCCCGCCCGGCTGCCAGACAGGCAGCAACCGGGACGCCCGAACCGAGGCCCTTCGCCAGTGTCATCACGTCGGGCAGGATATCAGCGTGCTGAAAGCCGAACCACTTGCCGGTGCGCGCGATACCGCACTGCACCTCGTCGAGCATCATCAGCCAGTCGTGGCGGTCGCAAAGCTCGCGTACGGCCCGCATGTAATCCACGTCGGCAACGTTGATGCCACCCTCGCCCTGGATCGGCTCGAACAGCACCGCGACGACGCTCGGGCAGTTCATCGCGACCTTGCCGAGCGCATCGAGGTCGTTGAACGGCACCCGCACGAAGCCGGACACCAGCGGCTCGAAACCGACCTGGACCTTGCGGTTGCCGGTCGCCGACAGGGTCGCCAGCGTGCGCCCGTGGAACGACTGTTCCATCACCACCACGGCCGGCTTGTCCACGCCCCTGCGATGACCGTACAGGCGTGCCAGCTTGATCGCCGCCTCGTTGGCTTCGCAGCCGCTGTTGGCGAAGAACACCTCGTCCATGCCGGAGCATGCGGCCAGACGGTCGGCCAGCTGCTCCTGCAACGGAATCCGGTACAGGTTCGACGTGTGGATCACCGCGCCCGCCTGTCGCGCGATCGCGTCGACCAGCCTGGGATGATTGTGGCCGAGGGTCGACACCGCGATTCCCGAGAGCGCATCGAGATACTTGTTGCCGGCTTCGTCGAACAGCCAGGCCCCCTCGCCATGGGTGAAGGCGATCGGCTGGCGTCCGTAGGTATTCATCAGGTGCGACATTCAGGATCCTTTTCCCAAGGTCGGCGCACATCCACAAAAAAACAGACGGCGGCAATTGCCGCCGTTGGCCCGGAAATGACGGGGAATGTTACTTGAACGCGGGCTTTTTTGTACAGATCGACAGCCGCGCCGGCGTGACTCCCGACCCGCCGCAGACCGATTCGCGAGCACCCTTCCCATAATGCGGAAAGGGCTTTTCTGGTACCATGCGGCGTTTCGCACCGCAGCGCAGCACGCGACCGGCGGGCGATACGCCGCCCGTCCAGCCATCGCCAACTCGAACCTGCACAATGAATCGAAACCTAGAGAGCTTCGTCATCGTCGGTGTAACCAGGCAAGGCAAGAAATTTCGTCCGAGCGACTGGTGCGACCGCCTGTGCGGCATCATGTCGGCTTTCGGGGCAGACAACCGCATGATGTATTCGCCCTACGTCCGCCCCGGCTGCACCCTGACCGGCGACAAGACCGTCATCGTCGATGCGCGCATCCACGATATCGAGCCGCTCGCCTACCACTTCCTGGTGAACTTCGCGAAGGACAACAACCTGCAGGTCGACAGCATCACCGCGGACGAAGCTGCCGCCTGACGGGCGAGGCCGACCGCATCAAAAAAGGCGACCGACTGGTCGCCTTTTTTGATGCGGTCGAGGCTTCCTCGTTACGCCGCCATCGCCTTCACGGCAGCGGACAGGCGGCTCTTGTGACGGGCAGCCTTGTTCTTGTGAATGATGCGCTTGTCGGCAATGCTGTCGATGATGCCGGTGGACGAACGGTAGACTTGCTGGGCAGTCGCCTTGTCGCCGGCTTCGACCGCCTTGCGCACGGCCTTGATCGCGGTACGCAAACGGGAGCGAAGGCTGGCATTGTGGGCGCGGGCGATGGTGGCCTGACGCGCGCGTTTACGGGCTTGTGCCGAATTGGCCATGTCGAGTTTTCCGTTGCTGGGTAAAAGAAACCGCATATATTAGCGCTTCGTCCCGTTTTTCGCAAGGCGCGCCCCCGGGTTCAGGCGCGTCTTGGCGTATCATCCCGAGCCACCACAGCGACTCCCTCCCGAAACCACATGAACCTGCTGCGCGCGCTCGTCACGGTAAGCGGCATGACGCTGGTCTCCCGCGTGCTCGGTTTCGTGCGCGATTTCGTGATCGCCCGCGCCTTTGGTGCCGGCCTCGCCACCGACGCGTTCTTCGTCGCCTTCCGCCTGCCCAACCTGCTGCGACGGATGTTCGCCGAGGGCGCCTTTTCCCAGGCCTTCGTGCCGATCCTCGCCGAAGTGAAGAACCGCGAGGGAGACGACGCCGCACACCGGCTGGTGAATCGTGTCGCGACCCTGCTCGGCCTGGTGGTGCTTGCGGTATCGATCGTCGGCGCCTTCGCGGCGCCGCTGATCATCCACGTATCGGCGCCGGGCTTCGCCGACGACGCCGAGAAGTTCGCGCTGACGGTAGCCCTGACCCGCGTCACCTTCCCCTACATCTTCTTCATGTCGCTGGTGGCGCTGGCCGCCGGGGTACTGAACACCTGGAGCCGCTTCGCGGTGCCGGCATTCACGCCGGTGCTGCTGAACCTCTCCTTCATCGTCATGGCGCTGTTCGCGGCCCCCTGGTTCGAGCAGCCGGTGATGGCGCTGGGCTTGGCGGTGTTCGTCGGCGGCATGCTCCAGCTCGCCCTGCAGTACCCCGCGCTGCGCCGCATCGGGATGTTGCCGCGCTTCGAATTGTCCCTTGCCGACGCCGGCGTTAGACGCATCCTGAAGCTGATGGCGCCGGCGATCCTCGGCGTCTCGGTCAGCCAGATCTCGCTGCTGATCAACACCGTCTTCGCGTCCTTCCTCGACAGCGGCAGCGTCTCCTGGCTGTACTACGCCGATCGCCTGATGGAGTTCCCGGCAGGCCTGCTCGGCGTCGCCCTGGGCACCATCCTGCTCCCCAGCCTGTCGCGCCATCACGCCGACGCCGACGCCCAGGCGTTTTCCGATCTGCTCGACTGGGGACTGCGCCTGACCCTGCTGCTGACCCTGCCGGCCGCGCTTGCGCTGGCGATGCTGGCGGTGCCGCTGATCACCACGCTGTTCATGCACGGCGAATTCTCGGCGGCCGACGCGCTGCAGACACGCTCGGCCCTGGTCGCCTACAGCATCGGCCTGACCGGCCTGATCCTGGTCAAGATCCTCGCCCCCGGCTTCTACGCCCGCCAGGACATCCGCACGCCGGTGCGCATCGCGATCATGACGCTGCTTGCCACCCAGCTGATGAACCTGGCCTTCATCGTGCCGCTCCGCCACGCCGGCCTGGCCCTGTCGATCGGGCTCGCCTCGTGCCTCAACGCCGGCCTGCTGTTCCGCGGCCTGCGCGGCCTCGGCGTATATCGGCCGGCGCCCGGCTGGCGCAGGTATCTGGCTCGCCTCGCACTGGCCCTGGTGGCGCTGGCAGCATGTCTCCACTTCGGCGCCGGCAGCGATGCCCTGTGGACCCAGGCCACCGCGGCGGAGAGGGTGTTGCGCCTCGCCGCCATCGTCGTCGCAGGCGGTGTAGTCTATTTCTCGGTACTGTTCATGCTCGGCTTCCGGCCCGCCGACTTCCGCCGGCGCGCGGCCTGAGGTCCGGGCCTCATCCGACCACAAGGAGCAGCCATGAAACTCAGCAGCAACAGCTTCGATGACGGCGCCCCGATTCCCGGCGAGTACGCCTTCGCGATCCCGGCCGCCGAAGGGCACATCACCCTCAGCGCCAATCGCAATCCCCACCTGTCGTGGTCCGGCCTCCCGGACGGCACCCGCTCGCTGGCGCTGATCTGCCACGACCCGGACGTGCCGAGCAAGGGCGACGACGTCAACCAGGAGGGGCGCAGCGTACCGGCCTCGTTGCCGCGCGTCGATTTCTACCACTGGGTGCTGGTCAATCTGCCGCCGGACATTAGCGAAATCCCGGCCGGCAGCTTTTCCGACGGCGTCACCGCCCGCGGCAAGTCCGGGCCCGGGGCGCCCCACGGCGCCCTGCAGGGCATCAACGACTACACCGCCTGGTTCGCCGGCGACGCGCAGATGAAGGGCGACTACTTCGGCTACGATGGCCCCTGCCCGCCGTGGAACGACGAGATCGCGCACCACTACGTGTTCACGCTGTACGCCCTCGACGTGCCCCGGCTGGAACTGGAAGGCAGCTTCGGCGGCGGCGATGCGCTGGCGGCGCTGGCGGGCCACGTCATCGCCGAGGCGGCGATCACCGGACGCTACACTCTCAATCCGCAGGTTTCGCTGTAACGGCGATCGGCGCCGGCTCGTAGGCCGGCAGCCTCGCCGGCATCAGGGCGAGCCGGGGTGACCAATAACGCGGCAGGCCGTCGATGAAGGTCGGCACGGCCTCGCCCGCCACCAGCGGCCGCGCCCACTCGACGAACTCGTCGCTCACGTGCATGCCGTCGCTGCGCACGAACGCCGGTGGAAGTCGGCGCTCGAGGTTGGCGACCCGCGCCAGCGCCACCTCGCCGATGTGCCAGCAATAGGGCGAGGACGACACGCGCTGCACCGCCATCGTCACCCCATGGGCGCCACCGACGGCCGCCTCGACCGCGGCCGCGCCGACCGCGTAGGCCTGAGCATCGTCGGTGGCCGACGCCAGGTGGCGCGCCGAGCGCTGCAGATAGTCGGTGACCGCGCAATGCACCTTGAAGCCGAAGCGCTCCTGGATCATCCGCGACACCACTGCGCCGGCGCCGCCGAGCTGCACGTAGCGTCCGGCGCTGGAGACCTGGGCCAGCGGCCTGCCGTCGGCCCCCCGCACGCCCTCGGCGACCACCACCGTGCACCAGCCGACGCGTTCCACGCATTGGCGCAACCTGGCGCCGAACGCTGCCTCGTCGAACGCCACCTCGGGCAGCAGGATCAGTTGCGGCGCCTCGTCCGGGCCTTCCGCAGCCAGCCCGCATCCGGCCGCCAGCCAGCCGGCATTGCGACCCATGACCTCGATCACGAAGACCCGCCCGCGGCGGCTGCTCATCGACGCCATGTCGATCGAGGCCTCGCGTACCGAACTCGCCAGATACTTGATCGCCGAGCCGTAGCCGGGGCAGCAGTCGGTCTCGACGATGTCGTTGTCGACGGTCTTCGGAATGCCCACCACCTGCAAGGGATAGCTGAATGACTCGGCCGCGCGGGCGATCTGCAGCGCGGTCTGCATCGAACCGTTGCCACCGTTGAGGAACAGGGTGGCGATGTCGTGGGCCTCGAGCACCGCGAACAGGCGCCGGTACTGCGCCGGGTTGGCCTCCGGCTCGTCGAGATCGAATCGACACGACCCGAACGCCCCGCCCGGTGTCTGGCGCAAGCCGATCAGCTCGCCGCGCCCGAGCACGCCGGTGTCGAACAGTTGCTCGCGAAGCAGTCCGAGCGCGCCGTGGCGGGCCGCCAGCAGCCGCCCGATGCGGGCCGGATGGCGCCGCGCGGTCTCGATCACGCCACATGCCGATGCGTTGATCACCGCGGTCATGCCGCCGGACTGCAGGTACAGCGCGTTGCGGGCGCTCATTCGACGATCCCCGTGTCGCGCACCGGCACGCCTGCGCGCGGCGGGACCGGCGCGCCCTTGCCAGGCCCGAAAATCACGACGCGCCGCCGGGCGTAGCCACGACGACGCGTCCGGGCCGCGCGCGGATTACTTCGACAGGGCTTCGAACGCCCGCGCGGTGATCTCCTCGACCTTGCCCTGGCCGGCGATCTTGCGGACCTTCGGCGCGGCGGCAGCGCCGGTCGCTTCCCAGTCGGAGTAGTAGGCCACCAGCGGCTTGGTCTGGGAATGGTAGACGTCGAGGCGCTTGCGCACCGTGGCCTCCTGGTCGTCGTCGCGCTGGATCAGCGGCTCGCCGGTGACATCGTCCTTGCCCTCTGCCTTGGGCGGGTTGAACTTGACGTGATAGGTGCGCCCCGAGGCCAGATGCACGCGGCGCCCACCCATGCGCTCGACGATGTCCTCGTCGGGGACGTCGATCTCGAGCACGTAGTCGATCGGCACGCCGGCTGCCTTCATCGCTTCGGCCTGCGGGATCGTGCGCGGAAAACCGTCGAACATGTAGCCGGTCTTGCAGTCGGGCTGCTGCAGGCGATCCTTGACCAGGCCGATGATGATGTCGTCGGACACCAGACCGCCGGAATCCATCACTTTCTTGGCCTCGACGCCCAGCGGGGTCCCGGCCTTCACCGCTGCCCGCAGCATGTCGCCGGTGGAGATCTGCGGAATGCCGTACTTTTCCTTGATGAAGTTGGCCTGGGTACCCTTGCCGGCGCCCGGCGGGCCAAGAAGAATCATGCGCATTGGTAAACCTCCCGATTGTTTGGCGGCCAAGCCCCTCAGATGGCCGCTCTTTCTTGGAAAAAGCGGTTGATCATCCCCCGGATCGGCCCGCCCGGTCAAACGCTTCCCGCACCCGGGCGAGGTCTTCCGGAGTATCGACACCGGCCGCCGGGGCCTCGTCGATGGTGATCACCCGGATCCGGAATCCATGCCACAGCGCCCTCAGTTGCTCGAGCGACTCCGCCTGCTCGATCGGCGCCGGCGACAATCCGGCATAGCGCCGCAGGAAACTGCAGCGATACGCATAGATGCCGACATGGCGCAGCATCGGCACGTCTGCGGGCAGGCGCTGGCGGCTAGTGGCGAAAGCGTCGCGCGCCCACGGCACGGTCGCGCGCGAGAAGTACAGGGCCCGGCCGGCGCCGTCGCACACCACCTTGACGACGTTCGGGTTGAACGCATCTTCGGCCGACTGCAGCGGGTGGCAGGCGGTGGCGATCGCGGCATCGGCGTCACCCGCCAGCGCCTCGGCGGTGGCCACGATCAGCGACGGATCGATCAGCGGTTCGTCGCCCTGGACATTGACCACCACCTCGTCGTCCGCCCAGCCCAGGCGGGCCGCCACCTCGGCGATCCGATCGGTGCCGCTGGCGTGATCCGGGCGGGTCATCATCGCCTGCCCCCCGGCGTCGCGCACCGCTTCGGCGACCGCCTCGTGATCGGTGGCCACCCAGATGTCCGCGGCATGCGAACGCTGGGCCCGCTCGAGCACCCGCACCACCATCGGCCGGCCGCAGATGTCGGCCAAAGGCTTGCCGGGCAGCCGGGTCGACGCATGACGTGCCGGAATGACGACGCGAAAGCCCGTCATCAGAGTTCGTCGCTGGCGACGCTGCGGGCCTCGTCCTCGAGCATCACCGGAATGCCGTCACGGATCGGATAGGCCAGCTTGCAGGGCCGGCACACCAGTTCCTGCTTGTCCTTGCGGTAGTCGAGGTTGCCCTTGCAGATCGGGCACACCAGTATCTCAAGCAGGCGACTGTCCATCGGCCAGTTTCTCCACGAGGGTGTTGAGCGCGGCGTCGTCGATGACGGCATCGACCGGCACTTCCCAGCTGTCCGCCGGGGCGAAGGCTCGGCATTTTACCGCATCCTTGGACGTCATCAGAATCGGCAGCGGCTCGGCGAAATCGAGGTCGCCGGCGACGAAACGGTGGTGGTCCGGAAAGCCGTGGGCGACCGGCTCGATACCGTGCGCCGACAGCATCTCGAAGAATCGCTCCGGCCGCCCGATGCCGGCGACCGCATGCACCCGCCGGCCGTGCCAGGCGGCCAGCGGCTGCTCTCCGCCGCCATCCAGCCGCTGCACCGGCGCCGGCGCGAGGCGCATGCGATGGCCCGGCACCGGCGCCACCGCGGCGCGCATGTCCGCCGACACGTCACCGTTGAAGATCACCAGGTCGACCTCGCGCAGCCGCCCGAGGGGTTCGCGCAAGGGGCCCGCCGGCAGCAGCCAGAGATTGCCCAGCACAGCCTCGTCGACCACCGCGATCTCCACCTTGCGCGCCATCCGGTAGTGCTGCATGCCGTCGTCACTGATCACCACCGAACAGTCGGGACAGACTTGAAGCAGCCGCTCCACCGCTGCCGGGCGGTCGGCGCCGACCACCATCGGACAGCCGGTGGCGCGCACGATCAGCGCCGGCTCGTCGCCGACCCGCGCGGCATCCATCCCCACCTCGACCACCGCCACCCCGCTCTCGCCGCGGCCGTAGCCGCGGCTGACGATGCCGGGCCGGTGGCCCGCCTGCTGCAGCCGCCGCGCCAGCCAGATCACCACCGGCGTCTTGCCGCTGCCCCCGGCCGCGATGTTGCCGACCACGATCACCGGCAGCGCCGCATCGCGCACCTCCAGCCATCGATGGCGGTAGAGGCTGCGCCTGATTGCCGCAACGCCGCCGTACAGGGCGGCCAGCGGCAGCAGCAGCCGTGCCGCTGCAGTGCGTGCGCGCCAGTGGGCGGGAGCGCTGCGGCCGGCCATCAGCGCCGCGTCGTCTGGGTCGCGAAGGAGATGTTCGAAAGACCGGCCTGCTGGGCGCCCTGCATCACGTCCACGACGCTCTGGTGGCTCGCCTTGGCGTCGGCGTTGATCACCACCACCGACTTGTCGTTGCCGGCCGCGGCCGCCGCCAGCGCCGCCGCGATCGCCTCGACCCCGGCGCCGGTGGGCTGCTTGTTCACCAGCACCTCGCCGTTGGCGCTGACCGCGACGTTGACTTCGTTGATCTGGCTCTCGGTGGCTTCGGCGTCGCTGGTCGGCAGGTTGACCTCGAGCCCGGCGATCCGCGAGTAGGTGGTGGTGAGCATCAGGAAGATGATGATCACCAGCAGGATGTCGATCATCGGAATCAGGTTGATCTCGGGATCTTCCTGCCGGCGGTTGGTCTGGAATCGCATGCCGAGGCACCGTTCAGTTGCGGCGTTCGCCGTGGACCATCTCCACCAGCTTGACCGCCTGCTGTTCCATGTCGATCACGAAGGCGTTCACCAGGCCACGGAAATGGCGCCAGAAGATCACGCTCGGGATCGCGATCATCAGGCCGAAGCCGGTGTTGTACAAGGCGATCGAAATGCCGTGGGCGAGCTGCTGGGGGTTCGAGCCCGACGGTCCCTGGGAGCCGAAGATCTCGATCATGCCGACGATCGTGCCGAACAGGCCCATCAGCGGCGAGATCGACGCGATCGTGCCGAGCGTGACGAGGAAGCGCTCGAGGTCGTGGGCGACCGCGCGGCCGGCTTCCTCGATCGATTCCTTCATGACCTCCCGCGAGCTGCGCATGTTGCGCACACCGGCTGCCAGGACCCGCCCGAGCGGCGAATGGGCGGACACCCGGCTGGTCATCTCCACCGACGGGCCACGTTGGCGCAGTTCGACGATCACCTGCTCGAGCAGGCCCGCAGGCACTACCTTGGAACGACGCAGGGTGATCGCCCGTTCGATGATCAGCGCCACCGCGATCACGGACGCGGCCAGCAACGGCCAGATCGGCCAACCGGCGGCCTCGATGATGGCAAACACGTCTCGACTCCCACTGCGCCTTCGAAGGATCGGAATGTAGCCGCCCGGCATTCCCTTTCGCAAGTTGCGCCGTCGGCGGCGGCTGCCACGGGCTGTCCACACAAGCTGTGGACAAACCTGTGGAAAGGCAGGTGGATTCGGCGACGCAGGCCCCGGCAATGCACACGCCGGGCTGCGCTGATCGAAAATGTGGCAGTGCAGCCAGCCCGCCTGACCTTGCGCCGGGTCCCGGAAGGTCGACTATGATGGTCGATTGCCCGGCAAGGACGCGGAATGCCACACGCGATATCAATCCTTGTTTTTCAGTTATTTACAACAACAACATGACAATCGACGTTAAATCTCGCCCGTGATCGGCGCTGCCCTGCAATGACTGAACGGCTGCCCGACGACACGGTGATCACGGTCGGCCGGCTCAACCGGATGGCGCGCGAGCTGCTCGAGACGGGACTCCCGCCGCTGTGGATCACTGGCGAGATCTCCAACCTCGTGCGTGCCGCATCGGGGCACGTCTATTTCACGCTCAAGGACGAGCGCGCCCAGGTGCGCTGCACCCTGTGGCGCAACCGCGCCCAGTTGCTGCCGTTCCACCTCGAGCAGGGCCAGAAGGTCGAGATCAGGGCGCTGGCGACCCTCTACGAGGCCCGCGGCGACTTCCAGTTGAGCGTCGACACGGTGCGCCGGGCCGGCGTTGGCAATCTCTACGAGGCCTTTCTGCGACTGCGCGCCGAACTCGAGCGCGAGGGCCTGTTCGATCCGGCGTCGAAGCGATCGCTGCCGCGCTATCCGGTCGCGATCGGTGTCGTCACCTCGCCCCAGGCCGCCGCCTTGCGCGACGTGCTGGCCGCGCTGGCGCGCCGCGCCCCCGGCGTTCCGGTGATCCTCTACCCGGCCCCGGTGCAGGGCGACGACGCGCCGGCGAAGCTCGCCGGGGCGATCGACCAGGCTTCGTCACGTTGCCGTGACGACCGCGTCGGGGTCCTGCTGCTGGTGCGCGGCGGCGGCAGCATCGAAGACCTGTGGGCCTTCAACGACGCCACCCTGGCGCGCCGCATTCGCGCCTGCGCGGTACCGGTGGTGTGCGGCGTCGGCCACGAGCACGATTTCACGATCGCGGATTTCGCGGCCGACCTGCGGGCCGCGACGCCGACCGCTGCGGCCGAACTGGCGAGCGCCGGCTTCGTCGAACTCGGGCCGGCCCTGGACCGTTTCGCCGATGCGCTTCGCCGGGCGATGCGTCGCGCCCTCGAACGGGCCGCCCAGCGGGTCGATCGCGCCCAGTTGCGGCTGGTGCATCCTGCCGAGCGCATCACTCGCCAGCGCGAACGACTCGGGCACCTGCAGCTGCGCCTCGAAGCGCGGATCGGCAACGTCCGTGCCACCGCCCTCGCTCGCATCGACGCGCTGGCCTGGCGGCTCCACGGGCAACGGCCACAGCTGGCGGTGGCGACGACCCGGCTGGCCGCCCTGGGCGAGCGCCTCGCAGCGAGTCAGCGCAAGAATCTGCGCGACGCCGCGACCCGCCTCGACGGACTCGCGGAAGCCCTGGACCACCTCGATCCGACGCGCGTGCTGTCCCGCGGCTACGGCATCGTGCGCGACGCCGCCGGCCAGGTCGTGAGTGATGCCGGGCAGCTCGCGCCCGGTGCGCAGATCGCCGTCGCGCTGGCGCGCGGAAGCCTGGATGCCCGTGTAGTGGCCAGCCATCCGCCTGCCCGGCCGTCATCTGCCGGAGATTTGTCAGGGCCCGACAAACCCGACTAGAATAGTCAAGCATTCTGCAACCCGACCCAGGAGCACTCACGGTGGAACACACCCTTCCCGCACTTCCCTACGCCAAGAACGCACTCGCCCCGCACGTCTCGGAGGAAACCTTCGAGTATCACTACGGCAAGCACCATCAGGCCTACGTCACCAACCTCAACAACCTGATCAAGGGAACCGAGTACGCGGATCTCGACCTCGAGGCGATCGTCAAGAAGGCACCGGCCGGCGGCGTCTACAACAACGCGGCCCAGGTCTGGAACCACACCTTCTTCTGGAATTCGATGAAGCCCGGCGGCGGTGGCGCCCCGACAGGCCCGCTGGGCGACGCGATCAACGCCCGCTTCGGCAGCTTCGACGAGTTCAAGAAGGCATTCCAGGCCTCGGCGGTGGGCAACTTCGGTTCCGGCTGGACCTGGCTGGTGAAGAAGTCCGACGGCAGCGTCGACATCGTCAACATGGGTCCGGCCGGCACACCGCTGACCACCGGCGACAAGCCGCTGCTCTGTATTGACGTGTGGGAACACGCCTACTACATCGACTACCGCAACGCCCGGCCGAAGTTCGTCGAGGCCTTCCTCGCCAACCTCGCCAACTGGGACTTCGCCTCGGCCAACTTCGGCTGAGGACGGCACCGACCCGTCGCGTCACCCCGGCCCGCTGGCCGGGGAAGCCGTTCGCCCGGTCGAGGCCCGACGACACGGGAGAAGTCGACGCCCCGGGCTGCGCGCCTGCCGCCGGGGCGCGGCGCGGAAGGCAGCAGGCGTCGCGCGAGGCGACGCGGGCGCGATCCGGATCGCAGCCGGCGCCGTCGGCACGGGCCGCCCGTCACCGCCAGCCGGTACGTCTTGCCCATAGTTCGGCCCGCCGGCGATAGTCGGCGAGGTCTTCGGGAGGCCCGCCGCCCTCGGCGGCGACCTCGGCGCGATGGGCCGCCAGCGCCTCCGCGAACGGCGGCAGTCCGACCGACCGCCGTCGCAAGTCGACGGCCGCCGGATCTTCGAGCGTGCAGGCGAGTTCGCCATCCTCGTTCCAGTCGAGCACGGTGCCGTAGCGCTGCGCTCGCCCCTCGTTGAAGCGGATCCTGTCGTCCAGCATCGCCCATTGGCGCTCCGGTACCTCGCCGGCATCCGCCGCCTGCCGCAGGCAGGCGCGAAAGCGCCGCTGCAGATCGGGCGTGCAGATCGCGTGCTGTGCCACCAGCCACGCTGCCCGGCAGCCTTCGACGCCGACCAGCGAACGCCCGGGCCAGCCATGCGCCGCGACCAGCGCCGCCAGGGCCTCGGCATTCTCGCGATGGACCCGCTCCATGGCAACGGCATAGTCGCCGTACAGCGCGCCCTGTTCGAGCAGGCGCGAACGCGTCTCCCGATCGCGCGCCGCCATCGCGTCGAGCCGGGCGAGCAAGTTGCGGTCGATCATCGGCCCTCCCCCGTCACTCGTGCCATCGTCCCTCGCCTTTTCGCGTCGCGTTGGCCGCGGCCAGTTCCGCGAGCCGCGCGCCGAGCTGGTCCAGGCTCCGTCGCCGCGCGCGACTGTCGCCGAGGCCGCCGTGACCGCCGAAACCCCGGTAGACCGTGACCTCGTCGCCGACGTGCAGGATGCAGCCCTCGTCGTCGTAGGGCGGCAGGCCCAGCTCCGCATAGCGCACCCGCCCGCGCTCCCACAGCCCTGCAAAATCGCGGCCGATCCGCCCCGCCGCGATCGGCGGCCGAGCCGGCATCACCAGGAAGGTCTTCGCCAGCCAGCCGCGGTCGACGATCATGGCCACCTCCCACGCCGTGCCGGCGAAATCGAACGGGACCATGAAGATGCCCTCGGCAAACTCGGCCAGCGCGGCAATCTCCTGTTGCCAGGTAAGTTCGGTCGAAGGCACGTAACCGGCGCCGGCCCTGCCCGGCTCGTCCGACAGCGCCACCAGGTCGCTGTGCCGGTACACCAGCAGAGCCAGCGCGCTCTCCAGGTCATGGTGGGCGGTCGGCCAACCGTATTCCTCGACGTAGCGTGCATCCGCATCGCCGCGCGGTGCGTCGACGAAGGCGCCATCCACCGCGAACGGCCGCAGGTACACGAAATACGGGCGCGACGGATTGCGACCGGCCAGCACCTCGTCGCGAATCGCGCAGGCGCGCCGGTTGCGAATCGCCTGGTGATGACGCGCGCGCGAATCCATTTGGCGATGGGATGCCAGCACCAGGGCGAGCCCGGCGGCACCGAGCCACCACGACCACGCCGATACCCCGCGGGCGCCCCACCAGCCGGCAACGATCATCGCCAGCGCGGCGAGCACACCGAGACACCCCAGGCCACCGCTGAGGATCAGCGCGACGTCACGGTGGCGCCACATGCTGCCGACGGAATTCGACGATCTCGCCATGCACGATGCTCGCACGAGACAACACTCGGCGTGAACCGCGGCCCGCCCCTTCTCCGCGCACCGTGCCCGGTAATGGCCGCGGGATCAAGCCCCCTGCGCCGCGCGCGCCGATGCGCGTTGCCGGGCAGTCGCCAGCGCGCCGTCAGCGCCGGCGATGCCGACGATCACATCGGCATCGATCTTCCGGCACGGCGCGAGATCATCGCGACCGTCGCCTGCGCCGTGCGCGCGGGGGCCGGTCGGCGGACTTCTTGCGTGTCGTGTCCGGCCGGATCAAGGCCTCGATCTCCGCTGCCGCGAGCGGTCTGTGGTAAAGAAATCCCTGCGCATCCATCGCGCAGCGTTCGGCCAGGAAGCGGCTTTGCTCGATGGTCTCGACGCCCTCGGCGGTCAGGGACAGGTTGAGCGCGGTCGCCAGCGCGATGATCGCCTCGGTGATGCCGACGTCGCTCGGGTCCCCGGGCAGATCGGTGACGAAGGATCGGTCGATCTTGATGCGCTTTATCGCGAGGTGCTTGAGCACGCTGAGGGACGAATAGCCGGTGCCGAAATCGTCCACCGAGATCAGGATGCCGCGTTGCGTCAGCGCCGCGATCTGCTCGCGACTCTCTTCGACCTGCTGCAAGGTGCTCTCGGTGATCTCCAGTTCGAGCCTCTCGGCGGGAAAGCCGGTCTCTGCCAGCACCCTCTCGACCACTTGCGGAAACTCCCCGCTCCTGAACTGGCGCACGGACACGTTGACCGCCAGCCGCAAGGGAACGCCCCGGTCGTCGATCCAGCCGTGGGCCTCGCGGCACGCTGTGCGCAGTGCCCAGGTGCCGAGGATGTCGATCAGGCCGCACTCTTCGGCGACCGGAATGAAGCGGGCGGGCGTGATGCGCCCTTCGACCGGATCCTGCCAGCGCATCAGGGCCTCGGCACCGATGATCCGGCCGCTTCGAATGTCGACCACCGGCTGGTACTCGAGGAACAACTCGTCGTTGCCGATCGCGCGCATCAGTCCCTGTTCCAGCTTGAGTCTGTCGGCGACGCGTGCGGCCATGTCTGCCGAATAGAGGACGGCACGGTTGCGCCCGTTCTCCTTGGCACCATACATCGCGTTGTCTGCAGCCTTGACCAGATCCGCAGGCGTCTCGGCGTGATCGGGGCACAGCGCGATGCCGATGCTGGCCGATATCCGCAGCCGCTCGTTGCCGAGATCGACCACCGCGCGGATCTCGCCAAGCAGCTTGTCGGCGAGCACCACGCCGTCGTGGGCACTGCCGATGCTCGGCGCGACCACCAGAAACTCGTCGCCGCCGAGCCGGACGCAGGTGTCCGTCGACCGCAGGACCCGGGCAATGCGCTGGGATACCTCGATCAGCAGCTTGTCGCCGGCATCGTGCCCGAGGGTGTCGTTGATCAGCTTGAAACCGTCCAGATCGATGAACAGCAGGGCGAAGCGGCTTCCGTTCGCCCGTCGTCGCTCGATCTCCCGGTCCAGCACCAGGCCGAGCATGTTGCGATTGCCCAGACCGGTGAGCGCATCGTGGAATGCCTGGTGCTGCACCAGCGCTTCGGTCTGGCGCAGCACCGTGATGTCCGACAGGGCGATCAGGTAGTTCGTCACCTCGCCCGCGGCCGATCTCAGCACGCAGGCATGGAGCCAGGCGTGAATGCGATCTCCGTCCCTCCGTCGAGCGGCTATTTCGCCGTGCCAGCGATCGCTGCCGTGACGTCCGAGTTCGCCGAAGATCGCATCGTCATGGCGGCGGCCGAGCAGCAGTTGCTCGGGATCCCGACCGCGGATCTCGTCCAGCGGATAGCCGGTGATCCTCGTGAAGGCGGCGTTGATGGTGACGACGCGGTGGCAATCGTCGAGGATGGCGATGCCTTCGGCCGTGCTTTCGAACGCCAGGCTGGCCTGTCGCAGTGCTTCTTCCTGCTCGTGGCGTTCGGTGGCGTCGCGTATCACGCCGACCGCCCGCTTCAGCACCCCTTCCCCGCCAATGAAGGAACGGGCCAGGAAATCAACCCATACCGGTCGTCCGTCGGCCTTGTCGGGGGCGATCCTGACCGTGCGCTGCACGGGCTCGCCGCGCGCCAGCGCTCCGGCGATGATGTCCTGCTCTGTCGGATCGATCCGCTGCAGCAAGGCATCGCTGCCGCCTACCAGCGCCCGTGGCACGCCGCCGAGAAGTCGCTCCATGCCACCTTCGCTGTGGAAACGCGACTCGACCGCATCCCACTCCCAGATGCACAGATTGGCCGCGTCCAGTGCCAGGCGCAGACGTTCCTCGCCGCGCTGCATGCACTGCTCTGCCCGCCTGCGGGCCAGCGCCATGCGCAGGGAGGCCTGCAGGGCACGCGTCTCGACCGGCTTCAGCAGATAGCCGTAAGGCGCGCTCGCCTCGGCCCGCTCGAGGATGCCCTGCTCGGCATAGGCGGTCAGGAAGACCACCGGCACCCCGTGCTGCGCGTGAATCGAGCGAGCGGCCTCGGTGCCGTCGATCTGTCCTTCCAGGTTGATGTCCATCAGCACCAGATCCGGCTGCAGCTGGGCAGCCCGTTCGATCGCGTGCTCTCCGGAAGCGACGACGGCAACCACCTCGTGACCGAACGACTCCAGTGTGTGTTGAAGATCGAACGCGACGATGCGCTCGTCCTCGACGACCATGATCCGACTGGCGTTCATGCCACCTCCTTGCCCTCGTCGGGCCTGATCCGAATGGTAAAGCGGGTGCCGTTGTCACGCGTCAGTGCCCAACTGCCACAGGCCTGATCGCTGAGAAGCGGAATCAGCTGCATGCCCAGCGATCGCGTCACGCCGGGCACCACCTCGGGCGGCAGGCCGATGCCGTCGTCCGCCACGGTGATCGTGAAACCGTCGTCGTCCCGCTGGAGCGACACCAGGACCTGCCCGGTCCGTGGCTCCGGGAACGCGTGCTTGAGGGCATTGGTGACCAGCTCATTGACCAACAGGCCACACGGCACGGCCCGCTTGAGACTGACGCACACGCCTTCCTCGGCCTCCAGCACGAAGCGGAAGCGCGGACGCACGCTGCGGTAGCTTTCGGACAACAGGCCGCACAGACGCCGCAGGTACTCGGCGATATCGACGCTGGAGAAATCCTTGCGCTCGTAGAGCAGCTGGTGGATCAGCGCCATCGCCTTGATGCGACCCTGGCTCTCGGCGAGCGCCGCCGCGACATCGCCGCTCGCGCCCCGCGACTGGAGGTTGAGCAGGCTGGAGATCACCTGCAAGTTGTTCTTGACCCGATGGTGGATCTCGTGGAGCAGCACCGTCTTCTCTTCGAGGGCGCGCTCGGTGGAACGCCGGGCGGCGTAGCGCGCGGTGACGTCCTGGATCGTCGCCAGCACCATCGTGCCCTGCTCCGAGGGGATCGGGTTGAGCCCGATCTCGACCTGGAACTCGGAGCCGTCCTTGCGGCGCGCATGCAGTTCGCGCCGATTCGCCATCGCGCGCGCCGTCGGATGCTCCATGTAGCGCGCGAAGTGGGCCGCGTGCCCATGGCGCTGCGTGTCCGGCAGCAGCTGATCGATCCGGGCGCCGAGCAGCTCGTCGCGTGCATAGCCGAACAAGGTCTCCATGCCGGCGTTGACGAGGACCATGCGCGCCTTCTGATCCACCATCACGAGGCCGTCCGGAAAGGATTCCACGGCCAGGCGGAAGCGCTGTTCGGAAAGGGCGAGCGCTTCTTCGCCCGCCACCTGCGCCGTCCGATCCCGAGCGCTGTAGATCAGCCAGTTGCCACCGCCGGACGGACATTCGAACGGCGAGATCTTGATCTCCACATTCAGGAATTCCCGGTCGCGCACGCGCTTGACGGCCCGCAGGAACTGCGCCTGCCCGGCCGATGCGGCGGCCTCCACCGCGCGCCGGATCCGCGTCTGGACGTTGGGATCGAAGGCCCACCACTCGCATTCCCAGAAGCATCTGCCTTCGACGTCGGCGTCGCCGGCGCCGCTGACGGCGGCCAGCTCCCGATTGACGGCCTCGACGCGACCATCCGAATGCAGCAAGGCTGCCATCCCGAGGAAACTCTCGACCAGTGCGATCGACGACGCCGGGCTTGATGGTCGCGGCTCGGAACGCGCGACCCCCGGCACGATTGTCGTCATGATGACTTCCTGCGCGGCGCACGGATGGCGCGCGACAAATGACAAGACAATTCTTTGACGGTCTCGCTGCGCGATACTTTAGTAAATCGTGATCGACTTCATGGATGTCGGAGCCGCAGCGGCCCGCCCGCGCCACGCCGGCACCCACCACACCGGACTCAGCGCACGACGCGACCATCGCGCGCCGCGGGCGTGGCTGCTGCATCGCGATCCGGAAAGACCCGTAATCGTTGCCGGCGCGGGTAGCGTGCTTCAGGTCCGGCGAGGTGCGCAGGGGTCGGCGGCGAGATCACGCCGATCGATTGGCGACCGCCACCCCCGCGTCGAGCGTCGCTTCGGCGGGTCGACCGCCACCAGCGCGTGATGTCCGATCGAATTCTGCCGCCCGGCTACCGGTCGATACCCCGGCCGTCGCTCAGAACTCGTGCTCCGTGACGATGAACGCGCAGGACCTGGCGTGGTCGATGAAGTTCGCCTCGTCCTCGTGGAGCGCAGCACCGAGCTTCTGGCCTTCCGGCGAACTCATTCCGGCGACCAGCGCCTGTTCGGACTCGAACCACACCTCCGCGATGCCGTCGAATTCCGGCAGCATGCCGCGAGAACTCCTGAGGCCCTCGTTGAGCGGCGTGCTCACCGTGTGCGACTGCAGATATCGCTTCGCGCCGATGACCCCGGCATTCTGCATGAAGAACGGGCCGTGCCGGTTCTTCCAGTAATCGAGAAACGCTTCGCGGCTCATGTCGGCGCGTCGCGTCAGACACATGACGAACTTGATCATCCTTGCTCCTCATCGCCTGTCCAGCGCCGAGCGTGCCGAGGACGGGCAGTCGTGACAAGGCGAACGACGCGCGATGACCGCGCTCGGCGCGTCGTGCCCGAGACCGTGCCAGGATCGATCGCCGGCTCGATCGCATGCTTTCGCACGGCCCGAGCCGCATCGCCTGCCGCCTGGCGCGGCACGTTCACCGACGGGTGCGGTGCTCACCCTATGGGACGCCATCCGCCTGGACGTTCTGCCGGCACGTCCAATAGCACTGCTTGTGCCCCTTCGCCTCGTAAGCCCGCACCATCGCCTCCGCGGCATCGCGGGAAAGCCCGCCGGCCACGCGGAATGCATTGCCGTTGTCGTCCAGGCGCCACACCGACCAGCAGCCATCCGCCTGCGCCGGTACCGACCGCGCGTTCGCCGCGAACGCGCCCGGCTCTCCCGACCGGCCGCGGGCGCTCCCGGCCACGCCGGCCGCGCGATCACCCCTGTCACGAGCCATTTGTCCCGCTCCACGCGGATTCGCCGGATCGTACCGCCGATCCCGATCGCCCGCCGGGCCGATCGCGGCCCACCGGAACCACCTTCGGTACCGGCCCTCGTTCAGCTCCCGTGCCGCGATGCGGCGGCATCCCGGGCGACGAAGCGCCCCCTGCGCTCACTCGCCGCCGGCCCGCGACCACTCCGTCACCGGCCCGGAACCGCGGCGACGATGCCGGCCCCCAGCTGCGCCGGTACCCCTCGGCGCGACCAGCCCTGCAGGCGAGCGTCCCCGTTGACGACGATCGCCGAGCACCACCCCTGCAGGGTATGTCCGTTGCACCCATGACGACCGTTCGACGCCCGTGCGGACACTCCGTTCAGAGCGCAGCTGTCGCTCAAAGGCTTCGCGACCGGCATCTCGACCCGCCGGGATCGCGATTGCCGGGCGGGCGGCCCTCATGACATGGCCGACCGATCCTGCCGACCACCGCCGCGAGTGGCCGCAGAAGCACCGTGCGCCCCCGGTCCTCCCGCTTCGAGCCCGCCTGCCGGTCACCTCGTGGCGTACCGCGATGCTGCGCGCTGGAAAGCGCGATTCGCGACGATCGCCGACGACGCCACGGCGGCATCGCGCCGGGCCGCACGCGACGACATCGCCGACTTCGCGTCACCGCGGCAACGGCGTCGCGAGAGGCCACCCGATCGCCACGCCCGCTGTCTATAGTCCAGTCGACGACCACCGCCCAGCGACAGGAGAACGAGACCATGACCACCAGCGTGCCCGACAAACGCCTCGGTGCCCATGTACTGCTCGAGGCCCTCGAGAGCGAGGGCGTCGAGTACATCTTCGGCAACCCCGGCACCACCGAACTGCCGCTGATCGACGCGTTGATCGGCCGCAAGCGGATCCACTACGTGCTGGGCCTGCAGGAGGCCTGCGTCGTGGCGATGGCCGACGGTTACGCCCAGGCCTCGGGCAAGCCGGGAGTGATCAACCTGCACACCGCCGGCGGGCTCGGCCACGGCCTGGGCAATCTGCTCAATGCGCGCACCTCCGGCACGCCGCTGGTCGTCACCGCCGGACAACAGGACTCTCGCCACGCGATCGCGGATCCGCTCCTGCAGGGCGACCTGGTGGCGATCGCCACCCCGGTCGCGAAGTGGGCGCAGGAGGTGACCGACCCGGAACAGATCCCGATCCTGATCCGCCGGGCCTTCCAGGACAGCAGCGCGACGCCTCCCGGCCCGGTCTTCCTGTCGCTGCCGATGAACGTCATGGAGGCCGAAAGCGCGGTCGAGATCCCCCGCGTGTCGCGGGTGGACCGGCGGCCGGTGGCGGGCTCGCTGGCGGAACTGGCGACCGAGCTGGCGGGCTACGCGCCCGGCAGGGTGGCGATCATCGCCGGCGACGAGATCTCGCTGAACGACGCCTATCGCGAAGTGGTCGAGCTGGCCGAGATCCTGGCGGCGCCGGTGTTCGGCTCCTCGTGGCCGGCGCACATCCCGTATCCGACCGGACACTACCTGTGGCAGGGCAACCTGCCGACCAAGGCGGTGGCGATCGCCGAGGCCATCGCCGAGTGCGACGCCATCTTCGCCCTCGGCGGCAAGTCGTTCATCACCATCCTCTATTCCGACGCCTCGGCACTGCCGGCCGGCTGCGAACTCTACCAGCTCTCGGTGGACGGCCGCGACCTGGGACGCACCTACTCGACGCGGCTGTCGGTGGTCGGTGACATCCAGCTGTCGCTGCAGGCCTTGAACCAGTTGCTGCAGGCGGCGGTGGCGGACCGCCGGCAGGCCTTCGAGGATCGCCGCCACCAGGCCCGGGAAGCCTTCGCGGCCCGCCGCTCGGCGCTGATGGCCGAGGCCGATGCCCTGCAGGACCGGCCGAAGATCCACCCGCTGGTGGCGGCGCGGGAACTCGCCCTGGCGATCGGCAGCGACACCCCGATCGTCGACGAAGCGCTGGCGACCGCGACCCACCTGCGCAAGTTCCTCGCCAATCACTCGACCCGCCAGTACTCCTTCCTGCGCGGCGGCGCGCTGGGCTGGGGCATGCCGGCGGCGATCGGCTTCTCCCTCGGGCTCGGGCGCAAGCCGGTGGTCTCGCTGGTCGGCGACGGCGCGGCGATGTACTCGCCGCAGGCCCTGTGGACCGCGGTGAACGAGAAGCTGCCGGTGAGCTTCGTGGTGGTCAACAACCGCGAATACAACATCCTGAAGAACTTCATGCGCTCACAGTCGCATTACACCTCGGCACGTACCGGGCGCTTCATCGCCATGGACATCACCGATCCGCCAGTCGATTTCCAGGCCCTGGCGACGTCGATGGGCATGCCGGCGCAGCGCATCGTCGCCGCCGACGAGATCCGGCCGAAGGTCGCCGCGGCGATCGCCTCGGCGCAGCCCAACCTGATCGAAATCGTCGTCGATGCCCAGTAGCGGGAAGCCGCGATCGAGCGCCGGTGGCGAGTTCACGACCCGACGCGGTGGTCTCGCGGGCGCAGGCTGGCCTGCGGCCGTCCGCCCGACAAGCCGTGGCTCGGGGCAACCCCATAAATTCCATCTATGACTCTGCCCGACTGTTGCATGACGACCCCACGAGGCCGATCCACGCTCCCCCGTGCGACCGTCACGGACCGCGAAACGGGCGCCACGAGCGCACCGCACCGGCCCCGAGGGCCAGCGTGAACAGGACCGCGAGAAGCCATTTGCACGAGGCCGCGGCACCCGCGATCAGCACCAGGCTGCTCCCGGAGCCCGGTCCCGAAGTGAGCAACCGGATGTGCAACACGTTTTCCAGCAGGTCGCACATCGCCGCCACCGGCAGTGACCACGCCCAGAATCGGCGCAGGCCCGCCGGCCATGCTTCGAACAGCCTGGTATCGCGCACCCACACGACACCCATGCAGCCGTACACCAACGGATGGAGGAAATCGTACGGAAAGTGGTCCATGTAGCGCTGGACGCCGGCCGCACCCCACGCCGACACGACCCGCCAGAATTGCTCGGCCGTGAACGAGAGCTGCAAGGCGAAGATGCTTGGCTCGAGACTACCGACGAGCCGTGCCAGATTGGCCTGCGAAACCAAATAGGCCAGCATCGTGAGGCCTGCGGGCGTGATTCGACGGCGCGACATCCAGCCCTCCCGATCGACCGCAGCGCGCCGCTCCAGCCCGGTTACGAATGCAAGGCAAGGTGCTCGCGGGCCAATCGCCCGCGGAAGCGCCGGTAATCGCCCGACGCGAGCACGATCGCCAGCGGCCGCGCCCGCTTCTTACGATCGACAGTGGCGCGGAGCGCGAACTACCGCTTGCCCGCCACGTCTTGTACATCCGCGCGGCAGGCCGTGACAAGCACGCCTCGCGGGCCCGCAGCGTCGAGCCCCTGGCGCCGAGCACCGCGGGACCGTCACGAATCAGGCGAGCCAGGCGCCAACACCTGTGCCAAAATTTATTTATGTTGCACCGCAGCACACATTCCGATACCCTGTCCTCGACACCTTGACAACCCCGTCTGCTCGCAGCATCCCCGGGGCTCCGGTCCGCGCTCGATGCACGCTCGTGGCCCCCTCGGCAGACACCGGATACCGGGAGAAGCCGATGTTGACCGTCGACGACCTCGATCACTTCAGCGATTCGAAGCTGGCGCATCTGTTCCAAGCGTCAAACCGCCCTCAGGATCCCGACCACGCGGCGCGACTGGCCCGCATCGTCGCCTGCCTCAAGTTCTGCGGCAGCATCCCGGACGGGCAGTTGCTGCCCGGCGGGGCCAATGCGGCGCGCACGCTGCTCCGCCAGGCCCTGCGCAGCCAGCGCCGTGGCCAGCTCGATCGCGAAGCCCTCGCCCAGACGCTGGAAACCGTGCTGGCGGTATTGGGCACCGCCGCACGCCATGCCGGCGAATCCGATCACGCCGTCGAATCTCGCAACGCCGTCGAAGCCGAGATCCAGCAGGCCGCATCCCGCCTCGAACCAGGCGACAGCGCCGACCCGCAACTGCTCACGGCCCTCGCCTCGGGGGCCTTCGAGATCCTGCCGACCTCGGAGCTGGACGAACTGCGCGATGCACTGCGCAGCTTCGGGCGCACCGGCGTCATCGACGTCGATCTGGCGGTCGACATCGACGGAACGACCGAGATGCTGCGCCTGCACCTGGCACTCGAATGCAGCGTGTGGCGCTGGCAGCTCCGCGGTGGCTCGTGCTTCAGCCGCGACGGCAACCCGGCCGTGTTCCTCGAACCGGACGACGCACTGTCCACTGCGGTGCTGGCCGGTCTGGCACTGCGCAACGGCCGCCACATCGTCGACTGGTACGAAGCGCTGCCGGCAAGCGTCTGCGAGGCACAGAGCGCCTGAGGCGCGACACGACTGGCGGGCGGACCGCCTGGCGCGGACGATATACCGCGCGACGGCGTGCGATAAGGCCGGATCGGTAAGCGTCCTTGGCACCAACATTCGCAGGAAGCGTATCGGATGACCGACGACGTGCCGGGCGGCGGGATCGAACCTGGATCGCATTTCCCGCTTCCGCCCGTCGCTTCCATGCCGACCGCCCTCACGTAGACGGGCCCCGGGCGCAATGGCGGCAGGCGTCGGCCGGCCGCCCTGCCCCATCCATCTGTCCGTCGCGGTACAGCGAACCGTCATCCGCCGGCCGCAGCGTGCCTGAGGTTGGTCGGCCATTCAAACGCGCGCGCTCCATGGCCCCGTCGGTGGTGACCTGGGTCACCGACCGGCATCGAGGCGGATCCTAGTATCGCAACCGCCTCGATCACCTACCCATGGAGACCCGCATGAATCGCCTTTCCCGTCGCACTCTCGGCCTCGTCGCCACCGGCCTCGTCGCCCTTTCACTGTCTGCCGGCGCGATCGCCGAAGACAAGACGCTCTACCAACGCCTCGGCGGCAAGCCCGCGCTGGAAGCCGTGGTCGGCGAACTGTGGGCCATCACCTCGGCGGACGAGCGCATCAATCACTATTTTGCCAACACCAAGCCCGAAGCCTTCGCCGGCCAGCTCGTCGACTTTCTCTGCCAGGCCGCCGGCGGCCCCTGCCAGTACGAGGGCAAGGACATGCAGGCCGCCCACACCGGCATGAGCCTGACCGACGCCGATTTCGCCGCGCTGGCCGAGAATGTGGAAATGGCGCTCGACAAGTTCGATGTCCCGGCCAAGGAGCACGGCGAGGTGATGGCCATGCTCGGCAGCCTGAAGTCAGCCGTCGTCAACCACTGAGTCCGACTCGACGAAGACGCGAACGGCACGCACTCGAATGCTTTGCGAGCCGTTTCGCGTCTTGCGGGCATGCCCCGGGGCCGCAGCGAGGCATGCCGGACCAATGACTGCGCGACACGCAGGCGCTGTTCGGGTTTCCGGCCCGCCCTCAACGCCTTTCGCGCAACACCGCTACCACAGACTTGGGTCGCGCAGCGGTTCCAAGACGCAAAGACGGACGGTTTCTTCCAACAGCCCACCGTCAAGCAGCGAAATTGCCAGCCACCCGAATGGGTACTGCAGCCGATAGGGCGGCAGAAATCCCGCGGCGGCATCTGCGCCGAATCCGTACCGTTCGTAATAAGCCGGATCGCCGTAGACGAAGACGACATCGACGGGCTTCTCGCGGACCTGGGCCATACCGCGTTCGATGAGCTTCCGCCCGACACCACCTCCCTGATGCCCGGGCTTCACTCCCAATGGCGCCAGGATGTAGCCGAGCCAATCGCTTTTGCCGCTCAGTGTGACCGGGCTGAACGCGATATGGCCCACCACCTCGCCACGGATCTCCGCGAGCAAATTGATCGTTGCAGGGCTGGTTTCTTCCGCCAGCAAACCGACCGCCAGCTTCGCAACGGCATCGCATTCTCCTGCGGGGAAGGCATGCCTGTGGACATCCAGGACGGCCTCACGATCCTGCTCGGTTGCGCCGCGGACTCGAATCATCGCTTGTAGTCAGCGCCCGGGCCGACCCGCGACGGACAGCGACGCGGGTCCGGCCTCGCGCCCATGCCCCAATCCGGCAAAGCAGCCGGTCGATCGAAAAGTGTCATGGACATCCAACCCACAGCACGGTGCGATCGCCTCGATGTCGGCCGCGAAGCGATCGCGGCGGGTCAGCATATTCCTGACGGCGCACTCCGGGACTGAAGGGCTCGACTGCATTGGCAAGCCGCTCGTCGTGCTCTCGCCGTCGCCATTTCTGGCTTGCATCTGCCATGAGGCGCGCGCGTCCGGTGAGTGAATCAGTGCTTCCCGGACCGTGCATTGCATGGGCCAAGCCATTGCCACTGCATCGCTCCTCGACGCGGCCATTCGGCGCTCAGTTCTTCACGGGCACGGGCAGGACCACGCCCGCCGCATCTGAAATTGCATTCCAGAGAACACCGACGATTGCATTCCATACCTTTTCGATGGTGACCATCAGCAGACCGCGGAGGGTCTTTGCAAAGCTGAGTGCCATGTCTTCAAGGCTATCCAGGAAGAACTGCTCGGTCTCCTCGGTAATTTGCCTGGTTTCAATTCCCGTTGCAACCAAAGCCGCCTGTTGTGCAATGGCCTTGAGCTGTCGCTCCGAAAACCCGCGGAACGTCGAAACATCGGCGTTCAGGACGCCGCTCGCTGCCGTCTTCATGTCGCTGACAAGCTGGTCGATGTCGATAGCCATTCTTCATGCTCCTCGTTGGTTAGCGCTGCAGGAAGTTCTCGTAGGTAATCGCCTGGTCGAAATAGATCACCAGCTGGCCCTTGAACGCTTGAGCCTCGATGGCCGTGACACCCTGCTTCTTGTCCGTGTCTCTCATCTTGGTCAAAGTTTCTGCAATTTTCTTGATGGAATGGGCGCTCGGCGGTGTTGAATCATCATCGTCGATCGGCTTTCCACCGCGTTTCTCCAGCACCTTGTTGATTGCATCGGTGAACCGGTTCTTCGGCATCGGTCGCGCACCTGCGGAAAGCGCCAGGGCGTCGAGCGTTCCGATCAATGCGTTGTAGGTGTCTTCGCGGGCAGAGAAGCTGTTCTTGTCCGTACCCTGTGACGTAGCAGCCATCAGCGTCATCGCTTCTGTGTTTGCCGAATTCAACCCGTCGGCGACGGTCTTGTCGTAGGGTGGTGCAAGCTGTGCCGCACAGCCGGCAATTGAAAGGAAGGCGGCTACCAGCAAGATTCGCGAATACGACCATTCTCTCAGGGCAACAAGCATTTCTACGCTCCTTTCGGGGGGTTGGACAAGTGATTTCGCTGAAGAGCGCCAACAATGCGCTGACATATTCCATTATGCCATGTCGCTTGACAGCAAGCGCCGAGCTGCTGCAGGCATGGCTTTCGCGCGGGGAGTTCGGCGCCCGCCAGCCGAGAGATCGGCTCGCCTGAAACTCGACCCCAACCGACATAATCGCCGGAGTTCGGCCTTTCCGAGACACGCGCAGGCGCGACATCCGTGCCGATGGCGGTGCGCCAAGATCAAAGCCGCCCTGTTCGGGGCGGACCTGCAAGAAATGTTTTCAGGGTCGGAATCGAGCCGTGGCGCTCGAGGCGCGGGCTCCTCCACCCCATTCGTTAGGCCTCACCGCGCTTGCCAAGCGGCGATGGCGCCGACCGCGTAGAGCGTGCCGAGCAAAAGGCAGACGCTTGACGAGACCAGCCAGAACCTTGTGGAGTTCTCGGGGTACACACGTCGCAGCAGCGGGAACGCAAAGGCTCGAGCGAGGTAGATGAGGCTGATGGCGGGCAGCGCGAGATGGGTGTAGGGCACTTGGCGCACAATTCCGGCGCCAGAAAAGGCATACAGAGCCCAGAGAAGGAGGACAGCGGAGATGGCTAGGGTAACAAGCGTGGGCTGCATCTTGCCGGCTTCCACGGCGCGAGCCACACGTTCACCGGCACCCATCAACCGATAGGCCGACGGGCCAAGAGCGATGCAAGCCAGGTGCGAAAAGGCTGCAACCGCAGTCAATGCTCCACCAACGAGGAGTGCTTGGGAACCGGCGCTGAGCATGAGTTTCGTGACGCCCAAGGTTTGAATTCACCGCCCTGTGCGGGTTCTTGCGCAGGTCAGGTGGAATGATGGGTTGGACGAAGCCGCTACGCAGGGCAATCACGACCGCCACTCATTCGTCATCCATTTGTTTCAACGAATTTCTTGAAAGCGTTCATATCCTTCTGTGATGCTCTCTTGAACATGCCGGGCATCAAGAAGGCCAGGATTTTTAAAAAACCACTACACTTGAACTCGGACTCAAATTCCAATTCAGTTTCTTGCGGTGATATTTCCTTGAATCTATACACCACTCGGTTCCATGCGCTCGGAGCCTCGTATATGCATACCATTTCTTCGGGAAGATTATTTGCCTCTACGGTTTCAACCATTTCGGTTTGCCTTTTACCAAATTTGTGAATCAATTTTGTTTTAGAGCCAGCATATCCGGCATCTCCACTTATCGACTCATAGCCAACGAATGTTCCTTGCCATTTACTCCAATTCTGCGGATTACCAAACAACTTACAAACATTTTCACGAGGAGAGTCGATGGTAAGTTTCAATGTGTATTTCATAAGATCACCTTTTAATGCCTGCCCAATAGGGTTTATCTCTCGCGCCACGAATCCTGGATCGAAGTACTGGCGCATGCCGCGAGGGATAAGCCTTTGAATAGATCTTCCGAACCTTCTAGGAGGCTGCCGCCAGACGCAACTAGAAACCCAACAACTACCAATACAAACAGCATACCTCCCGAATTCATTGCGTTCATGTAGCGTTTCTACTGCTGCTTCTGCTTCACCTGCCATATTTCTCTCCTTTCCTTTTCCTTTTTCGCCTAACGATTGCGCTCACCGGCTGCGGAGCCGCTCAGCGGTGGAACAGTCCGGTGCAGTACCTTGTTGGCCGTCACTGCGGGGGCTGGATTTCGCCCTCTTGGCGCTCCGCGCCGATCGATCGCGATGGCTTGAAGGCCCCGCAACGGGGCACCTGAACCAGAGATATTTCCTGTGTCGCCGATCCTGAACCGGGCTTGTCCAACAACCGGTTCAGATCGCGGCTCGCTTCGCGATCACGATCTAAACTAATGAAATGGACTCCCCCTCCCTGAACGCGGGAGACTGAGGCTTCGGCGACCGCCATGGTTGCCGGCTATCAAGAGGAGGCATCCATGAGAGTTGTTCGGATCGGGCTTGATATTGCCAAGTCGGTGTTTCAAGTTCACGGCGTAGATGCGCATGGTAATGCGGTAGTCAGGAAGAAGCTGTCGCGCAGCGAAGTTCTACGATTCTTCGCAAATGTCCCTGTCTGCCTCGTTGGGTTGGAAGCCTGTGCAGGCGCGCACTATTGGGCGCGAGAGCTGATTCGGCTGGGCCACGATGCACGGTTGATGGCCGGCCAGTTCGTTCGGCCCTATCGTAAGAGCGGGAAGAACGATGCCAATGACGCAGAAGCCATCTGTGAGGCGGTGGGTCGGCCACAGATGCGATATGTGCCGGTGAAGTCGGAGGAGGCGCAGGCAGTGCTAACGGTTCACCGCGCCCGAGCGCTCGCGGTCTCCGAGCGTACGGCACTGGTCAATCAGATCCGCGGGCTGCTGGGCGAGTTCGGCATCATTGCCGCGTCTGGCATTGCCCGGGCCCGCACATTGCTCGCCGAAATCGGTGCTGGGAAGCATCCAATGCCCATCTTGGCCCGAGAGACCATTGCGGACTTGCACGACCGCCTGCGTTGGCTTGATGAGCGCATTCAAGCCTATGACCGCAAAATCGAGGCCTTGGCGCGCGAATGCGAGCCCGCGCGCCGGCTGATGGAGATCGAAGGTATCGGGCCGTTGAGCGCCACTGCTATCGTCGCAAGCGTCGGCGATCCCAAGCTATTCAAGAGT